>NZ_CAMFHB010000048.1 GCF_945952055.1 uncultured Alsobacter sp.
TCGGTGCCGTCGATCTCGGCGTTGACGGCCGGGATCTCCTTCAGCGCCTGCACGCAGGCCTTCACGAAGAAGCCCATGAAGCCGAGCTTGGTGCCGTGCTTCTTCTCGAACACGTCCTTGTAGGTGGCGCGCAGCGCCATCACCGCGCCCATGTCGACCTCGTTGAAGGTCGTCAGCATGGCGGCGGTGTTCTGGGCGTCCTTCAGGCGGCGGGCGATGGTCTGGCGCAGCTTGGTCATGCGCACCCGCTCCTCGCGGGTGGCGTCCTCGGCCACCGACGGCGCGCGCACCTGGGCGGGCGCGGGAGCCGGGGCGGCTGCCGGCGCCGAAGCGGCGGTCGCCACCGCGGCCAACATGTCGCCCTTCGTCACGCGGCCGTCCTTGCCGGAGCCCGCGACGGACGCCGGGTCGACGCCGGTCTCCGAGGCGATGCGCTGCACCGAGGGGGCCTGGGGCGTGTCGGCGGGCAGAGCCTTGGCGGGAGCGGCGGCGGGGGCCGGCGCGGGCGCGGCCTTGGGTGCCTCGGCCTTGGCGGCCGGGGCGGGAGCGGCGGCGCCGGAACCGGCGCCGATGGAGCCCAGCAGGGCGCCCACGCCGACCGTGTCCCCGTCCTTCGCGACGATCTCGGCGAGCACGCCTGCAGCCGGCGCGTTCACCTCGAGCGTGACCTTGTCGGTCTCGAGCTCCAGCAGGGGCTCGTCGGCCTTCACGGCGTCGCCGGGCTTCTTGAACCACTTGCCGATAGTGGCCTCGGTCACGGATTCGCCGAGGGTGGGGACGCGGATTTCGGTCGACATGGTCGTTTGGACCTCTCGTCTGGAGCCGGGCCGTTCCGGCGGCAGGGGAGCCTGCGCGGCGGCGGAGAGCCTGGCGGGAGTTCGGGGCTCGGTCGGCAGGCGGCCCTGGCTTCAGGGCCGCCGGCGGGTCGGGATCAGGCGGCGTAGACCTCCTCGAGGAAGGCCGCCAGCTGGGCCAGATGCTTGGACATCAGGCCGGTCGCGGTCGCGGCCGAGGCCGGCCGTCCCGCGTAGATCGGTTCCTTCGTCTTGGTGCCGGCGTGCTGCAGCACCCAGCGCAGGTACGGCTCGACGAAGCTCCAGGACCCCATGTTCTTGGGCTCTTCCTGGCACCACACCACGTCCGCGTTCTTGAAGCGGGCGAGTTCGGTGGCGAGCGCCTTCACCGGGAAGGGATAGAGCTGCTCGACGCGCAGGAGGTAGACGTCGTCGATGCCGCGCTTCTCCCGCTCCTCGTAGAGGTCGTAGTAGACCTTGCCCGAGCACAGGACGACGCGACGGATCTTGTTGTCCTTGGCGAGCTTGATCTTCTCGCCCTTGAGCAGCTGGGCGTCGTCCCACAACACGCGGTGGAACGTGGTGCCCGGGCCTATCTCCTCGAGCCGCGACACGGCGCGCTTGTGGCGCAGCAGCGACTTCGGCGTCATCAGGATCAGGGGCTTGCGGAAGTCGCGCTTCAGCTGCCGGCGCAGGACGTGGAAGTAGTTGGCCGGCGTCGTGCAGTTGGCGACCTGCATGTTGTCTTCGGCGCACATCTGCAGGAAGCGCTCGAGACGGGCCGAGGAGTGCTCGGGACCCTGCCCCTCGTAGCCGTGCGGCAGCAGGCAGACGAGGCCCGACATGCGCAGCCACTTGCGCTCGCCAGACGACACGAACTGGTCGAACACGACCTGCGCGCCGTTGGCGAAGTCGCCGAACTGGGCTTCCCACGCGGTGAGCGCGTTCGGCTCCGACAGCGAGTAGCCGTACTCGAAGCCCAGCACCGCCTCTTCCGAGAGCATCGAGTTGATGACCTCGTAGCGGGACTGGCCCTCGCCGATGTTGTTCAGCGGGGTGTAGCGGGCCTCGGTCTCCTGGTCGATCAGCACCGAGTGGCGCTGCGAGAAGGTGCCGCGCTCGCAGTCCTGGCCGGACAGGCGCACGGGGTGGCCTTCCGTGAGCAGCGAGCCGAAGGCCAGCGCCTCGCCGGTCGCCCAGTCGATGCCCTCGCCGGTCTCGATCGCCTTGCGGCGGTTGTCGAGGAAGCGCTGGATCGTGCGGTGGACGTTGAAGCCATCGGGCGCCCTGGTGATCCGCTCGCCGATCTGGCGCAGGCGCTCGAGCGCGATGCCGGTCTGGCCGCGACGCGCGTCGTCCTCGCTCTCCTTGATCGCCTTCAGGCCGGCCCAGCGACCGTCGAGCCAGTCGGCCTTGTTGGGCTTGTAGGCCTGGCCGGCCTCGAACTCGGCCTCGAGACGCTGGCGCCAGTCGGCGCGCATCTTCTCGACCTCGCCCTCGGTGACCACGGCCTCGCTGACGAGCTTGCGGGAATAGAGCTCCAGCGTCGTCGGCTGCGACTTGATCTTCTTGTACATCAGCGGCTGGGTGAAGCCGGGCTCGTCGCCCTCGTTGTGCCCGAACCGCCGGTAGCAGAACATGTCGATGACGACCGGCTTGTGGAACTTCTGACGGAACTCGGTCGCGACCTTGGCCGCGAAGACCACCGCTTCGGGATCGTCACCGTTCACGTGGAAGATCGGCGCCTCGATCATCTTCGCCACGTCCGACGGATAGGGCGACGACCGCGAATAGCGCGGATAGGTCGTGAAGCCGATCTGGTTGTTGATGATGAAGTGCACCGAGCCGCCGGTCCGGTGGCCCTTCAGGCCCGAGAGGCCCAGGCACTCCGCCACGACGCCCTGGCCGGCGAAGGCCGCGTCGCCGTGGATCAGCAGCGGCATCACCTTGGCGCGCTCGACGATGTCGCCGAGCTGGTCCTGCTTGGCGCGCACCTTGCCGAGCACGACGGGATCGACGATCTCCAGGTGCGACGGGTTGGCGGTCAGCGACAGGTGGACGTTGTTGCCGTCGAAGGTGCGGTCCGAGGACGCGCCGAGATGGTACTTCACGTCGCCCGAGCCCTCCACGTCCGAGGGGGCGTAGGAGCCGCCCTTGAACTCGTGGAACAGGGCGCGGTGGGGCTTGGCCATCACCTGGGTGAGCACGTTCAGGCGGCCGCGATGGGCCATGCCGAACACGATCTCCTTCACGCCGAGATTGCCGCCGCGCTTGATGATCTGCTCGAGCGCGGGGATCAGCGACTCGGCGCCGTCCAGGCCGAAGCGCTTCGTGCCCGTGTACTTGACGTCGATGAACTTCTCGAAGCCCTCGGCCTCGACGAGCTTGTTGAGGATGGCGCGCTTGCCCTCGCGGGTGAAGGCGATCTCCTTGTCCGGCCCCTCGATGCGCTCCTGGATCCAGGCCTTCTCGGCCGGATTGGAGATGTGCATGAACTCGTAGCCGATGGTGGAGCAGTAGGTGCGCTTCAGGATCGCGAGCATCTCGCGGATCGTGGCGTGCTCCAGGCCCAGCACGTTGTCGATGAAGATCTTGCGGTCCCAGTCGGCCTCGGTGAAGCCGTAGGAGGAGGGATGCAACTCCTCATGGTCCTTCAGCGGCTCGATCTCGAGCGGGTCGAGCTGGGCATGCAGATGGCCGCGCATGCGATAGGCGCGGATCATCATCAACGCGCGGACCGAGTCACGGGTCGCACGCTGGATGTCGGCGTCCGAGAGGCCCGGGGCGCCCTTGGCCTGCAGGACCTCGGCCTTGCCCTTGATCTTGTCGGCGACGATCTCTTCGACCTGGCCCCAGTTGCCGTCGAGGGCGGAGACGAGTTCCCCGTTGGCCGCGACCGGCCAGTTCGGCTTCTTCCAGGAGGCACCCTTGGCGCTCTTGGCGATGGCGGCGCCGTCGTCCTTGAGCGCTCCGAAGAAGGCCTGCCACTCGGCATCGACCGAGGAGGGGTTCTCCTGGTAGCGCGCGTAGAGGTCCTCGATGTAGGCGGCGTTCGCGCCATACAGGAAGGAGGTCTGCAGGAAGGCGTCGTTCTGGTCCTGGCGTGCCATGTGGCGTGTCCTCGGCCGGGGATTAGTTGCGGCCAGCGAGTAGCGAGTAGCAAACAGGATAAGGCAAAAGTCTTGATGCCTCGTTCCTGTCCGAACTGCTTCCCGCTGGCGCCCTGAACCACTCGCTATTCGCTACTCGCTATTCGCTCGGGCTCTCAACCCTTGAGCACTTCGGCCAGCGTCTTGCCGAGGCGGGCCGGGGAGGGCGACACGCGGATGCCCGCCGCCTCCATGGCCGCGATCTTGTCCTCGGCACCGCCCTTGCCGCCCGAGATGATGGCGCCGGCATGGCCCATGCGGCGGCCGGGAGGGGCCGTGCGCCCGGCGATGAAGCCGACCATCGGCTTCTTGCGGCCGCGCTTGGCCTCGTCGGCGATGAACTGGGCCGCGTCTTCCTCGGCCGAGCCGCCGATCTCGCCGATCATGATGATCGACTCGGTCTTGGGGTCGGCGAGGAACAGCTCCAGCACCTCGATGAACTCGGTGCCCTTCACCGGATCGCCGCCGATGCCCACGGCCGTCGTCTGGCCCAGGCCCTCGCGGGTGGTCTGGAACACCGCCTCGTAGGTCAGCGTGCCGGAGCGCGACACGATGCCCACCGAGCCCTTCTTGAAGATGTTGCCCGGCATGATGCCGATCTTGCACTCGCCGGCGGTCATGACGCCGGGGCAGTTGGGGCCGATCAGGCGCGACTTCGAGCCCGACAGAGCCCGCTTCACCTTGATCATGTCGGTGACCGGGATGCCCTCGGTGATGCAGACGATGAGCGGGATCTCCGCCTGGATCGCCTCGCAGATCGCATCCGCCGCGCCCGCCGGGGGCACGTAGATGACGGAGGCGTCAGCCCCGGTCTTGTCGCGGGCCTCGGCGACCGTGTCGAAGACGGGCAGGCCGAGATGGGTGGAGCCACCCTTCCCCGGCGACGTGCCGCCGACCATCTTGGTGCCGTAGGCGAGCGCCTGCTCGGAGTGGAAGGTCCCGTTCTTGCCGGTGAAGCCCTGGCAGATGACCTTGGTGTTGGCGTCGATGAGGACGGACATTAGCCCCTCGCAATCTTTCGTGTCTCGGCGACCAGCTTGCCCGAGTGTCCCCAGTCCTCGTCGTCGACGACGTCGATGACGATGTGGATGTTCTCGGGCTTCTTTCCCAGAACGCGAACGAGAGTTTCGCTGAACTCCTTCACGATCTGCGCCTTGGTTTCCCGGGTGAGGTTGGTTTTCGTCGTCTTGATGTTGACGAAGGGCATGTCAGCCCCTCACCGCCTTCACGATCTTCTGCGCGGCATCGTCGAGGTCGTCGGCCGGGATGACGTTCAGGCCGGACTCGCTGATGATCTTCTTGCCGAGATCGACGTTCGTGCCCTCGAGGCGCACCACCAGCGGCACCTTCAGGCCGACTTCCTTCACCGCGGCGATCACGCCCTCGGCGATGACGTCGCAGCGCATGATGCCGCCGAAGATGTTGATGAGGATGCCCTTCACGTTCGGATCGGCGGTGATGATCTTGAAGGCCGCGGTGACCTTCTCCTTGCTGGCGCCGCCGCCGACGTCGAGGAAGTTCGCAGGCGCCTCGCCGTAGAGCTTGATGATGTCCATCGTCGCCATGGCGAGGCCGGCGCCGTTGACCATGCAGCCGATCGTGCCGTCGAGCGTGATGTAGTTGAGGTCGTACTTGGAGGCCTCGATCTCCTTGGCGTCCTCTTCGGTCTCGTCGCGGAGCGCCAGGACGTCCGGGTGCCGGTAGAGGGCGTTGGAGTCGAAGGAGATCTTGGCGTCGAGCGCGCGCAGCTTGCCGTCGGTGGTGACGATCAGCGGGTTGATCTCCAGCATGCTCATGTCCTTGGACACGAACGCCGTGTAGAGCTTCGCCACGAGGCTCTCGGCCTGCTTGGCGAGGTCGCCGGACAGGCCCAGCGCCTGGGCAACGCGGCGGCCGTGATGCGCCATGACGCCGGTGGCCGGGTCGACCGAGAAGGTGATGATCTTCTCGGGCGTGTCGTGGGCCACGTCCTCGATGTTCATGCCGCCTTCGGTGGAAACCACGAAGGAGATGCGCGAGGTGACGCGGTCGACCAGCATCGACAGGTAGAATTCCTTGGCGATGTCGGAGCCGTCCTCGATGTAGAGGCGGTTGACCTGCTTGCCGGACGGGCCCGTCTGGATCGTCACCAGCGTGGCGCCGAGCATCTCGCGGGCGAACTGCTTCACCTCGTCGATCGACTTGGCGAGGCGCACGCCGCCCTTTTCGCCGGCCGAGGCTTCCTTGAACTTGCCCTTGCCGCGACCGCCGGCATGGATCTGGGACTTCACGACCCACAGCGGGCCGCCGAGGTCCTTGGCCGCCTGCTCGGCCTCGTCGGCCTTGAAGATGGCGCGGCCATTGGAGACCGGCACGCCGAACTCCTTGAGGACGGCCTTGCCCTGGTATTCGTGGATGTTCATGGGAACCTCGCTATGAGCGATTGGCGAGTAGCGAATGGCGAGTAGGGGGCGGTCAGGCGGGCGCGGACGCCCTTGTTCGCTACGCCCTACTCGCTACTCACCGTCTCAGGCGAACGCGGGATTGATCTGCTTGCAGGCGTCGACGAGGCCCTTCACGGCCTCGACCGACTTGGCGAACATCGCCTTCTCGGCATCGTCGAAGGCGACCTCGACGATCTTCTCGACGCCGTTCTCGCCGATGAGGACCGGCACGCCGACATACATGTCCTTCACGCCGTACTCGCCGTTGAGGTAGGCGGCGCAGGGCAGGATGCGCTTCTGGTCCTTCAGGTAGCTCTCGGCCATGGCGATGGCGGAGGCTGCCGGAGCGTAGAAGGCCGAACCGGTCTTCAGCAGCGCGACGATCTCGCCACCGCCCTTGCGGGTGCGCTCGACGATGGCGTCGAGCTTGGCCTGAGTGAGCCAGCCCATCTTCACGAGGTCGGGCAACGGCACGCCACCGACGGTGGAGTGACGGACCAGCGGGACCATGTCGTCGCCGTGGCCGCCGAGCGTCATGGCGTGCACGTCGCGCACGGAGACGCCGAGCTCTTCGGCGAGGAAGTAGCGGAAGCGGGCCGAGTCGAGCACGCCGGCCATGCCGACGACCTTGTGCTTGGGCAGGCCCGAAGCCTTCTGCAGCGCCCACACCATCGCGTCGAGCGGGTTGGTGATGCAGATGACGAAGGCATTGGGAGCATACTGCTTCAGACCGGCGCCGACCTGGTCCATGACCTTGAGGTTGATGCCGAGCAGGTCGTCGCGGCTCATGCCGGGCTTGCGCGGCACGCCGGCGGTGACGATCACGACGTCGGCTCCGGCGATCGCCTCGTAGCCGTTGGCGCCGGAGAACTTCGCGTCGAAGCCGTCGACCGGGGAGGACTCGGCAATGTCGAGGCCCTTGCCCTGGGGCACGCCTTCCGCGATGTCGAAGAGAACGATGTCGCCGAGTTCCTTCAATCCGGCGAGATGGGCGAGGGTGCCGCCGATCTGGCCGGAACCGATCAGAGCGATCTTCTTGCGCGCCATGGGTCCAGGCTTTCCTATTGGGTCCGGGTTCGTCAGTGGGCCGGGCCGGACGGACCGCCCGCCCCGAAACGGACCCCCCTTAGCCCCAAGATGTGACCACAGCAAGTCGAGCGAAAGACGTAAGCGGAGCGTTGCGCGAGCGTTTGCCTTTCGTCGCAGGCGCTTCGCAAGCCCTTGCAAGGACTTAAATATTCGTGGCGAGCGCGGCGTGCCGGCCGCTCATTCCGGACCTGGAAAGCGGCATTACAAAAAACGAAATCTGTCAGTTGTAACGTCTTTCTGGAGTGCATTCTGGAGCTTTGCTTCATTGCGCCTCGCCGCATGCGGGAGCATTCGAGCCATCCCGTTCATGCCTCGGTGACGATTTCGAGGCCCGTCGGTTCCGCCGTGGAGCCTCGTCCGAATCTTTGCTAGTCGATGCCCATGGAGAGGCATGACGAGCACGATGCGCCGACCCCGATCCCGGGCGCCGGGCCGACGGTGGCAGAAGTGCTCGTCCCCACGGGCCTCGACCAGACCTATAGCTATACGGTGCCAGCCCACCTGTCGGTGGACCCCGGCGACGTCGTCCGTGTGCCGTTCGGCCCGCGCGAGTGGCCCGGCGTGGTCTGGGAGGTCCGGGAACAGAGCTCCGCCGGCGCGTCGAACCTGAAGGCGATCGCGGGGCGGGTGGACAGCCCCGCGCTCTCGGCGAACCTGAGGCGCTTCGTCGAATGGGTGGCCCGCTACACGCTGGCTCCCCGCGGGATGGTCCTGCGCATGGCCCTGCGCGGCCCCACCAACGACGAGCCCGAGCGGATCCAGGTCGGCGTGCGGCTGGCCGGTCCACCGCCAGCCCGCATGACGCCCGCCCGCGCCAGGGTCATCGCGGCGGCGGAGGGCGGCGTCGCCTTCTCCAAGCGCGCGCTGGCGGAGGCCGCGGTCGTGAGCGTCGGCGTCGTCGACGCCCTGGTCGACGAGGGAACGCTGGAACCCGTCGGGATCCCGCCGCCCCCGATCGCCGCGCGTCCGGACCCCGCCTACGCCGTCACCGCGCTGGAGGCCGGGCAGGCCGAGGCCGCCTCGGTGCTCTCGCAGGCGGTCGCCGCCCGCCGCTTCGGGGTGACGCTTTTGGAAGGCGTGACCGGCTCGGGCAAGACCGAGGTCTATTTCGAGGCGGTGGCCGAAGCGGTGAGGATGGGGCGCCAGTCGCTCATCCTGATGCCGGAAATCGCCTTGACGGGGCAGTTCCTGGATCGATTCACGCGCCGTTTCGGCGTGCGGCCGGCGGAGTGGCATTCGGGCGTGGCGGGCCGGCGGCGCGAGCGCACCCATGCGGCCGTGGCCTCGGGCGAGGCGCTCGTCGTCGCCGGGGCGCGGTCGGCCCTGTTCCTGCCGTTCCGAGACCTCGGGCTCGTGGTGGTCGACGAGGAGCACGAGGCGGCCTACAAGCAGGAAGACGGCGTGCACTACCACGCCCGGGACATGGCGGTCGTGCGCGGCCAGATCGAAGGCGCGCCGGTGGTGCTCGCCTCGGCGACCCCCTCGATCGAAAGCCGTGTGAACGCGCAGCGCGGCCGCTACCGGCACGTGCGACTCGAATCGCGCTTCGGCGGGCGTGCGCTTCCCTCCATCTCGGCCATCGACCTCAGGACGGCGGGGCCGGAGCGCGGCCAGTGGCTTGCCCCCAGGCTGGTGCAGGAGGTGACCCGGACGCTGGAGGCCGGCGAGCAGGCCCTGCTCTATCTCAACAGGCGCGGCTATGCGCCGCTGACGCTGTGCAAGGCCTGCGGCCATCGGTTCCAGTGCCCGAACTGCACCGCCTGGCTCGTCGAGCACCGCTTCCGCCGCGCTCTGGTGTGCCACCACTGCGGCCACATCGAGCGTCGGCCCGAGACCTGCCCGGAATGCGGCGCCGCCGACAGCCTCGCGGCCTGCGGCCCCGGCGTGGAGCGCCTGGCCGAGGAGGTGGCCGAGCGCTTTCCCGGCCACCGCGCGCTCGTGCTGTCGTCCGACTTTCCTGGCGGTACCGAGCGGCTGAGGCGCGAACTGGACGCGGTGGCGGCCGGCGAGTTCCGCATCGTCATCGGCACCCAACTGGTCGCCAAGGGGCACAATTTCCCGTTCCTGTCGCTCGTGGGCGTGGTCGACGGCGACATCGGCCTCGCCTCCGGCGATCCGCGCGCCGCCGAGCGTACCTTCCAGGTGCTGCAGCAGGTGACGGGACGCGCGGGGCGCGGCAACACGGCCGGCCGGGCCCTGATCCAGACGCACCAGCCGGACCACCCGGTGATGAAGGCGCTGATCTCCGGCGACGTGGAGCGCTTCTACAATGAGGAGACGCGGCTGCGCGAAAGCGCCGGCCTGCCGCCCTTCGGCCGGCTCGCGGCGCTGATCGTCTCGGCGACCGACCGCCCCTCCGCCGAGAGCCATGCGCGGGCCCTGGCCCGCTGCGCCGGCGAGCATCCCGACGTCATGGTGCTCGGCCCCGCCGAAGCACCGCTCGCGGTGGTCAGGGGCCGGCACCGGTTCCGCCTCCTGGTGAAGACGGCCCGCGAGTTTCCCCTCCAGGACTGGCTGCGCGGCTGGCTCGCGCGGGCGCCGAAGACGACGGGGAGCGTGCGCGTGGCCGTGGACGTGGACCCGATGAGCTTTTTGTAAGGACTGCTACCGCTACGTCATTCGATCAGACCAAGCTGCGTTCGGATCGCGCGCTCGACCCCGGCGAGATCGGATGCCGAGAGAGCCCCGAGCCTGCTCGAGAATCGCTCCTTCGCGGCGGTCGTCAGCTGATCGGCCAAAGCCTTGCTTGGCTTTCCCTGAATGCTGACGAGAGCTTCGCAGGGATAAATCCGGCTCGTGTTGCTCGTCAGTAGGACGACCTGAACGCGGTTGAGCGCCGTATTGGAAGCATCATTGCTGACGATGACCGCAGGGCGGGTCTTGCGGATTTCTCCACCGCGGGCGGGCTCGAAATCAACCCACCAGACTTCACCTCGCCGCATCGCCGATCAGGCCTTCCGCCCATTCCAGCGCCTCGGCTTCTCTCTGCTCGTCGCGAGCCATCTCGGCATAGGCCGTCTCGAGGGATCCCTGGACCACGTAGGGTCGCGCAAGGTCTTCGAGAAAGCCGCTGATCCTGCGGCGACCGATGACCCTGACGAGCCCATCGTACACCTCGGCGTCTATGCTGATGGTCATGCGCTTCTGCACCACAACCTCCAATGCATACAGCTATGCATACAGAGTGTAGGGGCAGGGTTGGCGTCGGGCAAGTCACACCCGCTCCGCCGCCCACCTAAAGTCGCTCCTTCGGCGGGTCCGTTCGGGTTGCGCGGCTGTAACACTCATGCTAGGTCACCCCCGCCTTTCGGACCTTCTGCAAGGGACTTTCCACGCGTGCGTGGGGTGTTTCGGCGAGGTTCGGTTCCACTCCAGACGGTGGCGTCACGACCGGCCTTCCCGCTTGCGGGTGCGGCGTCTTGGCACCGAAGTCGGGACAATCATTCGAGAGACGGCCGGTGGCTCAAGAGAACACGATCGTTTCGGGAGTAGCGGGGCGTTACGCCACGGCGCTGTTCGAACTGGCCCAGGAGGCCGGTTCGATCGACGCGGTGAAGGCGGACCTCGATCGCTTCGCCCAGGTCATCGCGACGCAGCCCGACGTCGAGCGCTTCGTGCGCAGCCCGGTGTTCACCGCCGAGGAGCAGACGAAGGCGCTCGGCCCGATCCTGGAGAAGCTGGGCATCGGCGGGCTCGCCGCCAATTTCCTGCGACTCGTGGCGGCCAAGCGGCGCCTCTTCGCGGTGAGCGACATGGTGCGGGCCTATGGCGCGCTCGTCGACAGCTCCCGCGGCGTGGTTCGCGCCCAGGTGACGGTCGCCGACCAGCCCTCCGAGAGGGTGCTGGGCGAGATCAAGCAGGCTCTGAAGGACGTGGCCGGTGAAGGCGTGGAGATCGACGTGAAGGTCGATCCTGCGATCATCGGCGGACTTGTGGTGAAGCTCGGCTCCAAGATGGTCGACGCTTCGCTGCGTACCAAACTCAACGGCATTCGTACCGCGATGAAAGAGGTCGGCTGATGGACATCCGCGCCGCAGAAATCTCCGCGATCCTCAAGGACCAGATCAAGAATTTCGGGTCCGAGGCCGAGGTCACCGAAGTTGGCCAGGTGCTGTCCGTCGGTGACGGCATCGCCCGCGCCTACGGGCTCGACAACGTCCAGGCGGGCGAGATGGTCGAGTTCGAGAACGGCGTCCGCGGCATGGCGCTGAACCTCGAGACCGACAACGTCGGTATCGTGATCTTCGGCTCCGACCGAGACATCAAGGAAGGCCAGACGGTGAAGCGCACGGGCGCCATCGTGGACGCCCCCGTCGGCAAGGGCCTGCTCGGCCGCGTCGTCGACGCCCTCGGCAACCCGATCGACGGCAAGGGCCCGATCGTCGCCGAGAAGCGCATGCGCGTGGACGTCAAGGCGCCCGGCATCATTCCGCGCCAGTCGGTGCACGAGCCGATGTCGACCGGCCTCAAGGCCGTCGACGCGCTGATCCCGATCGGCCGCGGCCAGCGCGAGCTGATCATCGGCGACCGCCAGACCGGCAAGACCGCGATCGCGCTCGACACGATCCTGAACCAGAAGGCGATCAACCAGTCGGGCGACGAGAGCGCCAAGCTCTACTGCGTCTACGTCGCCATCGGCCAGAAGCGCTCCACGGTCGCGCAGTTCGTGAAGGTGCTCGAGGAGCAGGGCGCCCTGGAATACTCGATCATCGTGGCGGCCACGGCTTCCGACCCGGCCCCGATGCAGTTCCTGGCGCCGTTCACCGGCTGCACCATGGGCGAGTATTTCCGCGACAACGGCATGCATGCCGTCATCATCTATGACGACCTGTCGAAGCAGGCCGTCGCGTACCGCCAGATGTCGCTGCTGCTGCGCCGCCCGCCGGGCCGCGAAGCCTATCCCGGCGACGTGTTCTACCTGCACAGCCGCCTGCTCGAGCGCGCCGCCAAGCTGAACAAGACCGAAGGCTCGGGCTCGCTCACGGCGCTGCCGGTCATCGAGACGCAGGCCAACGACGTGTCGGCCTACATCCCGACGAACGTGATCTCGATCACCGACGGCCAGATCTTCCTGGAGACGGACCTGTTCTACCAGGGCATCCGCCCGGCGGTGAACGTCGGCCTCTCGGTGTCGCGCGTGGGCTCCTCGGCCCAGACGAAGGCGATGAAGAAGGTCGCGGGCAAGATCAAGGGCGAGCTCGCCCAGTACCGCGAGATGGCCGCCTTCGCCCAGTTCGGCGGCGACCTCGACGCCACCACGCAGCGCCTGCTCAACCGCGGCGCCCGCCTGACCGAGCTCCTGAAGCAGCCGCAGTTCTCGCCGCTGCAGATGGAAGAGCAGGTCGCGGTGATCTACGCCGGCGTGAACGGCTATCTCGATCCGCTGCCCGTGAACCGCGTCCGCGCGTTCCAGGACGGTCTGCTCGGCACGCTGAAGACCACGCACTCCGGCATCCTGGAGGCCATCCGCACGTCGAAGGACCTGTCGGACGACACCGCCAAGAAGCTCAAGGACGTGGTCGACGCGTTCGCCAAGTCGTTCAGCTGAGCCCGCGAGCGGCCCGAACCTGAGAGGTAGGCGCGAGCCATGGCTTCGCTGAAGGACCTGCGCAACCGCATCGCCTCGGTCAAGGCGACGCAGAAGATCACCAAGGCCATGCAGATGGTCGCGGCGGCGAAGCTCCGCCGTGCCCAGACGGCGGCCGAGGCCGCGCGCCCGTTCGCCGAGCGGATGAGCGCCGTGCTGGCGAACGTGGCGGCCGGCGTCGCAGGCTCGCCCGGCGCTCCGGCGCTGCTCGCCGGGAACGGCCGCAGCGACGTGCACCTGCTCGTCGTGTTCACGGCCGAGCGTGGCCTGTGCGGCGCGTTCAACTCGTCGATCGCCCGTCTGGCGCGCGACCGGGCCAACCTGCTCCTGTCCCAGGGCAAGACGGTCAAGATCATCTGCGTCGGCAAGAAGGGCTACGACCTCCTGCGTCGCCAGTTCGCCAAGCAGATCATCGACTTCATCGATCTGCGCGCGGTTCGCACGCTGGGCTTCGGCACGGCCGACCCGATCGCCCGCAAGATTATCACGATGTTCGAGGCGGGCGAGTTCGACGTCGCCACGATCTTCTTCTCGCGGTTCCGCAGCGTCATCGCGCAGATCCCGACCGCCCAGCAGGTGATCCCGGCCGAAATCCCCGCCCAGGCGGCGGCGACCGGGGCGCAGGCTGCCTATGACTACGAGCCCGGCGAGGAGGAGATCCTCGCCAGCCTGCTGCCGCGCAACATCGCGGTGCAGGTCTTCCGGGCCCTGCTCGAGAATGCCGCATCCGAACAGGGCGCTCGCATGAGCGCCATGGACAGCGCGACGCGCAATGCCGGCGAGATGATCAAGAAGCAGACGATGACCTACAACAGGACTCGTCAGGCGATGATCACCAAGGAACTGATCGAAATCATTTCGGGCGCGGAAGCGCTCTGAGCCAGACCGAGGACACATCCATGGCCACCACCTTTCAGGCAGGCGTCGCTACGGGACGCGTCACTCAGGTGATCGGCGCCGTCGTCGACGTCCAGTTCGACGGCCACCTTCCCGAGATCCTGAACGCGCTCGAGACCACCAACAACGGTCAGCGCCTGGTGCTCGAGGTCGCCCAGCACCTCGGCGAGTCCTCGGTGCGCTGCATCTCGATGGACACCACCGAAGGCCTGGTCCGCGGCCAGGCGGTCACCGACACCGGCCGCCCGATCCAGGTGCCGGTGGGCGACGGTACGCTCGGCCGCATCATCAACGTCATCGGCGAGCCGATCGACGAGGCCGGCCCGGTCGAGATGGAAGGCCTGCGCCCCATCCACGCTCCGGCGCCCTCCTACGCCGACCAGTCCACCGAGGCGCAGATCCTCGAGACGGGCATCAAGGTCGTGGACCTGCTCGCTCCCTACGCCAAGGGCGGCAAGATCGGCCTGTTCGGCGGCGCCGGCGTGGGCAAGACCGTGACGATCATGGAGCTGATCAACAACGTCGCGAAGGCGCACGGCGGCGTGTCGGTGTTCGCCGGCGTCGGCGAGCGTACCCGTGAGGGCAACGACCTCTATCACGAGATGATCGAGGGCGGCGTCATCAAGCTCGACGGTCCGGGCTCGAAGGTGGCGCTGGTGTACGGCCAGATGAACGAGCCGCCGGGCGCCCGCGCCCGCGTGGCGCTGTCGGGCCTCACCGTCGCCGAGTACTTCCGCGATGCCGAAGGCCAGGACGTGCTGTTCTTCGTCGACAACATCTTCCGCTTCACGCAGGCCGGCTCGGAAGTGTCCGCTCTCCTGGGCCGCATCCCGTCCGCGGTGGGCTACCAGCCGACGCTGGCCACCGACATGGGTGCCCTGCAGGAGCGCATCACCACCACGACCAAGGGCTCGATCACCTCGGTGCAGGCCATCTACGTGCCGGCCGACGACCTGACCGACCCGGCTCCGGCCACCTCCTTCGCCCATCTCGACGCCACGACCGTGCTGTCGCGCTCGATCGCGGAAAAGGGCATCTACCCGGCCGTGGACCCGCTCGACTCCACGTCGCGCATGCTGTCGCCGCTGGTCGTGGGCGAGGAGCACTACGCCGTCGCCCGCCAGGTGCAGCAGACGCTGCAGCGCTACAAGGCGCTCCAGGACATCATCGCGATCCTGGGCATGGACGAGCTCTCGGAAGAGGACAAGACGACGGTGGCCCGCGCCCGCAAGGTCGAGCGCTTCCTGTCGCAGCCCTTCTTCGTGGCGGAAGTGTTCACCGGCGCCCCGGGCAAGCTCGTGTCGCTCGCCGACACCATCAAGGGCTTCAAGGGCCTGGTGGAAGGCAAGTACGATCATCTTCCCGAGGCGGCCTTCTACATGGTCGGCACCATCGAGGAAGCCATCGAGAAGGCCCAGCGCCTGGCCGCCGAGGCCGCGTAAGGTCCAACGTCCAGACGCCCGGGCGGCATGGGCCGGCCGGGCTGAGGGACTACGAGGTACAGGGCGATGGCCACTTTCAATTTCGAACTCGTCTCGCCGGAGCGCCTGCTCTTCTCGGGCCCGGTTCAGCAGGTCGTGGTTCCGGGCACCGAGGGTGACTTCGCCGTGCTCAAGGATCACGCGCCCGTCATGGCGACGCTGCGCCCCGGCGTGGCCGTCGTCACCGACGAGAAGGGCGCCACGCAGCGGCTCTTCGTGCGCGGGGGCTTCGCCGAGGTGTCGGCGAACGGCCTGACGATCCTCGCCGAGCAGGCCGTGCCGGTGGAAGAGGTGACCGACGAGGTCATCGCCGCCGAGGTGAAGGCCGCCGAGAAGGAATTCGCCGACGCGACGACCGACGAAGGCCGCCGCGTCGCCGCCGAGAAGCTCGCGCAGCTCCTCGAAGTTCGTGACGCCTTCCTGTCGCGCACGCACCTGCACTGATCGTCCTTCAGATCCCGGGCCGCTCCGGACACTCTTGCCGCTGGGCTAGTGGTTCCTATCACCCGCGGCTCGGAGAGGACTGTCGCCTCGATCCGGCAACGCGCTCGCCGCCGGCAACACCCATGCGAGCGCGTCCGACTACAACAGTGCACGAGCCGTCCACATCGCTAGAATTTATCCTGTTCTGGAATCACCGGAACTGTTTATCCGGCCGTTCGCCGTGTCTTAGCGCGTACACTGGGGCAAACGTCATGGCCGCCGATGTAATTCGACGGCCATGACGTGAATGCGCGCTATCGAACGAAGGCCGCCGCGAGCTCTTCCACGAAGCCGGCGTGTGCAATGTACGATGCCCCAACGGTGCACATAAACAGCTGCTTGGTACGCTCCATGATCGCCAGCATGGGATTACTCTGACGATGCATAAGCCTGTACTCGAGTGCGGCGATGCCCACGTAGCTGCTACCGAGAACTAGATCCGACCAATTCATGAGATCCTCCCTTTTTGGTAGGATTTCATTCTATTTTTAGGCTCCTGGGCAGTTTAGTCATTCTCCCGCTGCCTTCGATCGCCGATTTGCCCCTAGGCAACTTCAGTTTCTGCGGACCGGCCATCTACCGCTAATTCCCTGTTGGATCGACTTCGAGCGCGCCACGCGAGTGCCTCCGGCTTACCTATTCGACTCGCCCTTGCGGAACGCGTGCCGCCTGTCATTGTACCCACGAAACTACCTATGTTTGTCTCCGCGGGTTGCCTATGAGCGGTGCGTCCAACTCCATCTCTTCCAACGTCGTTCCAGTCGGTCAGGCGATAAAGTACGTCAGGCGTCAATTGGACATGGACGAGAGTCGTCGGCCGCGGTTCAGCCAGACGTCGCTCTACAGGAGGTGCAGTGAGATCGAGACGGGCGACCCGCCCGCTGGTCGGCGACGTTTCAAGGACGTTCCGGACGACGCATACGCCCGCCAGAAGATTGCGAAGTTGGAGAACGACCTCACAAACTTAGTCACGACATACGAGCTCTCGGTCCTGGCGCGGGCCTTCGGGCTACCTAGTGGCTTTTTCTCGGATCGCTTCGAGTCTTTCGAGGCCATAAATCAGGCCTATCTGTTGGCGAAGACACGGCCGTCCAAATTGGACGAGTTTCCGCGGGTCTACGACTCCGACCCTATACCACAGAGCCGTATGAGACTCTCACGCTCCGTGGCTGACAGGCTGCTGGCGTCTCGGACCAATCGCTTCGTGGTGCTCATCGAAGGGCCGACATCAGTCGGCAAGAGCTTCTTCGTAGGTCATCTCTACCGTTCCGTCCTCCGGGCCAATTTTGCGCAACTAGTGTACCTCAACTGCGCGAAGCTGACTGTCGACCAGATCAAGCCAGAGCTTCAACGCCAGGGTTTCCTGGTCAACGACAAGTCCCCGAAGCGCATAGCCCGCGCCGCTGCCAAGCACGACATGGTGGTGCTTGACGGTCTCCGCTACGATCAATTTCGCGAGGGGCCGCGGATGCTGGGGGCGGCACCCGGTCGAAGGCTGTCGGTCAGTGACCTCATGGCGGTGGTCGCTGGGCTAACCGGACGCGATAGCCCGACTTCCGTTATCCTGGTAATGGAGAACAACGGCGAAGCGATCGCCGACGGCCGATTTGTCGATCAGCTGCCGTCGGACGTGAGCTTCATTCGAGAGCAGATCGGGCCACTGGTCCGCGAAGAGGCCATATCGTTCTTACGGAGCGTCGGCGCCGACAAGCTATCTGATCATCTCGCAGGCCAAATCGCAGAGTACTTCTACGGAATGCCGATGGCGCTGTCCGTCGTGGCCGAGGAGATACGCCAATTGAGCGCGATACAGGTCGAACGATACATCGATGACCTGAAGCGGGGTTCCGATTCAGGCGAGAGCGCCGTCGCTCGATCAGGCAACTTCATCCTTAAGTATTTAAATCGCCTAGAGGAAACAGAGGAACTGACGCCGTCCGCGCGTTATGAGGCAAGCTACGTTCACCCTCACGCGTTCCTCAGGCTGCTTGCGTTGATGCCTGGGCCCGTCTCTAAGGTCCATCTCATGGAGTTGGTCCGAGAAACGGCCATCAAGCGGATCGGCAGATCCGCCGATCTTCAGAACGCCGTTAAGGCACTGCCGTTCGTCGTCGAGACGGAGCAGTCCTACGACCTCCATGGACTGGTTCGCGGGTTCCTGTCATCCGAGATTGATCGGATTGTCGCGATCGGAGGCTACGATGAAAACACGAGCCGCGACGAACTTGAGAGAATAAGTTGGCGCAGCGCTCTCCTCAGTTGGCGAATGATCAAGAGGGCCTCAGCCACTGACGGGATCACCATCGAGGCCGTGGATGCATTCGTCCACCACGTAACGCGGCTCATAATGCTGCTGCCCAGCAACAGGCGGCAAAAAAAGAAACAGACGCCCCTATCCGATGAAATCATTGGGCGCTTCGAGGCACGCCACGACAGCCTTAACGACTACCATCTCTGGTCGATCGCCTACGAGCGGGCCGCGCGCCCCTTCCTGTTGGATCGGGCGTTCCAAGCTACGCGGCTCCATGGCCAGTATCACGCAAAAGCTCGAATCCTGGAGCGGCTTATTGACTCCGTCGAACGAGGCATACCGCTGGCGGATATCCCGTTGGCTGAATTGTACAAGGAGACGGCGCTATGCTGGATGCATACTGGACGCCTCCTGTCTGCCGAGGAGCTTTCCTATCGTGGCCTCGCGGTTCTCAGGCGGTTAGAGCCCAACTTCACGAAGTTTACGCAAGCGATCGGAACTGGGGCGGACAGCGCAACGTCGGAACGATGGCGGCAGCTGTGCGATGCCAAGAGCATCGAAAGCATCATCAAGTTGCGCCAAGGTAGGCAGGTCGACGACATCCGTACATTGCTGGAACCATTCGCGATGGCTGCGACCCGGATCGCCACGGGCAGCCCGAGGGACTCAATCGGCGGCCGAACCTTTGCTCCATCGCTGGAAAGCGGCGCAGTGCGCATCCTCAGTCGATCTGCGGAGCTGGAGATGCATGCCGGCGATCTGGATACTGCGTTGTCCCAGTTTGAGCTTGCCGATGCGCTGCAGCGGGCGATCAGAGGCCGGTCGCTCGATGGTGAGGCTGCGAGGAAGCTGGCGGTCGCGTTGATGCGCGGCGCCGCCGCCGATATGGCGAAGCTGCGACGGGCGCGTGGAATCGTGGTCGAGAACCTTCAGTCGATGGAAGAATTTGCGGCGAAGCGAGGCGGCCGCGTGTCGAACGACATCATTCCGTTTCTTACCATGGAAGTGGCGGTGCTTCGCTGCGAAGGGAACTTGGACGTTGCTCGAGAGAAATTGGCGCAACTCCTGAACCATCCGTATGTGACGCGGAACGAATGCACCTTCATCGCGTCGTTGGAACTGCAGCTCGAGCGTTTTCGCCTCGCCATCCGATCAGATACTTTGGAGGATGAATCGAGAGCAAAGCTTCGTCGGCTGGTCGACGAGTGCGAACGCTCGCACCACTTCATCCTCGCGAACGAGTTTCGGCTCTTGCAAGCCGAGGTCGCCGGGTCGGGGCTTAGGGAGGAGATGATTCTGGAGGCGAAACGCTTCTACCAAACGACAGGGCATCGTTTGCGATTGGCCGATTGCGACATGCTCGATAGTGGACACTCCGCGGTGAAGGCCATCGGGATCTGAACGGGTCGCCGAGGAACGCATCAATCACCTTGCGCTTTACGTCAGTCCCTGTACGCCAACTGAGACGGGCCCATCGTGCCGCACGGGTGTCGGCTATTGTCGACGACTACACTCGCGAGTATTTGGCGCTATTCGCCAACACTTCACTTTCTGGTCTGTACGTGGCTCGGGGGTTGGACAGCGTTCGGTCCCGCGACCGACGACCGCGCCCGGCTCACGCCGGGCGTTTTGCGTTTCAGGGGGCGGCGTGGGCCGCGAAGGCCGTGACGACGCGGGCATAGACCTCGCGCTTGAACGGAACCACCATCGTCGGCAACGCCGACAGCCGAAACCAGCCCCATTCCGAAAACTCGGGGATCTCCGGTCCGCCGGGATCGAGCACGTCGATCTCGCTGTCCGGCCCTTCGAACCGGAACGCCACCCAGCGCTGGCGCTGGCCGCGGAAGGCGCTGAGCTTGTGGGGCGGCCCGTCATAGGGCGGGAAATCGTAGGCCCACCATTCATCGGTCGCCGCGAGCAACGACACGCTGGTCACGCGGGTCTCCTCCGCCAGTTCCCTGCGCGCGGCGGCGACGATCTCCTCGTCTGGCTCGATGCCACCCTGCGGCATCTGCCACTCGAAGCCGGGCTCAATGCGTTCCGGGCCCGCCGCATGGGAGCGGCCGGCGAAGACGAGACCTTCGGCATTGAAAAGCGCGATGCCGACGTTCGGGCGGTAGGGGAGTGTCATCGGCAGGTCCGAAGTTGGAGTGTCGTGCGTCCTTCGACACGGCCGCTGCGCGGCGTGCTCAGGATGAGGACCATTGTAAGGTTCTGTGACCCCAACGTCCCCATCCGGAGAGGTTGTGAAGCGTTCGTTGTCCAGCTCGCATGTCCCTCTCCGCGTCCTGGCCGGGCTCGGCCCGGCCATCCACGACTTCAGAATGGCCCCGGCAAAGTCGTGGATGCCCGGGCCGAGCCCGGGCACGACGGCTGAGAGGTGGTCGCGCACGCGGAACGTCAGGTGCAATGCGGCGCTGGAGATGGATTCACATCGCTGAGCAGCCTGCGAAGCAGGCGTGTCGAAGGACGTACGATCGATCAGTCCGCCACGCCTGCCACGGCGGTGTCGCCTTCGATGCCGAGGCGGAGCCGGAAGCGGTAGCGGGAGCCGCTGAGGTGCTTTTCCATGGCCTTGCGGGCGGCGCCGACGTTGCCCTTGGCCACGGCGGTCTCGATGGCCCGGTGCTCGGCCTGGACACGGTCGAGATAGGCGCGGCGCAGGGCCGGCGTCTCGAACTCGACGCGGCGGCGCGGGATGAGCGCGGCGCCGAGCGACTGCAGGACACGACCGAAATAGGGGTTGCCGCCGGCATCCGCGACGGCGATGTGGAAATCGAAGTCGGCCTCGATCGAATCGGCGCCGGCCTCGATCTGGCGCTCCAGCTCCGCCAGCGCCTTCGAGATGCGCTCCAGGTCCGCCGGCGTGCGCCGTTCGGCGGCGAGGCCCGCCGCCTCGACCTCGAGCGTGGCGCGCAGCTCCAGGATCATGAGGATGTCGGTGAGCGAGGAGGCTTCCTCCGGCGTCACCTGGAAGGGCACGCCGGTGCCGGCCGCGGCCACGAACGCGCCGCGACCCTGGCGGGTGGTGACGAGCCCCTCGGCCCGCAGTGCCGCCACCGCCTCGCGCACCACGGTGCGGCTGACGCCGAAGGTCTGCATCAGCTGGGCTTCCGTGGGCAACTGGTCGCCCACGGCGAGCTTGCCGCCCACGATCTCGGACCGGATCTGCGAAACGAGCCGCGCGGTCAGGCTGGGCGAGGGAGCCAGGTGTCCGGACTTCGTGGTCAGCATGGGCTCCCCGCCGTGGGTGACCGGCGCCGTGGCGCCGGGAATCGCACCGTCACTTCGTGACGAGATGGCCTTCGATATAGTCGAAATCGATGTCCTGGCCGAGACCCGCGTCCTCCCGCAAATGGACGTAGCCGTCGGCGTCCATCTCGTCGTCGATCCGCTTCAGGTAGCCCGGGGGCTTGTCGTAGTCGATGAACGGGTGGAGCAGGCCCCGCTCGTAGTAGGTCGTGTTCTGGATCGCGGCACAGACGGCGAGGTTGCCGGCGCCGGTGCCGTGCACCTCGCAGCTCATGCCGAAGCTTTCGGCCAGGCGCGCCACCTTCATCGACGGGCCGATGCCGCCGACGTCCCAGACGCCGGTCCGCACCATGTCGCAGGCATTCTTCGCCACCCACTCGGCGCGGGTCCAGTGCTTGCCGAGCATGGTCTCGGGCCCGAGGATGTTGAGCTTCTGCAGGTTGCCCGACAGCCACTGGTAGGAGGAGATCGACGCTTCCTCCATCGGCTCCTCCATCCACAGGTAGCCGAGTTCCTCGAGCTTCTGGCCCAGCCAGAGCGTGTCGGCGCGGCTGTACCAGTGGTTGGGGTCGAGCATCAGCGGGATGTCCGGGCCCACGGCCTCGCGCACGGCGGCGCAGGCCAGGTAGTCCGACTTGACGTTGGGCGCGCCGGGGATGGGCGGCATCCAGGTGTGCAGCTTCACCGCCTTGTAGCCGCGCTCCTTCACCAGCCACTCGGCGAAGCGGGCGTAATCCTGCGGCGTCGCGAGCCCGTTCTCCAGGTCGTCACCGCACATGGTCGAGCCGTAGGCCAGGATCTTGTCGCGATAGCCGCCGAGCAGCTTCCATACCGGCTGCCTCGTGATCTTGCCGACGAGGTCCCACAGCGCGAGATCGACGGTGGTCAGCGTGCGGTCGTCGAGGGCGAAGCCGCTGCCGCGCTGCCACTTGTAGAGGGCGTACCAGATCTTCTCGGTGCGCATCGGGTCGGCGCCGATCAGCACCGGCCGGACGTAGTTCGCCAGGAGGTCCTCCCGGGCGTCGCGCGGGCTCACCACCGTGCAGCCCTGCGTGCCGTCGTCCGTGGTGATCGTGAACAGCGTCATCTTCGCCTCGCGGGGCGGGCCCGGATGCGAGTGGCCGTCGGAATCCTTCATCTGGTTCGTCGTGTAGACGAAGGTCTTGGTGCTGACGTCGGTGATCTTCACGGGACGAGGCTTTCTGCAGGAGGGGCGTCGATGCGGGCGGGGCCGCCCGGAGGCGGCCCCCGGTCGAGGGTTCAGCCGAAATACATCAGCTGGGTGCCGGCGGTGCCGGGACTGCCGAAGCTCCAGGAGTTCGGCACTTTCTTCGGCACGTTCTTGAGCGCGTTGCGGGCGACGCCATCGGCGTTCACCGACAGGCACAGCCCGATCATCTCGAACTGGTCGGCGGCGATGTCGAAGATCTCCTTCATCAGCGCGCCGCGCTTCTTCAGGTCGGTCGTGCCGCTCGCCTCGGCGAAGAGCTGCATGCGCTTCTTCTGGTGATCCGGCGGCTCCTGCCCGGACTTGCCCCCCGACACGTACCAGTTGGCCCACGGGATCGCGTAGCGCGTGCCCTGGGGATGCTGGGCGAAGAAGTCGCGGGGGTCGAGCATGGGATCCAGCCCGCCCGGGCCGCCCCACACCGCCGCGTCATGGTCGTTGTTGTCGCCGCGCGTGTAGTAGAGCGCGCGCTCGATGACGTTGACCTTCATGTCGATGCCGATCGCCGCCCAGTGGCGCTTCACGAGCTCGAGGGCGTCGATCTGGTAGGGGTTGGCGGTGATGACGTCGACCGCGATGAAGACCTTCTGGCCGTCGGCGCGAAGCCGCATGCCGTTGCCGTCCTTCTTCGTCAGGCCGAGCTTGTCCAGCGCGGCATTGGCCTTGGCGGGATCGTGCTCGGTGAACTGGCGCGAGGCCTTCTCGTGGTACCAGGGGTGCTCGGGCCGCGGCCCGAACTGCCAGGGCTGGCTCTGGCCCAGGAACACGAGCTCGATGATCTCGCGCCGGTCGATGCCCATGGACAGCGCCTGCCGGAACTCCTTGTTGGCGAAGAGCTCGCGGACCTTCGGGTCCTTGTGGGTGATGTTCAGGTAGATCTGAACCATCTGGCTGTCGGCGTTGACCAGGTCGAACAGCCGGTAACCGCCCTTCTGGATGTTCTGCGACAGGGTCGGCTTGTTCTGGATGTTGTCGATGTGGCGGTCCTGCAGGTCGATGCGGCCCGAGACCACGTCGAGCATCAGCGCTTCCGTGTCCTGGTAGATGTTGAAGTTGACCCGGTCGATGTAGGGCAGCTGGTTGCCCGACGGGTCGACCTGCCAGAAGTACGGGTTGCGCTTCATCGTCACCCGGGTGGCGCCGCCGGTGTAGGGCTCCTCGATCACCCAGGCATCGAGGGTGGGCCGCTCGGGATTGGCCCAGCGCTGCGGGATCTCGATATCGCCGCACTTGTTGCGGAACAGGGTCGGCCAGTCGGAGAGGTTGGCCGCCTTCACGAGATCGGCGACCTTCGGATTGTACTTGGGGTGGAACTGCGAGCAGTAGTGCTTGGCGAACAGCGTCGGGTGCTGGCCGAGCGGCGTGGCGAGCTGGTCGAGGAAGGTGCCGTAGGGGCTCTCGAAGGTGATCTTCACCGTGACGTCGTCGACCTTGCTGGCGGTCGCCGGCTTGCCGTTGATCACGAGCTGCGAGGGCACGGACTTGAAAAGGTCGGTGTTCTTGGCGCAGTCCTCGATCGCGAAGACGACGTCGTCGGCCGTGAAGGGATGGCCATCCGACCACTTCATGCCCTTGCGCAGGGTGAAGACGAATTCGGTGGCGTTGTCGTTGACGGTCCACTTCTCCGCAACGTTGGGTCCCACCTCGGTGAACTGCGGGTTCCAGCGCACCAGGCCCTGGTGTCCGACGAGGCGCAGGATGCCGTTGTGGTCGGCCGAGCCGCGCAGGCCGCGGCGCAGGGTGCCGCCGTGCTTGCCGATGCCGTCGACCGGGGTCATCACGAGGGGATTGGCCGGAAGACGCTCGGCCAGGGCCGGCAGCTTGCCTTCGGAAACCAGCTTGGCGAGGTCCGCCGATTCCTTGGCGGCCTGGGCGAGCGAGGGGCCGGCAAGCGCGAGCGTGGCGCCGCCCGCAAGCCCCATCAGAACGTGACGGCGGTCGAGCCCGCCGGTGGTGCCGTCTTTCATGGCGATCCTCCCATGGATCAGCTTCGTTGAAGGGTGCGCGCGATGCTCTGGCGGCGTCTGCGCGGGACGTGTGCGGAGCCCCGACTGGCGGGGCCCCGCGGCATGCGTGTCACTCGGCGGCGATCGCCCGGCTGCCGAAGCAGCGATCGAGAAGCGATGCGAGATCAGCTTCGTCCTTCGGGGTCAGGTCGATCAAGGGGGTCCGCACCGGGCCCGCCGGACGGCCGGTCAGGCGCAGGCCGGCCTTGATGATGCTCACCGCGTATCCCGGCCGCCGGTTGCGGATGTCGAGGTAGGGCAGGAAGAAGTCCTGGATCATCCTGTCCAGCGCCGGCTGGTCGTGGCCGCGCAGAGCCTTGAAGAAGCTCGCCGCGAACTCGGGGATGAAGTTGAACACGGCCGACGAATAGGTCGTGATGCCCATGGCCTGCCCGGCCAGCGCGTGCACTTCGGCCGTCGGCATGCCGCCGACATAGGTGAGGCGGTCGCCGAGCTTGTGGCGCACGGCCATCAGCAGTTCGACGTTGCCGACCCCGTCCTTGAAGCCGATCAGGTTGGGGCAGGCGTCGGCAAGCCGCGCCACGGTGTCGGCGGTCAGGACGCAGTTGTCGCGGTTGTAGACGATGACGCCGATGCCGACGCTGTCGCAGATCGCCTTGACGTGGCGGTAGAGGCCTTCCTGCTCGGCCCCGACCAGGTATTGCGGCAGGGCGAGGACGCCGTGGGCGCCCGCCTTCTCCGCGGCGCGGGCGAACTGCACGGCCATGGCGGTCCCGTAGCCGACCCCCGCGATCAGGGGCATCGTCGCCGGCACGGACTCCGCGGCCGCCCGGATGATGGCGGGGTACTCGTCGAGGGTGAGGGAGAAGAACTCGCCGGTGCCGCCGGCGGCGAACAGGGCCGCGGGGGCGTAACCCGCCATCCAGGCGACGTGCCGGCGATAGGGGGCTTCGTCGAACCGGCCTTCCTGATCGAAATGGGTGACCGGGAAGGAGAGCAGACCGCTGCCGACGGCCGTCCGCAGCGCAGTGGGAGTGAAGGTCATGAACGGTCCTCGATGACGCGCGTGGATGCGCGTCCTAGTCATACGGTCATCGTACAACCAATCGAGGGGGCGTCAATGGAGCGGCCGTGCCGTGACGCCGGGGCAGCCATGCAGGCGACCCCGGCGCGTCGGCAGGGCTTGCCTTGGCTCGCTTACATGGCCGGGAGGGCGGCGATGTCGCGCACCGGCCCGGTCAGGCCAGAGATCTTGCCGGCGGCCGTGGCCTTGCCGGTGGCCAGATCGACCGCGTGCAGCGTGTCGTCGATCATCAGCCAGCCCTCGTTGGTGCCGTCCGCCTTGGTGACGATGTCGAAGGCGTAGTGCATGCCCTTGGGTCCGAACTTGCCCACGGCGTTGAGCACGCCGTCGTTCGGCGGAGCCTGCTTGATCAGGGCGCCGATGGTGGCGTCGACGTCGAAGAGGGCGGTCTCCTTCGCACCCTTCATGGAGTTGGTGTAGGCGCCGGCCACGATGCGCGGCTTCTCGCCCTTGTGCATGTCCGTCTCGGCGAAGCGCAGCTTGCCGTCGGTGACCACCTTGCCGTCGTCGACGTTGGCGCGCAGGTTCGTGCCGTCCTCGCCGATGATGCGCAGGCGGTCCGCGACGGGATTGAAGTCCACCGTCGCGCCGGTCCCGGCCGGCAGCATCGTCTCGAGCTTGACCTTGACAGTGGCCTTGCCCGCCATGGCGTCGATCGTCACGACGCTTCCGTCCGCCGACAGACCGTAGAGCTGGCCGTCGGCCGGCCGCACGTCGATGCCGACCAGGGGTGCCGGCAGTCCGGCGATCTTCATGGTCTTGCTCACCTTGCGGGCCGAGGCGTCGACGATGGCGAGCGTGTCCCCACCCACGAGGGCGGCCACGGGCTGGGCGAAGGCCGTGCCGGCGGAGAGCACGGTGGCGAGGCAGGCAAGCGCGATGCGTGACATGAAAGGTCTCCGTTCTGGCGCCGGTCGAGCCGGCTTGCAGGGCGGCTACCGCCACGGACCCGCCCCCGGATGCAGCAAAATTTTCTTTTTTCAAGGATGCATCCGGACCGCTGCCGGGACAGTATCGTCCGGATGACACGCGGAACCCTCTCGTGACGGCCATCACCTCTGCCGGCTTGGCCGGGCCCAAGGAACTCACCGAGGCGCTGCGGCTGTGCGCGGCCGGCGACCGGCGTGGGCTGCGCCTCATCTACGAAAGCGAGGCGGCCCGGATGCTCGGCGTCGCGATCCGGCTCCTGCGCCGCCGCGACATCGCCGAGGAAGCCGTCCACGACTGTTTCGTGAAGGTCTGGCAGCGGGCCGCGAGCTTCGATCCGACCCGCGGCGATGCCCGCTCCTGGCTCTACGCGGTGCTCCGCAACCGCGCGCTGGACATCCTGCGCGGCGAGGGCCGCACGGATCTGGTCGACGATTTCGAGCCGATGGGGCTGGAGGACGATGGCGAGACGCCCGAGCAGGCCGTCGAGCGGTTGTCCGATACGGGGGCGCTGCGCCGCTGCCTGGAGAAGCTCAATCCGGTGCGCCGCAACGCGATCCTCCTGGCCTATGTGAACGGCCTCACCCATGGCGAGATCGCAGGCCGGCTCGGCCTGCCGCTGGGCACCGTCAAGACCTGGATCCGGCGCGGCGTCCTGGCGCTCAAGGAGTGCATGGCATGAGCGCCGGCGACGACGATCGGCTGGCCGCCGAACATGTCATGGGCCTTCTCGACGGGGCCGAGCGAGACCGCGCGGAGCAGATGCTCGACAACGATCCCGCCTACGGGCGACTTTACCGCGATTGGCAGGACCGGTTCGCGGAACTGGACCTCAGCGCGCCAGCCATCACCCCGTCCGCCGCGCTCTGGCCGTCGATCGAGGCCAGCGTCGCCAGCCTTCCGGCGGCGGTCGTGCACAGCCGCGCGGTGCCGCGGCCGGTGCGCCAGGCCCGTCCGTCGTTGTGGAGCAGCCTGGGGTTCTGGCGCCCCGCCGCGCTGGCCGCGGGGCTTGCGGCGGTCATGCTGGCCACCGGGCTCGTCGCGGCGCTGAACCGTGCGGCCCGGACCCCCGTGCTGGTCGCGGTGCTCGTGACCGACACGTCGAAGCCCGCGGCCATCGTCAATGCCTTCGCCGACGGGCGCACCGAGCTGGTCCCGCTGGAGTCCATCGCCGTTCCGCCGGGCAAGGCCCTGGAGATCTGGACCTTGTGGGATCGGGCGCGCGGCCCGGTCTCGGTCGGGCTGATCGGCCAGGCCCGCAGCGTTCCCCTGCGTCTCGACGGCTTGCCGCGCCCCGGGCCCGACCAGCTCTTCGAGATCACGCTCGAGGATGCCAAGGGCTCCCCGACGGGCCGTCCGACGGGTCCCGTCCTGATGAAGGGCACGGCGAGCACGGCGCTCTGAACAGAGCCGACCCGCGCTGGCGAAGGTCGCGAGGGCTCGACAGGCGGACATCGCGCGGCGACTGTGCGCTCCAAAAGGGAGAGCGCCCATGACCTATGTGCCCGCCGAGAACCGCTACGAGCGGATGCTCTACAACCGCTGCGGCCGCAGCGGCCTCATGCTGCCCGCCATTTCGCTGGGGCTGTGGCACAATTTCGGCCATGACAAGCCGGCGGCCGTCGGACGCGAGATCTGCCGGCGCGCCTTCGACCTCGGCATCACCCATTTCGACCTCGCCAACAATTACGGCCCCCCGCCCGGCTCGGCCGAGGAGGCGTTCGGGGAGATCCTGCGCACCGACTTCTCGGGGCTCAGGGACGAGCTCGTCATCTCCACCAAGGCCGGCCATCGCATGTGGCCCGGGCCGTATGGCGAGTGGGGCAGCCGCAAATACCTGCTGTCGAGCCTCGACCAGAGCCTGAAGCGGATGAAGCTCGACTATGTCGACATCTTCTATTCGCACCGTCCCGACCCCAACACGCCGCTCGAGGAGACCATGGGGGCGCTCGACGCGGCCGTGCGCCAGGGCAAGGCGCTCTATGCCGGCATCTCCCAGTACACCGGCGCGCGCACGCGCGAGGCGGCCGCGATCCTGCGCTCCATGGGGACGCCGTGCCTGATCCATCAGCCGCGCTACTCGCTGATCGACCGCTGGATCGAGGACGACGGCCTGCTCGACGTGCTGGACGCGGAAGGCATCGGTTCGATCGCCTTCTCGCCGCTCGGCCAGGGGCAGCTCACGAACAAGTATCTCGCCGGGATTCCCGACGACAGCCGCGCGGCGGCGGGCAAGTCGCTGCGGCTCGCCTCCCTCAACGCGGACAACGTGACGCGCTTGCGGGCCCTCGACGCCATCGCTCGCCGGCGCGGCCAGACCCTGGCGCAGATGGCGCTGGCCTGGGTGCTGCGTGGCGGCCGCGTGACCACCGCGCTCATCGGCGCCAGCCGCCCCGAGCAGGTGGACGACTGCGTCGCGGCGCTGAAGAACCTGGCCTTCTCTCCCGAGGAACTCGCCGAGATCGACGGCCATCTCGTGAAGGACGGGGTCAACCTCTGGGCGGCCGCGATGGAGAGGGCGGCGCAGCAGGGCTGAGCGGAGGGACGCGCGCCGACGAGTGGCCGTCAGTCGAAGTGGCGCGCTACGACGGCCGCGACCTTGGGGTGGCGTTCGGCTGCCCGTGCGGCGGCGACGACCCGCGGCACGTTGGCCTCGAACCAGGGCCGCCCCGGCCGCCACCGCGTGAGCGCGACGAGGTACAGGTCGAGCGCCGACAGCGATTCTCCCAGCCAGTACGGGCCGGTGATGCGGGCGTCGATCTGCCGGAAGATGTCGAGGCGGCGGCCGTCGGCCTGCGCCTTGAAGTCCACGGCCGCGTCGCCGTCCAGGCCGAACTTGCCCGGGTCGTCGGCGAAGGTGAAGGTCGGGTAGACGGCGGCGACCAGCACGATCAGTTCGTTCAGGAAGCGGCTTCTCGCAGCGCTGGCCGGCGGCGGCGCCAGCCCGCAGTCCGGCGCGGACTCGGCGGCATGGAGGATCATGGCCGCGCTTTCGGTCAGCACCGTGCCGTCGGGCAGAACGAGCGTGGGAACCTGTCCCAAAGGGTTGAGCGCGAGCAGCCGGTCGCGCCCGGCGCCGGGCTCCAGGTAGGGCAGGTCGGTGACCCGGCAGGGGATCCCGGCGATGTCGAAGGCCATCTCGACGATGGCCGAACCGCAGCCCTTCGATCCGATGAGTTCATGGTCGGCCAAGGCGAGGCTCCTCATCCGTCAGGGGTGGACATGTCCGCAACGCGAACACGCAAGCCTCGCCCATCCGCCGATTGATTCGCAGCGCTTTCCGCTCCACATAGGGGGATCAGGAGATTCCGACCGCCGGCCTTGAACCGGACGCGTGAGGAGACGGACATGTTCATCCAGACGGAAGCCACGCCGAACCCGGCGACCCTCAAGTTCCTGCCCGGCCGCACCGTGCTGGCCGAAGGCACGCTCGACATCCGCGACGCGCGGGCGGCCGAGCGCTCGCCGCTGGCGCGCCGGCTGTTCGCCGTTCCGGGCGTCACAGGCGTGTTCTTCGGCGGCGACTTCGTCACCGTGACCAAGGCCGAGGGCGAGTGGCAGCACCTGAAGCCGGCCATTCTCGGCGCCATCATGGAGCACTACCTCGCCGGCGATCCGCTGTTCGAGGGTGACGGCTCGGCCGAGCAGGCCGCCGAGGAGGGCGACGAGTTCTTCGAGGCCAACGACGCGGCGACCGTGGCGACGATCAAGGAACTGCTCGAGACGCGGGTCCGCCCGGCCGTGGCCGGTGACGGCGGAGACATCACCTTCAAGGGATTCCGCGACGGGATCGTCTATCTCACGATGAAGGGATCCTGCTCCGGTTGTCCCTCCTCGACGGCGACGCTGAAGCACGGCATCCAGAACCTCCTGCGCCACTTCCTGCCGGACGTGCGCGAGGTCCAGGCGGTCTGAGCGGCCGCCGACGATCCTTCCCACCAGCCTGATCGGCGGCGATCCGTGGCGATCGCGCCGACCCGAGAGTTTGCGCATGACCGATGCCTCTGAAGGCGCCGTCTCCCAGGACGCGCTGCGCCGGATCTTCCTCGACGCCCGGACCCACAATGGCTGGCTCGACAGGCCGGTCCCGGACGAACTGCTGCATCGCCTCGCCGATCTGGTCCGGCTGGGGCCGACGAGCGCCAACACCTGCCCCGCCCGGCTGGTCTTCGTGAAGTCGGCCGAGGCCAAGGCGCGGCTGTCTCCCCATCTGTCGGAGGGCAACCGGGCCAAGACCATGGCCGCGCCCGTGACCGTGATCGTGGGCATGGATCTCGCCTTCTACGAACACATGCCGAAGCTGTTCCCGCACAATCCCGATGCCATCAACTGGTTCAAGGGCAAGACGTCCTCGGTCGAGGAGAACGCCTTCCGCAACTCGTCGTTGCAGGGCGCTTACCTGATCCTTGCGGCCCGAGCGCTCGGCCTCGACACCGGCCCCATGGGCGGCTTCAGCAAGGAGGGGGTCGACAAAACCTTCTTCGAGGGCACGCAAATCCGGTCGAACTTCCTGTGCAACCTCGGCTATGGTGACCCGGCGAAGCTGATGCCGCGCCTGCCGCGGCTCGATTTCGACGAATTCTGCCGCATCGACTGACCCGCGGGGGCGCGGGAGAGACCAGGGGCCTTTGCATCGTGCGCGTCCTAGCCATCGACACCGCGCTCGAGGCCTGTTCGGCCTGCGTCCTCGAAACCGACACCGGCGAATCGCTCGCGCTCGAGTCCGTGCCCATGCTGCGCGGCCATGCCGAGGCCCTGGTGCCGATGATCGACCGCGTCGTCGCGGCGAGCGGCGGCGGTTTCCAGGATCTCGGCCGCATCGCGGTGGCGATCGGCCCCGGCAGCTTCACCGGCCTCAGGGTCGCGATTTCAGCGGGGCGGGCCATCGCGCTGGCCACCGGCGTGCCCTGCGTCGGCGTGACCACCCTCGCCGCGCTCGCCGCCCCCGTGATCGCCTCCGGGGTGGGCACGCTCGTCGCCGCGGCCATCGATGCCCGCCACGGCTCGATCTATTTCCAGGTCTTCGCGCCGGCGGGCCGCACCATCGTCACGCCGCGGATCATCCCCCTGCGCGATGCCGCCCGTCAGCTGGGCACCGGCAGCGTGCGCATGGTGGGATCCGGCGCCGCCCTGCTGGCGGCCGAGGCCCGGGCGATCGGGCTCGACGCCGTGGTCGAGACGGTCGATCCGGCCGCCGACATCCGGTGGGTCGCCAGGCTGGGCTACGCCGCCAACCCCGCCCAGGCCACGCCCAAGCCGTTCTACCTGCGACCGCCGGACGCCAAGCCGCAGGACCACGTCCGCGTTCCCCGCCGCTAGGCTTGCGATGCTCGGCTCGCTGCGCTCCTGGTTCCGCCGCAGGCGCATCCCGGCCCTTCGCGCACTCACGCAGGCCGATGCCCCTGCCGTGGCCGCCCTGCATGCGGACGGCTTCCACCGGGGCTGGTCCGTCGCCGAGATCGAGGCCCTCCTGGCGGACCGCGTGGTCTTCGGCCTCGGTGCCGGTCACGGACGCTTCGCGACCGTGCTGGACGGCTTCGTGCTGTCGCGGGTCGCGGCCGGCGAGGCGGAGATCCTGACCATCGCGGTGTCGCGGCGGGCGCGCGGGCAGGGCATCGGCCGCCTGCTGATCGAGGGCCATCTGGGGCAACTCGCGACCGCCGGCGTGCGCGACGTGTTCCTGGAGGTCGACGAAGCCAATGCGCCGGCGCGGGCCCTCTACGCCCGGGAAGCCTTCGCCGAGGTGGGGCGGCGGAAGGCGTACTATGCCCGGCCGGACGGGTCCCGCGGGACGGCGCTGATCCTGCGGCGAGCCTTGGGATGAGCGCTCCCGGGGTGCGGGGCCGGATGCGGATCGCCGCGGTTCTCCTCGTGCTGGTGCCCGCCACCCTGGCGCTCATGGGCCTGCAGGCGCTGTCCCTGCGCCTGGGGTGGCGCCTCCAGCATCGCCTGCCGACGCTGTTCCACCGCGTGGCCTGCGCGCTCCTGCGGGTGCGCGTCACCGTCGAGGGACGGCCGGCGCGGGGCCGCCCCCTGCTCGTGGTGTCCAACCACGTCAGCTGGCTGGACATCACGGTCCTGTCGACCACGATGCCGCTCTCCTTCATCGCCAAGTCCGAGGTCGCGGGGTGGCCGGTCTTCGGGACCTTCGCGCGCCTGCAACGGACCGTGTTCATCGACCGCACCCGCCGCAAGGGCGCCGCGGAGGCCAACCGGCAGGTGGCGAGCCGCCTGGCCGACGGCGACGCCATGGTGCTCTTCGCGGAAGGCACCACGAGCGACGGCAACCGGGTGCTGCCCTTCCGCTCGGCCGTCATCGGCGCGGCCCGCGACGCCATCGCCGAGGCCGGGCATACCGGCCACGTGCTGGTCCAGCCGCTGACCGTGGCCTACCGGCGGCGCGGAGGACTGCCGCTCACCCGGCGCGAAAGGCCTGAGATCGCATGGTACGGCGACATGGACCTGCTGCCCCACCTGTCCGCCATCATGGCCGGCCCCCCGCTCGACGCGGTCGTGTCGTGGGGCGAGCCGTTGGCCTTCGACACTGGGACCGATCGCAAGGAGGTCACGCGCTGGCTACAGGGTGAAATCAGGGCCATGTATCGGCGATTGACGCATGGGCGGGGCGGGGCGGACTGATCCGCCGCGGCCCCGATTGCTGGGAATCCAGTTCTCTTGAAGCCCGGAACCGTCTAAACAGCGTGATGGGCCGGCGATCGTCGAAGGATCGTCGCCCCCTTGATTCGCATGCACGGCGCCCGGGGCGGGCGTCGCCTTGACACGACGAGCGACGAACGCGGGAACGCCTTGGAGAAGAAGGTCTACGTCAAGTCCTACGGCTGCCAGATGAACGTCTATGACGCTCAGCGCATGGCCGATGTCCTGGCGCCGGAAGGGTGGAGCCAAACGGCCTCGATCGAGGAGGCCGACCTCGTCGTCCTCAACACCTGCCACATCCGCGAGAAGGCGGCCGACAAGGTCTATTCCGAGCTCGGGCGCGTCCGTGAGCTGAAGCGCGAGCGTGCCGCGGCCGGGCATGAGACCCAGGTCGTGGTCGCCGGCTGCGTGGCCCAGGCCGAAGGGGGCGAGATCCTGCGCCGCGCCCGCGACGTGGATCTCGTCGTCGGCCCGCAAAGCTACCATCGCCTTCCGGCGCTGCTGGCCGAAGCCAGGCGGACGCCGGGCGTCGTCGACACGGATTTCCCCGCCGAGACCAAGTTCGACGCGCTTCCCGCCCCCTCGCGCGACAAGACGCTGGCGCGCGGCGTGACGGCGTTCCTGACCGTCCAGGAAGGCTGCGACAAGTTCTGCAGCTTCTGCGTGGTGCCCTACACCCGCGGCGCAGAAGCGTCCCGACCCGCGGCAGCCATCGTGAGCGAGGCCGAGCGGCTCGCCTCCTCGGGCGTACGGGAACTGACCCTGCTCGGGCAGAACGTGAACGCCTATCACGGCGCGGGCCCGCAGGGCGGCGACTGGGGGCTGGCGCGCCTGCTCCAGCGCCTCGCCGAGGTCCCCGGCATCGAACGGCTGCGCTTCACAACGAGCCATCCCCGCGACATGGATGCGGAACTCATCGCCGCCCATCGGGATTTGCCGCAATTGATGCCGTATCTGCATCTTCCGGTGCAGTCGGGATCGGACGCGATTCTCGATGCCATGAACCGCAAGCACACGCGGGATGACTATTTCAGGCTCGTCGACCGCATCCGGCGGGCGCGGCCGGACATCGCCCTGTCGTCGGACTTCATCGTCGGGTTCCCCGGCGAGAGCGACGCCGACTTCGCCGACACGATGGACCTGATCGCCCAGGTCGGCTTTGCCGCCTCGTTCTCGTTCAAGTATTCGCCGCGGCCGGGCACGCCGGCCGCCGACGCCGAGCGGCAGCTCCCCGAGAGCGTGAAGTCCGAGCGCCTCGCCGCGCTGCAGGCGGCGCTCGACAGGCAGGCCAAGGCGTTCAACGCCGCCACGGTCGGGCGCACGGTGGACGTGCTGCTCGAGAAGCCGGGGCGCCACCCCGGCCAGATCGCCGGCAAGTCGCCCTATCTGCAGGCCGTGCATCTGGACGGCGACGGCGCCGCGGTGGGCGACATCGTGTCCGTTCGCATCACGGCCACAGGGCCCAACAGTCTGTTCGGCGAGCGGGCCGACACCCCGCCGCACAGGGCCACCGCATGAGGGGGCGGCGCAGGGAGGAATGTCCTTGAGACCTGAAGGCGTCGGGCGTTTCACGCGGCAGCAGGCCCCGCAGGGCGTGGTCGAAGCTGCCGAGATCAAGCTCACCTTCGAGGACAACCGGCTCGCGAGCCTGGTGTTCGGTCAGTACGACCAGAACATCGCCCATCTCGAGCGCCGCCTCGGCATCGTGGCCAACGCCAACGGCAACCACGTCGTCATCCGCGGCAACCCGGAGATCGTCGAGCGCACCCGGCGGGTGCTCGAGCGGCTCTACGAGCGCGTCCGCGACGGCACGCCGCTGACCGTCGGCGACGTCGACGGTGCGATCCAGGAGACCGCGCTGCAGGGCAGCCTGTTCCCGGTCGCGGACCAGGCGTCCAGCGCGTTCGAGGAAATCGGCACGCGCAAACGCCGCGTCCGGGCCCGCAACGTCGCCCAGCACGCCTATATGCGCCTGCTCAAGCGCCACGAGCTCGTCTTCGCCGAAGGGCCGGCGGGAACCGGCAAGACCTGGCTCGCCGTCGGCCATGCGGTGTCCCTGCTGGAGCAGGGCGCGGTGGAGCGGCTGGTGCTGTCTCGGCCGGCGGTCGAGGCCGGCGAGCGGCTCGGGTTCCTCCCGGGCGACATGAAGGAAAAGGTCGATCCGTACCTGCGGCCTATCTACGACGCGCTCTACGACTTCATGGAGGCGCGGCACGTCGAACGCGGGCTGCAGACCGGCATGATCGAGATCGCGCCGCTCGCCTTCATGCGCGGGCGCACGCTCACCAACGCGGTCGTGCTGCTGGACGAAGCCCAGAACACCACCACCATGCAGATGAAAATGTTCCTGACGCGTCTTGGCGAGGGTTCGCGCATGGTGGTCACGGGCGATCCGAGCCAGATCGACCTTCCGCCCGGCCAGAAATCCGGCCTGGTGGAGGCCGTGCGCATCCTCGACGGCGTCGAGGGCATCGGCCGCGTCACCTTCGCCGAGGGCGACGTGGTGCGCCACGACCTCGTCCGGCGCATCGTGGGCGCCTACGAGGCAGATGTCCGCGCGGGCGCCGACTTGCGAGCGGGGGCAGACTCGCGCGCGGGGCAGGAGAAGCCCAGGCCGTGACGCGCATCGTCCCCGATATCGAGCAGGACAGTCCCCTCTGGGACGGTTTGCCCGAGGCCGAGACGGTGGTCTCGCGCGCCCTCGAGGCGGCGGCCGCTGGGTGCCAGACGGCGCTGCAGGCCGGCGCCGGCGTGTCGGTGCTGCTCACCGACGACGCGCACATGCGGGAGATCAACCGCGACTGGCGCAAGCAGGACAAGCCCACCAACGTGCTCTCCTTCCCGGCCGTGGAGCCGCGGCGCATCGCGTCGTCGCCCTTCCTGGGGGACATCGCCATCGCGTTCGAGACCGTCGAGCGCGAGGCGCGGGACGAGGGCAAGGCGGTCCACGACCATCTGGCCCATCTCGCGGTCCATGGATTTCTGCATCTCGTCGGGTTCGACCACATGACGGATGCCGAGGCCGATGCCATGGAAGGCCGTGAAATCGCGATCCTCGCGGATCTTGGAATTGCCAACCCCTACGCCGACACCGTTCCGGAGTCCTCCGGCCCGGTTCGCGCGGCCTCTTGACGCGGAAAGACCGCACGGCAGGATGTTTTCCACGCCATGACTTCGAACGACAGCCAACAAGGTTCCTCTTCCGCGCGGGTAACGCCCGCGGCGGACAAACCGCGTGACAACGGCGACGGCTTCCTCGAGCGGATGCTGGTTCGCCTCGGCCTCAAGCAGCCGGCCTCCATCCGCGACGACCTCGAGGACGCGCTCTCCGAGACCGGAGAGACGGACGAGTTCTCGCCGCAAGAACGGACGATGCTCAAGAACGTCCTCGACCTGCGCAGCAACAGGGTCGACGACGTCATGGTGCCGCGCGCCGACATCGTGGCCGTGCCCATCGAGATCAGCATGGGCGAACTGCTGCGCGTCTTCCGCACGGCCGGCCATTCGCGCCTGCCGGTCTATGCCGAGACGCTCGACGACCCGCGCGGCATGGTCCACATCCGCGACTTCCTCGACTATCTGGCCAGCAGGGCCGAGACGGAGCCGGGCAAGCGCCGCCGCAAGGTGCCCGCCGGGGCGCCGGATCTCGGCAAGGTCGATCTCTCCGCCCCGCTGTCCGGCGCCAAGATCCTGCGGCCGGTCCTGTTCGTGCCCCCGTCCATGCCCGCGCTGGACCTGCTGGTGAAGATGCAGACGCTCCGGACCCACATGGCGCTCGTCATCGACGAGTATGGCGGGACGGACGGCCTCGTTTCCATGGAGGATCTCGTCGAGATCGTGCTCGGCAACATCGAGGACGAGCACGACGAGGAGGAGACGCCCGCCATCTCGCGCACCGCGGACGGCAGCTTCCTGCTGGATGCCCGCACCACGCTGGAGGAGGCCTCGGCCGCGTTCGGCGTCGACCTGGTCCAGGGCGAGTCCGCCGAGGACGTGGAGACGGTCGGCGGCCTGGTGGCGACCATCGCCGGCCGGCTGCCGGTGCGGGGCGAGATCATCGCCCATCCCGCGGGTCTGGAGTTCGAGGTCCTGGAAGCCGATCCGCGGCGCATCCGGCGTCTGCGGGTGCATACCGGCGCCGGCGGCGCCCCTGCGCAGAAGGCGCTGCCTCCCCCCACGCCCCAGCCCACGCCTTCGCCGCAGCCCGCGCCCCAGGCCGCGCGAGACGAACCGCCGCCCGAGTCGGGCGCCGCCGCATGAAGGCATTGGCCCACCGTGTCATCCTGTCGTCCGGGTGGGCACGTTTTCTGATCGCGGTGGCCGCAGGCGCCCTCGGCGCCCTCGCCATGCCTCCGTTCGGCGTGCTGCCGGCGCTCGCCGTGTCGCTGCCGGTCGCGGTCTGGCTGCTGGACGGTGCCGCCGAGGGCGGCGGCCGGTTCTCCCGGGGCACCCTCGCGGCGGCTGCCTGGATCGGCTGGTCCTTCGGCTTCGGCTATTTCGTCGCGGGGCTGTGGTGGCTCGGCGCGGCCTTTCTCGTCGAGCCCGACCAGTTCGCGCTGCTGATGCCGCTCGGCGTGCTCGGCCTCCCGGCCGGGCTCGCGCTCTTCCCGGCCATCGGCTTCGTGCTGGCCCGGCTCCTGTGGACGCCGGGCGCGGCGCGCCTGTTCGCCCTCGCGGTCGGTCTCGGCGTTTCGGAATGGCTGCGCGGCACCATCCTCACCGGCTTTCCCTGGAACGAGTTCGGGATGGCGCTGGGCGCCCACCTGGTCCTCGCGCAGGGCGCAAGCGTCGTGGGCCTGCAGGGCCTGACGGCGCTGGCCGTACTCGTCTGCGCCACGCCGGCCACGCTGGGCACCGGGCGTGACGGGCGCGGGCGGTGGCTCGCCCCGGCGCTCGGGCTGGTGTGCCTCGCCGGCCTCGCGGGGTTCGGCCTGTGGCGGTTGTCGGGCCCCGCCGTTGCCACCGTGCCCGGCGTGAAGCTGAGGATCGTCCAGCCGAACGTGCCCCAGGACGACAAGTTCAGGCCGGAAAACGCCCCGGCGATCATGAGCCGGTATCTGTCGCTGTCGGACAGGGCGACCTCGCCGCAGCGCACCGGCATCGCCGACGTGACCCATCTCGTCTGGCCGGAATCCGCCTTTCCCTTCGTGCTGGCGCGCGAGCCCGCGGCGCTCGCCCAGATCGGCCGGCTGCTGCCGCCCTCGGGCGTGCTGGTGACCGGCGCCGTGCGCATGACCGAGCCTTTGCCGGGCGAGAAGGGGCGCCGGTTCTACAACGCCATCCAGGTCGTCGGGCATGACGGCGTCATCGTCGACAGTTCCGACAAGGTGCACCTCGTCCCGTTCGGCGAATACCTGCCGCTGTCGGGCCTCCTCACCAGCCTCGGCCTGCGCCAGTTCGTCAACGCACCGGGCGGCTTCGAGGCGGGGGTGCGCCGCAAGATGCTGCGCGTGCCCGGCCTTCCGCCGGTTTCCCCGCTCGTGTGCTACGAGGCCATCTTCCCCGGGGAGGTCCGCCCCGCCGAGGGCGAGCCGGGCCTGCTGTTGAACGTGACCAACGATGCCTGGTTCGGCACCACGCCGGGCCCCTGGCAGCACTTCGCGCAGGCGCGGCTGAGGACCATCGAGGAGGGCCTGCCGCTGGTGCGCGCCGCCAACTCCGGAATCTCCGCCGTGGTCGACCCATACGGTCGAATCACGGGGATGCTGACGCTCGGCGTGGAGGGCGTTCTCGACGCGAGCCTGCCCGTCGCCACGCCGCCAACCCCTTTCAGCCGCTGGCCCTTTCTTTATTGGATCGAATTAAGCGTTTTTTTGAGCTGCTCCCAGATCCGTCGGCGTAACGTTTGACAAGCATCTGCGTTTCCCCGAAAACTCGCGTTCAACCGAGGGTCGTTTTTCTCGGTGCAGAGCCACAGCGATTTTAGATACGTGGCGATTTGGGTCATTTCAGGTTTTTCCCGCTTCCCAGGGAGCGGCCATTCATTGGGGGTCACTTTGAACATGTTGACGAAGAAGTCTCCGAATCCGATCGACAAGCACGTAGGCAGTCGTGTCCGGATGCGTCGCGTTCTGATCGGAATGAGCCAGGAAAAGCTCGGAGAGGCCCTCGGCCTCACCTTCCAGCAGGTCCAGAAGTACGAAAAGGGCACCAACCGGATCGGTGCCAGCCGCCTTCAGCAGATCTCCAACATCCTCGGCATGCCGGTCGAGTTCTTCTTCGACGGGGCGCCGGTGGGCGAAACGGCGCAGCCGCTCGGCGAGGGCCTCCGCGAGCCGGCCGACACGCCCTACGTCGCCGACTTCCTGGCCTCGAACGAGGGCGTCCAGCTGAACCGCGCGTTCCTGCGGATCAGGGATCCCAAGCTTCGCCGCCGCGTGGTCGACCTGGTCAACGCCATTGCCGGCGAAGACGAAATCGCCCAGGCGGCCGCGGTTCCGGCGGCGCCGCCGGTCGAAGCTTAAGGCATCGTTCGTCAAAACGAACGTTTCCGGCGTTGCGGCTTGACCCGACGAACGGACCCTGTCACAGACACGGCACAACTTGGTCACCCGGCTCGCAAGGGCCGGGCCCTTTCCGTCGAGAGGTGGTCCGTGGCGCGCTCCAATTACCTGTTCACCAGTGAGTCGGTTTCCGAAGGCCATCCCGACAAGGTTTGCGACCGGATCTCGGACGAAGTGGTCGACGCGTTCTTCCGGGCCGCCGCGGCCGAAGGCTGGGACCCGAGCCAGGTGCGTGTCGCCTGCGAGACGCTGGCCACGACCAACCGCGTGGTGATCGCCGGCGAGACCCGTGGTCCGGCCTCCCTCACCCGCGATTTCGTCTCCCACATCGCACGGCTGGCGATCCGTGACATCGGCTACGAGCAGGCGGGCTTCCACTGGGAGACCTGCGACATCGAGGTGCTGCTGCACGCCCAGTCCGTCGACATTGCCCAGGGCGTGGATTCGGCGGGCAACAAGGACGAAGGCGCCGGCGACCAGGGCATCATGTTCGGCTACGCCTGCCGCGAGACCCCGGAGCTGATGCCCGCTCCGCTCTACTACGCGCACGAAATCCTCAAGCGCCTGTCCCAGGCCCGCCGCTCCGGCGAGAGCAAGGTTCTCGGCCCCGACGCCAAGAGCCAGGTCACGGTGCGCTACGAAAACGGCAAGCCCGTCGGCGTCACGCAGATCGTCGTCTCGACCCAGCACCTCGACGAGGCGCTGTCCTCGCGCGACGTGCGCGCCATCGTCGAGCCCTATGTCCGGCAGGCCCTGCCGGCAGGCTGGATCTCCGACGCGACGGTGTGGCACGTGAACCCGACCGGCAAGTTCGTGATCGGCGGTCCGGACGGCGACAGCGGGCTCACCGGCCGCAAGATCATCGTCGACACCTACGGCGGTGCCGCGCCGCACGGCGGCGGCGCCTTCTCGGGCAAGGACCCGACCAAGGTCGACCGTTCGGCCGCCTATGCTGCCCGCTACCTCGCCAAGAACGTCGTCGCGGCCGGCCTCGCCGACCGCTGCACGATCCAGCTGTCCTACGCCATCGGCGTCGCCCAGCCGCTGTCGATCTACGCGGATCTGCACGGCACGGGGAAGGTCGACGAGGGCAAGCTCGAGTCCGCGCTGATGAAGGCGATGGACCTGTCGCCGCGCGGCATCCGCGAGCATCTCGGCCTCAACAAGCCGATCTACGCCCGCACGGCCGCCTACGGACATTTCGGGCGCGCCCCGGAGGCCGATGGCGGCTTCAGCTGGGAGCGCACGGATCTCGTCGACCAGATCCGCGGCCTGATCTGAGCGACCGGGCGGTGACCGACGCCGCGGACCAGGGCGGCGCCTTCTTCGGCCGCCGCAAGGGACACAAGCTGCGCCTCGGGCAGGCCGGGCTCGTCTCCGACCTGCTGCCTCGCCTGCGCATCGATCCGCAGGCGCTCGCCGACCCGGCCTCGCTGTTCGCCACCTCGGTCGAGGAGGTGCGGCTCGAGATCGGCTTCGGCGGGGGAGAGCACCTGCTGAGCCGCGCGCGATCCGCGCCGACGACCGGCTTCATCGGCTGCGAGCCGTTCGTGAACGGCATGGCGAAGATGCTGGCGGCGATCGCCGCCGAGGATCTCGGCAACGTCAGGCTGTGGGACGGCGACGCCGAAGAGGTGCTCGCCGGCCTGCCGGACGCGAGCGTCTCGACCGTCTATCTGCTCTATCCCGACCCCTGGCCCAAGCGTCGCCACAACAAGCGGCGTTTCGTGTCGGATGCACGCCTCGCCCAGATCGCCCGGGTTCTGCGTCCCGGCGGGCATTTCCTGTTCGCCAGCGACATCGACCATTATGTCGGCTGGACGCTGGCGCGGATCCTGCGCTCGCCCGACCTGACGTGGACGGCCGCGCGCCCCGGCGACTGGCGGACGCCGTTTCCGGGCTGGCCCGGCACCCGTTACGAGGCGAAGGCGATCCGCGAGGGACGGGTGGCGAGCTACATCACGGCCCGGAAGGCCGGCTGAGAAGCGCAGCCTCAGCGCTCCGTCACGACACCCAGGACGTTGCTCGTGGAGGCCGGATCGCGGGCGCGCAGGAAGCGCACCACGCGGTCGGCCGTCACCCGGCTCAGCGTCTCGTAGCTGCTCTTCAGCTTGGCTGCGGGCGGCTGGGTCCTGCCGTCGCGCACCTTCAGCCGCCGCAGGGCCTCGACCGTGTCCCAGCCGAAATCCAGCGACTTGCAGACGATGAGCAGCAGGTCGTCCTGGGGCTCCACGAGCACGCGTACGCCGAAGGACTCGGGCATGCGAGCCAGCAGGTTGAGCGCCGACTCGGCCTCGATCGCCTGCCCGGCCAGGGCGAAGCCGTAGACGTCCGTCTCGCCCAGCTCGCCGCGCTCGAAGCGGCGCACGGCCTCGCCGGTGTCCTCGCCCGATCCCAGCCGGTTCCACAGCGCCTGGTAGGCGTCCGCATCCACCTGGGCGGCCCCGTTCTCCACCGCCTCCTCGACCAGCGCGGCCGAACGGGTCCCCAGGGCCGCCAGAAGACGCTGCTTGGCCGCCGCCTTGGCGTGCCCGACGAGATCCTTGAGGCGCGCCAGAGGCAGGTCGGGCCGGTCGCCGAGGGTGAGCTGCAGGGATTCGTCCCCACGGGAGCGCTCCACCAGCCGCCCGAAGCCGTGGTCCGAGAAACGGGCCTGCAGGTTGCGGGCCGCGGCATGGACGACGACCTGGTCGCCGTGCTCCACCAGGACGTCGGTGACCGTCTCGCTCAGGGTCGGCCGCTCGGTGATGGCGATCATGTGGTTGCGGCCGCGCGTGAGGGCCACGTCCACGAGGTCGTCGTCGGTCAGGCGGGCCGAGCGCGACAGGACGGGACGGGCCACGAGGATCTCGTCGCGCGCCAGCTTGCGGATGAGGTTGGGCGGAGCGTTGGGCACGTCGGCGAGGCGCTCGGCCAGCTCGGCGCGCGCATGCGCCTCGATCCGGGCCGCGAGCATGCCGATGACTTCATCGAACACGGCGACGTGCTCGTCGCGCAGCCGCTCGCAATCGCGCAGGAACAGATCCGTGATGCGCTTGACGGCCTCGGCATTCCGATCCGTATCGGTCGAGGCCGCAGCCCCGAGAAGATCCTGGGTTCCGAGCCGGGCGGCCATGTCCTGTACACCTGAATCAATCGGCGACCAGAGCTACACGGCGGCCGCTTGTCGGGTGCTGAAACGGATCGTTCGAATGCGACGGATCGGTCCGCGGCGCCCGCTCCGACCCCGTCGTGGTCACTGGGTGGTTGCCATCTTCTGCTTGGCGAGCACGAAGCGCATGACGCGCTGCGCCGTCGGGATGGAGAGCGCCTCGTAGCCGGCGAAGGCGCTCTTGAGCAGCGTCTGCGGCGGGTTGCGGCCGGACTTCACCGTCAGCAGCAGCTTGAAGGTGGGCCAGCCGAACTTGATGCCGCGCACGACGAAGAGGAGCGGGTCGAAGTGCGGCGCGCTGTAGGCGTGCGCCATCACCTCCGGCGGCAGGTTAGCCAGGCGGCCCAGGGCCATGAGGGCGTCGGCCATCTTGTCGTCGCGGATGAGCTTTTGAACCTCGTCCTCGACCAGCCGGCCCTCGGCCTCCATCTTGTCGATGCGCGGCTTGGCCGCGACGATGTCCTCGACGAGGATCAGCGAGGACCCCTCCGCCATCACCATGTCGGCGCCGGCGTTCAGGGCGTCGGCGATCGCCTCGTCGGAGCCGCCGCTGGTCCCGATCAGTCCGCGCCGGGCGCGTTCCTTCGCGGCCTCGACCAGCGCCGACATGCGCTCGGCCGAAATGTCGCTGCGGGTGTCCAGGATCCCCTTCAGGCGCGGATCCGCCATGGCGCGGTCCACGAGCGTGCCGAGACCCTGGTCGGAGAAGGCCGCGGTCTGGTTGCCGGCCACCGAGCGCACGACCGTCTGGTCGCCGCGCACCACCAGCACGTCGGTGACGGCCTCGGTGAGGTTGCGGCGCACGGACAGCGCGAGCAGATGGTCCTGGCCCTTCTGCTGGGCGATCTCGACGAGATCCTTCTCGTCCAGGCGGGTGGACCGCTCGAGGACGGGCCGGGCGATCTCGATCGAGGCGTCGAAGGCGAGGTCGCGCACGGTGCGGCGCGGAGCGTTGCCGACGTCGGCGAGACGCTCGGCCAGCTCGACGCGGGCGCGGAATTCGATTTCCTTGGCGAGGCGCGAGATCACCTCGTCGAAGACGTCCACATGGGACTCGTTCAACTGCGGGGACATGTCGACGAACAGGCCGGTCAGGCGACGGAGCGTGTCGGCACGGCGCGCGTCCTCGCCGCTGGCGATCGCGTCCTCCACGTCCTGCACGAGTGAATTCAAAGGCTGCATGCACATTCCCCTGTCGCTGGGAGTGTGGCACGGAAATTCTACCAAAAGGTTCACCTTGATGGACCGGCGATTGCGCTTGCATCCGGGGCGCCGCTGCGTATAGTGCGCGCCATCCGATACATCTCAGAGCGATATGACATCGCATTGAGAGAGTGGGGCCCCCGGGACCCGCTCTTTTTTGCTTAGCCGCATCGCTTTCGCCGCAGGAGCCCGCGTGGACGCACTCGAAGAACCCAGGCTGATCGCAGATGGAGGCGTGGCCGCCCGCGTGGGCGCCATCGTCGAGCCGGTGCTGCACGACCTCGGATTCCGGCTGGTGCGCGTGCGTGTCACGGCTCTCAACGGTTGCACCGTGCAGATCATGGCCGAGCGTCCCGACGGGACGTTCACCGTCGACGATTGCGAGGCGGTGAGCCGCGCCGTGTCGCCCGCGCTGGACGTGGACGATCCGATCGACCGGGCCTACCACCTCGAGGTCTCGTCGCCGGGCATCGACCGGCCGCTCGTCCGCGCCACCGATTTCGCGCGCTGGGCCGGGCACGAGGCCAAGATCGAAGCCACGCTTCCGATCGGCGGACGCAAGCGGTGGCGCGGCATGATCGTCGGCGTCGAAGACGGCGCCGTGCAGCTCGAGCGCGGCGACGCCAAGGCCGACGAGGACCGTCGCATCACCATCCCGCTGCGCGATCTCGCCGATGCCCGGCTGGTGCTGACCGACGAGCTGATCCGAGAGTCCCTGCGCCGGGACAAGGCCGCCAAGAAGGCGGCCGTCGGCGACGATGGCGGCGAAGACGAGCCGGACGACGAGCCGGCCGCGGACGCCGCCCCCCAACCCAAACCCAGGAAGCCCGGCCCCGCCGGACGTGGGACGCCCGGCGGCAAGGCTGCCGGCAAGGCCCGCCCGAGACCCGAAGAGGAGTGACGCGCATGGCCGTCAGCGCCAACAGGCTGGAACTGCTGCAGATCGCCGACGCGGTGGCCCGCGAGAAGGTGATCGATCGTCAGATCGTGCTCACCGCGATGGAGGACGCCATCGCCAAGGCGGCCCGCTCGCGCTACGGCACCGAGACGGAAGTCCATGCCGAGATCAACCCGCGCACCGGCGAACTGCGTCTGTCCCGCTATCTCCACGTGGTGGAGCGGGTCGAGAACCCGGCCATCGAGATCGCGCTGCCCGACGCGCAGCGCTTCAACCCGGCCGCGCAGGTCGGCGACACCATCGCCGATACGCTGCCCCCGTTCGACTTCGGCCGCATCGCCGCCCAGTCGGCCAAGCAGGTCATCGTGCAGAAGGTGCGCGAAGCCGAGCGTGACCGCCAGTATGACGAGTTCAAGGACCGTGTCGGCGAAATCGTCAACGGCACCGTGAAGCGCGTCGAATACGGCAACGTCATCGTCGATCTCGGCCGCGGCGAAGGCATCATCCGCCGCGACGAGATGATCCCGCGCGAAACCATGCGCTACGGCGACCGCGTCCGCGCCTATGTCTACGACGTGCGCCGCGAGCAGCGCGGCCCGCAGATCTTCCTGTCGCGCACCCATCCGCAGTTCATGGCGAAGCTCTTCGCCCAGGAAGTGCCCGAGATCTACGACGGCATCATCGAGGTGAAGGCGGTCGCCCGCGACCCCGGCTCGCGCGCCAAGATCGCCGTGATCTCGCGCGACAGCTCGATCGACCCGGTCGGCGCCTGCGTGGGCATGCGCGGTTCGCGCGTGCAGGCCGTGGTGGGTGAACTCCAGGGCGAGAAGATCGACATCATTCCCTGGTCGCCCGACGTCGCGACCTTCATCGTCAACGCGCTGCAGCCGGCCGAAGTGGCCAAGGTGGTGCTCGACGAGGACGCCGAGCGCATCGAGGTCGTGGTTCCCGACGACCAGCTCAGCCTGGCCATCGGCCGCCGCGGCCAGAACGTCCGCCTGGCCTCGCAGCTCACCGGCTGGGACATCGACATCCTGACCGAGGCCGAGGAGTCCGAGCGCCGCCAGAAGGAGTTCCTGGAGCGCACGCGGATCTTCATGGAGGCCCTGGACGTTGACGAGGTCGTCGGCCAGCTGCTCGCCTCGGAAGGCTTCTGCTCCGTCGAGGAACTGGCCTATGTCGAGCCGGCGGAACTGGCCGGCATCGAGGGCTTCGACGACGACACCGCGCAGGAGATCCAGGCGCGTGCCCAGGATTACCTCGCCCGCATCGAGGCCGAGTTCGACGCGCGTCGCGTGGAACTGGGCGTCGCGGACGAGCTGAAGGAAGTCGACGGCGTCACCACCCCGATGCTGGTGAAGTTCGGCGAGAACGACGTGAAGAGCGTCGAGGATCTCGCCGGCTGCGCCACCGACGACCTGGTGGGCTGGACCGAGCGCAAGGGCGGCGAAACCGTCCGTCACGCCGGCTTCCTGGACGGCATCGAGCTGTCGCGCGAAGAGGCGGAGGCCATGATCATGGCGGCCCGCGTCAAGGCTGGCTGGATCGAGGCCCCGGCTCCGGTCGAGGACGAAGAGCCGGCAGAGGCCTGAGCGCAGGGCGGAAGGAGACGGAGTGGGCAGTCGGGCCGAGCAGGCGAGCGCGATCGACGATCCGGAGGGCGACGGCCCCTTGCGGACCTGCGTCGCCACGCGGACGGTTCGCCCGATCGACGAGCTCATCCGCTTCGTGGTCGCGCCCGACGACACGCTGGCCCCGGACCTGCGGCACAAGCTGCCGGGGCGAGGCGTCTGGGTGACCGCCAGCCGGCAGGCCGTGGCCGAGGCGATGCGCAAGAAGGCGTTCGCCCGCGGCCTGAAGGCGGCCGTGAAGGTCTCGGCCACGCTGCCGGACGACATCGAAGCCCTCCTCCGGCGCGCGGCGCGGGAGGCTGCGAGCCTCGCCAACAAGGCGGGGCTCGTCGTCACGGGCTTCTCGAAGGTTGAGGCCGCGATCGGTCGGGGGCCTCTGGCGGGCGTCGTCCACGCGGCGGATGCGGCCCCGGACGGGGTGCGGAAGGTCGGGCAGGCGCTCCGGAGGCGCTTCGGCGATGCAGCCGAAGCAATTCCGGTCATCGCCGCGCTCGATTCCGCGGATTTGGATTTGGCATTGGGGCGGTCACATGTGATACATGCTGCGCTTCTGGACGGGCCTGCATCCCGCGCGGCGATCGCGCGGATGCGGGCCTTGGAGCGCTACCGCGATCCTTCGCCGCCTCTGGTGGCCGACGCGGGTGCCACATCAGCGACCGACGACCCGGGAACCCGCAGGACAAGAGCGGAATGAGCGATACGAAGAATAGCGGCGACAAGACGCTTCACGTCCCTTCGAAGACGTTGAGCCTGAAGCGCCCGGTCGAGTCTGGCGTCGTGCGTCAGAGCTTCTCGCACGGGCGCACCAAGGCCGTCGTCGTCGAGAAGGTGAAGCGCCGTGTCATCGGACCGGGTGGCGAGGGCAAGCCCGAGCCGGCCCCGGCG
>NZ_CAMFHB010000049.1 GCF_945952055.1 uncultured Alsobacter sp.
CGGTGACGCCGGCGCTGCACACGCCGCTGATGTCGGTCACCAACGCGATCTCCTCGGTGATCGTGGTCGGCGCGCTGCTCGCGGTGGGCGTGGACGCGGGAGCCCCGGGCGACGACGGACCGCTCTGGGCCCGCATGCTGGGCTTCGTGGCGCTCATCCTCGCCAGCGTGAACATCTTCGGCGGCTTCCTGGTCACCCAGCGGATGCTCGCCATGTACAAGAAGAAGGGCTGAGGCCGATGAGCGCGAACGTCGCAGCCCTTCTCTACCTCGTCGCCGGCGTCCTGTTCATCATGGCGCTGCGCGGCCTGTCCTCGCCGGCCTCCAGCCGCCAGGGCAACCTGTACGGCATGGTCGGCATGGCCATCGCCATGGTCACGACGCTGATCCTGTCGCCGCCTCACGGCGTCATGGGCTGGGCCCTGCTCATCGTCGGCCTCGGCATCGGCGGCGGCGCCGGCGCGGTGGTGGCCAAGCGCATCCCCATGACGGCGATGCCGCAGCTCGTCGCGTTCTTCCATTCGCTGGTCGGCCTCGCCGCCGTGATGGTCGCCGCCGGCGCGCTGTATGCCCCGGCCGCCTTCGGCATCGGCGCGCCCGGCCAGATCCACGGGGCCAGCCTCGTGGAAATGGTGCTCGGCGTGGCCATCGGCGCCATCACGTTCACCGGCTCGGTGATCGCCTTCCTCAAGCTCGACGGACGCATGAGCGGCAAGCCGATCATGCTGCCGCAGCGCCATCTCATCAACATCGCGCTGGCGCTGCTGCTGCTGGTGCTGATCGTGATCTTCGTCCGCACCGAGAGCCACACGGTCTTCTGGCTGATCTGCCTGGCGAGCTTCCTTCTCGGTGTGCTCATCATCATCCCGATCGGCGGCGCGGACATGCCCGTCGTCGTGTCGATGCTGAACTCCTACTCGGGGTGGGCTGCGGCCGGCATCGGCTTCACGCTCGGCAACCTCGCGCTCATCATCACGGGCGCGCTGGTCGGCTCCTCCGGCGCGATCCTGTCCTACATCATGTGCAAGGGCATGAACCGCTCGTTCATCTCCGTCATCCTGGGCGGGTTCGGCGGCGAGACCGCCGCGGCCGCCTCGGGCGTGAAGGAGACGCGCCCGGTCAAGCAGGGTTCGGCCGACGACGCCGCCTTCATGATGAAGAACGCGTCGAAGGTCATCATCGTGCCGGGCTACGGCATGGCGGTCGCCCAGGCGCAGCACGCGCTGCGCGAGATGGCCGACAACCTGAAGAAGGAAGGGGTGGAGGTGAAGTACGCCATCCATCCCGTCGCCGGCCGCATGCCGGGCCACATGAACGTCCTTCTCGCCGAGGCCAACGTGCCCTACGACGAGGTGTTCGAGCTCGAGGACATCAACTCGGAGTTCTCGCAGGCCGACGTGGCCTTCGTCATCGGCGCCAACGACGTCACCAACCCCGCGGCGAAGACCGATCCGACCTCGCCGATCTTCGGTATGCCGATCCTCGACGTCGAGAGGGCCAAGACCGTGCTGTTCATCAAGCGCGGCATGGGCTCGGGCTACGCCGGCGTCGAGAACGAGCTGTTCTTCAAGGACAACACGCTGATGCTTTTCGCCGACGCCAAGAAGATGGTCGAGGACATCAACAAGGCGATGGCGCACTGAGCCGGCAGCGTCGGCAGCAGCAGTCATGGGATCGGGGCCGCCTTCGGGCGGCCCTTTTTCGTTCGAGGGGCCGGTCGTCGCGACGGCCCTGACGGCGCGCGCGTCAGTCCTTGCGGGCCAGCACCACGAGGTGCTCGACCATGGCCTGGCTGATCGCCTCGAAATTGGCGGTGAGGCTTTCGAAGGACCCGATGAAGGACAGCACGCGAGGATCCTCTTCGCCGACGCTGTTCTTGAGCGCATCGAGGAACTGCGAGTGGGCCGTGATGACGTTGGCGGTGGCGTCAAGCAGGGCGGCCGTCCGGGTGGAGAAGCCTTGCCGGTCGATATCAGGTGTCATGATGCGAAGCCCAGGCTGCAATCATGGGAGAACACCGCACGCGCAATCCTTCCGTTCGGGGGTCTTGAACCACGAGAGGTACCGTCATTATACCACTCGCGACGAAAATGAGGATCAATCCTGTAACGCCCACCGAAACATCTTGATCATCCGACGGTGACTTGTCCACCAACGACATGACAAAAGTTAATACACGCGGCTCACGGGCATTTGAATGTAAGGTCACCTAACAATCGGTGATTGCGCAACTGACAGGGACTCGTCGGCGGTCCTATACTGAATGCGAAAGCGGGGCAGGAAGAAACGCATGGCGCGGATCGATGACGATGAAATACGCGCAATGGCGTGTCTCGACCGCCTGAAGCTCCTGCTCGACCGCTATGGCCGCCGGGTGGGCACCCCTTATTTCGTCGCGCGCGGCAAGGATGAGGGCGGGCATCACCTGAGAGTGACGCTTCTGCCCGTGGCGTCCCATCGCGGCGCCGTGCCGCCGCCGCCAGCGCCGGCCAAGCGTGGCCGCGACGATCTAACCGATCTCATCTCCGAGTTCCAGACCCTGTCCGAGGTCGTCGGCGCCCAGCACCAGCAGATACTGGACCTCATCGACGTCCTGGCCGGCATGGACGCCAAGGACACGAAGCCCGCTGCCTCGAATGACGATCTCTCGGCCGTTCTGGAGGAGTACAGGGCCTCGGCCAGGCGCCAGCACCTGAGGGTGGTCCGCACCGAGCAAGAAGAGGCCAGCGACTGAAGCGCCGGCCTCCGAACCGCGGGCTGCGGGTCAAGCCAACCGATGAGCGTTGTCGCGCGCGTAGTCGGCGAGGGTCCGCCCGGGACGCCCCGAAAGGCGCTCGACCCCGTCCGTGACCGCTGCGGTCCAGCCTTCGCGAACCGGATAAAAGATCGCGGCGAGGAACGTCGCATAGGCGGACGGCACGCCGCCGGCCACGAGATTGGCAACGAACGTCGGATCGTCGGTCGGCTCGTAGCGGATCGGGCGTCCGGTCGCCTCGGACAGCACCGCCGCGGCCTCCGCGTAGGACAGGGCCGCCGGACCCGTGAGATCGATGGCCTGCCCGTCGAATTGGCTCTGGGTGAGGGCGCCGGCCGCCGCCAGCGCGATGTCCCGCGCGTCGATGAAGGCACTCCGCCCATCGGCTGCGGGAACCGCGATGCGGCCCTGACGGATGTCGTGCACCCAGAACAGGTGGAAGTTGTCGGCGAACCAGTTCGGCCGAAGGATGACGTGGGGGACGCCCGACCCCTCCAGCCTGCGCTCGACCTGTCGCAGCGGGATCGCATCGTCGGTGTTCACGCCGAAGGCGGTCTGCAGCACAACCTTGGCGCCACGCTCCACCGCCGCGTCGATGACCGGGTTCAGGACCGCGGGCGCATCGACGGTGCCTGTGGGCGCCAGGACGTAGACCGCGTCGGCACCGTCCAGCGCGGGGCCGAACGTGGCGGGGTCCGCATAGTCGAAGCGCACCGGGATGGCGCCGGCCACCGGAGATCCCTTTCGCGATGCGGCCCGCACCGTTGCGCCGGCCTCGGCAAGGGCCCGCACCAGCGGCACGCCGACATTGCCCGTGCTTCCCAGAACCAGAATGGTCTTGCTCATCGACTGCTCCCACGTTTCAAGGACGAGGTTTCTATCGGAAACCAGTTTCCGATAGAGAGCAGGTAGCCTAGGGTGAGCGGTGCCGCAAGAACGCACCGGAACGTGACCAAGTCACCGGGCGGTAACTGGAAGGAGCAGGCCATGCCTGCAGGCAAGCGCTTCGACTGCTACATGGACGGCTGTCCGACGCGCATGGTGCTCGATCGGATCGGCGACCGCTGGGCCGTCCTGATCCTCGCGCTCCTGGCGGCCGGACCGCGCCGCTTCAATCAGTTGCGAAGGGACGTTCCCGGAATCTCGGCGAAGATGCTGTCCCAGACACTGAAGGGGCTGGAACGTGACGGCCTGGTCGAGCGCGAGGTGTTCGCGACGGTGCCCGTGACGGTCGAGTACCGGATCAGCGAACTCGGCCTGACGCTGCGCGCCATCATGGCCGACCTGACGCGCTGGGCCGAGGCCAACATCGAGCGGGTGATGGAGGCCCAGCGTCGCTACGACGCGGCGGCGTAGGCGGTCAGCGGCGCAAAGGCACGTCAGGCGCCCAGACATACCCCTCGTCGTCGAGGATGTGGCACTCCCGCAGGCCATGGGGCTTGTCCATGGCGCCGGCCAGGACCGTGAAGCCGTGGGCCCGCGCCGCCGCCTGGGCCGCGTCGGGATCGCAGCCATGGAGCCGCAATTCGGCGCCGACGCCGCGGGCATCGCCGGCGGCCAGGCTTCCGTGCAGCGGATGGTCGAGATAGGTGTGGTCGGCGTGCAGCATCCACTTGGCGCCGCCATGCCTCAGCACCGCGAAGTCCGCGTCGGCATAGACCACCGCGGCGCCGAGGACCTCCCTGGCGAACACCAGGGCCCGATCCATGTCGCGGACCAGGAGGTTCACGGAGAGCCCGGACAACGTCGCCCCGTAGGCCGGGGCGGGCATGAAGGGCTCGCCCGTGCGCTTCTTCATGACCTCACGCGTCCTTCGCCATCTCGCGCAGCTTGAACTTCTGGATCTTCCCGGTCGAGGTCTTGGGAAGCTCGGTGAAGACGATGTGGCGCGGGCACTTGTAGGCGGCGAGATGCTGCCGGCACCAGGCGATCAGGTCCTCCGCCGTGGCCATGTGCTCCGGCTTGAGTTCGATGAAGGCGCAGGGCGTCTCGCCCCACCTGTCGTCGGGCTTGGCGACCACGGCCGCGGCCTGCACGGCGGGATGCTTGAACAGCGCGTCCTCGACCTCGATGGAGGAGATGTTCTCTCCGCCCGAGATGATGATGTCCTTCGAGCGGTCCTTGAGCTGGATGTAGCCGTCGGGATGCTTGACGCCGAGGTCGCCGGAGTGGAACCAGCCGCCCGCGAAGGCCTCCTGCGTCGCCTTCGGGTTCTTGAGATAGCCCTTCATCACGACGTTGCCGCGGAACATCGCCTCGCCCATGGTCTGGCCATCGGCGGGCACCGCTTCCATGGTGGCGGGATCGATGATGTCGAGGGCCTCCAGCGCGAGGTAGCGGACGCCCTGCCGCGCCTTCCTGGCGGCCTGCGCGGCCGGCTCGAGGTCGTTCCACTCCGCATGCCAGTCGTTCACCACGGCCGGCCCGTAGGTCTCCGTCAGCCCGTAGAGATGCGTGACGTTGAAGCCGGCCGCCTTCATCGCCGCCAGGACGGCTTCCGGCGGTGGCGCCGCGGCCGTGAAGAACTCGACCACGTGCGGCAGAGGCTTCTTCTCCGCGGCCGGCGCGTTGAGCAGCGTCGACATGACGATCGGCGCGCCGCACAGATGCGTCACCTTGTGCGTCGCGATGGCGTCGTACATCGCTGCGGCCCGGACCTGCCGCAGGCAGACATGGGTCCCGGCCACGACCGAGATCGACCAGGGGAAGCACCAGCCATTGCAGTGGAACATGGGCAGCGTCCACAGGTAGACGGGATGCTTGCCCATGCCGCAGGTCACGACATTGCCCTGCGCCAGCAGATACGCGCCGCGGTGATGGTAGACGACGCCCTTCGGGTTCCCCGTGGTGCCGGACGTGTAGTTGAGCGATATCGCATCCCACTCGTCGAGCGGATGGCGCCGGGCAAAGACCGGTTCTCCCTCGGACAGGAACGCCTCGTATTCGAGCTCTCCGAGCCGTTCGCCGGGGCCGGTGAACTCGGGATCGTCGTAGTCGATCACCAGTGGCTTCACCTTGGCGAGCTCGAGGGCGGGCTTCACGATCTTCGCGAACTCCCGGTCGGTGATCAGCACCTTGGCTTCGCCGTGGTCGAGGGAGAACGCGATGATGGCCGCGTCCAGCCTGGTATTGAGCGTGTTCAGCACCGCGCCGGTCATCGGCACGCCGTAGTGGCACTCCAGCATGGCGGGCGTGTTGGCGAGCATCACGGCCACCGTGTCGCCGCGTCCGATGCCGCGCCTGGCCAGCGCCGAGGCGAGACGGCAGGCGCGCGTGTGGAAGTCCTTGTAGGACCGGCGCAGCGCGCCATGGACGATCGCCGTGCGCTCCGGAAACACCTGCGCGGCCCGCTCGAGGAAGGTGAGGGGCGTCAGCGGCTGGAAATTCGCCGGATTGCGGTCCAGATCGGTGTCGTAGGGCGACGCGGCCATGAATGAGGTCCCTCCCGGTGTTGGCGGAACCCTAGAGCATGCTGCGAGAAGGTGGAATCCGGCTTTTGGCGAGAGGCATGCGTCCACGCCGACGGCCGGTGGCGATCGGACGAAGGTCCGAGGGCTCCGGACTTTTCCGTTCATCGAAAGTCGCTCTGACGCGCGACGGTCCGCAATGCTACGCAGCAGCACAATGAAGGGATGAGACACCCGTCTACCGGCAAGGGAGAGCGTCATGTCCGCAGCCACCGCCTATCACGAGACCTATGCTCGCTGGCGCAAGGAGCCGGAGGCGTTCTGGGGCGATGCTGCGTCCGCCATCGACTGGATCCGCCAGCCCGATGCCGTGTTCGATGCCGCCGAGGGGGCCTATGGCCGCTGGTTTCCCGGCGCCCTCTGCAACACCTGCTGGAACGCGGTGGACCGGCATGCCGCCTCGCGGGGCGAGCAGGCGGCGCTGATCTACGACAGCCCGGTGACGGGGGCGAAGCGCACGCTGACCTACCGGGACCTGCTCGGCGAGGTCGAGGCCCTCGGCGCCGTGCTGCAGGACATGGGCGTCGCCAAGGGCGACCGCGTCATCGTCTACATGCCGATGATCCCCGAGGCGGTGATCGCCATGCTCGCCTGCGCCCGCATCGGGGCGGTCCATTCCGTGGTGTTCGGCGGGTTCGCGGCCAAGGAACTCGCGACGCGCATCGATGATGCGAAGCCGAAGGCCATTCTCACCGCCTCCTGCGGCATCGAGCCGAACCGCGTGGTGGCCTACAAGCCGCTCCTCGACGAGGCGATCGCGCTCTCCTCCTCCAAGCCCGATGGCGTTCTGCTGTTGCAGCGCGCCCAGGCGGCCGCCGGCATGGTCGAGGGGCGGGACCTCGACTGGGCGCAGGCCGTCGCGGCGGCGAAGGCGGCGGGACGGAAGGCGCCCTGCGTTCCCGTGGCCTCGACCGACCCGCTCTACGTTCTCTACACGTCCGGGACCACCGGCAAGCCGAAGGGCGTCGTCCGCGACAATGGCGGGCACATGGTGGCTCTCGCCTGGTCGATGGCGAACATGTACGGCGCCAGGCCGGGCGAAGTCTTCTGGGCGGCGTCCGACGTCGGCTGGGTCGTGGGCCACAGCTACATCGTCTACGCCCCCCTGCTGATCGGAGCGACGACCGTGGTCTACGAGGGCAAGCCGGTCGGCACGCCCGATGCCGGTGCGTTCTGGCGGATGATCTCCGAATACGACATCCGGATCCTGTTCACGGCACCGACCGCGTTCCGGGCGATCAAGAAGGAGGATCCTCGGGCCGAACTCCTCGCACGCTACGACATGAGCCGCTTCCGGGCCCTGTTCCTGGCGGGCGAGCGGGCGGACCCGGACACCGTGGCCTGGGCCGAGCGCATCCTCGGCGTTCCCGTGATCGACCACTGGTGGCAGACGGAGACCGGCTGGCCGATCGTCGGCAACCCGCTCGGACTGGGCGGGCTGCCGGTGAAGCACGGGTCCCCGACCGTGCCGATGCCCGGCTGGGACGTGCAGGTGGTCGACGAGGGCGGCAAGCCCGTCCCGCCCAACACCATGGGATCGATCGTCGTGAAGCTGCCTCTGCCGCCCGGCGCCCTGCCGACGCTCTGGCAGGCGGACGACCGGTTCAAGGAGAGCTATCTCTCCGCCTTCCCGGGCTTCTACAACACCTCGGACGCCGGCTTCGTCGACGAGGACGGCTACCTGTTCATCATGGGGCGCACCGACGACATCATCAACGTCGCCGGCCACCGGCTCTCGACCGGGGGGATGGAAGAGGTCCTGGCGTCGCACCCGGACGTCGCCGAATGCGCCGTGATCGGCATCAAGGACGCGCTCAAGGGCGAGCAGCCCTGCGGGTTCGTGGTGCTCAAGAGCGGCGTCAACCGGTCGCCGCTCGAGATCGAGAAGGAGATCGTCCAGCTGGTGCGCGACAAGATCGGGCCCGTGGCTGCCTTCAAGATCGCGATCACCGTCAACCGGCTGCCCAAGACCCGTTCGGGCAAGATCCTGCGCGGCACGATGAAGAAGATCGCCGACGGCGACACGTGGTCAATGCCGGCCACCATCGACGACCCGGCCGTCCTCGACGAGATCGCCTCGGCGCTCCACGGCAAGGGCGTGGTCTGACGGTTGCGCGTCGCGCGGGAATCGCGACGCCCGGCGCGGCGCGAGTTCAATCGGCCGTTCGTTTCGGCAGGCTCTCCGGCATGCTTGGCTTGCGGGCGTCAGCAACCCTGCGCCCGGAGATCCGCCATGCGCCGTCTCGTCCTCGCCTTCTCGATCCTCGCGATTGCCGCCACCCCGACGCTTGCCGCCAAGCGCGAACCCTGCTCCGGCAAGAAGGGCGGGGTCGATCGCTGCGAGGCGGGCAAATTCGTCTGCAAGGATGGCTCGAAGAGCACGTCCAAGAAGGTCTGCGAGCGCTGAGGGCGCCTGCGGCGACCGCGTTGCCCGGTCAGTCGCCTCGCCACTTCCGCGCGGCTTCCTCGGAGCGGGCCCTGTCCTCGGGCTTCATGTCGCGCAAGATCTGGTCGAGGAACCCATCGGCGACACCGCGCTCGTTGGCGAGCAGGTGCCACTTCCCGGCCTCGATCAGGTTCTTCGAAACGCCGCGGCCCGAGGCGTAGAGGCGCGCCAGCCTGTTCTGCGCCACCGCATTGCCGCGCTCGGCCGCGCGCTGGAAGTAGCGGGCGGCCGCCTCCTCGTTCTTGGGGACCACGTCCCCGTTGAAGAGCATGATGCCGTAGTCGACCTGTGCCGCGGCGCTGCGGTTCGCCGCCGCGCGGGCCATCCACAGCAGCATCTCGCTGGGGTCTTTCTCGACCCCGCGCCCCTGCCTGTAGAGGAGCGCCATGGCGTACTGCGCCTCGGACTCCGAGGCATCGGCAGCGAAGCGCATGAGCGACGCCGCGCGGCGGTCGCTCTCCGGCTTGTTGTCCTCGAGGAGCAGGAGCCCCATGGCGTAGGCGGCGGCGGGAACCTTGTCGGCCGCGGTGGCGAGCAGACGGCGCCCGCCGGCGCTGTCCTTCGGCACGCCGCGGCCGTCGAGCATCTGCATCGCGAGGGCGTAGGATGCCTGGGGATCGCCCCGCTGCGAAGCCAGCCGGTACCAGTCGGCGGCCTTGCTCCAGTCCTGCCGGACGCCGAAGCCGTTGGCGTAGAGCTCGCCGATCAGGGTCATGGCCGCCGAGTCGTTCGGGTCCGCCTCGATGCGCCGGGTGGCTTCGCGAAAGGCCGTCAAATACAGCCCGCGCTGGTAGGCGGCGTAGGCGAAGTCGACGTCGGGACGGGTGCTCGCCTCCGGGGCCTGCAGTTCGGCGGGGGCGGCCGGAGGCGCCAGGGACTGAGGCGCCGTCGGGGAGGCAGGCGTTCCCGTCTGGGCTCTGGCGAGCCCCGCGAGGAGCAGAAGGCCGGCGGCCGCGAGACCTGCCCGACGTCTCATCGCTCGATCACGGGAGCCGCCTCGATCGCGGCCAGCGCCTCGCGCACACCCGCCTCCGGTCCATCCGGATGGTTGAAGACGGCGTCACCGACGGCGACGAACTCGCACCCGGTGGCCGCCATCGGCTCGACGCCCTCGAGGCTTTCGACATGGGCGACGCAGGGGGTCTCGAAGACTTCCGCCCACCATCCGGCCCGCTCGAGGACGGCGGGGAAGGGCGGTGCGGTGCCATCGCGACGGGGTTCGCCGAACATCACGTAATCGACGCCGGCCTCCGCCGCTTCCATCGCATCGTGCCGGGCCCGCAGGCCCCCGACACCCACGATGCGTTCCTGCGGCCGGAGCGTCTCCAGCGCGTCACGAAGGCCTTCCAGCCCGGTGAGGTGAACGCCGTCGGCGCCGGACCGGGCGACCAGGGCCGGTGCGTCCTCCAGCAGCACGGCGGAGCCGTGCTCCTGCGCCACCGGGACGATCGGCTTGAGAAGCTTGATCACCGTGCGGTCGTCCAGCCGGGGAAGGCGGACGATGATCGCGTCGATGCGACCGCCGCGGGCGGCCGCGGCAAGCTGGTCGGCGAGCGCGCCCGGCCACTCCGCCCCTTCGGAGGGGGCGGGGGTGACGAGCACCAGGCGGGCGCGTTCGCTCATGTCGATGCCTCGAAGAATCGGCGCAGGATTACTCTGCCGCCTTCGCCGTGGCAAAGGTCGGATCGAGCTTTCCGGCCGAATAAAGCTTCGCCATGTCGGCGAGCGTGTGGATGCGGCCGATCTTCGACGCCTTGCCGGCGGTGCCGAACTCCTCGAGCCGCTGCTTGCACAGCTTGGTCATGGCGTCCATGGCGGGCTTGAGATACTTGCGCGGGTCGAACTCGCCGGCATGCTCGGAGAGCACCTTGCGGATCTGGCCGGTCATGGCCATGCGGTTGTCCGTGTCGATGTTGATCTTGCGGACGCCGTTCTTGATGCCGCGCTGGATTTCCTCGACCGGAACGCCCCAGGTCTGGGGCATCTTGCCGCCGTACTGGTTGATGATGTCCTGGAGATCCTGCGGGACCGAGGACGAACCGTGCATCACGAGATGCATGTTCGGCAGCAGCCGGTGGATTTCCTCGATGACGTGCATCGCCAGGATCGCGCCGTCGGGCTTGCGCGAGAACTTGTAGGCGCCGTGCGACGTGCCCATGGCGATCGCCAGCGCATCCACCTTGGTGGCCCGCACGAACTCGACGGCCTCCGCCGGGTTGGTCAGCAACTGGTCGTGCGAGAGCTTGCCCTCGGCGCCGTGGCCGTCTTCCTTGTCGCCCATGCCCGTTTCGAGCGAGCCCAGAACGCCCAGCTCGCCCTCGACCGAAATGCCGCCCAGATGGGCCATGTCGACCACCTTGCGGGTGACGCCGACATTGTACTCCCAGTCGCCGGGGGTCTTGCCGTCTTCCTTCAGCGAGCCGTCCATCATGACCGAGGTGAAGCCGGCCTGGATGGCGGTCATGCAGGTCGCGGCGTTGTTGCCATGATCGAGGTGCACGCAGACGGGGATGTGCGGGTAGATCTCGGTGACCGCGTCCATCATGTGCTTCAGCATGATGTCGTTGGCGTACTGGCGGGCGCCGCGCGAGGCCTGGATGATGACCGGCGCATCGACGGCGTCGGCGGCCGACATGATCGCCAGCGCCTGTTCCATGTTGTTGATGTTGAAGGCCGGAACGCCGTAGCCGTGCTCGGCGGCGTGATCGAGAAGCTGCCTCAGCGTGATGCGTGCCATCGTGGTCTCCCTCGGCTCCCTGGGTGCCGTCCCCTATACAACCGCGGCCCTGACTAGAGCATTTTCATCTGCGGCAAAATCACCCGGAAGGCAAAGTCCTTCGCCCAGGCTCTCGTTCCTTCGACGAACTCAAGTCAACCTTACCGACGGAAACAAGGCCGGGCCGCGCGTGAGTAACGCGCGGCTGGGGCGGGATTGGGGCATCGCGCCAGGCGGCGCCCCGTGCGGAGCTCCCGCATCGGGGCCGCATCGGTCACTCCGAGCTTTCGAGCGCCGTGAGCCTGCGGTCGAGCTCGGCGATCTCGAGCGACCATTGCCCCGCCATCGCCTTGCCCATGAAGATCAGGCCGGAAACCTCGGCGGAGTGCCGCCTTCCGACCCCCTCGAGCCTGTCCAGGCTCTCGTCCATCGCGTCGAACCGGCGGTGGATCATGTCGAGCCGGGCCACCGTCTCCTGCCGCATGGCGGCCAGTTCGGCTTCGATGCGCGCAAGACTGTCGCGCTCGGACGTACCCGCAAGGCCGGTCATGCAGTGCTCCTGAAAAACGAGGTTCTGAAACACTGCAAGACTAGACGCGACCCGATGTCGCTTCAAGAACGAAAAGCGAACATTCTCACCGCTTGCGCAGAACCTCGACCCCCGGCAGCGGCTTTCCCTCGAGCCATTCGAGGAAGGCACCGCCCGCCGTGGACACGTAGGAGAAGTCGTCGGCCACGCCCGCATGGTTGAGCGCCGCGACGGTATCGCCGCCCCCCGCCACCGACAGGAGCTTGCCCGCGCTCGTCAACCGTGCCGCCTCGCGGGCTACCGCCACCGTGCCGGCATCGAAGGGCGCCAGTTCGAAGGCACCGAACGGCCCGTTCCACACCAGGGTGCTCGCCGCGGCGAGCCGCGCGGCGACCGTCGCGACGGAGACGGGTCCGATGTCGAGGATCATCTCGTCGGACCCGACCGCGTCGACCGACACGACCTTGTTGGCCGCGTGGGCCTTGAATTCGCCCGCCACCACCGCATCCACCGGCAGGACGATGTCGCACTTGGCCTGCGCGGCCGTTTCCAGGATCGACCGGGCGGTGTCCAGCAGATCCTTCTCGCACAGCGACTTGCCGACGGCCTTGCCCTGCGCGGCCAGGAACGTGTTGGCCATGCCGCCGCCGATCACCAGGATGTCGACCTTCTTCACGAGGTTGCCGAGGAGTTCGAGCTTGGTCGAGACCTTGGCGCCGCCCACCACGGCCAGGACCGGCCGCTTCGGCGCCTCGAGCGCCTTCGACAGCGCCTCCACCTCCTGCTGCATGGTGCGGCCCGCATAGGCGGGGAGCACGTGGCCCAAGCCCTCCGTCGAGGCGTGCGCACGATGGGCCGCGGAGAACGCGTCGCTGACCCAGACGTCGCCGTTGGCCGCGAGCGCCTTCACGAAGGCCGGATCGTTCTTCTCCTCCTCCTTGTGGAAGCGGGTGTTCTCCAGGCAGAGCACGTCGCCCGGCTTCATGGCGTCGACCGCGGCCTTGGCGGCGTCTCCGATGCAGTCGTCGGCGAAGGCCACCGGCCGGCCGAGATGCGCGGCGAGGGCCTGGGCGACCGGCGCCAGCGTCTCCTTGTGATCGCGTCCCTTCGGCCGGCCGAAATGCGCCAGCAGGATCACCTTGCCCTTCTTGTCCGCGATTTCGCGGATCGTCGGCAGGATCCGCTCGATCCGGGTCGCGTCGGTGACCTTGCCGTCCTCCATGGGGACGTTGAGGTCCACGCGCAGCAGCACGCGCTTGTTGGCGAGGTCGGCGTCGTCGAGGGTGCGGAAGGCTGTCATCTCAATCCAAATCTCACGAGGGCTACACCGGCGCCCCATGTAGCAATCAGGGCGACAACAAGCATCCACCACGTTGGCAGCATCGCGATGCGACCGCGCAATTCCGCGACGTCTGATCTCATGACGGCCATATCGGACCTGATCGCCGTCAGATCTGCAGATTTCGGCAGTTGTGCAACGGTGCCTTCAATCCTTGCGCACATCACCTCGAGCCGCTGGAGCGAGGCTTCTTGGCGTTCGGACCGCGTTTCCAGGGCCTTGAGGCGCATCTCGATCATCGGATCCTCGGCGGCGATCATGGCATCCTCGAAACGTTCGGGTGAAAAGCGATCCTTGAAACAGGAGCCATGATAGCAACCCGGTCAGAAAAAATGAATGCGCGGCCGTGCCGGCGTGAAAACGAAAACGGCGCCGTCCGTGAGGACGACGCCGTTGGAAGACCGTAAAACCGCGCTGCGCGTCAGATCAGCTTGCCGAGGGCGACGGCCGTGTCGGACATGCGGTTCGAGAAGCCCCACTCGTTGTCGTACCAGGACAGGATCGACACCAGCGTGCCCTCCATGACCTTGGTCTGGTCCATGTGGAAGATGGACGAGTGGCTGTCGTGGTTGAAGTCGATCGAGACGTTCTTGTCGTTGGTGTAGCCGAGCACGCCCTTCAGCGGGCCGTCGGCCGCCGCCTTGATGGCCGCGTTGATCTCGTCCTTCGACGTCGCGCGCTTGGCGATGAACTTCAGGTCCACGACCGACACGTTCGGGGTCGGCACGCGCAGGGCGAAGCCGTCGAGCTTGCCGTTGAGCTCCGGCAGCACCAGGCCCACGGCCTTGGCCGCGCCGGTCGAGGTCGGGATCATCGACAGCGCGGCGGCGCGGCCGCGGTAGAGATCCTTGTGCATCGTGTCGAGCGTCGGCTGGTCGCCCGTGTAGGAATGGATCGTCGTCATCATGCCGCGCTCGATCCCGACCGCGTCGTGCAGGACCTTGGCGACCGGGGCGAGGCAGTTCGTCGTGCACGACGCGTTGGAGATGACGAGGTGATCCTTCGTCAGCTTGTCGTGGTTCACGCCGAAGACGACCGTGAAGTCGGCGCCGTCGGCCGGGGCCGAGACGATGACGCGCTTGGCGCCAGCGGTGAGGTGGGCCGCGGCCTTGTCGCGGGCCGTGAAGATGCCCGTGCACTCCATGGCGATGTCGACGCCGAGGTCGCGGTGGGGGAGGGTGGCCGGATCCTTGATCGCGGTCACCTTGATCGGCCCGCGGCCGACATTGATCGTGTCGCCCTCGACCGTGACCGTCGCCGGGAAGCGGCCATGCACCGAGTCGTAGCGCAGCAGGTGGGCGTTGGTCTCGACCGGCCCGAGGTCGTTGATCGCCACGACCTCGATGTCGGTGCGACCGGACTCGATGATGGCACGAAGCACGTTGCGGCCGATGCGACCGAACCCGTTGATGGCTACACGAACCGCCATGGCTTTCTCCTCACGTCATCCTGGAACACCGGCAAACGCGGCGCTCGTCGCCGCGTTGCGTCGAAAACGACAATCGCGCCCTAGAGGCGGGCTGCCGCCTGCTCGGCCACGGCCTCGGCCGTGATCCCGAAGTGCTTGTAGAGCTCCTTGTAGGGCCCGCTGGCGCCGAAGCCGGTCATGCCGACGAAGATGCCGTCCGACCCGACGATCTGGTCCCATCCCATCCGCACGCCGGCCTCGATGGCGACCTTCACCGGCGCGTCGCCGACGACGGCCGAACGGGAGGCCGCGGGCTGGCTGGCGAAGAGCTCCATGCACGGAACCGACACGACACGCGCCGCGATCCCGCGTTCCGCAAGGAGCTTGTGGGCCGCAACGGCGATCTCGACCTCGGATCCGGAGGCGAAGAGGCTCACCTGCGCCTCGCCGCCTGCGGCGGCGACGATCTCGTAGGCGCCGGCCGCCGAGCGGTTCTGCGCCGACCCGTCGGTCCGGAAGGGGACGAGGTTCTGGCGGGTGAGGGCGAGCACGCTCGGAGCGCCCTGCGATTCCAGCGCGAGCTGCCAGCATTCCGCCGTCTCGACCGGGTCCGCGGGGCGGAACACGAGCAGGTTGGGCATGGCCCGCAAGGCGGCGAGATGCTCGACCGGCTGGTGCGTGGGGCCGTCCTCGCCCAGGCCGATCGAGTCATGGGTCATGACGAAGATCGACCGGATGCCCATCAGCGCGGCGAGGCGGATCGCCGGACGGCAATAGTCCGTGAACACCATGAAGGTGGCGCCCGCCGGGATCAGGCCGCCGTGCAGGGCGATGCCGTTCATGGCCGCGGCCATGCCGTGCTCGCGGATGCCGTAGTGGATGTAGCGGCCGGCGAGCGTGCCGGGCTGAACCACCGCGAGGTTCTTCGTCTTGGTGTTGTTGGAGGGCGTCAGGTCGGCCGACCCGAGGACCAGCTCGGGCACCGCCTCGGTCACCACCTCGAGGACCAGCTCCGACGCCTTGCGGGTGGCGATGGTCTGCGGCTCGGCGGACAGCTTGGCCTTCAGGCCTGCGACCGCGGCCGGGAACGACTGCGGCAACGCTCCCGCCATGCGCCGCTCGAATTCGGCGCGCTGCGCCGGATCCAGCGCTGCGAGCCGCTTCTCCCAGGCGGAGCGCGCGTCGCGCGACCGCGCACCCGCCTCGCGCCACACGGCCAGGACGTCCGACGGCACGGAGAAGGGTTCCGGCGACAGGTTGAGCGCAAGCTTGGCGCCGGCGAGTTCCTCGGCGCCCAGGGGCTCGCCATGGGCCTTGGAGGTGCCGGCCCGCTTGGGGGCACCGTAGCCGATGATGGTCTTGCAGGCGATGAGGCTCGGACGGTCCGAGGCCTGCGCACGCTCGATGGCGGCGGCGAGCGCCTCGGCATCGTGGCCGTCGACGCGCTCGGCCCGCCAGCCGGCGGCCTCGAAGCGCTTCACCTGGTCTACGCTGTCGGACAGCGACAGCGGCCCGTCGATGGAGATGCCGTTGTCGTCGAAGAGCACCGTGAGACGCGACAGGCGCAGGTGGCCGGCGAGGGCGATCGCCTCCTGGGAGATGCCCTCCATCAGGTCGCCGTCCGAGGCCAGCACGTAGGTGCGGTGATCGACGATCTGCGAGCCGAACTCGGCCGCCAGGATGCGCTCGGCCAGCGCCATGCCCACGGCCGTGGCGATGCCCTGCCCGAGAGGACCGGTCGTGGTCTCGACACCGGGCGTGTGGCGGAATTCAGGGTGCCCGGGCGTGAGTGAGCCCAGCTGGCGGAAGCGCTTGAGCTCGTCGAGCGTCACGGCCTCGTAGCCGGTGAGATGCAGCAACGCGTACAGCAGCATCGAGCCGTGGCCGGCCGACAGCACGAAGCGGTCGCGGTCGGCCCAGCCGGGATTCTGCGGATCGAACTTCAAGAACCGCGTGAAAAGGACCGTCGCGATGTCGGCGGCGCCCATGGGCAGGCCAGGATGGCCGGACTTCGCCTTTTCGACCGCATCCATGGACAGGCTGCGGACTGCATTGGCGAGCGCGACGTGATGTTCGCGAAAAGTCATGATCGAAGGCCCCAAAAAGGTTGGCGGACTGATAACACCTCGCCGGGTCGAGTCAATTGATCCACTCGGCGGACGCCCACTCGCGTGCCGCGCCACCCGTCCGCGCGTCCGTTCCGGCACGAGGATAGGGCGGACTTTGCGTCCTCCCGATGACGTCGACGAATACAGGACCGGCCGGCACGCCGCGGGCGACTCTTGCCGCAGCCTGTGAAAGCATTCTTGTCCGTCCGCCGGACAGTATCGCCAGCAACTCTCACGTAAGGCGGGCAGTTGTGACGAATATCAACTTCACGTGTCGCTGTGCATGATGTTTGAGTCACCATTGACGCCTCCCTTAAGCAGGCGATAAATGTTTAGCGACAACGCTCTGGAGGGGCTGTGATTCTGAAGGGTGCGCTGGCCGCCGTACACCACGATGGCATCGGCGAGGTTGACTTGAACTCTGCTGTCGTCGACCAGGCGCTTGCTCGCCTGGGCGCCGCGCTCGGCGTCCTCGAGGCCGCTGCCTCGCGCCGGCTCGAGGCTGAACGCTCGAAGAGTTCCCTGGAGACCGAACTGGCCCTCATGCAGGACGACCGCGCCCGGCTGGCCGTCGAGCTCGATGGCGCGCTGGCCCGTGCCGGCCGCCTGGACGCGACCGTCGAAGAACTGGCCCGCCGGATCGATCGCGCCATTCACAACGTCCGTGGCGTCCTCGATGGCGATGCCGGCCCCGGCCAAGAAGAAACCTAGGGAAAGCCCGCTCCATGGCCCAGGTCACGGTCACCATCGCCGAGAAGGTCTATCGCATCGCTTGCGACGATGGGCAGGAGGATCACCTGCGCAGTCTCGCCGCCGAGGTGGACGGCAAGATCGGCCAGATGCGCCAGACCTTCGGCGAAATCGGCGACAACAGGCTGACGGTGATGGCGGCCATCACGTTCGTCGACGAGCGCGAGGAACTGCGCGCGCGCATCGCCGCCCTCGAGACGGAGGTCGCCCGCCTGGGCGAGGCGAGGCAACTCGTCGAGGAGGCGGTCGGGCGGACCGAGCGGGACGTGGCGGCGGCCGTCATGGATGCCGCGCAGCGGATCGAGGCCGTGGCCCAGCGGCTGGCCTCGCCCGCCGCGGCCTGACGGACCCTACGCCGTTGAGCTCGCCGCACCGCTTCACGCTGCGCGTTTACTACGAAGACACGGATTTTTCCGGCGTGGTCTATCACGCCTCCTATCTGCGTTTCCTCGAGCGCGGGCGCACCGAGTTCATCCGCGATATCGGCATCGACCAGGCCGCGCTCCACCGCGACGAGGCCTTCGCGTTCATGGTCCGGCGCATGACCATCGACTGGCTGCGCCCGGCGCGGATGGACGACGTCCTGGTCGTGGAGTGCGAGCCCTTGCGCCTGAAGGGCGCGTCGCTCGACCTCGCTCAGCGCGTCATGCGCGGCGACGAAGTGCTCCTGACCGCCCAGGTCCTGGTGGCTGGAGTTGTGGCGGGACGTCCCGCACGCCTTCCTCGTGTGCTCGCCGAACGCCTTTCGGCCTTCGCAAGCGCGGCAAGCGACGGCACGACCAGCGAATTGAGCCGGGCGTAACCCTCCATTAACCCTGACGAGGCCTTAACTCGTCCCTGAGAGTGCTCGGATCCCGGGGAGACCCGGCCCGCGCCCTTGTTTCGCCGGATTCGGACGCGACTGACACGTGCTCTGCCGACAGGTGTCCGACCCGCGTCCGGGAAATGCCCCGGCGGCCAGGCCGTGCGCCGACGCAAGACGGCGTCGCAGGACGAAAGGATCATGCCGATGAACCCGACCGACGTCGTCACGCAGGGCCTTGGTGCCGCAGGGGGAGAGATCTCCCTGATGTCGATGTTCTGGGGCGCGCACTTCGTCGTCAAATTCGTGATGCTCGGCCTCCTGGCAGCCTCCGTCTGGTGCTGGGCCATCATCGTCGACAAGACGCTGCTGTTCGCCCGCACCCGCAAGGCCATGGACCGCTTCGAGGAGGTCTTCTGGTCGGGCCAGTCCCTGGAGGAGCTCTACCGCGTGCTCGCCGACCGGCCGACGGCCAACATGGCGGCGGTGTTCGTGGCGGCCATGCGCGAGTGGAAGCGCTCATTCGAGGGGCCGAGCCGCTCGGTCATGGGCCTGAGCCAGCGCATCGACAAGGTGCTCGACGTTTCGATCCAGCGCGAGGTGGAGCGGCTGGAATCCAAGCTGCTGGTGCTGGCCACCATCGGGTCATCGGCGCCGTTCATCGGCCTTTTCGGCACGGTGTGGGGCATCATGACGTCGTTCCGCTCGATCGCGGCCTCCAAGAACACGTCGCTCGCCGTCGTGGCGCCCGGCATCGCCGAGGCGCTCTTCGCCACCGCCATAGGCCTCTTCGCCGCCATTCCGGCGGTCATCGCCTACAACAAGCTGCAGGCCGAGGCGGCCAAGCAGCAGGGCCGCCTGGAAGGGTTCGCCGACGAGTTCTCCGCGATCCTGTCGCGGCAGATCGACGAACGCATCGCAGCCTGACCCCGACGAGGAGCCGATCCCCGTGGCCATGAGCACAGCCGCCGCAGGCACACAAGGGCGCCGCCGTCGAGGCGGGCGCCGCCACCGCCCGATGTCCGAGATCAACATGACGCCGTTCATCGACGTCATGCTGGTGCTCCTCATCATCTTCATGGTGGCCGCGCCGCTTCTCACGGTGGGCGTGCCCCTTGACCTGCCGCAGACCACCGCAGCGGCGCTCAACGTCGACAAGCAGCCGCTCAAGGTGTCCGTGGCCAAGGACGGCAAGATCTATCTCATGGAGACGCCCATCAAGCTGGACGAGATCGTGCCGAAGCTGCAGGCCGTCGCCAAGACGGGTCAGGAAGAGCGCATCTACGTCTTCGGCGACGACACGATCGCCTATGGCCGGGTGGCCGAGGTCATGGCCACCATCACGGCCGCCGGTTACAAGCGCGTCGCGCTCGTGACGGCGCCGGCCCAGAAGAAGTGACCAGGGCGGCAGGACCGGAACGGTGATCAGCCTTCCCCGCGTCAGGATCGATTGGACGGAACCGGGCATCGTCGTGTCCGGCGCGGCCCACGTCGCCCTGCTGCTCGCCGCGGTCATCTCGTTCTCCGACACGAAGCCCTTCGACGACGCCCAGGAGGCGGTCGCGGTCGAGGTGCTGTCCCCCAGCCAGTTCTCGCAGATCACCAAGGGTGAGCAGACGGCGAAGGAGGTCAGGCCCGAGCCCAAGCCGCGCGCCGACAAGGTCGCCGACGCCCAGGAGACCAAGCCCGAGGCGGTGGAGCTGAAGCGCGACGTGCCGGCGCCCCCGCCGCGTCCGCAGGAGACGCCGCCCGAGCCCAAGCCCGTCGCGCTGCCGACGCCGCCGCAGCGGCCCAAGGACGTTCAGGACGACCAGAAGGCGAAGGCTGAGGCGGACGCACGCGCCAAGGCGGAGGCCGACAAGGCGGCAGCCGCCGCCGCGGCATCGGCGGCCAAGGCCGAGGCCGCGGCAAAGGCCAAGGCTGAAGCCGACGCCCAGGCCAAGGCGGAAGCGGCGCGCGAGGAGGCCGAGGCCCTGGAGAAGGCGCGTGCCGCCAAGGCGCAGGCCGAAGCGAAGGCGCGGGCCGAAGCCGCGGCGAAGGCCAAGGCGGACGCCGAAGCCAAGGCTCGGGCCGAAGCCGAGGCCGAGCAGAAGCGCAAGGAGGCGGAACTCGCCCGCCAGAAGGCCGCCGAGGCGCAGAAGCTGGCGGCCTTGGCCGAACAGACCAAGGAGCCGCCCAAGCCGGCCGCTCCCAAGCCCGTGCAGCCCAAGCCCGACTCCAAGTTCGACGTCGCCAACATCGAAAAGCTCCTGACCTCGAAGGAGGCGCCGCAGCAGGCGCCCTCGACGGCCAAGGAGGTGAACCGCACCGCGTCGCTGGGTGCCCCGCGCGCCACCGGCGTGAAGCTCTCGCCGTCGCAGCGCGACGGCCTGTCGGCCCTCATCCAGGAGCAGATCGCACGGTGCTGGAGCCCGCCGGCGGGGCTGTCGAATGGCGACATGGCCAAGCCGCGCATCCGTATCCAGATGAACGCGGACGGAACGCTCGGTGCCGAGCCCGCGCTCATCAACTCCTCCAACGATCCGAGCTTCCGCCCGCTCGCCGAAAGCGCCATGCGTGCCGTGAAACGTTGCGCGCCGTTCCGCATTCCTCCCCAGTACGCCGCTGCCTTCGAGGATTGGCGGGACTGGACGCTGATTTTCGACCCGAAGGAGATGCTCTGACATGGAAATGTCGAACCTCTCCCCCACATGGGCACCTACGCCCGTTTTCCCGAATTGACCGACCACGGCAGGACCGATGTTGCGCAAGCCCTCCCTGATCCGTCCCGACCGCCGCCTCGTTCTCGCCGGGCTCGCGGCCCTGGCCGTTCCCGCGCCGGCGCGCGCCGAACTCGTGATCACCATCGACCGCGGCAACTTCCAGCCGCTGCCGATCGCGATCACCGACTTCGGCGGATCCGACCCCAACCTCGGCACGCAGATCTCGGGCGTGATCACCAACAACCTGCGGCGCAGCGGCGTGTTCACGCCCATCGACAAGAAGGCCTTCGTCGAGAAGGTGTCGAGCCCCGACGTGGCCCCCAATTTCGAGAGCTGGAAGGTGATCAACGCCCAGGCGCTGGTGACCGGCCGCATCACGAAGGACCCGTCCGGGCGCCTCAAGGCCGAGTTCCGCCTGTGGGACGTGCTGGCGGGCCAGCAGCTGACCGGCCAGCAGTATTTCACGGACCCCAACAACTGGCGGCGCGTCGCCCACATCATCTCCGACGCGATCTACTCGCGGCTGACCGGCGACAAGGGGTTCTTCGACAGCCGTGTCGTCTTCGTCGACGAGACCGGCCCCAAGGACAACCGCAAGAAGCGGCTCGCCCTGATGGACCAGGACGGCGCCAATGTCCGCTACCTGACCCGCGGCGACGATCTCGTCGTCACGCCGCGCTTCTCGCCCAACAGCCAGGAAGTGACCTACATGTCCTTCGGGGCGGGCGACCCCAAGGTCTACCTGCTCAACATCGAGACCGGGCAGCGCGAGGTCGTCGGCAACTTCCCGGGCATGACCTTCTCGCCGCGCTTTTCACCGGACGGCCAGAAGATCGTGATGAGCCTGTCGCAGGGCGCCTCGTCCAACATCTTCGTCATGGACCTGCGCTCGCGCACGACGACGCGCCTCACCGACACCAACGCGATCGACACGTCGCCGTCCTATTCGCCCGACGCCGGCCAGATCGTGTTCGAATCCGACCGGGGCGGCCAGCAGCAGATCTACCTGATGAGCGCGGGCGGTGGCGCCGCCAAGCGCATCTCCTTCGGCGAAGGCCGCTACTCGACCCCGGTCTGGTCGCCGCGCGGCGACTACATCGCCTTCACCAAGCAGAAGGGCGGCACCTTCGCCATCGGCATCATGAAGCCGGACGGCTCGGGTGAACGCATCCTGACCGAAGGCTTCCACAACGAAGGGCCCACCTGGGCCCCCAACGGCCGCTACCTGATGTTCTTCCGGGACGCGGGTGGCAGCTCGGGCGCGCGCATCTTCATGGTGGACACCACCGGGCGCGTCGAGCAGCCCGTGCCGTCGCCCTCGTTCGCCTCGGACCCCGCCTGGTCGCCGCTGCTGAACTGAGCGGCCGGCGGGTCCTGCGTCCTCCGACGCGCCCGCCCCGCAGGCTGCTCAGAGCCTGTGAACCTTTTGGCGGTCCAGTGAGCACCTCCCTCTCCGCGTCATGGCCGGGCTTGGCCCGGCCACCCACGACTTTCGCGCGGTCCCGGCAAAGTCGTGGATGCCCGGGCCAAGCCCGGGCAGGACGGCGGAGAGATGGCTGCGCGCTGGAAAAGTCAGATGCAACGCCGCACCGGGAATTGACTCTCACCCTCCGAGCAGCCGCCGCAGGCGGCGTGTCGAAGGACGCAGGACCGTTCCGTGCCTCGCCTCAGGCCCGGGCGCCGATGCGCTGGAGGCCGGCGCGGGCGGCGGCGTTGCCCTGGTCGATCGTGAGCGCGCGCTGGTAGTTCTCCTGCGCCTTGGCCCGGTCGCCCTTGCGCTCCCAGGCGAGGCCGAGGCCGGCCCAGCCGTCCGCGCTGCGGTTGTCGACGTTGAGGCCCGCGTTGAAGTCCTCGATCGCCTGGTCCAGCTTGCCGGTCACGACCAGGCTCTGTCCGCGCGCCAGATACGGCGCCGCGGCGAAGGGATCGCGGTCGATGGCGGCGTCGAAGTCGTTGATGGCCTGCGGGTGCTGGCCCTGGCGCTGATAGATCAGGCCGCGCGCATGGTAGGGCTGCGCCGATTCCGGGCTCAGGCGGATGGCCTGGGACAGGTCGGCGAAGGCCTCGTTGAAGCTGTTCTGCGCGCGGTAGAGGTTGGCGCGGCCGAGATAGGCCGGCCCGTAGTTCGGATCCGCCTGGACCGCGCGGTTGAAATCGACCAGCGCCTGGTCGTTGCGGCCCGTCTGGCGAAGCGCCAGGGCGCGGTTGGTGTAGGCCGCCGCCAGGCCCGGATTGATCTCGACCGCCTTGGTGAAATCGCCGATCGCGTCGCTGAAGCGGCCGATGCGGGCGTAGGCGGCGCCACGGGTGTTGTAGGCGTTGGCATCGTTCGGGCTCGCCTTGATCACCTCGGTGAGCGACGAGATGTTGGTCTGCTGCGCGCCCGACCGGTCTTCCGTGATCTCGGCCACCCCGGCGCCGGCTCCGCCGCGCGACACGGTCTCGCATCCCGCCAGGAGCGTCGCCGCCACCACCATCATCAGGGCGGCCGTGCCGCGGCGCGGGAGGGTCGGAAGGGTCGGCAAGTGGGTCGCCTGTCGCATCTGAAGTCCACTCCGGGTTCGTGTTCGCCCCGCTGGTCCGGCCTTTGGCCTCGCCGGAAAATGGGGCGAAAAACAGGAAGCGCCCAACGACCGTGAGGTCGGGGCGCCGTGTGGCCTTCGCCGTCAGGTCGCGGCCTTGGCCGCGAACCAGGTCAGCGCGCGGCGACCTTCGGCTTCGGGGCCGGCAGCAGGCCTTCGCGCTGGGCGCGCTTGCGGGCGAGCTTGCGAGCACGGCGAACGGCCTCGGCCTTTTCGCGAGCGCGCTTCTCGGACGGCTTCTCGTAATGACCCCTGAGCTTCATCTCCCGGAAGATGCCTTCACGCTGCATCTTCTTCTTGAGAGCCTTCAGAGCCTGGTCGACATTGTTGTCACGAACGAGAACCTGCACGCGTCGTTTCCCGGTTGCCTGTGTTCATGGGGACGTCCAACTCGCGCAGGTGCGAGCGGACAGAGCGAGGTCTGCTAGCAGAAACTCCGGGGCATGTCCACGACGAAGCTGCGGATTCTCCCGCAAACACCGAAGTTTCCCGTCCTAGCCGGGAAAAACGCGCGTGGCATGCCCCATCTTCCGACCCGGCCGGGCTTCGGCCTTGCCGTAGAGGTGCAGATGGAGGCCGGGCTCCGCCACCAGGCGTTCCCACCCGTCGGCCTCGTCTCCGATGATGTTGGACATCTCGATCCGCCCGAGGCGCCGGGCCGATCCGAGGGGCCATCCGGCCACCGCGCGGACGTGCTGCTCGAACTGTGACGTCTCGGCACCCTCGATCGTCCAGTGTCCCGAATTGTGAACCCGCGGCGCGATCTCGTTGATGAGCACGCGCTCGCCGTCCGGCCCGGCGAGCACGAACATCTCCACCGCCAGGACGCCCACATAGTCGAGCGCCGTCGCGATGCGGGCGGCGTGCTCGATGGCCGCGTGCGCGGCCGTTCCACCCAGCGTCGCCGGCAGGCGCGTCGCCGCCAGGATGTGGTGGCGGTGCTCGTTCTCGCAGACGTCGTAGGCCACCACGTCGCCGCTGGCCCCGCGCGCCGCGATCACCGAGACCTCGCGCAGGAAGGGCACGAAGGCCTCCAGGATCGACGGCTGCCGCCCCACCGCCTCCCAGGCCTGGGACAGGTCGGTCTCGGGCCGGATGAGGGTCTGGCCCTTTCCGTCGTAGCCGAAGCGGCGGGTCTTCAGGACGCAGGGGCGGCCGAGCGCCGCCACGGCGGCCTCGAGCGTCGCGAGGTCGTCCACCGCCGCGAAGCCCGGCGTGGGCAGACCGATCGCGTTGATGAAGGTCTTCTCCTGGATCCGGTCCTGCGTCACCGCGAGGGCGCGCGGCCCCGGCAGGACGGGAACGCGGGCGGCCAGGAAGGCGGCCGTCTCGGCCGGCACGTTCTCGAACTCGTAGGTGACCACGGACACGGCGGCGGCGAAGGCGGCGAGGGCGGCCTCGTCGTCGTAGGCGGCCACCGTGTGCGCGCCGGCCACCTCGAAGGCGGGGTTGTCGCCGGCGGGCGCGAAGACGTGGACCTTCAGCCCGAGCGGCGCGGCCGCGAGCGCGAGCATGCGCGCGAGCTGGCCGCCGCCGAGGATGCCGATGGTGGCGCCGGGCTTCAGCATGTCAGCTCTCGTCGACGGGGCGTTCGGCGACGGCCGCGGTCTGCCGGGCCCGATAGGCCTCGAGCCGCTCCGTGAGCGCCGGGTCGCCGAGCGCCAACACGGCGGCCGCCAGCAGCCCCGCGTTGACCGCCCCGGCGCGGCCGATGGCCAGCGTGCCCACCGGAATGCCGGCCGGCATCTGCACGATCGACAGCAGGCTGTCCTGGCCCGAGAGGGCCTTCGATTCCACCGGAACGCCGAAGACCGGCAGGCTGGTGAGGGCCGCGGCCATGCCCGGCAGGTGCGCCGCACCGCCGGCGCCGGCCACGACGACCTTGAAACCCTTGGCGCGGGCGCCCTTCGCGAACGCGAAGAGCCGGTCCGGCGTCCGGTGCGCAGAGACAATCAGCGTCTCGTGCCCGACGCCGAGTTCGTCGAGCACCGCGGCCGCGTGGCGCATCGTCGCCCAGTCGGACTGGCTGCCCATGATGATGGCCACAGGCTTTTCGCCCGACATCCGTGCCTCCGTTTGACCGGTTCGCCGGCCCGCCGATAAAAAAGAGCGCGGAGTATAGTTTGCGGCCGACGCGGTGCAAGGCGCCTGCGGCGGTCCCGCACAGGACACGGCAAGGACCCGGCTTGAGCAGCGCTGACGCCCTGGGAGCGCCATCGGAAACGGCGGATGCCGGCGATGTCGAGGAACTGCGGGCGGCCCTGGCCGAGGCCAAGGCCCGCATCGTCCAACTCGAGACGCTGGCCCATGTCGACGAGCTCACCGGGCTCTTGAACCGGCGAGGGTTCCGCCGCGAGATCGAGCGGGCCGCGTCCTACTCGCAGCGCTACGACGTGGCCGTGGTGCTGGTGATGATCGACCTCGACGGCTTCAAGGCCATCAACGACACCCACGGCCACCCGGCCGGCGACGCGGCGCTGGTGCACGTGGCCAAGCTCCTGTCCTCCAGCGTCCGCGCGTCCGACATCGTGGCCCGTCTCGGCGGGGACGAGTTCGCACTGCTGCTGTGGCACGCGGACATGGCGGCCGCCGCGGGCGCCATGATCAAGCTGCAGGCCAAGCTCGGCGCCTCTCCCCTGATGTTCGACGGTGCGCAGATCGGGGTGCGGGCCAGCGTCGGCCTGTCCGCCCTGACCGCCACCCGCCCGATCGAGGAGGCCATCGCCGAGGCCGACCGTCATCTCTATGCGGCCAAGCAGTACCGTCACGCGGGGGGCCAGGAGCCCGGCCAGCCGGGCGGCCGTTGATTTCAGGGATTGCCGGCCCGCCGGGCGGTCGTTGCGTGAGAGCGCGTGAAGCTCTGCCAGTCCAGCTTGCTTCCCCCTCTCCGCGTCCTGGCCGGGCTCGGCCTGGCCATCCACGACTTCAGGATGGCCCCGGCAAAGTCGTGGATGCCCGGGCCGAGCCCGGGCAGGACGGCGGAGGGGTGGTCGCGCAGTCGAAAGGCGGTCTTTGCTGCGGCGGAGGGCGATTCACGAACGCCCGGCCCGCCGGGCGATCGTTGATCGGCCGTCAGGCGATGATGTCCGGCGTCACCTGGTCGGCCAGCGCGATGATCTTGTCCTTGAGATAGAGCTTGCGCTTCTTCAGCCGCTGGATCTGCAACTGGTCGGCGGCCGCCATGCCCTCCAGCGCGTCGATCGCGGCGTCCAGGTCCCGATGTTCCTGGCGCAGGCGCGCCAGTTCGGCCGCCAACTGGGCATCCTGAACGTCAATCGCGTCGTTCGACATGGCTTAGGCTTGGCTCTCGCAGGCGGCCCGCATTCCGCCCGAACGCACTATGGCTGGGCCGCAAGGGTGCGGCAAGCCGCCTCGTCGGATCGCATGCCGTGCCCCTTGGTCACCCAAATTTTGCCGTCTCTTTGGTTTGCCATTCCGTTGCGCCAGACGGTGTGTCACACTCATGTCGCGAAAGACCAATGGAGGTTTCGCAATGGCCTTGCAGTCCCATTTGGTGGAACTCGAGCGTCGGCATCAGGCTCTCGAGAAGGAAATCGAGCAGGAGATGCATCATCCTTCCACCGACGATTTGCGACTAGCCGAACTCAAGCGACGCAAGCTCCAACTAAAAGACGAAATAGAGCGCCTGCGACAAGCTACAGTTAAACCAACGTTGCATTAAACTCGCGATTGTTACGGGGACAGCGTAACCAGAATCATCGCCGCCGCGGGATCCGAAACGGATCGCGGCGGCTTTTGCTTTCAGGGGCCGGCGCCCGAATCGACGCAGCCCCGGCGGGCCACGGGCACCGAATCCGCCGACGCAAACCGCCGCCCCGATGCGGCCATCGTGGTTGTGCATAGGCTCGCGGCGTCCCATGTGGTAGACGCAGCGCCGGGCGCGATGCCCGCACCACACACCAGACGGCCGCCAATGACCACCGCTCCCCTCGACATGCCGCGTCCCGCGGCGCCGCACGCCATGACGCAGGCCGAGCCAGGTCGCCTTCCGTCGCTCGTGGGCCTCACGCGCGCCGGCCTGGGTGAAGCGCTGCTGGCCGCCGGCGTACCCGAGCGCGAGATCCGCATGCGCGTCGGGCAGCTCTGGCACTGGATCTATTTCCGCGGCGCAACCTCGTTCGAAGCCATGACCAACGTGGGCAAGGGCCTGCGCGCGACGCTGGCCACCCGCTACAGCCTCGCCCGCCCGGAGGTCGTGACCGAGCAGGTGTCGGTGGACGGCACGCGCAAATGGCTCATGCGCATGCCGTCGACCGGGCCGCACGACCGCGGCGCGGAAATCGAGGCCGTCTACATCCCCGAGTCCGATCGCGGCACGCTGTGCGTCTCGTCCCAGGTGGGCTGCACGCTGACCTGCACGTTCTGCCACACCGGCACGCAGAAGCTCGTCCGCAACCTGTCGGCCGCCGAGATCGTCGCCCAGCTCATCGTGGCGCGCGATCGCCTGGGCGACTGGCCGGGCGGCGTCCGCCCCACCGACGGCCTCGTGCCGGATGCCGAGCGGGCGGTGTCCAACATCGTCTTCATGGGCATGGGCGAGCCGCTCTACAATTTCGAGAACGTCCGCGACGCCACCGAGGTCCTGTCGGACGGGGAGGGGCTTTCGCTGTCGCGGCGCCGGATCACGCTGTCGACGTCCGGCGTGGTGCCGATGATCGAGCGGGCGGGCGACGAGATCGGCTCGATGCTCGCCATCTCGCTGCATGCCGTGCGCGACGAACTGCGCAACGAACTCGTGCCGCTCAACAAGAAATATCCGATCGCGGACCTGCTCGACGCCTGCCGGAACTATCCCGGCCTGTCCAACGCGCGCCGCATCACCTTCGAATACGTGATGCTCAAGGGCGTCAACGACAGCCTGGCGGAAGCGCGCGAACTGGTGCGGCTCCTGAAGGGCATCCCGGCCAAGATCAACCTCATCCCCTTCAATCCCTGGCCGGGCACGCGCTACGAATGCTCCGACTGGGACCAGATCGAGGCCTTCTCGGAGGTGGTGTTCAGGGCCGGCTACGCATCGCCCGTCCGCACCCCGCGCGGGCGCGACATCCTGGCGGCGTGCGGGCAGCTGAAGAGCGAGACCGAGAAGCTGCGGGCCCGCGCCCGCCTCATGCTGGAGAGCGGCATCGGCGCCGAAGGCTTCTTCATGGGCGCGAGCGACGACTGATCGCCATGCGCCGCTTCTTCATCGTCATCATCGGCCTCGTCCTCTCCGTGGCGGCCGGCATGCTCTTCCTGGCCATCGGGGGCCTCATGTTCCCGGCCACGCGCGAGATTGCCGCCGACCTGACGATCACGGGCGTCCTGTCGACCCTCGGCGCGCTGGCCGCGGCCGATTCACCCGACCGCGTCTGGGGCGTGTTCGTGGTGGCGTTCTGGACGCTCACGGCAGCACTGCTCGTCCTGCCGCCGGTCCTGACCGGCCTGATCGGCGAGGCGGCGGGCGTGCGCAGCTACGTCTGGTACGCCGGCGGGGCGGGCTTTCTCACCGCGGCGTTGGCGTGGTGGGGCCACGCGTCGGGCCTCGGCCCCGATCCCAGCGAAATGCGCGTCCTGACGCTTCTCTTCCTGACCGGCGCCGTCGCGGGCTTCGTGTACTGGCTCGTGGCCGGCAAGGATGCCGGCCGCAGCGTCGCCTGATCCGCCAGCCTCCACCCCCCGTGGCGGGCCCGTCTCGACACGCCTTGACGCAGCGCGCGGCTTGGCGTTGATCTGCCATCCGATTTCCCGGGAGGTCCCATGATCCGCTCGCCCCTGATGACCGTGACGGTCGACGCCGTGATGAAGGCCGCCAAGGGTCTGCGCCGCGACTTCGGCGAGATCGAGAACCTGCAGGTCTCGCGCAAGGGACCCGGCGATTTCGTGTCGGCGGCCGACAAGAAGGCCGAGAAGGTCCTCCACGAGGCTCTGCTGAAGGCGCGGCCCGACTACGGCTTCGTGATGGAGGAAAGCGGCATCGTGGAGGGCAAGGACCCGGCCCACCGCTGGCACATCGATCCGCTGGACGGGACCACCAACTTTCTCCACGGCCTGCCGCACTGGGCGATCTCGGTCGCGCTGGAGCGCGAGGGCACCATCGTCGCGGGCGTCATCTACGACGTCGCCAAGGACGAGCTCTTCATCGCCGAGCGCGGCAAGGGCGCCTTCCTCAACAACAAGCGGATGCGCGTCTCGGGCCGCACCGACGTGGTGGACTGCGTCGTCGCCACGGGCATTCCCTCGATCGGGCGGCGGGACCATCCCGGCTACCTGAAGCAGCTGCGCCTGGTGATGATGCAGACCTCGGGCGTGCGCCGCTTCGGCTCCGCCGCGCTGGACCTCGCCTATGTGGCGGCCGGCCGGTACGACGCCTATTGGGAGCAGGGCCTGAACTCGTGGGACATGGCCGCGGGCGCCCTCATGGTTCGCGAGGCCGGCGGCTTCGTGGGCGATGCCTACGGCAAGGACGAGGTGCTGGGCGCCGACACCATCGTGGCGGGCAACGAGACCATGCACCGGGCCCTCCTCGCCATGCTCAAGGAGGCCCGGTCTCAGGCCTGACCGGGCCGAGCCTGCCGGATCGCAAGACCTTTTCGGTCGTTACGCTTGATTGCCGCGGGCCGGGCGGCGAACATGGCTAGACCGCAGGCACGTGAGTCTCATGGCGACGATTCTCGACACGCACCGCCTCTCGACACCGCGCATCTACCTGGTGCGCATGCTGGTGTTCGTGATCCTGTCCGGATTGCTCGCCACGATCCTCTATCGGTCCATCGTGGTCGCGTTCTTCGCCAATCCCGGCCTCAACGGCGTGATCGTCGCCGTGCTCGGCATCGGCATCATCCTGGCGTTCCGGCAGGTGATCCGGCTGTTCCGCGAGGTCCGCTGGGTCAATGCCTTCCGGATGGCGGAGCCGGGCCTCGTGCCCCAGCAGCCGCCCGTGCTGCTGATGCCGATGGCCACGCTGCTTTCGAAGGGGCGCGCCGGCATCTCCACCCTCACGCTGCGCTCGATCCTGGATTCGGTGGGGGTCCGCCTCGACGAATCGCGCGACATCAGCCGCTACCTTACCGGCTTGCTCGTGTTCCTCGGCCTGCTCGGCACCTTCTGGGGTCTGCTCGAGACGGTCTCGTCGGTCGGCAAGGTCATCGAGACCATGAAGTCGGGGGCCGATGCCGCCAACATGTTCGAGGACCTGAAGCGGGGCCTCGCCGCGCCGCTGGCCGGCATGGGCATCTCCTTCTCGTCCTCGCTGTTCGGCCTCGCCGGCTCGCTGGTGCTGGGCTTCCTCGACCTGCAGGCGGGCCAGGCCCAGAACCGCTTCTACAGCGAGCTCGAGGACTGGCTGTCCACCATCGTCACCGAGAGCGGTGCCGAGCTTCTCCCGCCCGGCGAGATGGGCCAGGACCTGCGGGCCACGCTCGAACGGCTCGCCTCGGCCACCGAGGGCGTCGGCAGCCGCTCCACCAACGCGGCTCTCGCCAACCTGGCGGAAGGCATCCAGGCGCTCGTCCACCACATGCGCAGCGAGCAGCAGCTCATCCGTGACTGGGTCGAGGCCCAGGCGGCGCGCGAAGTCGAACTCAAGCGCACGCTCGACCGGCTCGCCGGGGGACCCGGCTCGTGATCGGTTCGCGCGGGCGGCGGTCCTGGCGCGGGGTCGACTACTGGCCCGGCTTCGTCGACGCGCTCTCGACGCTGGTCCTGTCGATCGTCTTCCTGCTGTCGGTCTTCATGCTGGCGCAGTTCTTCCTCAGCCAGCAGGTGACCGACAAGGACACCGCGCTGACCAGGCTCACGCGCCAGCTCGCCGAGCTGAACGACCTGCTCGCGCTCGAGAAGATCAACCGCAAGACCCTCGAGGACAATCTCTCGCTGCTCTCCGACACGCTGAAGAGCACCGAGGCGGACAAGACGCGCCTGCAGGGCCTGCTGGACAGCAGCGCCGCCAGCGCCGCCAGCGCCGGCGGCCAGGCCGCCGCCGTGGTCAAGCAGCTCGACGCAGAGAAGCAGGTCTCGGCCCGCGCCCTGGCCCAGGTCGAGATCCTCAACCAGCAGATCGCCGCGCTGCGCCGCCAGCTCGCCGCGCTGGAGAGCGCGCTGGATGCGTCCGAGCAGCGCGACCGGGAATCCCAGGCGCGCATCGCCGATCTCGGCTCGCGGCTGAACGTGGCGCTCGCCCAGAAGGTCCAGGAGCTCGCACGCTATCGCAGCGAGTTCTTCGGCCGGCTGCGCACGCTTCTCGGCAACCGCTCGGACATCCGCGTGGTGGGCGACCGCTTCGTGTTCCAGTCGGAGGTGCTGTTCGACGTGGGGCAGGCCGGCGTCAATCCGGCCGGGCAGGCCGAGCTCGACAGGCTCGCCAGCGCGCTCGTCGATCTCGACAAGGAGATCCCGGCCGACATCCCGTGGGTGCTGCGCGTCGACGGGCACACGGACAAGCGTCCCCTCTCGGGCCAGGGCCAGTTCAAGTCGAACTGGGACCTGTCCGCGGCCCGCGCCATCTCCGTCGTGCGCTACATGGTCGACAAGGGCGTCCCGCCCCAGCGGCTGGTCGCGGCCGGCTTCGGCGAGTTCCAGCCCCTCGAGCTGGGCGACAGCGACGAGGCCCTGCGCCGCAACCGCCGCATCGAGCTCAAGCTGACCGAACGGTGAGCGCGCCCGTCACGCTGCGCGACCTGCGCGAAGGTGACTTCGGTGCCATCCTGGATCTGTGGACGGCGGGCTGGTCGCGCACGTTGCCCGACACCGACTTCGCCGCGCGCCGCCCGTGGATGGACGAGCGCCTGCGCCAGCACCTGGCCGAGGGCGCCGTCGCCCGCGGCATGGAGCGGGAAGGCCGTCTGGTCGGGTTCGTGGTGGTCAATCCGGTGACGGGCTACCTGGACCAGATTGCCGTGGCACCGGATGCCTGGGGCAGCGGGCTGGCCCGGGCGCTTCTCGACGAGGCGCGGCGGATCTCCCCTGCGGGTCTCGGCCTCCACGTCAACCAGAACAACCCCCGCGCCGTCCGCTTCTACGAGCGCGAGGGTTTCGTGCGCGTGGGCGAGGGCCTCAACCCGCGCTCGGGCCTGCCCATCTGGGAGTACCGCTGGACGCCGTGAGGCGCCTGCGGGCAGGTCCTGGAGGCCGTGCGGCCCTACTCCGCCGCCCGCTCCATCCCCAGCGCGGCCGCCCCGGCCTCGAACTGCAGTCGCGCCAGGCGGGCGTACAGGCCACCCGCGTTGACCAGGGTGGCGTGGGTGCCTTCCTCGACGATGCGCCCGCCGTCCATCACCAGGATGCGGTCGGCCTTGAGCACGGTGGCGAGGCGGTGGGCGATGACGATGGTCGTGCGGCCCTCCATGAGCCGGTCCAGAGCCTCCTGGACCAGGGTCTCGCTCTCGGCGTCGAGCGCCGAGGTCGCCTCGTCGAGGAGCAGGATCGGAGCGTCGCGCAGGATGGCCCGCGCGATCGCGAGCCGCTGGCGCTGGCCCCCGGACAGGGTCACGCCGCGCTCGCCGATCCGCGACCCGTAGCCCTGCGGCAGCGCGCGGATGAAGCCGTCTGCGGCGGCCAGCTCGGCGGCCTTCTGCACCTCGGCATCGCTGGCGTGTGGCCGGCCATAGCGGATGTTCTCCTCAACCGTCGCGCCGAACACCACCGGATCCTGCGGCACGAAGGCGATCCGCTCGCGCAGCGCCTGGGGATCGACGTCCGTCACCGGCAGACCATCGACGACCACCTGCCCCGACTGCGGATCGTAGAAGCGCAGGATGAGCTGGACGATGGTGCTCTTGCCGGCGCCCGATGGCCCGACGATGGCCACCCGCTCGCCCGAGGCGACCGAGAAGCTGAGCCGGTGCAGCACCGGATCCTCGGCCCGCGTCGGATAGGCGAAGGTGACGCTCTGAAAGTCCACCGTGCCCAGCGCGGGCGTGGGAAGCGGCTTGGGATCGCGCGGCGCGCGGATCTTCGGCTCGATCGACAGGATCTCCGCGATGCGCCCGGCGGCGCCCGCGGCCGAGCTGACTTCGCTCCAGACCTGCGAGAGTTCGCCCAGCGCCCCGGCGCCGAACACGGCGTAGAGGACGAACTGCGAGAGGCGCCCTGCCGTGATGCGGTCCGCCATGACGTCCTGCGCGCCGTACCACAGCACGGCCACGACGCTGGCGAAGATGAGGAAGATCGCGACCGCGGTCAGCATGGAGCGGGCCAGCGTCGCGGCGCGGGCGGTCTCGAAGGCGTCTTCCGCCGCGCGAGCAAAGCGCGCCACGGTGGAACGCTCCGCCGTGAAGGCCTGCATCACGCGGGTGGCGCCCACGGCCTCGGTGGCGTAGGCGGAGGCGTCCGCCAGCCTGTCCTGGGCGAGGCGCGAGCGCTGGCGCACCGAGCGACCGGAGGCGACCAGCGGCAGCACGATGACCGGGATGGCGAGCAGCACGAGGCCGGAGAGCTTCGGGCTGGTGATCACCATCATGACGATGGCGCCGATGAAGAGCACGAGGTTGCGCAGCGCGACCGAGGCGCTGGCGCCGAAGGCCGACTTGATCTGCGTGGTGTCGGCGGTGAGCCGGGACACGATCTCGCCGGACTTCACCGTGTCGTAGAAACCGGGGTCGAGGCGCGTCAGGTGGTCGAAGACCGCGGAGCGCACGTCCGCCATCACCCGCTCGCCCAGCGTCATCACCAGGTAGTAGCGCGCGGCGCTGGCGCAGGCGAGCACGCCCACGACGGCGATCATGACGCCGAAGTACTGGTCGATCAGGGCGGCCTGGTCGGCCTGGAAGCCGTAGTCGATGATCCGCCGCACGGCCATCGGGATGATCAGCGTCGCGCCGGAGGCCATGACCAGCGCGATGAGCGCGGCCACGATCCGCCCGCGGTAGCGCAGGGCGTAGGGCAGGAGGGGCAGCAGGGACCGCAGGGACGTGCGGTCGGCACGCGCATCGCTCCCGGTGGTCCCGGAGGCGGCGCCGGCCGGGCCGCCCGGGGCGGAAGTGCCGGCGGTAGCGGGGGAAACGCTCATCGACAGTCCTTCGATCGTGACCCGCCCCTGGGGGCAGGCGCATGCGGCGACTTGTGCCGGATGGCAGGCTGCGCTATAGGGCGCCAACTCATCCGATGGGCTCTATAACGCTATCGGGCCGCGACGGCGACCTCGAAGGACTACGATCATGAAGGCTGACATCCATCCCGACTACCACACCATCAAGGTCGTGATGACGGACGGCACCGAGTTCTTCACGCGCTCCACCTGGGGCAAGGAAGGCGACACGATGCAGCTCGACATCGACTCGAAGTCGCATCCGGCCTGGACCGGCGGTCAGCAGCAGCTGATGGACCGCGGTGGCCGCCTGTCGCGCTTCAACAACAAGTTCGGCGGCTTCGGGCTCGCCCGCAAGTAAGCGGCTCCGGCCGGGCCCGGCCCGGCCGATCCCCTGCCACGACGCAAAAAAGCCCCGGCTTGCCGGGGCTTTTCGTGTTTCCTGAGCGGCAAAGCCGGTCAGCGGCGGAACGCGCTCTGCAGCATCGCGAGCTGGCGCTCGACCGGGTTCGGCGGCGCCGGCACTTCCTCGGCGCGGCCTTCCATCAGGTCGTCGAGGTGCATCACGCGCGCCTGCAGGCGCATGGACTGGTTGATCAGGTCCTGCAGCGTCGCCGGCAGGGCCTCCACGGCATCGGGGCCGTTCACGGTGTTCTGATGGGACAGGCGCACCTTGTCCTTCTGGCGGCGGGCATCGTCGCCCGTCAGCTCTCCCTCGGCCACCGCGCGCTGGAGCAGCAGCCAGGAGGCCACCTGCATGAGGCGCGTGGTCAGCCGCATGCTCTCGCTGGCATAGGCCAGCGCAAGCATCCGCGGCAGGCCCTTCGACTCGTCGCGGCCGGGACCATCCAGGTAGGCCGCGGTCGCCTCCACGAGGGCCATGCCCTCGCGGAACAGCGCCCGGAAGGCATCTGACTTCACGAAGGAGTGCGCAAAGGACACGGTGGCGTCGGGCATGGCGTCCGAAACTTCAGTCTGCAAGGCGATTCACTCCCGACGCGGCAATGGTCCCGTGCGTCTCGTGGTCGGCACGGCACGTGTCTCTCAACGTCTCGACCCTACATCGGGACGCTTCGTCACGCTTTCGCAACGTCTCGTTAACCCTAACACGACGGGCAGCGGTTGTAAGGGTCCTAGGCCGACAGCCCAGGGGCGCAGCAGGAGGGCAGGCGGATGATCGACTTCACCTGGGGCCCAACGGGCGCCGCGCGGCAAGGGGACGGTCGACGATTGGTTGTGGTCGTCGACGTGCTGAGTTTCAGCACCGCGGCCAGCGTGGTCGTCGACCGGGGCGGATCCGTCGTGCCCTTCCCCTCGGGCGACCGCTCTGCCGCACGGGCGCTCGCCGCCGAGAGGGGCCTGACGCTGGCCGGGCGCCGCGACGAGGGCGGCCTCAGCCTGTCGCCCGCGAGCCTCCTGGCCGCGCCCGCCGGAACGCGCCTGCTGCTCCCCTCGCCGAACGGCTCGCGCATCTGCGCCGAGGCCTCACGCCACGGGGCCACCGTGGCCGTCGGCTGCCTGCGCAACGCCAGTGCCGTGGCCCGCTACGCCCGCGAGCGCTTCGCTGCTCAGGACGTCTGCATCGTGGCCGCCGGCGAGCGCTGGCCCGACGCAACCCTGCGACCTGCCATTGAGGACGAACTGGGCGCGGGCGCCATCCTGGACGGGCTGGAAGGCTCGTTCACGCCGGAGGCCGACCTCGTGCTGAGCACCTACCGCGCCGTGAGGGAGCGGGTGGCCGATCTGGTGAGGTCATCCATCTCGGGGCGTGAATTGCGGGATCGGGGTTTTGGCGCGGATGTCGACATGGCGCTCGAGCGCGATGCCAGTCCTGGTGTGCCGATCCTCGTCGACGGCGAACTCGTCGCCGCACGGACGATCGGCTGAGCGCAGCGCATTGCACCGACCGCCGGCCCGGGGCCACCTCGCCGACGCGCAACGCAAAGCTACTCGGGATCGAAGGGGCGCGGGTCCGCAACCTCCATGCCATGCCGGCGCAGGACCACGGCGTGAGCTGCAAGGGTCGAGAGCACGATGCGCCCGCGCGGCACCATGCATGGCGCGCAACCCATCCCCCAATGACGCACGGCCACTCCGGCCTTGCACCGGTCGGATCCATTGCTCATGCTCGCTCCCGGCCGCCTGGAACGCTCCGCAAACGGGGCGCGATGCTGCGGACCTTGATCGCGCGCCCGCGACGCACGCGCCTGGGGAGGATACGACGTGGAAAAGCCGGCGACCGTTCTTGTCGTTGGGGCGACTGCCCTTCTGGCCCTTGGCCTTTTTTCGGGAGCGGGCGGCGCCCGGGCCGCCGGCGAGCTGGCGCCGTCCGGCCCGGCAACGGCCCCGGTGCAGCTGGCGCAGGCCGGATCGGCCATGCGACCCGTGTCCTGGTCTGAAAATCAGGTGGCTCGCGGCGAGAAACTGTTCAAGGAAGTCTGTGCCGATTGCCATGGGGCAAGCCTGCGAGGCGGGATGAACGGCGGTCCACCCCTGACCGGCTCGGCCTTCACCCAGAAATACCTGGACGGCACGCCGGTCTCGGCCTTGTTCGCATTCAGCAGCAACCTGATGCCTCCGGACGGACCCGGGCAATACTCCCCGGCCGAGTATGTCGACCTGATCGCCTTCATCCTGCGCGAGAACGGGATCGAGTCGTCGGGGGCGCCCATGCCCACGAACCCCGTCGCGCTCGACAAGATGATCGTCCAGAAGTGAGGCGCACGACCGCGGGTCGGGCGCGCGTCCCGGATCGCCGCCCGCGATGATCGGACCCGAGCTCACCGTCCAGCTCGTGGCCATGCGTCTCCTGGCAGGCGTGCTCATCGCCGTCGTCCATGGCTCGGCCGTGGCGTATGCGGCGGTCATGCTGGGCGACCAGGGTCCTCGGCACGACGGCCGCACGCAGGTGTTGAGCGGGCGTCACGTCAGCCTTCCGGGGCTGGGGGCGCTCATGCTGACGGGGTTCGGCTGGGCGGCGCCGGTGGCCATCGACGGCGACCGGCTGAGAGGCGGCCGGCTGGCCCTCGTCCTTCCGCCGCTCGCCGGGTCGGCCGCCCTCCTGCTGCTCGGGTTCACCCTGCTGCTGTTCGCCGGGCCGGCCTTGCGCTCGCTCGACGTCACGTCCGGGGTTGCCATCGCCGCCTTCGTGCGCGTGGCGGGTCGGCTTTGCGTCTGGATCGCCCTGTTCAGCCTCGTGCCCGTCCCGCCGCTCGCGGGCGCCCATCTGCTGGAGGCGCTCGGCCTGCGGCTTCCTGCGTGGACCAGTGCGGTCATGGCGGTGGCGCTGACGCTGGCGTCCCTGGCGGGGATCACGGCGTCGATCCTCACGCCGGCCTATCGGGTGATCGCGCCACTCGTCCTGGGCGGCGCCGTTGCGCTCACGGACTGAGCGGCGCACCGGAATAGCGCCGCAGGATCGCCGCCGTGGTGCCGCTCGCCTCGAGGTCGTGAAGGGCGCCGCCGATGGCCCGCTTGAGGGTCAGGTCACCCTTCCACAGGCCGAAGACGAGACCGTACCGCTGCAGGCTCGGCGGGGCCCAGGCCACCGGCCAGCGCTGCTCGTCGGCGAGGCGGCTCGCCAGCAACGCCTCGGTGACACCGGCGTCGAAACGGCGCGCGGTCAGTCCGGCCACCAACTCGTCGGCGGTCCGCACCACCACGATCCGCGCGCCGCGATCGCGCAGCAGACTGGCGAGGCCGATGCGGTCGAAGCCGGAGACGGGGGCCAGGACGCCGATGGTCCGGTCCGTCCAGTCGTTCAGCGGTTGCGGCGAGATCACGGCCCAGCCCGTGCGGGCGTGCGGCGGTGAGGTCTCGAGGAACGAGCGCGTCTGCTGCGAATCCACCACCCCTCCGGCGATCACCTGGCACTGCGCCCGGGTGAGCCCCCAGTTGCGGGGGTTGAAATCGCGTCCGATGGCGTCGTTGACGTTCAATGCGAGGTCGACGCCGAGGCGTGCGGCCACGGCTTTCAAGAGCTCGATGTCGATGCCCGGGCGATCGGGGTTCCCGGTCACCAGGGGCGGATAGGTGGCGGGTGTGCAGGCGCGCAGGGCGCCGCTGGCCCGGACCTCGTGCAGCGCATTGTCCGGCGGCAGGAACGTGACGGCCAGCAGGAGTCCGACGATCACCCCGATGGCACCGAAGTTTCTCGCCAGGCGACGCGGATCCGGCATGGCCGCCTCAGGCCCGTCCGAAGTCGTACAGCGCGATGGAGAACAGGATGACCGCGGCTGCCACGACCACGCCGATGCCCATCCACATCGGGAACTGGTGATAGCCGATGAGGACACCCCGCAGGGCATCGACCGCATAAGTCAGAGGATTGTAGGTGACGATCGTCACCAGCCATTCCGGATAGGTGACGTAGGTCTGGTCCTTGGACAACGAGGGATCGAGCGGGAACATCGAGCTCGACGTGAAGTAGAGCGGCATGATGACGGCGTTCGAGAACACGCCGAAGCCTTCGAACGTGCGGATCCGGTTTGCAATCACCACCCCGAGCGAAGTCACCGCGAACGACAGGATCGCCATCAGTCCGAGGGCCTGAACCGCGCCCAGGATCGTGAGGGGAATGTCGGCGAAGCGTGCCAGGAGGAGGACCAGGCACCCATGCATGAGCGCCACCGTGCTGCCGCCCAGGATCTTGCCCAGCAGAATCGTGGTGCGCGACAGCGGCGAGGTCAGAACCTCGCGCATGAAGCCGAACTGCCGGTCCCAGACGACCGATACGGCCGACTGGACGGACGTGAACATGACGTTCAGGGCCACGACCCCGGGGAAGATGAACTGCAGGTAGGTGAACGGGACCACGAAGGAGGCCTGGCCGTAGACCTCCCCTCGAAAGTACGGATTGAGCCCGATCCCGAGGATGAGCACCCACAGGATCGGCCGGCTCGCGCCACCGATCAGCTGGCCGCGGTCTCGGATGGCGCGGATCACCTCGCGCAGCCACAGGCCATAGAGCCCCCCGAGCTGCGCGGCGAGCCACGAACGCCGGACACCGGCACCGTCTCCCCGGCTCATCGGGTATGCTCCCCGCCGCGCTTGCCGAACGCCAGCGTCACCTCGCGGCCATCGGCGGCGCGGTCGCGCAGCTCCCGTCCGGTCAGTGACAGAAATGCGGTCTCCAGGCTGGGGGTCTCCGTCGAGATCGCCCGCACGCGCTGGCCGAACTGGTCGAGAAAGCTCTCGATGAACGCCTCGTCCGCGCGCAGGGCGATCTCCCCGCCGCGTTGGTGCGCGATCCTGTCGGCGAAGCGCTCGAGGATGGCGTCCCGATCGGACTCGGACCGCGGCGTGCAGACCAGCATCTGCTCGCCTTGCTGACGGCGCAGCGCGGCGGGCGTATCGATCGCCAGGACCTTTCCCTTGTCGATGATGCAGACCCGGTCGGCGTCCTCCACCTCCTCGATGTAGTGGGTGGTGACCAGCACGGTGAGCTGGCGCTCGGCCTTGAGCCGCCGCACATACTCCCACATCCGGGCACGACTCTGGGCGTCCAGGCCGGCAGTCGGCTCGTCGAGCAGCATGATTTCGGAGTCGTGGATCAAGGCCCGCGCGATCTCCAGGCGGCGCTTCATTCCCGACGAGAGCGCCCGAGCAGGCTTGTCGGCCCAGTCGGTGAGATCGACCATGGCGAGCATCTCGGTGATGCGCTGGCGCCGTAGCGACCGGGGCACGCCGAACACGAGCCCGTGGATCTCGAGGTTCTCGCGCACCGTGAGACGGTCGTCGAGGCTCGGCTCCTGGAAGACGATGCCCAGCCGGCTGCGAGCCTCGAGCGGCGCGCGCGCCACGTCGAACCCGGCAACCTCGGCCACGCCACTGTCAGGGGCGAGGATCGTGCACAGGATGTGCATGAGCGTCGTCTTCCCGGCGCCGTTGGGACCGAGCAGGGCGAAGATCTCGTTGCGCGGCACGGTGAAACCGACGCCGTCGAGCGCCAGCGTGCGTCCGTAGCGCTTCGACACCGCGGCGACGCGGATCGCTGGTCCCGCCATGGGCGTCATCGTGGCTTGCCCCCGGCCTGGGCGGCGAACTTCGCGGCGATCGCGGCCAGGGAGCCGTCGGACGTCAACGCCGCGATGGCCTGGTCGATCGCGTTGCGCAGGAACGTGTTCTGGCGAAGCATCAGACCCCCGACCCCGAGGGTCGTTGGCGGAAGGGGATCGGGGGCAATGACCCTGAACGACGCGACGGCCGCGTTGGTCTTCTGCAGGGCTCGGAAGCTCGGATCCCAGACGAGGGCCACGTCCGCCGCGCCGCTCGCGAGGCCCTCGAGCGCCATCTGGTCGGTACCATAGGGGAAGATCGGCCAACGCTTCGCCGGTGCGAGGCTCAGATTGTAGCTCGCCAAGCGCACGTGGGCGCTGGTTCCGCCGGTCGCCGCGATGGGCCGCCCGGGCGGAAGGTCGCCCAAGCTCCGCAGGTCGGGCTTTGCCGTCACGAACAGATAGGAGACCTGCGTGTAGGCGCGCGTGAGGCCCACCCAAGGCGGGTAGCCGCCCGGGATGAGCTTGAAACCCATCACGACATCGCACTGCTGCAGCAGGATCGAGTACAGCCGCGTCAGATCCTCGACCTCGAACGTGTTGGGGATCACGTAGCGCTGTGGCTGGAGAAGCAGCGCGCGGGCAATCGCCTCGGCGACATCGCCGTCCTGCTCGAAGCCGGGATCGCGCGGATCGACGCAGTAGCGAAACTGCGAGTCGTCGACCCGGCGCCCCATCGTCCACTCGCCATAGGCATAAGGCTGGTCGTTATAGAACTCCGGCTCCAGCTGCGCGTGCGCCTCCCGGGGACCCGCGACGGCCAGAAGGCTCGCGAGGCACAGCCCGGCAGCGCGCAGGACAACGCGGAACACGGACAAACCCGCTCCTCGTGGACGGTGAGACGGACCGGTCGTCCGGTCCGTCTCGTGGGAGTTCACGCCGGGCGCCCTTGCGCCGTCATTCCACCGCGAAGACGTAGACCTCGTGGGGGTTGTGCGCCGGCAGCGCGATGTCGGGCGTGATCAGCTTCAGGCGTCCCAGCCCCGACGACCAGTTGGTCACGACCGCGATGTACTGCTTGCCGTCGGCCATGTAGGAGATCGGGAACGACTCGATCGAGTTGGGAAAGGTCGGGCTGGTCCACAGCAACTGACCAGTCGTGTCGTCGAAGGCCAGAAGCTTGCGGTCGAGCGTTCCCACGAAGACGAGGCCGCCGCCGGTCGGCAGGGTCGACGTCGTCACGGGCGCGTACTGACGATACATCCAGGCATCGGTGCGGTCGTCGAGCTTGACGGCGCGGACCTGGCCGATCTTGCCGTCGCTGTTGGGAACCGGCACCCGGTTGTAGGTCGCAAGGCCGCCGCCAGTGTAGACCTGCCCCGGATCGAGCGGGTTGAGAACCGTGTTCGAGCAGAACTCCACGGTGGGCATGTAGAGCATGCGGGTCTTCGGGCTGTAGGACGTGGCCTGCCAGGCACGACCGCCGGGGTCGGCCGGGCAGTTGAACGTCGTCTGGCCGATCTGCGGGATGACGGCCGGATTGATCGTCTTCGCGCCGGTCTTGGGATCGATCGACTGCACCACGTTCTGCGGCACGGTCTCCTTGTGCCACAGCCATTCGCCGTTGGTCCGGTCGATGGCCTCGATGATGCCGAGCTTGCCCGTCGTCACCACGGTCTTGCGCGTCTGGCCGTTGACCGGAAGGTCCAGGATCAGGCGCTCGTAGACGTAGTCGAGGTCGAGCGTGTCGTTCTGCAGGTACTGATGGTACCACTTGAGCTTGCCGCTCGTCGGATCGATGGCGAGCGTGGAGTCCGTGTACAGCGCGTTGTTGGTGTACTTCGCGTCGGCATTCTTCGGCAGGAGGCCGTTGAGGACGGCCGGCCACGGATAGGGCTGGCCCACGCCCGCGAAGAACAGGTTCTGTTCGACGTCATAGGACCCCGCGATCCAGGCGGACGCGCCGTAGCGAGCCTCCACCGGGACGCCGTTCCAGCTGTTGCCTTCGGGCGTGTCGCCGCGTGCGATCGTGTTGACGCGCCACAGTTCCTTGCCGGTCTTCGTGTCGTGACCGGAGAAGAAGCAGCCGCCCGGCTGCGCGTTGGAGCAGTTCGTCATCCCCTGGATGAGGACGCCGTTGGCGACCAGCGGGCCGCTGGTGTAGCCCCAGCCCTTCTTCACGTCGGCGACCTGCTGGTCCCAGACGAGCTTGCCCGTCTTGGCGTTGATGGCCAGGATATGGGCGTCGCGGGTCGCAACGTAGAGGTTGTCGCCGTAGATGGCCTTGTTGCGCACGCCGTTGGGCAGCACGCCTTCGGGCAGCCGATGCTGGTACTGCCACAGCAGTTGGCCCGTGGCGGCGTTGATCGCCTGGATCAGATGGGTCGAGTTCTGGATGTACATGACGCCGTCGTGCACGAGCGGCGTTTCCTGCGTCGTGCCGCCGGGCGTCATGCCCCATGACCAGACGAGTTTCAGGTTCTTGACATTGGACTTGTTGATCTGGTCGAGCGGGCTGTAGCCCCAGCCGTCGTAGGTCCGGCGCCACTGCAGCCAGTCCCCGTCCGGAGGGTTCTTCAGCATGTCGTCGGTCACCGTGGTGACCCGGCTCGCCAGATTGTTTGCCGCAGGCGTCTGGGCGAGCGCCATCGTGGCAGTCACGACCGTGAGCGATGTGGCAAGAATCGTCGAACGCAGCAGCGCTTGCGCGATCATTGCTTCCCCCCATGTGTGTTCGGTTCGCCCAATGGCGAACTCTGTTTCTGCACGTCTCGATGCTTTGTAGACGCGCGTTAACTTCATAGCACGGCGCCAGTGCTCGTCCTACGCGGAGGACGCTAAGGCGCCATGCAGGAAGCGCAGTTGAGCCCACTGATTACTGAGTTCCGGGGCTGCGGGCCGGCTTGCAAACGCCTCCTCGCACCACCCCACAAAAAAGGCCGCCCCGAGAGGCGGCCTGAAGGTTGAATTACAGGGAGGCGTCAAACAGAGTGGACAGGAGCCACTCGTCCGGATCATTCCGGACACCCAGATTCATAGACGCGAAAGCCTAACGCAGCGTTAAATCGGTAGAGGTTGATGAGTTGTGGCAACTTGTGGTTTGCCAAATCTCAGATCACGAACGCGAGATCTTCTACTTCAGCGCTTGAAGAATGCATCGGCGGCGGCGCGGGAGGCGAGCTTCGCGGCGCGGGCTTCTTCCAGGCGGGTGATCTCGGAGCGCAACAGGGCGACGCGCTCGTCGAGTTCGTCGACCGACAGCATGGCGACGTCCTGCCCGAGCTCGTGCGAGGTCGGCCTGGGTCGGGGTTCGGCTTCGGCGAAGGGGTCGGCCATGGTCTTCACTCCTTTCGCAGGTCGTCCGCCGGAGGGAGCCTCGCGACGACTGCCCCGTTGGCTTAGGGTGCGCAGCCTTCAGGATAGGGACAACACGCGCCGCGCCTCAAGCCGCGACGCTGCCGCAAGGAGACCGAGCATGACCGCGACCATGGCGCCGACCGCCACGATGACCGCCATCGAGATCCGGGCGCCCGGGGCCCCGGAGGTGCTGGTCCCAGGCATCCGGCCCGTGCCGCAGCCGGGGCCGGGCGAGATCCTGGTGCGCGTGGCGGCGGCCGGCGTCAACCGGCCCGACGTCATCCAGCGCAAGGGCTTCTACCCGCCGCCGCCCGGAGCCTCCGACATTCCCGGCCTCGAGATCGCCGGTACCGTGGTCGCCTGCGGGCCGGGCGCGACGCGCTACGGCGTGGGCGACACGGTGTGCGCGCTGGTGGCGGGCGGCGGCTACGCGCAATACTGCCCGGTACACGAGGACAATGCGCTGCCGATCCCGGCCGGGCTGTCCTTCGTCGAGGCGGCGGCCGTCCCCGAGACGTTCTTCACCGTCTGGACCAACGTCTTCGAACGCGGCCGGCTGCGGGCGGGCGAGCGGTTCCTCGTCCATGGGGGCACGTCCGGCATCGGCACCACGGCCATCATGCTGGCCAAGGCCTTCGGCGCCACCGTCTACGCGACGGCGGGCAGCGACGAGAAATGCGACGCCTGCCGCGCCCTCGGCGCCGACGGCGCGTTCAACTACCGCACGCAGGACTTCGTGGCCGAAGCGAAGGCCGCGACGGGCGGGGCAGGGGTCGACGTCATCCTCGACATGGTGGGCGGGGACTACATCGGCCGCAACTACGAGGCCGCCGCCGTCGACGGCCGGATCGTGCAGATCGCCTTCCAGGGCCCGTCCACGGCGCAGGTGGACTTCCGCCGGCTGATGTTCAAGCGCCTCACGCACACGGGCTCCACCTTGCGCAGCCGCAGCGTGGCGGAAAAGGCCGAGATCGCCCGGGCGCTGGCGGACAAGGTCTGGCCGCTGCTGGCGGCGGGGCGCTGCAAACCCGTGATCCACGCCGTGCTGCCCCTCGACCAGGCGGCCGCGGCCCACGCGCTCATGGAAAGCAGCACCCACATCGGCAAGATCGTGCTCGAGACGGGGCAGGCCTGAGAGCGCGGAGGATAGCCGCAAGCGTCAATTGCATCGCTTCTCGCAAAGGCCTATATACGGCGCCAATCCCCTTTCAGTCTGGCGACTTGGGGCTCCGGCCGGAAGGCCCGGTCGGAGCGCGAGGCGCCTTGGCCTCGTTCCGGCGAGGGAGCCCAGGAGAAGGACCCATGAGCACTGGACCGCTGATGCCGAAGGCGACGGCCGTATGGCTCGTCGACAACACCTCGCTCTCGTTCGAGCAGATCGCCGACTTCTGCAAGCTCCACCCGCTCGAGGTGAAGGGCATCGCGGACGGCGAAGTGGCCGCGGGCATCAAGGGCCTCGATCCCGTCGTGGCCGGCCAGCTCACCCGCGAGGAGATCGCGAAGGCCGAGGGCGACACGGGCTACCGCATGAAGCTTGCGGTCTCCACCGTCCGCCTGCCCGAGCAGAAGCGCAAGAAGGGCCCGCGCTACACGCCGCTGTCGCGCCGCCAAGATCGCCCGAACGCCATCCTCTGGCTGCTGCGCAACCACCCGGAGCTGAAGGACGCGCAGATCATGCGCCTCGTCGGCACCACCAAGACCACGATCCAGCAGATCCGCGACCGCACCCACTGGAACGCGGCCACCCTGGCGCCGATGGATCCCGTGACGCTCGGCCTGTGCTCGCAGATCGACCTCGACTTCGAGGTCGCCCGCGCCGCCAAGGACCGCCCGGCCGTCGTGGAAGAGGCGAGCCAGACGCTGCTGCCGGCCGAGGTCACCACGGCCCGCGAGCCGGTGGCCCAGCCCTTCGCCAACCTTCAGGCGCCCAAGCCGAAGGAAGAGGAGGCGCTCGACGTCGAGTCGGTGTTCGCCAAGCTCAAGCAGCTCAAGACGAACGAGTAACGCGCACTTCTGCACGCGCAAGGTGAAGGCCGGGCTCCAGCCCGGCCTTTTGCGTTTGACCGGGCGGTGTTTTGCCGTTTACCGGGCGTTAACCATGCGAATGATCGTTCGAAAGCCACATTCCTGGGAAAGCTTCCGGCAAGGTTGATGGAACCTTCGCTTAACCATGCCCGCCTTATGCGTCGGTCTCGGGAGTGCTGGGGGCCAGAGACTTTCGGCCCAAGGCATGCTGCGAAGCGGTGAGAACCGTCCTTTCGACCGACAGCATGCGATCACCATGACGAGATCGATGAGGAGTTCCCCATGCCGGGACTGATGCGCATCACCCATGCTGCGAAGCTCGCCTTCGCCCTTTCCGCCGCGCTGACGCTCGCGGCGTGTTCGTCGAACAAGGCGGCAGACGGGGCGGGCGGCCCGGGTGGCGCCGGCCTGGCGGGCGGCGGCGTGGCGACGCCGGGCTCCGCCCAGGACTTCGTCGTGAACGTCGGCGATCGCGTGTTCTTCGAGACCGACTCCACCGACCTGACCTCCACGGCCACGGCCACGCTCGACAAGCAGGCCGCCTGGCTCAGCCAGTACCCGCGCTACTCCATCACCATGGAAGGCCATGCGGACGAGCGTGGCACCCGCGAGTACAACTTCGCGCTCGGCGCGCGCCGCGCGCAGGCCGCCCGCGACTACCTCGCCACGCGCGGCATCAGCGCCTCGCGCATCAAGACGATCTCCTACGGCAAGGAACGTCCGGTCGCGGTGTGCGACGACATCTCCTGCTGGTCCCAGAACCGCCGCGCGGTCACCGTCCTGGGCGGCGCCGCCGGCATGTGACGCCTCCGGGGTCGCCGGGGCGGGGTGAGGCACCCCTTCCGGCGGCCCCCTTCATGCGCGAAGCCCCGCCATACTCCAGCGCGGCCGCGGACATATTTTGGTCTCCGCGACGCTTCATGTTAGGAGGCGTCCATGCCAGACCCCGTCCGACAGGCCGCCATGATCCGTCGCTTCGTCCCGTTCGGCCGCGCCCTGCGCGCGCTCCTGCCCCTGATCGCGCTGACGATCCTGCCTCTGGCGCCTGCCAGGGCCCAGGACGCCGCCGAACTGCTGCTGCAACAGGGCCCCCTCCAGCGCCAGGTCCCCACGCTCCCGCGCCAGATCGCACACCTGCCCCTCCCGCACCAGCGCCCCCCCGCCCCCCTCCAGACG
>NZ_CAMFHB010000050.1 GCF_945952055.1 uncultured Alsobacter sp.
TGTCGCCGTCCTCGCGGCGGGGGCGCTGGGGCCTGTCGCCGCGATCGCCGCGGGGCGCGGGACGGTCGTCGTCGCGGCGGGCGCGGAAGGGACGGTCGCCCTCCTCGCGGCGCGGACGGAACGGCTTGTCGCCGTCCTCGCGGCGGGGGCGCTGGGGCCTGTCGCCGCGATCGCCGCGGGGTGCGGGACGATCGTCGTCGCGGCGGGTGCGGACGGGACGATCGCCTTCCTCGCGGCGCGGGCGGAATGGCTTGTCGCCATCCTCCCTGCGGCTGCGGACGGCGCGGTCGCCGTCGTCGCGACGGGCCCGCACGGGGCGCTCGCCCCGGTCGCCTTCGCCGCGTCCAGCGGGGCCACGACGCGGCCCGCGATCCTGCGGCGGCCGGCCCTTGAAGCCGCCGCCCCCTTTTTTCGACTTGTCGCTCATGCCGCGCTGATAGCAGAGTGCGCGCCGTGTTGCGAGGGAAGGCGAGGCGAAATCTGCGATGGCCGGCAGGATCGACGCCATGGGTGCGGCCCTCGACGAGGCGCGGGCCGCCGCCGCGCGCGGGGAAGTGCCGGTCGGCGCCGTGGTGGTGAAGGACGGCCGGATCGTCTCGGCGGCCGGAAACCGGACGCTGGAGCTGCGCGATCCGACGGCCCATGCCGAAATCCTGGCCATTCGGGAGGCCTGCCGGGCCCTGGGCAGCGAGCGCCTCGTGGGCTGCGATCTTGCGGTGACGCTCGAGCCATGCCCCATGTGCGCGGGAGCGATCTCCTTCGCGCGCATCCGCCGAGTCTATTTCGGCGCCGGCGACCCCAAGAGCGGGGCCGTCGAGAACGGCGTGCGGCTGTTCGCGTCGCCGACCTGCCACCATGCCCCGGAGGTCTATGGCGGCATCGCGGAAGGCGAGGCGGCGGCCCTGCTCAGGTCGTTTTTCGCCGACCGGCGCTGACCGCCTCGAACGCGGCGGCGATGTCGCGCTTCAGGCCCTCCCGGGAGGCCTCGGCGGCCTGAAGGATCTGCCGCGCGCGGAAGAAATCGAGCGCCCGGAAGCCTCCCACCGCCGGCCGCACCAGGATGTCCGGCTGCGTGGCCTTGAGCTTCTCGGCGACGATGGCGCCCTGCATGATCTGGGCCGAGCCGAGCATCGCCTCGAAGGCTCCCGGCGCCTGGCTGGTCTCGGCCGCATGCGCGCCACCCGCCACGTCCACCGCGACGACGATGTCGGCCTGGCCGGCGAGAAGGTCGAAGGGGAGGGGATTGACCACGCCCCCGTCGACATAGACGTGCCCGCCGGCGAGGACCGGCCGGATGAGGCCGGGAATGGCCATGGAGGCGCCCACCCCGGTGACGAGGGGGCCGGTGTCGAACACCGTCTGGACGCGCGCGGTGTAGTCGGTGGCCACCGCCGAGAAGGGGATCGCGAGGTCGGAAAACAGATCCGGCACGGCCTCTGGCCAGAAGAGGTCCAGTACCTTCTCCCCGTCGAGCAGGACGGGGTTGGCGCCGAGGCCGCGCGAGAAGATGTCGGTGATGCGCCCGACCCTGGCCTGGAGCAGCAGCGCCATGGCCTTGGCGCGGTCCTTGAGCCTGTCGAGCGCATGCTTGCGCAGGTCCTGGCCGGACACGCCCGCCGCATAGGCCGCACCGACGATGGCGCCCATGGAGGTGCCGACGATGGCGGCCGGGCGGACGCCGAGGTCGTCGAGCACCTCGAGGGCCACGATGTGGGCGAGACCCCGCGCACCGCCGCCGCCGAGCGCCAGGGCGACCGTGCCTTTCGCCGGCGTCCGGGCGCGCGACGGGCTCATGCGCTGCGCCAGCGCCGCACCGCGGCCTCCAGGAGCGCCGCCGCGATGCCGGCCACCAGTCCCCAGAAGGCCGAGCCGACGCCCGCGATGCTGAACCCGGACGCCGTCACCACCAGGGCCAGTACGGCGGCGAAGCGCTGCTTCTCGTCCCCCAGCGCGGAAGCGAGCGCGCCCATCAGCGGCCCCATCAGCGCGACGCCCGCCACGGCCTTCATGAGGTCGGCCGGCAAGGCGAGGGAGAGGGCGACGAGGAAGCCGGCGAAGGCGGCGAAGACCAGGTAGGTGAAGCCGTAGGCGACGCCCGCCGGCCAGCGCCGGGCCGGATCCGGGTGGACGTCGGGCCCCGTGCACAGCGCGGCCGTGATGGCGGCCATGTTGCTCGTGTGGGCGCCCAGGAGGGCGGAAAGACCCGAGGCCACGCCCGTGACCGCGAGGGCCGAGCGCACCGGCGGCTGGTATCCGGCGGCCTTGAGGACCGCGAAGCCCGGCAGGTTCTGGGACGCCATGGTGACGAGGTAGAGCGGAATTCCGAGCCCGAGGAGAACCGTCGGGTCGAAGCGCGGCGCGACGAAGACGAAGGTCGGTCCCCAGCCGCCCGGCGCCAGCGGAGCGATCAGGTGGAGAGCGGCGGCGAGCCCGATGCCCGCGGCCAGCACCACCAGGACGGCCGCGACCGGGACCACCAGGCGCATCACCAGGAAGAGCGCGATGAGCGGCAGGACGAGACCCGGCGAGGCTTGCGCGCTCTCGAAGGCGGCGACGACGAAGCGCAGGAGCACGCCCGCCAGCATGGCCGAGGCGACCGGCGTCGGGATGCGGGCGACGGCGTCGCCGAGCGGCTTCACCGCGGCTGTGAGCAGGATCAGCAGGGCCGCCAGCAGGAACGCGCCGACCGCCGCCTCCATGCCGATCGGGGCGGCGGAGGCCGCGATCAGGGCGGCGCCGGGCGTCGACCAGGCCGTCACCATCGGGATGCGGTGACGCAGGCTCAGCACCGCGCTGGTGCCCGCCATGGCCAGGCACAGGCCCGTGACCCACGACGCGGTCTGCGAGGCGTCGGCTCCCGCGGCCTTCGCCGCGGCGAGGATCACGGCGAGCGTGCCGCCGAAGCCCACCACGCCGGCGACGATCGGGGCGGTGACGAAGGCGAGCCGCATGGTCAGGCCGACAGGAACGGCAGCAGGTGCTCGAGGGTGTCGGCGGGGTTCTCCTCGGCCACGAAATGGCCGCTGGGCACCCCCGTTCCCTGGACCTGCGGCGCGAAGGTGGTGCGCCAGGATTCGAGCGGGCTCGAACTCGCCGCCGGAATGCCCGACGCCCCCCACAGCGCCAGCACCGGGCAGGCGATGGTGCGGCCGGCGTCGCGATCGTCCTGGTCCTGCTTCAGATCCACGGTCGCGCCGGCCCGGTAGTCCTCGCACAGGGCGTGGATGCGGTCGGGGTTGTTGAAGAAGGCGTGGTAGTGCGCCAGCGCCCGCGCGTCGAAGACGGAGAGGTCCCGGGTGCCGCTCCAGGAGGCGAGCTTGTCGTCCTGCCAGGCGATCGGATTCCCGCCGATCAGCCGTTCGGGCATGGGCGCGGGCTGGGCCAGGAACGTCCAGTGATAGACCTGCATGGCACGGGCCGCGGTCATGCCTTCCCACATGACGAGGGTCGGCATGATGTCCAGCAGCGCGAGCCGCTCGACACGGCCGGGATGGTCCAGCGCCAGCCGGTAGCCGACGCGCGCGCCCCGGTCGTGCCCGACCACGCCGAAGCGCACGTGGCCGAGTTCCTCCATCACCTTGACGATGTCCTGGCCCATGGCGCGCTTGGAGTACAGGACGTGGCCGGCATCGCCGGCGGGGGCGGAGGACCACCCGTAGCCGCGCAGGTCCGGGATCACCACCGTGTGGCGCGTCGCGAGGTCGGCGGCCACCTTGTGCCACATGACGTGGGTCTGCGGAAAACCGTGCAGGAGGACGACGGGCGGGCCGCTGCCGCCGACGCGCGCGAACGTCTTGCCTATGTCGGTTGCGATCCAGCGGCTGTCGAAGCCGGGGAAAAGATCGGCAAGGTCGCTCATCGTCTCACCCTCATGCCAGTGTCGGGGGAGGGCAGGTTAGACGATCGCCGTGCCCGCGTCCCCGTTCAGACCGCCCGCCAGCCGATGTCGCGGCGGCAGAAACCCTCCGGCCAGTCGATGGCGTCGACGGCCGCATAGGCGCGCTGTTGCGCCTGCGCGATGCCGGTGCCGAGCCCCGTCACCGCGAGCACGCGTCCGCCATTGGCCACCAGCGTCCCGTCGGGAAGCCGCTTCGTCCCGGCATGAAAGACGAGCGTGCCGCTCTTGGCCGCGGCGTCCTCGATGCCCTTGATCACCGTGCCGGTCCGGGGCTTCCCCGGGTAGCCCTCCGCGGCCAGCACCACCGTCAGAGCGGCTTCCTCGCGCCAGGCCGGGGCCGTCGCGCCGAGGGTGCCGTCGGCGGTGGCCTCCAGCAGGGCGACGACGTCGGTGAGAAGGCGCGGCATGAGCACCTCGCACTCCGGATCGCCGAAGCGGACGTTGTATTCGATCAGTTGCGGGCCCTTGGCCGTGATCATCAATCCGGCGAAGAGCACGCCGCGGAACGGGGTGCCGCGGGCCTTCATCGTCGCCACGGTGGGGCGGATGATCTCGGCCATCACCCGCTCTTCCATCTCCGGCGTCACCACCGGGGCGGGCGAATAGGCGCCCATGCCGCCCGTGTTGGGTCCGGTGTCGCCGTCGCCGACGCGCTTGTGGTCCTGGGCGGAGGCCAACGGCACCGCCGTTTCGCCGTCGACGAGCGCGAAGAACGACGCCTCCTCGCCGACGAGGCACTCCTCGATCACGACCTCGGAGCCGGCCGCGCCGAGCCCGCCGGCCGCCATCATGTCGAGCGCCTCGATCGCCTCCTCGACGGTGGCGGCCACCACCACGCCCTTGCCGGCGGCCAGGCCGTCGGCCTTGACCACGATGGGCGCGCCCTGCTCGCGGACATAGGCCTTGGCGGCCGCGGGGTCGGTGAACGTCGCGAAGGCGGCGGTCGGAATGTTCGCCTCGCGGCAAAGCTCCTTGGTGAAGGCCTTGGACCCTTCGAGCCGCGCCGCGGCCCGGTCGGGTCCGAACGCCCGGATGCCGGCCGCGGTGAGGCTGTCGACGATGCCGTCGACGAGGGGCGCCTCGGGCCCGACCACGACGAACCCGACCTGCATCAGGCGGCAGAACGACACGACGGCCGCATGGTCGGCGACGTCGATCACCACGTTCTCGCCGAGCGCCGCGGTTCCCGGGTTGCCCGGCGCGATGAAGAGCTTCGAGCAGCGCGGGCTCTTCGCGATGGCCCAGGCGAGGGCATGTTCGCGTCCGCCGGACCCGATGAGCAGGATGTTCATGGCCGAGCCTCCATCCGGGCGAGCGCCCGTCCGGCGCCCTCTGTAGTGGGGACGGGCGGCTTATGCCAGAGCATCCGGCCGGCACCTTGTGGACCGGCCTCCCCTCCGGCCGATTCGCGGCTTATGCTCGCCGCATGTCCGAACCCGCCATCGCCAATGCTCCCGAGTGGTCCGTCTCCGAGCTCTCCGGCGCGCTCAAGCGCACGCTGGAGGACGCCTACGGCCACGTCCGCGTCCGTGCCGAACTCGGCGCGGTGAAGGTTCACTCCTCCGGCCACGTCTATCTCGACCTCAAGGACGAGCGCTCCTGCATCGCCGGCGTCGTCTGGAAGGGAACCGCGGCGCGCATGCGCATGCGGCCCGAGATGGGCATGGAAGTGATCGTCACCGGACGCATCACCACCTTCGCCAGCCAGTCGAAGTACCAGCTCGTCATCGAGACGATCGAGCCCGCCGGCGTGGGCGCGCTGCTGGCGCAGCTGGAGGAGCGGCGCAAGCGGCTCGCCGCCGAGGGGCTCTTCGACGCCGATCGCAAGAAGCCGATCCCCTATCTGCCCTCCGTCATCGGCGTGGTGACCTCGCCGACGGGCGCCGTGATCCGCGACATCCTGCACCGGCTCGCCGATCGCTTTCCGCGGCACGTGCTGGTGTGGCCGGTCCGCGTGCAGGGCGACACCTGCGCCGCGGAGGTCGCGGCGGCCATCCACGGCTTCAACGCCCTGGCCGGCGACGGCCCCGTGCCGCGGCCCGACCTGATCATCGTCGCGCGCGGCGGCGGCTCGCTCGAGGACCTGTGGGGGTTCAACGAGGAGATCGTCGTCCGGGCGGCGGCCGAAAGCCGGATCCCGCTCATCTCCGCGGTGGGGCACGAGACGGACACCACGCTCATCGACTTCGCCTCCGACCGGCGCGCGCCCACGCCGACGGGCGCGGCGGAAATGGCCGTTCCGGTGCGGGCCGACCTGATGGCGCAGGTCCAGGACCTCGCCCGGCGCCAGGCCGGGGCCGTCCGCCGCCTGCTGGACCGCCGCAGGGCCGACCTGCGGTCGGCCTCCCGGGCGCTGCCACGCGGGGAGGACCTCCTGGCGACGCCGCGCCAGCGCCTCGACCTCGCCGCCGGGCGTCTCGCGGCCGCGCTCGTCGCCGGCGCGCGGCGGCACGAGACCAAGCTCGCGGACCTTGCCCGCCGCCTGGCGCGGCTGTCCCCGCACGCCCGGCTGGCCGCCTCCCGCGCGCGGCTGGACGGGTTCTCGGGACGCCTCGTGGCGGCCCGCGGGGCGATCCTGCGCGCCGAGACGCAGCGCATCCACCAGCGCCGCGAGCGCCTCGACGCGCTCTCGGGGCGGGCCGACCGCGCCCTGGCGGCCCTGGTGCAGCGCCGGCGCGATCGGCTCGCCAGCCTGTGGCAACTGGCCGAGAGCTACAGCTACCACGGCGTCCTGGCGCGCGGTTTCGCCCTGGTGCGCGATGCCGATGGCCAGCCCGTCCGGGAAGCTGCGGCGATCGGGGCGGGGGCCGTCCTCGACGTGGAGTTCAAGGACGGCAAGGTCCGGGTCGTCGCGGGCGATCCGGGCAAGGCCCGTCCGACGCGGCCGAAGGGCCCGGTGGGCGGGCAGGGCAGTCTCTTCGGCTGAGCGGCGATGTCCCGGGCGCAGCGCCTGCTCGATCTCGCCGCGGTGCTGCGCCGGCACCGCAGGCCTGTCCCGGGTCATGTCCTGGCCGACGAACTCGGCATATCGCTGCGCACGCTCTACCGCGACATCGCCGCGCTGATCGGGCAGGGCGCGCCGATCGATGGCGAGGCCGGCGTCGGCTACGTGCTGAAGCCCGGCTGGCTCCTGCCGCCCGTGACCTTCCCGGAGGAGGAGCTCGACGCGCTCGCGCTCGGTCTCCAGCTGGTCACCCGGAGCGCCGATCCGCGGCTGGCGCGTGCCGCTCTTTCGGCGCTCGGGCGCATCGAGGCGGTGATCCCCGCGGGAGCGACGCGGACGCTCGAGGACAGCGGGCTGATGGTCCCGCCCGCAGCCGACCGCCGCGAGCCCGACCTCGCCGTGATGCGCGACGCCATCCGGCGCGAGCACCGGCTGCTGATCGACTACGACGACGGCAAGCGGCGCACGCAGCGCATCGTGTGGCCGGTGACGCTGGCCTTCTTCGAGCATGTGCGCGTGCTGGCCGCATGGTGCGAGCTGCGCCAGGACTTCCGCCATTTCCGCACCGACCGGATGGGATCGATCGAACTCCTGCCGGACCGCTATCCGCGCCGCCGCCGCGTGCTCGCGCAGGAGTGGCGCAAGCAGGCCGGCATTCCCGACACGGTGCGCTGAGGGCGACGCTGCGCGCTGCTGCCAGGACCTGTCAGCAGGGGTGGCCGATGGTCCTGGGGCCGGCAGCGAGCCGGTGTGCTTCAGGAGAGCCCGTCATGCCCGCCCGCAATTCCGTCGCCGTCTGGTTCGAAATCCCCGCCGCTGACTTCGAGCGCGCCGTCGCCTTCTACGAAGGCCTGTTCGCCACTACGCTCAAGCGCGAGACCATGGGGGCGAGCCGCCTCGGCGTGTTCCCCTATGCGGAAGGCGAGGGCGTGTCCGGCTGCGTTTTCGCCGCGCCGCACGTGAAGCCGTCACCGGACGGCGCGATCGTCTACCTCAACTGCGACGGCCGGCTGGAGGCGATGCTCGGTCGCCTCGAGGCGCTGGGCGGCAAGGCCGCCGGCCCGGTGGTCAACCTGCCGGAGGGCATGGGGCGCTTCGTCCACGTGGTCGACAGCGAGGGCAACCGGGTCGGCCTGCACGAGGCGGCGTGATCGCGCGGCGAACGGCCCGTCCGGGCGGTCGCACGCTGCGACCGCTTCACCGCGCCAGCAGGGTGGGCACCTTGCGCAAGGCGTCTGCCCGCGCTGCCGGGTTGGTGCCGGCATGAGCCTCGCCGCGCCCGGCCAGCAGCAGCCCGCGGACGACGGTCACGGGACGGTCCGGCCAGTCGAAGTCGTGATGGGCGCCGGGATAGACGGTGATCGACAGGGGCGAGCCCGCGCTCTTGGCGCGTGCCGCGAGCGCCTCACACGGCTTGACCGGCGTCCAGTCGTCGAGCTCGCCCGACAGGATCGTCGTGGTCACCCGCGTCCGGTACGGCCGTTCGTTGAGGGCGAGGCACCCGGGATAGAAGGCGACCGCGGCCGCGAAGTCCGTGCCGACCACCCGGAAACCGCGTCCCGGGCGGGCCTGGCGCTCCTGCCGAATGGCGTAGAGCGTCGCCGTCCCGCCGTTCGACCAGCCCATCAGCGACACGGCGGAGGGCTTCACGAAGGCCTGTTCCTGCAACCAGCGGCGTGCCGCATGGGCGTCCTCGCGCCGCTCCACGGAGGCCCGCGCCCTGCGCTCCCGCGTCCGGCACTGCGGACCCAGGCCGCGCGGCCCGAAGCTGTCCGGCAACAGGACGACGAACCCTTCCTGCACCAGCTTCTCGGCCCAGGCGGCCTCGCGCGGGGCCGTCTGGCCGTCGCGGGTGAAGAGCCCGTTGCAGCCATGCAGGGCCACCACGGCCGGAAACGGCCCGTTGCCCTCGGGCTTGTAGAGGATCGCGGCCAGCGTCACGGCCGAACCCGGCACCTTCACCCGCTCGGGTGCTGCCTGGGCTGCCTGGGCCAGTGTGACGGACGCCAGGACGGAAAGAACGATCGACGACTTCATTTGCAATGCGAACCCTTGGACCAGGCCCATCCCTGGGCTACATAGTGCGCAGCCGGCCGAAAGGCAGGGCAGCCCCTGTACGGGACAAGCGAGGGACCGTCTCATGAACCGATTCGACCGCCGTCCTGTGCTTCAGGGCGAGGCCGTCGTCGAGTATCTCGACGGAGATTTCCGGATCGTCAAGCCCGGGGCCTTCGTCCGATGCGCCGTGACGCGGGAGGCCATTCCGCTGGAAGAGCTTCGTTACTGGAACGTGGATCTGCAAGAAGCCTATGTGTCGCGGGACGCCGTTCTTCAGCGTCTCAAGGCCTCGCGGCCCCGCTGAACCGCGCCAGAAGCCGGTTTCGACCGGTTTCGTCCGCAAAAGCGAGCGTCACGGGCAGCACCGCGATGCGGGACATCTGGTCCGGCGTCGCGACCCCGGCCAGGCGCACCCAGTCCTTTTCCGTGGTCACCGCGAGCAGCCCCTTCGCCGAGGCTTCGCCGAGGAGACCCGCGATCTCAGCCGACGCATAGGCGTGATGGTCTGGAAAGGCGCGGGTGGCCGTCACCCGCGCCCCGGCCCTGTCCAGGCTTGCCCAGAACTTCTCCGGGCGGCCGATGCCGGCGAAAGCGAGCACGCTCCGCCCGGCGAGACGCCCGGCCACGGTCGCATCCGCCTCGAGCCGGGCCCGCAACACGTCCACGCCGGCCTGCGCAGCCTGCGCCGCGACGCGGTCGCCCGCGCTCCCGGCCCCGATCACGATTACGGCATCCACGTGCGGCAACTGCCGGGCGAGGGGAGCCCGCAGCGGTCCAGCCGGAACGCACGCCCCGTTTCCAACGCCTGATTCGCCGTCCACGACCGCGAGCCTCAGGTCTTTCTGCAGGGTCGGGTTCTGCAGACCGTCGTCCATCACGATGACGTCGCCGTGCCGCGCGGCCAGGGCCGCCCCCGCCGCCCGGTCGGTCGCGACGACGACCGGCGCAACACGCGCCAGTAGCAACGGCTCGTCGCCGCACTCATCGGCGGCATGGACCGCCGGATCGACGACCACGGGGCCGGCCAGGCTGCCGCCATAGCCCCGGCTCAGGAAGACGGGGCGCCGACCGAGAGCGGCCAGATCGCGGGCGACGGCGATGGCGGTCGGGGTCTTGCCGGCGCCGCCGGCCACGAAGTTGCCGATGCAGACGACGGGCAGGCTGGCCTTCTGCCCCGCGCGGGCCATCCGTCGGGCCGTCACGGCCCCGTAGATCCAGCCGAGGGGGGCCAGCAGCGTGGCCGGGAGGGAGTGAGGACGCCACCAGAAGGCGGGCGCGCGCATCAGCGTCCGGCCAGGTGCATGTGCATGAGGAAGGGCTCGATCGCCTGCATGGTGCGATCGACCGCGCCGCCTAGCCCCTCCACGGTCTCGCCGGCGGCGCGCGCCATGGTCCGCAGGCGGGCGACGTCCGACAGCAGGGTCCCGACGGTGTTGGCGAGCCCCTGCGCATCGGGGACGGCCACCGATCCGCCCTCGCGGTCGAGGGCCGCGTAGACGTCGGTGAAGTTGTGGACGTGCGGCCCATGGATGATGGCCGCGCCCAGCTTGCCGGGCTCGATCGGGTTCTGCCCGCCGTGCGGCACCAGCGATCCGCCCATGAAGACCACCGGCGCGAGCCGGTAGAACAGGCCGAGCTCGCCGATGGTGTCGGCCACGTAGACGTCCGTCGCCCCGTCGGGCTCGAGCCCGCGGGAGCGAAGCGCCGTCTTCAGCCCCGAATCGGAGGCGATGAAGGCGATGTCCTCGCCACGCTGGGGATGGCGCGGCGCGATGATCGTGAGAAGGCCCGGAAAATAGGGGCCCAGCGCCTTGTGGACGGCGACGATCTGTTCTTCCTCGCCGCCATGGGTCGAGGCCGCCAGCCAGACCGGCCGGCCGCTGATCAGGCCCCGCAGGGTGGAGACCCGCAGCGGATCGGCGGGCGGCGCGGGCGAGTCGAACTTGAGGTTTCCGACCACGCCGACCCGCGGGGCGCCCAGCCGGGCGAGACGGTCGGCGTCGGCGGCGCTCTGGGCGAGGCAGAGGTCGATGCGGCCGAGCAGGGCGCCGATCATGCCGGACAGGCGGGACCAGCGCCGGAACGACCGCTCCGACATGCGGGCGTTGACGAGCATCAGCGGGATCCGCCGCTGGTCGACCTCGATCAGCATGTTGGGCCAGAGCTCGGACTCGGCCACCAGCGCGAGGTCGGGCCGCCAGTGGTCGAGGAACCGGCGCACGTAGCGCGGCACGTCCAGTGGCACGAACTGGTGCAGCGCGCCGGGAGGAAGGCGGCGCTCGATGAGGCGGGCCGACGTCACAGTCCCCGAGGTGATCAGCACGCTCAGTCCGCGCTGGGTGAGGCGCTCGGCGATGGGCAGGATGGACAGGCTTTCGCCGACGCTGGCGCCGTGCAGCCATGCCAGCCGGCCCGTCGGGCGGATGTGCGTCGCTTCCCCGCGGCGCTCGCCGAGGCGGGTCTTTTCCTCCTTGCCGCGGCGGGCGCGCTCGCGCAGCAGCAGGCCGGTGAACGGCCGGAGAAGACCCGTGGCGACCCGATAGGACCTCAGAGACAGCGGAAGAGCGCTCATGCCGCCCGTGCTCCCCGCAGCCCCGCGCCTGGATCGGTGCTGCCCACGGCCGCGTAGGCCCGGGCATGGACGTCGTCGAGCCCGCGCTGCACGGCGAGGCGTGCCGCTTCGAGCTGCGCGTCGTCGGCGTGCCGGTCCACCGTCACGGGATCGCCGGCCGCGACCACCAGCGTTCCAAACGGCAGGCCGATCGTCGTGCGGTCCCAGTTGGCGAAGGTCTTGCGGCGGCTCGACACCACCGTGACCGGCACGATGGGGCGCCCCGAGAGCCGGGCGAGCGTGACGATGCCGAGGCCCGCCACCCGGGCCGTCTTGGGGACGTCGGCGGTGAGGGTCACGCTGTCGCCCTGCTCCAGCGCGCGCAGCATTTCGCGAAGTCCATAGACGCCCCCGCGCTTGTGCATCTTGCTGGCGGCCCCGCCCGACGCGCGGATCGGTCGGATGCCGAAGCTGTCGCAGGCGGCGGCGTTGATCCCGCCGTCGCCGTGCCGGGAGATCAGGACGGCGTACCGGTCCTGCGGACGCTTGCCGAGCGGGATCATGAAGTGCTGGCCGTGCCAGAGGGCGCAGATGAACGGCTTCAAGGGATCCAGGCGCTCGAAGAGATCCGGCGGCTCCAGGACGAGGCGGCTCGTGCGCCCGACCAGACGCAAATAGCCCGCGAGCAGGTTGCCGAGGCCAGCCTGCACCGGTGCCGAACGTCCGATCCGCTTGAGCATGGAACGGCTGCGATCAGGCCGTCTGGTCGGTCGTCGGATCGAGCAGCCGGTGCAGGTGCACCACGAAATACCGCATGTGGGCGTTGTCGACCGTGGACTGCGCCTTCGACTTCCAGGCGGCATGGGCCGTGGCGTAGTTCGGGAAGATGCCCACGATGTCGAGCTTCGACAGGTCCCTGAACTCGGTCCCGTCCAGCTTGACGAGTTCGCCGCCGAAAACGAGGTGAGGGAGCTGTTTGGAAGGCGTGCTCATGGTGCGGTCCTTGGTCTGTCGAGGCAGCGGGTTAGCGATGTCTGGCCGGGGCGGCAAGCCAGGCGGCGAGGTCCCGGGCCAGCAGGGCGCCCCCGGCGGCCAGGGATTCGTGTTGCGTCGTCGGTCTGTTGTAGGTCGGCTCCCGGCCCGAGGCGCCCACCAGCGTCGTCCCGGCACCCGCCAGGATGGCGTGGGCCGCGGCGAGGTCCCAGTCGTGCGCCTTTTCGCCGGCCAACCCGGCATCGACCGTCCCATCGGCGACACGGACCATGCGCAGGGCGAGCGACCTGATCAGCGGTGCTTGCCGGAAGGTGACGGGCCCGGCGCCGAGCCGGTCGAGGAGCGGGCGCGGGCCGGCCACGAAGGCGTCGGCCAGCGTGTCGCGGTGGGTGGGTGCGAGGGGCGCGCCGTTGCGCCGGGACACGTCGCCCGGCGTCGCCTCGAACATCTCGTCGCTCACCGGAGCGTAGACGAAGCCGGCGACGGGCACCCCGTCCGACACGATGCCGATGGCAACCGTCCAGTCCGTATCGCCACGGGCAAAGGCCCGTGTGCCGTCGATGGGATCCACCACCCAGACCATGGGGCGGGTCAGGCGCGTCGAGTCGTCCAGCGTCTCCTCGGAGAGCCAGCCGAAGGCCGGGGCGGCCGTACCCAGCCGGTTCTTCAGGAACGTGTCGACCGCGAGGTCGGCCTCCGTCACCGGAGATCCCCCGTTCTTGTAGGAAACCTCCGCCGCCGTCCCCTGGCCCGGCCGGAACCAGCGCAAGGCGAGCGCGCCCGCCTCGCGGGCGGCATCACGCGCGGCGGCCAGCACCTTCTGGTCGATGGCGATCGTCGGGGACATGATCTCTTGCATCCGGGAGCCGCGCGTTTCTACAGCCGATGCTGCACCGCGGCAAGTCGGTACAGTCACGCTCCAGCAAGCAAGAGGTAAGGAAAATGCTTGTTAAGCAGCGTCTTACCGGACCTTAACCAGCGGGTTTAAGCGTTTTCGGGGCGGCTCTTGGGCATCCTTCGGGCTCAGTGTGGACAACAACCCCACACATCGTCTTCGGGAGACGTCGAACATGTCGAGCGGTCAATGCCGGGGAGACAACCCTGGCTCGGCGGCCCTGCGCGAGCACACGGGCGCGGTGGTCGGTTATCCCGATCTCATCGCGCCGATCGGGGCTCGTGCCGGGATCACGCTGACCGATGGTCCTCTCGCGGCCCGGGCTTCGGTCGCGCAGGGGGCTCGCGGGCTCGTCCTCAGCCGCAAGGGCGGCGAGGACGGCTTGCCCTATTTCGAGGTGGCGATCCTGTTCGGCAACGACCGGACCGCCACGCCGATCCACATCGCCGCCGACGACCACGACGTGATTGCCCGCTGGCGCAGCCATGCGGCCGATCTCGGCCTTCCTCTGATGATGGAGCGGGAGGACGGCGTCATCATCACCGCCTACGACCACATGGGCTGCGTGCGTCTCGGCGCGGTGCACCTCCGGCGCCGCAACCCGTCCACGATGCACCGCAGGCCGCGTTTCCTCATGCGGCGCAAGACGGGCCTGCGCCGTCCGGCCTAGACCTGGCCGCGGATCGCGGCGTCCAGCGCGAGTCCGGCGAAGAGGATCAGCCCGGCGTCCCGGTTGGATCGGAACAGCATCAGCGCACCGGCCTTGTCGGCGATGTCGATGCGGCGCACCTGCCAGGTGAGGTGGATGCCGAAGGCCATGAGGCCCACATGGGCCGCGAGCCCGGCGTTTGCGCCGCGCAGCGCGGCGATCAGGGCCACGAGCGCGATGAGGTAGAGGAGCCCGACCGCCGTCCGGGTGCGGGTGCCGAACAGCAGCGCCGTCGACCGGATGCCGACGACGGCGTCGTCCTTGGCGTCCTGCAGCGCATAGATGGTGTCGTAGCCCATCGTCCAGGCGATCGCCGCGCCGTAGACCGCGAAGGCTGGCCAGCTCAGGCTGCCGTACTGGGCGGCCCAGCCCATCAGCCCGCCATAGGCGAAGGCGAGGCCGAGCACCGCCTGCGGCCAGGACGTGACCCGCTTCATCAGCGGATAGATCGCCACGAAGATCATCGACACCAGGCCGGTGACGATGGCGAAGTGGTTGAAGCTGAGAAGCACCGCCAGCCCCACGAGGCACAGCAGCACCGTGAACACGACGGCCTGCCGCGGCGAAACCTGGCCGGACGGGATGGGCCGCAGGCGCGTCCGCTCGACCTTGGCGTCGAGATCGCGGTCGAGGAAATCGTTGTAGGCGCAGCCGGCGCCGCGCATGACGATCGCGCCGACGAAGAACAGCAGGAGGTGGGAGATCGGTGGAAAGCCGACCTGCTTCGACGAGGCGGCGAGCGCGGCCGACCACCAGCAGGGCAGGAGCAGGAGCCACCAGCCGATCGGCCGGTCGATGCGGGCCAATCGCAGGTAGGGGCGCCAGGCCTGAGGTGCCAGGCGGTCGACGAGATTGCCGGACGGTGCGTCCGGGACCGGGGCCGTTTCGAGCCCGGCAGGCTGGCTCACAGGGCGCCCTGCGGCATCTTGATCGGGCCGCCCACGACGCTGTCGCCGCCACCGAGCGGCCCGGGAGCGCCGCGCTGCTGCTGCTGCGCGCGTTGCGCTTCCATCTTCTTCTGCATCTGGACCGCCTTGCAGGCGTCGCCTCGGGCCTTGCTGACCTTCGGCTGCTCGTCCTTGAGCGTCGGCAGCACCTGGTCCGGCACATGGCACCAGCTGCCGTTCTTCTCCACCTCGACGATCGCGGCCGCCACCTTGGCGTTCAACTGCGTGAACAGGTTGCAGGCAGCCGGCGCGGTCGCCTGCTTCTTCTTCTGCATCGTCTGCCACTGCTGCAGAAGCGTGACGCGGTCCTGGAGCAGCTTCATCACCCCAACGCACTCGCTGCTCTGGGCCCGAGCGGTCCCCGGCGTGAGCGCGACCGCCAGAACGACGCCGGCTCCGACCGCGAGCGCGGCGAGGGGCTTGGCGCAGGCCCGGGGCATGGAGTAGGCAACCAGCATGTCGGCTCCGTTGTCGATGGTTCGGCGTTCCATATCAGCATGCCTTGCGTCGGGGCAATGCGCAGGATGTGTTCATGACAGGCGAAAGCGGCCGAAATCCGGTCTCCTGCGGCAGGGCGGTCACGGTGTCCCAGCATGGCATCGTATGATTTTCGGGCGCAACGCCTCTTCGTCGACGTCCCCCTGCGGGAGGCCGAACAGGTCGCCCTGGGCCGCGAACAGGCCCATTACGTCCTGAATGTCCTGCGTCTCGACGAGAAATCGCCCATTCTGGCCTTCAACGGGCGCGACGGCGAATGGCTCGCCAGGCTGGTTCGCTCGGGCAAGCGCGACGCCGCGCTCCTGCCGGAGCGCCGGACCCGCGACCAGACGTCACCGGGCGACCTGCACTATCTCTTCGCCCCTCTGAAGCAGGCCCGCCTCGACTACCTGGTGCAGAAGGCGGTCGAGATGGGGGCCTCGGCCATCCGCCCGGTCCTGACGCGCCATACGCAGGTGAGTCGCGTCAACCGCGAGCGCATGCTGGCCAACGTCATCGAGGCGGCCGAGCAATGCGGGGTCCTGAGCGTTCCCGACGTGCTCGAGGAGGTTCGCCTGGACAGCCTCCTGGAGGGGTGGGACGCCTCTCGTCTCCTGGTGTTCTGCGACGAGGATGCCGAGGTCGCGGATCCGCTCGAAGCGTTGCGTGCGGCCGCTCCGGCGCCGATTTCGCTGATCGTCGGTCCGGAAGGCGGGTTTTCGGCCGAGGAGCGCGACAGGCTCCTGCGCCTGCCGCATGTCCTGCGCCTGTCGCTCGGCCCGCGGATCCTGCGGGCCGACACCGCGGCCGTGGCGGCCCTGGCGCTGGTACAGGCCGTCCGCGGCGATTGGAAAGGCTGACGCATGCCGACGGTGGACGCGACACGGGTGAACCTCCGGGGCCGGGACTTCCGGGTCGCCGACGACAAGCCGACGTTCTGGGCACGGGCTTGCGCCGGGACCTGGGAGCCGGAGACGCTGGCCGCCCTCGAAGAGGTCGTCCGGCCTGGCGACACGGTCCTCGACATCGGGGCGTGGGTGGGCCCGACCGTGCTGTTCAGCGCGGCCTTGGGCGCGCGGGTCGTCGCCGTCGAGGCGGATCCGGCGGCCCAGGACCAGCTCGCCCGCAACCTCGCCGTGAATCCGGCCCTGGCGGAGCGGATCTCCGTCATCCGGGCCGCCGCGACGCCCGACGGCGCCTCCGTCAGGCTCGGCGCGGCCCGCAAGCGCGGCGACAGCATGAGCAGTGCGCTGCTGACCGGCGCGGCGGACACCTGGGAGTGCCCGGGCATCGCCCCGGCGGCGCTGCTGGAGGCCGCCGCCGTGGCCCCGGGGGCGGCGCTCGTGGTCAAGATCGACATCGAGGGCGGCGAATACGCGCTGGTGCCGGCGCTGGCCCCGCTCCTGCCGCCCTGGACGAGGGCGGTCCTGCTGGCCGTGCATCCGCGCATCCTGGACACGTCCGGGGCCGGGCCGGACGCCGTCCGCACGGCCACCGCCAAGGTCCTGTCGGCGTTTCAGGGCTGGTCCGTCCGGGTGCTGGACCCCGGGCCGGATGCCGCGATCACACCGGCCGAGGCCGCGGCGAGGGACAACCTCACCCTCCAGCTGGCACGTCCGATGCTAGCCTGACGCCACGCGGATCGCGGCCGCTGCCATTTGACGCCGGCCGCGACCCGGGAACCACAGCTTGATCATAGCCGAACCCAGACTGGAAAATTGATCGTGCCAAGCCCAATCCGAGCGGCTATGATCCCATTCAAACTCCGGAGCCTTGGGGCGGCGCGGGGCTTTGACTGTCAGGCACTCGGGGCTGGTAGCGCTTGTCGTTGTCACGTCCGGCCTAGCGTGTGTGTCGTGGGCATGGGGGTCGGTTTGTGATGCCTTTCGGTAAGCCGGGAGCCTCCGCCGGAGGGCGCGGCGCGTCCGCGACGAGCCGGACACCGCGCGTGCTCATCTACAGCCACGATACGTTCGGCCTGGGGCACCTGCGTCGGTCGCGCGCCATCGCGAACGCGCTCGTGCAGTCCACGCCGGACGCGTCGGTCGTGATCATCTCGGGCTCGCCGGTCGTCGGGAGCTTCGAGTTCGGCAACGGCGTGGACTTTGTCCGTGTGCCCGGCGTGGTGAAGCTGCCCAACGGCGACTACACCAGCCTCAACCTCAATCTCGACCTCGACGAGGCCGTGGCGCTGCGCGAGTCAATCATCCGCAGCACCGCGACGGTCCTGAAGCCCGATCTCGTCATCGTCGACAAGGAGCCGACGGGCTTCCGCGGCGAACTGCTGCCCACGCTCGAGGCCATGAAGTCCGCCGGAGCCCGCCTCGTGCTGGGCATCCGCGACGTGATGGACGAGCCGGCGCTGCTGGTGCCGGAGTGGGAGCGCAAGGGCGCGGTCGATGCGCTGGTGCGCTACTACGACGACATCTGGATCTACGGCCTCGAGGAGCTCTACGAGCCGCTCGTCGGCCTCGACCTGCCGGAGGATGTCCGCCGTCGCTGCGTCTACACCGGCTATCTGCGCCGTGAACTGCCCGACGAGCCGAACCTCACGCGTTACCCCAAGCTCACCCGCGGCCCCTTCGTGCTCGTCACGACGGGTGGCGGCGGCGACGGGGAAGACCTGCTGGACTGGGTGATCTCGGCCTACGAGACCGACAAGAGCATCCCCCTGCCGGCGCTGGTGGTGTTCGGGCCGTTCATCACCCGGGCGAACCGCAAGCACTTCCTCGAGCGGATCGCCAAGCTCGACAACGTCGATGCCATCATGTTCGACGCCAAGATCGAACACCTGATGAAGAAGGCGACGGCCATCGTCGCGATGGGCGGCTACAACACGTTCTGCGAGATCCTGTCCCTCGACAAGCCGGCCCTGATCGTGCCGCGCAAGCGGCCGCGCCTGGAACAGGCGATCCGGGCCAGCTGCGCCGAGCGCCTCGGCCTCGTGCATCAGCTGGACGGGCTCGACAGCCCCGGTGGCAAGCACGACCCGGCCGACATGGCGCAGGCCATCCGGGGCTTGCAGGACCAGCGCAAGCCCTCCGAGGCCTTCGTTCCCGGTCTCCTGGACGGGCTCGCCCGGATCCAGGCGATGACGAAGCCGTGGCTCGATGCGGCCCGTCGCGGCCAGCCCCTGCCGCCATCCGTGGGCGTCGCCGCCGAATGAACGCGCCCCTGCGGGTCGGCGGCGCCGCTCCGACCCTGGCCGTCGTGGTCAAGGGCTACCCTCGTCTGTCGGAAACCTTCATCTCGCAGGAAATCCTCGCCCTGGAGCGCACGGGCTTTCCCCTCGAGATCTGGTCGCTGCGGCTTCCCACCGACAAGGCGGTCCATCCTCTCAACAAGGCCATCCGCGCCAAGGCGCACTACCTGCCGGAATATCTCTACGAGGCGCCGATGCGGGTTCTGCGCGGCGCGCTGGCGGCCGTCGGGATGCCGGGCTTCGGCCGGCTGATGCGGGCGTTCTGGAAGGATCTGCTGCGCGACCCCACGCCCAATCGCGGCCGCCGCCTCGGCCAGGCCTTCGTCTTCGCGCGCGAACTCGACCCGCGCATCCGCCACGTCCACGTGCATTACCTGCACACGCCGTGTTCGGTCGTCCGCTACATGGCCCTGCTGACGGGCCGCACCTTCAGCGTTTCGGCCCACGCCAAGGACATCTGGACGACGCCTGCCTGGGAAAAGCGCGAAAAGCTCGCGGACGCGGCCTTCGCGGTGACGTGCACCCAGGCCGGCATCGACACTTTGCGGCCGCTGTGCCCGCCCGACGATCCGCAGCGCGTCGGGCTCGTCTATCACGGCCTCGACCTGAGCCGTTTTCCCGCGCCGCCGGCGACGAGGCCGGCGCGCGACGGATCCGATCCGGCGGACCCCGTCGTGATCCTGTCGGTCGGCCGTGCCGTCGCCAAGAAGGGCTACGACGATCTCCTCGAGGCGCTCGCCGGCCTTCCGGCCGCGCTGCATTGGCGCTTCGTCCACATCGGGTCCGGAGAACTGCGCGACAGCCTGAAGGCCGCCGCGGCCCGGCTCGGCCTGTCCGAGCGGATCACGTGGATGGGCGGCCAGGCCCAGGACGCGGTGGTCGAGGCCATGCGCTCCGCCGATCTGTTCGTGCTCGCGTGCAAGGAAGGCGACAAGGGCGACCGGGACGGCCTTCCCAACGTGCTGATGGAGGCGGCGACCCAGGCGCTGCCCCTGCTGTCGACCCGGTTCGCCGGGGTTCCGGAGTTCGTGCGGGACGGGGAGGAGGGTCTGCTCGTTGCCCCCGGCGCGCCGGACGAGCTGCGCGCCGCGCTGGAGCGGCTGCTGCGCGAGCCGGGGCTGAGAAGCCGCCTCGGGACCACCGCCTGCCGCCGCGTGCACGAGGCGTTTTCCTTCGAGGCCGGCATCGCCGCGCTGACCGAGCGGCTCGCGGGGCTGGTTCCGGTCGCGGCTCCGGCGACCGACCGGCCATGACGATCGCCTTCCTGGCGCCGCTGAAGTCGCCGGAGCATCCGGAGCCTTCCGGCGATCGGGAGATGGCCCGTCTCCTCATCCGGGCCCTCGAGACCGCCGGCCACCCGGTGGAGATCGCCTCGCGGCTGCGCATGCTGGATCGCACCGGCGCCGAGACGCCCGGCCTCGCGGCACGGGCGCGCGCCGAGGCGGACGCCTATGTCGCCGCCGCGCAGAAGCGGCCGCCGGCCGACAGGCCTCGCGCCGTGTTCAGCTACCACGTCTTCTACAAGGCCCCCGACGTGGCGGGGCCTCGCATCGCCGCGGCCCTGGGCGTGCCCTACGTGGTGGCCGAGGGATCCCGGGCACCCAAGCGCGCCGGCGGCCCCTGGGACGCGGGCCACCGCCTCGCCGAGGCGGCGCTGGATGCGGCGTCGGCCGTTCTCATTCTCAACGAGCGCGACAGACCCATGCTCGAGCGCAGCCGTCCGGCCGGGCAGCGTCTCGTGGCGCTGCCGCCCTTCGTGGACGCCTCGGCCTGGCCCGCCCTGGCGCGCAGGCCGGTGTCCTCCCACGGGGAGCCCCTGCGCCTGCTCTGCGTGGCCATGATGCGCCCGGGCGACAAGTTTGCGTCCTACCGGCTCCTGGCCGAAGCCCTGGCGCAGGTGCCGGGGGAGGGCTGGCGCCTCGACGTGGTCGGCGACGGGACGGCCAGGGCCGAGGTCGAGCGCCTCTTCGCGCCCTTCGGCGAGCGCGTGCGCTTCGCCGGCCGGATCGAGGACCGTGGCGAACTCGCGCGTCACTACGCCGGAGCGGACCTCCTGGTCTGGCCTGCGGTCAACGAGGCCTTCGGAATGGTGTTCCTGGAAGCGGCCCTGCAGGGATGCCCCGCGCTGGCCGGGGCGTTCGGGGGCGTGCCGGGCGTCGTGCGCCATGGCGAGACCGGACTGCTGACCGCGCCGGGGTCCGTGCAGGCGTTTGCGGCGGCCCTGGCCGCGTTGCTCGCGGACCGTGCCGCACTGCGGCCCCTCGCCGCAGGTGCCCTGGCCTTCGCCAGGACGGACCGGTCCGTCGCGGCGGCGGCCGGCATCCTCGACGAGGTTCTCGCCACCCTCGCGGCCGGGCGGAGCGCGGCATGAGCACCCAGTCGGTCCTCCTCGTCGTCACGCATCTCTTGGGCACCGGCCATCTCACCCGCATGGCGGCGCTCGGCCGGGGGCTCGCCCGAGCGGGGCACCGGGTCACGCTCGTCACGGGGGGGCGGCCCCTGCCGCTTCTCGACGTCGCGGGCGTCGCGGTCGTCCAGCTGCCTGCCGTCCATTGCGTGGGAACCGACTTCCGGACGCTGTTGGGGGAAGACGGGCGCGAGGCGGGTGACGCCCTGATGGCAAACCGCCGCGCCGCCTTGCTCGAGGCCTTCGCCGCGGCCGCCCCCGACGTGGTGGTGACCGAGCTTTTCCCGTTCGGTCGTCGGCAGCTCGCGGCCGAGTTCGAGGCCCTGCTGGCGGCCGCCGTGGCGCGGGTCCCCAGGCCCGCGATCCTGTGTTCGGTCCGCGACATCCTCAATCCGCCGTCCAAGCGGGAACGGGTTGCCGAGGCTCTCGACAGGCTCGGGCGCTTCTACGATGCGGTGCTGGTCCACGGGGACCCGGCGGTCGCGCCGCTCGGCCTGGCCTGGCCCTCCGACCCGGCGCTCGACCGGCGCCTCGTCTACACCGGCTACATCGCCGCGCCCCACAGGAAGGCATCGCCCCGGGGCGACGGCGTCGGCGAGGTCATCGTCACGGCGAGCGGCGGGGCCGCCGGGCTGCCGCTCTACCGCGCCGCGGTCGGAGCCAAAGTGTTGCAGGGGGAGGGGCCTACCTGGCGGATCCTGGTGGGTCACGGGGTCGCCGCGGCGGACTTCGACGGGCTTGTGGCCGATGCGCCCGCCGGGTGCACGGTGGAACGCGCGCGGGCCGATTTCCGCGACCTGCTGGACCGGGCGGCGATCGTGGTCGCGCAGGCCGGCTACAACACGGTCGTGGAGATCGCGCAGGCGCAGGCGCGGGCCGTGCTGGTGCCCTTCGACGAGGGCAACGAGAAGGAACAGACCCTGCGCGCCTCGGTCTTCGGCCGCCTGGGGCTGGCCGAGACGGTCCCGGCCGCGCGGCTTTCGCCCGAGCGCCTGCTGGAGGCCGTGGCGTCGCGGCTCGACGCGCCGCGACCGATCGCCTCGCCCATCGACCTCGACGGAATCGACGAGACGATCGGCGCGATCGAGGTCGCCTCGCAGTGGGCGTCGGAACGCCACGAAGCCTGGCAGCGCCTCGACGCCTTGCTGGAGACACTGCGCGCCCGCGGTTCGAAGGTGGCGTTCTGGTGGCGCGACGACGACGCCGTCGCCGCCACGCCGGCGCTGGACCGGCTCCTGGCCCTGCGGGAGCGGGTGCGGGTTCCGCTCTCGCTCGCCGTCATCCCGGCGCATGCCGAGGACAGCCTCGCGCGCCGGCTCGCCACCGAACAGGACGTGACGGTGCTCCAGCATGGCTTCGCCCATGCCAACCAGGCGCCTCCCGGCGAGAAGAAGGTCGAGCTCGGCCACTGCCCCATGCGCCTCATGCTGGGCGAGATCGAGCTGGGGGCGCAGCGTCTCGAAAGGCTGTTCGGACGCCGCTTCCGGCCGGTGATGGTTCCGCCGTGGAACCGCATCGATCCCGCGCTGCCGGCGGAGCTTCCCGATCTCGGCATCCGGGGCCTCTCGACGTTCAAGGATCGGGCCTGGCGCGAGCCGGTGCCGGGCCTCGTCCAGGTCAACACGCACTGGGATCCGATCGCCTGGCGCGGGTCGGGCGGCCTCGCCGATCCCGCGACGCTCGTCCGGCAGCTGACGAACCTGATCGAGGCGCGTGCGAGCCTGGCTTTCGAGGAACAGGAACCGATCGGGCTCCTCACTCATCATCTGGTGCACGACGGGTGGATCTGGAGCTTCTGCGAGGACGTTCTCGCCAGGCTCGTGCGCTCCGACGTGGCCGTCTTCGTCGATCCCTGGCGGAGGGACGATCGTGGATGACGCGCCGTGCGGGACCGCACAGACAGAGCCGTCCGTTGAAACGCCTCGGACAGAATGGTCAAGCCTTCGACCATTCCATCTTGTAAGGTTCTTCCAAATGCGAAGGACGGCACGTTAAAACAGGCGGCCGTGGGGGAGTTACGTTGTCGGGTCAAGCGCTGGTCAGCATCCGGGATCTCGCCGTCGATTTCGACGGTGACGCGGGCATCGTTCACGCGGTGCGCGGGGTCTCGTTCGACATTCCGAATGGGCGGACCCTTGCCGTCGTGGGCGAATCCGGCTCCGGAAAATCGGTCACGGCCAATGCCTTGATGCGCCTTCTCCCCCGGCGTGGCCGCATCGTCGGCGGCAGCCTGATCTTCCGCGATCCCACGGGTGTCGAGGTCGACACGGCCAAGCTCGACCCCAACGGGGACGAGATCCGCAAGCTGCGCGGCTCGCGCATGGCGATGATCTTCCAGGAGCCGATGACCTCGCTGTCGCCGCTCCACACGGTCGGCGACCAGATCACCGAGGCACTGAAGATCCACGCCAACGTCCAGCCCAAGGAGGCGGACGAGGCGGCGATGGCGGTGTTCGATCGCGTCGGCTTCCGCGATCCGCGGCGCATGCTGACGACCTACCCGTTCGAGCTGTCCGGCGGCATGCGCCAGCGCGCGATGATCGCGATGGCCCTGATCTGCAAGCCGGCCCTGCTGATCGCCGACGAGCCCACCACCGCCCTCGACGTGACCACCCAGGCGCAGATCCTGGCGCTCATCAAGGAGATCCAGGCCGAGACGGGCATGGGCGTGCTGCTCATCACCCACGATCTCGGCGTCGTGGCCAACATGGCCGACGACGTGGTGGTGATGTACCGCGGCGAGGTGATGGAGCGCGGGTCGCGCGAGGACATCTTCCGCCGGCCGCAGCATCCCTATCTCACCGCGCTGATGCGGGCGGTGCCGCGGTTCGACATGCCGGCCGGCGAGCGGCTCACGCCGATCCGCGAGATCAAGGTCGACACCGAGGCCGTGGCCAAGAGCGCCCGCGGCCGCCAGTCCGCCCCCACCGCCGGCCGCACCGTTCTCGACATCCGCAACGTGTCGAAGACCTTTACGCTGCGGGCGAGCGGCCTGTTCGGCAAGGCGCAGACGGTGAACGCGCTGTCGAACGTCAGCCTGTCGATCCCGGCGGGGACGACCGTCGGGCTCGTCGGCGAGTCGGGCTCCGGCAAGACGACGCTGTCGAAGATCATCATGCGGGCGCTGGCGCCCGATACCGGATCCGTGCGCTTCGACGATGGGTCGGGCCCGCGGGACGTGTTCAAGCTGAGGGGCAGCGAGCTCAAGTCCTACCGCCGGGCCGTCCAGTTCGTGTTCCAGGACCCGTTCTCGAGCCTGGACCCACGCATGACGGTCTACGACATCCTGGCCGAGCCGCTGCGAGTGCACGGGGTTGGAAGCTCCGACGAGCAGTTCGCCCGGATCAAGGAGCTCCTGGAGCTCATCGGCCTCGACCAGCGCTCGATGCGGCGCTACCCGCATTCCTTCTCGGGCGGGCAGCGGCAGCGCATCGGGCTGGCGCGCGCTCTCGCGCTGAATCCGTCCGTGATCCTGTGCGACGAGCCGACCTCGGCGCTCGACGTGTCGGTGCAGGCGCAAATCCTGAACCTGCTCAAGGACCTGCAGGGCGCGCTCGGCCTGAGCTACCTGTTCGTCTCGCACAATCTCGCGGTCGTCGACTACATGGCCTCCGAGATCGCGGTGATGTGCCGGGGCGTGATCGTGGAACAGGCTCCGCGCGCGACGCTGTTCCGCGACCCGCGGCATCCCTACACGCAGGCGCTGCTGGCGGCGGTGCCGACCCCGGATCTCGACCATCCGCTCGACTTCGTCCGGGTGTGCAACACGGGCTTCTCGGATCCGGCGCAGTGGCCGGAGCCTTTCACCATCCGTCCGGGCATCACCCGTCCAGAGCCGATCGAAGTCGCTCCGCGCCACTTCGTGTGCATGGCCGCGGAGGAGACTTCCCCAGTGCTGAGGGCCGCATCATGACCGTGAAGCAGACCCCGTCGCTCCTGTCCCGCCGCCAGTTCGGCCTGCTCGCCGGAGCCGCCGGCCTCGTCGGCACGTCGCCCCTGCGGGCCGCAGAACTCACCTTTTCGGAGGCCCCGGAGCTGGCGGCGCTGGTGGGCAAGGGCTCGCTCCCCCCGGTGGCGGAGCGCCTGCCCAAGCAGCCGCTCGTCGCCGACTTCACGGCCCGCAAGCGCGAGGTCGGACGCTACGGTGGCGAGATCCGGACGCTCGTCGCGAAGGCCAGGGACCTGCGCTATCTCTCCGCCAATGCCTATACCCGCCTCGTCGGCTACGACGAGAAGCTCGACATGCAGCCCGACCTCGCCCAGTCGGTCGAGGTCGAGGACAACAGGGTCTTCACGATCACGCTGCGCGAGGGACATCGCTGGTCCGACGGGCATCCCTTCACGATCGAGGACTTCCGCTACTGGTGGCAGGACGTTGCGCTCAACAAGGAGCTGAGCCCCACCGGCCCGCCGGAGATCTTCGTGGTCGACGGGCGCTTTCCCAAGGTCGATTTCATCGACGACAGGCGGATGCGCTTCTCCTGGGAGAAACCGAACCCGCGTTTCCTGCCGGCGCTGGCGCAGCCGAGGGCGATGACGCTGTTCGTGCCGGCCCACTACCTGCGTCAGTTCCACCGCAAGTACCGCGAGAAGGCTGAGCTGGACCAACTCGTCACCAAGGCCAAGCTGAAGTCGTGGGCCGCCCTGCACAACCGCATGGACGATTCCTACGACTATTCGAACCCCGAATTGCCGACGCTCGGTGCCTGGGTGTGCAAGACGGCGTCGCCTGCGACGCGCTACGTCTTCGAGCGCAATCCCTACTTCCACCGCGTGGATCCAAAGGGGCAGCAATTGCCCTACATCGGGACGGTCGTGGTCGACATCGCGTCGGGCAGCCTGTTCGCGGCCAAGGCGAATGCCGGCGACGCCGACCTCCTCGCTCGCGGGCTTTCGATGAACGACACGCCCGTCCTGAAGGAGGGTGAGAAGCTCAACGGCTACAAGACGCTGCTGTGGAGCTACGCACGCGGCTCGGCCTACGCCTTCTATCCCAACCTCAACTGCAACGACGACGTCTGGCGGCACCTGAACCGCGACCTGCGGTATCGCAAGGCACTGTCCCACGCCATCGACCGGCGCATTCTCAACAACGCGCTGCTGTTCGGCTTGGGCTCGGAGGGCAACAATACCGTCCTGCCGCAGAGCCCGCTCTACGAGGACAAGTTCCGGACGCTGAACGCCGGCTACGATCCCGCCAAGTCCTCTGCGCTGCTCGACGACATCGGCCTGACGGACAAGGACTCGCTGGGCATCCGCAAGCTGCCCGACGGGCGTCCGCTCGAGATCATCGTGGAGGTCGACGGCGAGTCGGCCGACATCATCGACGCGATGCAGCTCGTCACGGAGATGTGGCGCGACGTCGGCGTGAAGCTGTTCGTGAAGCCGCAGGACCGCACCATCCTGCGCCAGCGCTCCTTCTCCGGACTGACCGTGATGGTGTGTTCGACGGGGCTCGACAACGCGGTGCCCACGCCGCAGATGCCGCCGTTCGAACTCGCGCCGGTCCGCCAGGATCACTACAGCTGGCCCAAATGGGGCCAGTGGTTCGAGACGCAGGGCAAGAACGGCGAGGAACCGGACAACGTCACGGCGCGCCGCCTGCTCAATCTCTACCGGGGCTGGCTGTCGTCGAGCGAGCCGGAGGAGAGTGCGCGCATCTGGGCCGAGATGCTGCAGCTCAACGCCGAGCAGCTCTTCAGCATCGGCACCGTGGCGGGCGAGCTCCAGCCGATCGTGATCAAGAACACGATGCGCAACGTGCCGCCGAAGGCCCTGTACTCGTGGGAGCCCACGTCGCTGCTCGGCATCTACCGCATCGAGGAATTTTTCTATGGTGGGTAATCGCTGATGCAGATGGTGGTCTATCTCCTGCGCCGGAGCGTGACGATGGCGCTGACGCTGCTCGCCATCTCGGCACTCGTCTTCATCGTCATCAAGCTCCCGCCGGGCGATTATCTCAGCAACCAGATCGACGAACTGCGCGCGCAGGGCGACGCCGCTGCGGCGGCCAAGGCCGAGTTCCTGCGCCAGCAATACGGGCTCGACCGTCCGGTGTGGGAGCAGTACCTGGCGTGGATCGGGTTCATGCCGGGTCCGAACGGCTGGTCCGGCCTGCTGCAGGGCGACTGGGGCTGGTCCTTCGAGTTCCAGCGCCCGGTCAACGAGGTCGTCGGCAGCGCGCTGGGCCTCACCATCGTCGTGAACATCGCGACGGTGCTGTTCATCCACCTCGTCGCCATCCCGATCGCCATCTATTCGGCCACGCGCCAGTACTCCTTCGGAGACTACGCCGCGACCCTGATCGGCTACCTGGGCCTGGCGACGCCGAACTTCCTCCTCGCGCTGATCCTGCTGTTCTACCTCAACCGATGGTTCGGGGTGTCGATCGGCGGCATGATGGATCCGAAATACGCGAACGCGGCGATGTCCATGGACAAGCTCCAGTCCATCGCCTCCCATCTCGTCGCGCCCGTCATCGTCATCGGCCTGTCGGGCACCGCCGCGATGATCCGACGGATGCGCGCCAACCTCCTGGACGAGTTGCAGAAGCAGTACACGGTGACGGCGCGGGCCAAGGGCATGCGCCCGCTGCCCGCCCTCCTGAAATATCCCTTCCGCATGGCGCTCAACCCGTTCGTGGCCGACATCGGCAACCTCCTGCCGCATCTCGTGTCGGGGTCGGTGCTCGTCTCGCTCGTGCTGTCGCTGCCGACCGTGGGGCCCGTGCTCCTGCAGGCGCTGAAGCAGCAGGACCAGTATCTGGCAGGCTTCATCCTGATGTTCGTCGCCGTCCTGACCGTGATCGGCATGCTGATCTCGGATCTCCTTCTCGCCGCGCTCGACCCGCGCATCCGTTTCGGCAAGCGGGGCTGACATGAGCGTACCCACGATCACCCACGACCCGCTCGCCCCGGGCCACTACGTCAATCCGGCGCCGTTCGACCCGCATACGTCGGAGGCGATGTCGGCGGCGGAGGAGCGGTTCTACCGCGCCTCGTCGATCCGGCTGATCTGGTGGAAGTTCCGGCGGCACAAGGTGGCGCTGGTCTCGGCGCTGTTCCTGCTGTCCCTGTACGTGATGCTGCCCTTCGTCGAGGTGGTGGCTCCCTACCGCCTCGCCCAGCGCCACAGCGACCACCTGTCGGCGCCGCCCCAGGGCGTGCACCTGTTCCACCAGGGCGAGTTCAAGGGACCGTTCGTCTACCCCTACACGTTCAAGTTCGACCTCGAGACGTTCAAGCGGCAATACATCGTCGACGAGACGAAGCCCCAGCCGCTGCGCTTCTTCTGCCAGGGCGAATCCTACGATTTCTGGGGCCTGACGACCGCGCGGTTCCACCTCGTGTGCCCGCCGGAAGGCGGCACCTTCTTCCTCCTGGGCACCGACAAGCTCGGCCGCGACCTGTTCTCGCGCATCATCTATGGCGCGCGGATCTCGCTGACCGTCGGCCTCTTGGGCATCGCGGTGTCGTTCGTCATCGGGCTGACGCTCGGCGGTCTCGCCGGCTATGTCGGCGGCTGGGTCGACGCGGCCGTGCAGCGCTCCATCGAGATCCTGCGCTCGCTGCCCGAGCTCCCGCTGTGGCTCGCGCTGTCGGCCGCCCTGCCGGCCAACTGGAGCCCCGTGCTGGTGTTCTTCGCCATCACGCTGATCCTGGGGCTTCTGGACTGGCCCGGGCTGGCCCGCGCCGTGCGATCCAAGCTCCTGTCGCTGCGTGAGGAAGACTTCGTGCGGGCCGCGGAGCTGATGGGCGCGTCGCGGACCAGGATCATCGCCGGCCACCTCGTGCCGAACTTCATGAGCCACCTGATCGCCAGCGCCACCCTGTCGATCCCGTCCATGATCCTCGGCGAGACCGCGCTGTCCTTCCTGGGGCTCGGCCTGCGCCCGCCGGTGACCAGCTGGGGCGTGCTTCTGAACGAGGCGCAGAACCTGGCGGCCGTGAACCTCTATCCGTGGCTGCTGACGCCGATGATCCCGGTCATCCTCGTGGTGCTGGCTTTCAACTTCATGGGCGACGGGCTCAGGGACGCGGCGGACCCGTATAGCTGACCCGGGTCGCCCTCCTCATCCGCGCTCGGCGGCTGCGGCGGCTGCCGTGGCGGCCAGGCCCGCGGCGGCGGCGGCGCCGAGAACGGGGGCCGCGGCCGGTGTGCGGGCGACGGCGATCGGGAAGCCGGCGGAGGGCGGCACCTGCCCGTATTCGACGTCGCGCACGGTGACGGCGTTCGAGGCGAAGGCGATGCCCTGCTCGCGGAAGGCGAGGTGGATGCGCTTCAGCGCTTCCCGCTGCACCCAGGTGGGGCGGCCGGGGCGCGCGGTGAACTTGATGCGGATGACGAGTGCGTTGTCCTGGATGTCGGCAACGCCCTGCAGCTTCACCGGCTGGATCAGCTCACGGCCGAGTTCCGGATCCTCCATCATGGCCAGCCCGACCTTCTTCACGGTCTTGCGGACGTGCTCGAGGTCGACGTTCGGGTCGATCCGCAGGTTGAACTTCATCGTCGCCCAGTCGCGGCTGAAGTTCGTGATGGCCTGGAGCTGGCCATAGGGGATCGTGTGCACCTGGCCGTTCTGGTGGCGCAGGCGGAGCGAGCGCAGCGAGATCTGCTCCACCGTCCCCTTCAGCCGGCCTGTGTCGATGTACTCCCCGACCCGGAATGCGTCGTCGCCCAGGAAGAACACGCCCGACAGGATGTCGCGGATCAGCGACTGGCTGCCAAACGAGATGGCGAGGCCGAAGACGCCGGCGCCGGCGAGCAGGGGAGCGATGTTGACGCCGAGGTTGGAGAGCGCGAGCAGCCCCGCGATCAGCGTGATCATGATGGCCATGAGCACGCGCGCCATCGGGAAGAAGGTCGCGAGCCGCGAGGCCGGCGCCATTTCGGCGTCGTCGTCGGAGGGATTGAACGGATCGATCCGTGGCGTCTGGCCGATGGAACGGGCCGCCCAGTAGTCGGTGAGCTCCCAGGCGACGAAGCCGGCGAACGCCGTGCCGCCGCCATAAAGGATCGCCAGCCTGACGCTGACCCAGAAGTCCATGGGCAGTGCGCCGGAGCGCGCGAACCAGACCTCGCCCAGCACGTAGGGCATGAGGAACAGGGCGCCGATGCGGAAGGTGCGGCGGACCATCCGCGTGCGCGAGCCGGCGTCGCGACCGGTTTCGAGGCCGAGGGTGGCGTCGATCATGGCGTAGGCGCCGATCACGCCGAACGTGGTCAGGACGGCGGTGAACACGCCGAACTGCCGCAGCACGATGCTGATGGCCCAAAGCACGTCGAAGCCGACCGCCAGGACCGTGCCGACGAGTGCGAAGAGGTTGCGCCCCGCCGCCCCCAGCACCCGCTGCATGCCGTTGGCGAGCACGTGCACGGTGACGGCCGCCAGCGTGGCCGAGGCCGTGAGCAGGATCAGCGCCATGCCCATCGCCGGGGGCCAGGGCATGCCGTTGCGCACCAGGACGGGGATCACCGTCGGCCCGATCACGGAAATCGCGGCGATGATGCCCGTGAGGATCATCGCCGTGCGCGCGACCTGGTTGGTGATCGGCAGGAGCCGATAGCGCGGGCGATGCGGCCGCAGCACCACCTGCGCGATGATCATCACGGCGTACCAGCGGATGGCGCAGCGGATCACGGAGGAGGCGAGGTTCGTCTCCATGTTCCAGCCGCCGACGAGCATGCGCCCGAGCGAGATGAGGAGCGCGGCGAAGACGAGGCGGTCGATGACGTCCCACACCAGGAGCCGCGTGGCTCCGGCCCGGCAGGCCACCTGGTCGAGCCCCCCTTCGCGGGTGCCCCCGGTCCAGGAGCGGAAGACGACGAGCAACGCGCCGGCCAGCACGGTCGACACCAGGGCCAGGAAGATGGCGGTCGTGCCACCCAAGGCCCCTGTCGCGTTGCTGGCGGCGGTGGCGACGGCCGTCGGGATGTCCGGGACAGCGGCGATGGCGACCTTGAGTTCCTGTCCGATCAGTTCCAGCCAGCGGTCGAGCCAGCCGAACAGATCGCCCTCGAAGCCCATGGGCGGGGCGACGGGCGAAAGCGCCGGACCATGTTCCGCCGTTCGCTCGGGTGCCACCGCCTGGGCGAGTTGCAGGAGCGACGAGGATCCGGCGGGATCGTGGATGGCCGGAATGGGCATGGCGAGGGTGTTCCAGTCATGCGGCATCGGGCCGGGATAGGCCTATGCCATGCTGCCCCGCGGATCGGTCGCCAGGACAACTGCAACGCACGTGGTGCGCCGCAGCAACTCTGTCAATACGCGCAGGACTTGAAAACCGGGTCGACCGAACCGTGCCAGGATCCGGTGAAATCCGCCACGAGGCGTTCGGCCGTCGTGTGGCCCTCGGCGACGATCGCATCCAGGGGTTCCAGGAACAGCGTCTCGTCGCGCCCCTGCGCGTCCCGCCTGGCCCGGCGGGACAGCCCGCCGCGGGCGATGGCGAGCACCTCGCGCGCGACGTCGCGGACGTTGCCCTGGCGGAACGGCGTGGCCAGCGCGCGGCGCGGAACCGTGTCGCGCAGGGCCTGGCGCTCCGCGGCGGTCCAGTCCTTGACCAGCGCCTCGGCCTCGTCGAGAGCCTTGCCGTCGTAGAGCAGCCCGACCCAGAGGGCGGGCAGCGCATTCAGCATGGGCTCGGAGCCCGCGTCGGCGCCGCGCATCTCGATGTAGCGCTTGAGCCTGACGTCCGGGAAAATGGTGGACAGGTGATTGGCCCAGTCCGAGAGGGTTGCCGTCTCGCCGGGAAGCTGCGGGAGCTTGCCCGCCAGCAGGTCGCGGAAGGAGGCACCCGCCACGTCGTGGTAGTGGTCCCCGCGCTTCACGAAATACATCGGCACGTCGAGGGCGTAGTCGACATAGCGCTCGAAGCCCATGCCGGGCTCGAAGGCGAAGGGCATCAGACCCGAGCGGTCCGCGTCGGTGTCGCGCCAGATCTCGCAGCGGTTGCTGAGGTAGCCGGTCGGGCGGCCGTCGACGAAGGGTGAATTGGCGAAGAGTGCGCTGGCGACGGCCTGCAGCGACAGCGAGACCCGCAGCTTGCGGACCATGTCGGCTTCGCTGCCGAAGTCGAGGTTCACCTGCACGGTACAGGTGCGGAACATCATGTCCAGGCCGCGGCTTCCGACCTTCGGCATGTAGTTCGCCATGATCTTGTAGCGCTGCTTGGGCATGACGGGCGTCTGGGCGCGCGTCCAGGCCGGGCTGTGCCCCAGCGCCAGGAAGCCGATGCCCAGGCCGTCGCCCACGCGCTTCGTCACGGCGAGATGCTCGGCGAGTTCGGCCGCCGTGTCGTGCAGGGTCTCGACCGGTGCGCCGGAGAGCTCGAACTGGCCGCCGGGCTCCAGCGAGATGGCTCCGCCGCCCTTCGAATCGAACAGGCCGATGATGGCCTCGCCGTCCATGATCGGGTCCCAGCCGGTCCGGGCCTGGACACCCCGCAGCAGCGCCTCGATGCCGCGCGGCCCGGCGTACGGAACGGGCGAGAGACCGTCCACGTAGAAAGGAAACTTCTCGTGCTCGGTGCCCAGCCGGAAAGCGCTTTCAGGCTTCATGCCGGCCGCGAACCAGGCGACGAGTTCGTCGCGCGACCGGAGCGGCGTCGAATCCGACACGTCGCGAGCCATCGAAGCCTCCAGGGTCTGCCGGCAAAAAAACCGCCTTCAAGGGGCGGGCACCGCACATCTAAGGGGCTTCGGAGGTTGTGGCAATCGGCGGCCTTGCTTGCAAATCTGCAAAATGCACAAAACGGCTCTTCACAGTCCCGTGCGTCGAGGCACAGGTCAGCGCCGCGCGAGCGGCCAGGCCTACCTGCTCGCGTGCGTCTGGCCGAGCCGCCGGACCTCGGCCACGGCATGCTGCGTCTCGACGGAGCGCGTCGTCGCCTGCGCTTTCCTCGTCGCACGTGCCGCGCGAGAGGACCGCTCTCCGCCTTTGCGCAGCATGTCCCAGGCTGCCGTCGTCGGTCCTGGCCTTCGCGCGGAGATCGCCCGGCGCGTGACGCCGGCCTCGTCGGCATGGCCGCTGCCGGCTTAGCTCGCGGCGGAAACCGCGCGTTAACCGGTGTGTCAGAACCCGCGCCATCGGCCGGGTTCGTTCAAATGGCCAGCGCGATCTCAGCCGGTTGTTCACCTTTCACGTGCGACAAACGGCTCAGTTCAGGAGATGGCTCATTCCCATGGCGAAGACCCTCAAAGCCTTCATCGCCTCGCAAAGCGGTGCTACGGCCATCGAGTATGGTCTGATCGCGGCCATCATCTCGGCGGTCATTGTCGGTGCGAGCGGCTCGATCAAGTCGGCCCTCGTGATCACCTTCTCGAACACCGCCGACGGCGTGGGCTCGATCAACTGATCGCTCAGGACGCGTCCGCCGGTTCCGGCTGATCGCTGCGCAGGTTTCCCAGGCTCGAGACGATGTGGCCGGCCAGCGCGTCGGCGAGCGTCGGCGTGTCGTGCCGGTTGCGCATCAGGCCGATCTTGCACGAGGGAAGCGCCGGAAAACCGTCCTGCGGGCCCAGGATGCGCATGCCGGTCCGGATGGCGCTCTCGGGCAGCACGGACACCGCGAGCCCGGCCATCACCGCCGCCCCGACGGCGTTCGAGTTCCAGCTCGCATAGAGGATCCGGTAGGGACGGCCGATCAGGTCGAGCCGCTCGGTCGCGGCCTGACGCCAGTTGCAGGTCGGGCGCCCCAGCGCCAGCGGCACCGGCGTCTCCTCCTGGGCCGCGTGGCGCTGCGAGGTCACCCACAGCAGGCGTTCCTCGCGGATGACCTCCGCCGGGCCGCGCGTCTCCACATGGGTGATGATGGCCAGGTCGAGGTCGTTGGCCTGGATGCGCTCGACGAGCATCGGCGTCGGCTCGCACACCACGGTCACTTCGACCTTGGGGTTGGAGCGCGAGAAGCGCGCGAGGATCTCGGGGAGGTAGCGGTCGGCATAGTCGTCGGGGACGCCGAGGCGCACCCGGCCGGCCAGTTCCGCATCCGAGAACGTGGCGAGGCATTCGAGATTGAGCCGCAGGATCCGGCGCGCGTAGTCGAGCAGCCGCTCGCCATCCTCGGTGAGCTTGGAGGCGCGGCCATCGCGCGCGAAGATCGGCTTGCCGACCCGCTCCTCGAGCCGCTTCATCTGCATCGACACCGCGGACTGCGTCTTGTGGACGATCTCCGCCGCCCGCGTGAACGAGCCCGTGTCCACGATCGCGACGAACGTCTTCAGCTGGTCGATGTCGAGCACGGCGCTCATGGCGTTTCTCCCCCTGCGCACCGACATTGATCGTATTCTGTGATGTCGTCCATCTGAAACATTCGTTGGACTGATGGAAGCCGCGGTGGTTTTTTGGCGACCGTCCGGAACGGCCGGACGCGTTCAAAAGCGGCGCCGCCGCGCATTCCAGGAGACGACGATGACTGCCCCCGCCAAGACTTCCCTTGCCCTCCTGCCGGCCACTGCCGCGCCAGCGGCATCGGGCGTGGTGGCGACGCTCGTCCGCCTGTGGACGCGCTTCCAGAATCGTCGCGACGTGGCCCGCTTGCTCGAGCTCGACGACCACATGCTGAAAGACCTGGGCATCGCCCGGGGCGACGTGTTCGAGGCCCTGAGCGAGCCGGTGGCCGCCGATCCTTCCGAGCTCCTCGCGGCATCGGCCAGCGAACGGCGCCTCACAGAGCGTGCCCGGATCCGTGAGAGCCTTCGATCGGTTCAGGTGATGAAGGCGGCCGAGCAGGCCGTCACGGCCCGCAGCCGCGCGCTCGCCGCCTGATCCTCATCCTTCCACACGGCGTCGTTCCCCCTCTCGACGCCCACTCGAGGCCCTGCCGTCACCGGCGGGGCCTCTTTTCATCGGCCACCCGGCTGTCCTTTGTCCGCCGGGAACATCTGCTGCAGGATCGCCTGCATGGTCTGCAGGTGCTGTTCCTGCACTTCCCGGCCGGTCTCCACGATCTGTGACATCGCGTCTAGCCCGAGATCGGTCGCGGTCGGCGGAGGCGGCGGGGGCTCTTCCGGGGGAGGCGGCTCCGGTGTCTTGCCGCCCAGCATCTGGTTGATGAAGGCGCCCATCGCCTGGGGATCGAGGTAGTCCGACGCGGGGCGAGGAGGCTCCGCCTGCGGCTTCGCGGCCCCCGCCTGCGCGGCCGCGCCCATCATCTGGCCCATCATGGTGGTGAAGGCGGCGAAGGGATTGGCCGCCGCCTGGGTGGCCTGGCCCCCGAGCGCCGAAAGCCACGGCGCGAGGCCCTGCTGCGTCATGGCCTGGGCAAGGCCGGTCATCAGCGTGGCGCCCATGGGCCCCATCATCTGCTGCAGGATGACCGGGCTGAGCCCCGAATAGGCCGCCGCCTGCTGCGCGATCTGCCGGGCGATGTCGTTGGACCCGAACAGCATCCCCGCCAGGTCCGGGGCCGCGGTCGCCTGCGGCGCGAAGGCCTTCGCGGCGGCCTCCATCATGGTCGTCTGCTGCGCGACGGCGAAGGCCTGGAACAGCTTCGGCCACTGGGCGGGGTCCTGCAGCTGCCGCTGCAGCGCGAGCGCGAACGCCGGCAGCAGGGCGTCGATGGCGCTCTCCGCCTGGGGCGGCGACAGGCCGAACTGCCGCGCGAAGGCCTCGGCCGGAGACCCGCCCTGCGCCTGCTTCATCAGCTCGAAGAGATTGAACATGCGGCGCGTGTCCCTGGGGCATGCTGCGAAAAGCCGCTCACGGGCTCCTGGCAACACGCATGCGACCACCGAAAACCGGAGCGCCCCGCGCCGGTGCCGACGCGACACGCCCGAGGGCGATGGCGGGGAGTCTAGGCGCTTTGGCGAAACGGCGCCATCGTCACGCGCGGGCGGCCGCCTGTCCCTTGCGCGTGACCTTGGCCACGGTGGCATAGGCGGCGTAGATGCCCCAGACGCCGAAGATGATCGCTCCCAGCCCCTGGCCCACCATGACGCCCTCCGCGCCGCCCCACCGGGCCCCGAGCAAGGCGAAGGGGATCGTCCCGATCGTCGCCTTGCCCCAGTTGAAGGCCGTGGCGTAGAGCGGCGCCCCGAGATTGTTGAAGGCCGAGTTGGCCACGAACAGGGCGCCGTGGAAGATCCAGCTGCCGGCGATCACCGTGCAGAAGAAGCGCAGCAACTCCGCCGTCTCGCCTTCCGCCTTGAACATCAGGACGAGACCGTTGCGCGACAGCGCCAGGATGGCCCAGGCCGTGCAGACCGCCACGAGCGAGAAGATTAGCCCGTCGGTCAGCGTCCGCTTCACCCGGTCGTACTGCCGCGCGCCCATGTTCTGTCCGATGATCGGACCGACGGCGCCTGTCAGCGAGAACACCACGCAGAAGGCGACCGGGGTGAGCCGGAGGATGATGGCGTTCGCCGCGACCGCGGCCTCGCCGAAGGGCGAGATCACGGCCGTCAGGAAACCGTTGGCGACCGGAGCGGCGATGTTGGTGAGCACGGCGGGGCCGGCGATGCCCGCGATGGGCCGGAAGTCCTCGAGGGCCCGGCGCAGGCTCGGCCGCGCGATGAGGTCGTGAACCCGCACGCAGCCGTGGAAGCCGATCAGGCAGAAGACCAGCCGCGACAGCACCACGGCCCAGGCGGCACCGTCCGCCCCGAGCCCCGCGCCGAAGATGAGCAGCGGATCGATGACGGCGGTCGCAAGGCCCCCGCCGAGGGTCACGTACATGGCGCGTCGCGCGTCGCCGACGGCGCGCAGCACCGCGGAGAACGAGAGGCCGAGCCCCATGAGCACGTTCGACGGCATGCTGATCATCAGGAACCGGTGCGCGACGGCGCGCGCCTCGCCCTCGGCACCGAGCCAGACGAGCAGCGGGTCCATGACGGCGAGCAGCAGCAGCGAGGCAAGGGCCGCGAACACGCTCATCCACAGGCAGCTGGAGGCCGAGAGACGCCGCGCCTGCGCCCGGTCCCGCGCGCCGAGCGCCCGCGACACCACGGCGGAGACGGCGATCATCATGCCGATGTTGGCGGAGGTGGAGAAGAAGAACACCGTGGTGGCGAAGCCGACGCCGGCGGTCACCGTCACGTTGCCGAGCCACGAGATGTAGAGCAGCGACAGGAGGTCCACGACGAAGAGCGCCGTGAGCCCGATCGCGCCGGTGAAGGTCATCACCGTCACGTGGCGCATGGTCGAGCCCGTGGTGAAGACGGCGGGTCCGCCGCCCGCCGCCCCCTTCGTCGCCTGCGTCATGCCCTCTTGTCCTCGCCGGCGGCGATGGCCGCGCTGGTCTCGGGAGAGAGCGCCTTCGACTTGGCGCGGGGCTGGGACAGGGGCTCGGGCGTGAGCCGCGGCACCTTCGTGTAGTCGGCCGGCCGCACTTCGCCGGACGCGTGCTGGGCGGCCAGCCGTTCCGAATCGCGCTCCAGCACCGCAGCCTCCACCTCGCTCGCCCGGTCGGGATCCGTCCCGAGCCCCACCAGGGCCTCCCGGCCGAAGCGGACGGCCGACAGGAGCGTCTCGCGCAGCTGGAAGTCCACGCCGGCGTTCATCAGGTCGACGGCATGGATGCGGTCATAGGCGCGGGCGTGGATCTGCGCGAGCGGAAAGTGCTCGCGCACGAGTTCGACGACGGTCAGCGCCGCCTCGCGGTCGTCGACGCAGATCGCGACCAGCCTGGCGCCCGCCGCGCCGGACGCGCGCAGCACGTCGAGCCGCGTGCCGTCGCCGTAATAGACCTTGAAGCCGAAGCGCGCCGCCGACTGGATGCGCGAGACGTCCTTGTCGATGACGGTGACGTCGACGCCCTCGGCGAGCAGCACCTGCGTCGTGAGCTGGCCGAAGCGCCCGAAGCCGACCACCAGGACGCTGCCCTTCACGCCGTCGAACGCGTCGGGATCGAACTCGGGCTCCGGCAGGGCCGCGTCGCGCCGGTCGATCAGCACCTCGATGCCCTTGGCGATCACGGGCCCCAGCGCCATCGTGAGTGCGGCGAGCGCGGTGGCGATGCCCGCCTGGCGGTCGTCGAGCAGGCCCAGCGCGCCGCCGAGCGGCAGCAGGACGAGCGAGAACTCGCCGGCCGGAGACAGCAGCACGGCGCTGCGCAGGGCATCGCGGCGGCTCGACCGGGAGAGCCGCTCGAGGGCATAGGCGACCGCAATCTTGGCACCGATGAGGGCTACGCCGGCGGCGGCGAGGAAGAGGGCGTTGCCGGCGATGAGGCCGGCTTCCATGCCCATGCCCACGCTCATGAAGAACAGGCCGAGCAGCAGGCCGCGGAAGGGCTCGATGTCGGCTTCCAGCTGGTGCCTGAAGTTCGATTCGGCGAGCAGCAGGCCGGCCATGAAGGCCCCCAGCGCCATCGACATCCCGGCGACCTGCATCAGGAGGGCGCTGCCGAGCACCACCAGCAGGGCGGCCGCCGTCAGCACCTCGCGTGCCCCGGTGCGCGCCAGCAGCCGGAACAGCGGGTTCAGCAGGTAGAGCCCCGCCAGCACGATGGCCGCCAGGGCCGCGATCGCGATCCCGACGCCGGTGAGGGTGGCCATCCAGTCGTGCTCCTGGCTCGTCGGCGTCATCGCGAGGAGCGGGACGATCGCCAGGACCGGCACGATCGCCATGTCCTGGAACAGGAGCACCGAGAAGGTCCGCTGTCCGTAGGCGCTCTGCAGCGTGCCGCGCTCGTCGAGGATCTGGAGCGCGATGGCGGTGGCCGACATCGCGAAGGACACGCCGGCCACGAAGGCCCCGCCCGGCTTGACCCCGAGCAGCAGCGCCACGAGCCCGATGACGGCCGCCGATCCGGCGAACTGGGCGGCGCCCAGCCCGAAGATGTCTCGCTTCATCGACAGGAGCTTGGAGAGCTTGAGCTCCAGGCCGATGACGAACAGCAGCAGCACGATGCCGAGTTCGGCCACGCCGCGCACGGCGTCCGCATCCTTGACGATGCCGAAGCCGGCCGGGCCGATCGCCAGGCCGGCGGCCAGGTAGCCGATGACCACGCCGAGACCCGCCCGCTTGAACAACGGCACCGCGATCACGGCGCCGGCGCAGAAGACGAGAATGGGGACGAGGAAACTGGCGTCGTGGTGCTCTGGCATGGGCATCCCTTGCTGCTACCGCCGCACCATAGGGGCGGGCGCCGTCATGGGCGAGCCCCGGACGAGGGGGGGGCGCCGCGTGATATCGCCCTGCCCGTGGTCAGAGGGCCCCGGCCTTCTGGAGCGCCAGCGCGAGGGCGCCGGCGCCGCGAAACCGATGCCCCGTCAGGCCGGCCATCCGCGCGCCCTCGACGTTGACCTGCAGATCGTCCGTGAAGAACGTCTCGGTCGGATTGAAGGCCAGCCATTTGCAGGCGGCCAGGTAGCAATGCGGGTCGGGCTTGGCCCAGCCCAGAGTGGCCGAGACCAGGATGCGGTTGCCGAAGAGGCCGCGCAGCGCCGGGAAGAGCGCGTCAATCTCGCGGGCCACCAGCGCGTCGTTGTTGGTGAGCACGGCGACGGGCATCCGGCCCGCGAGCCTGCGGACGAGGGCGAGCGTGTCGGGCAGCGGCTGCATGGACGTGCGCCGGATGGCGAGCCAGGTCTCCTTGTCGATCGGCGCGCCGAGCCTGTCGCCGAACTCCTTCAGAAAGGCGTCCGCGTCCCAACGGCCGTTGTCGGCCTCGTGCAGGAAGCCCGATTCCCAGATGTCGCGGCTGACCTCCTCCGGCGTCCGCCCGGCGAAGTCCGCCAGCTTGCGGATGCGGCCGCCCACGTCGTAGGCGCACAGGACGTCGTCCATGTCGAAGATGGCGAAGCGGATGGTCATGGCCTGGCTGCTCCGAGGTGGTGCTTGACCTCTTGCAGCGCTGGCCACACAAACGCAAGCGGGTGGCCCACGGGCCGCCATGACTGCCGGATGCTCATGTCCGCCGGATGCCCATGATCGCCACAAGCCCCCCCGGCAAACCGCCGCTGTCCATTCTCCTGTGCGCCCCGCGCGGCTTCTGCGCCGGCGTCGTGCGCGCCATCGACGCCGTCGAGAAGGCCCTCGCGCTGCACGGCGCGCCGGTCTACGTGCGTCACGAGATCGTGCACAACAAGTACGTGGTCGAGGGGCTGCGCCGGAAGGGTGCCATCTTCGTCGACGAACTATCCGAAATCCCGGACACCAAGGCCCCGGTGATCTTCTCGGCCCACGGCGTGCCGAAGTCCGTGCCGCAGGAGGCCGAGCAGCGGCAGTTCTTCGCCATCGACGCGACGTGCCCGCTCGTCACCAAGGTGCATCGCGAGGCCGAGGTGCATCATCGCCGCGGCCGGACCGTGATCCTGGTCGGCCATGCCGGTCACCCCGAGGTCGAGGGGACCATGGGGCAGCTGCCCGAGGGCGCGGTGCTGCTGGTGGAAACCGTCGAGGACGTCGGCCGGCTCGTGCCCCCGGACGCCTCGGTGCTGGCCTACGTGACCCAGACCACCCTGTCGGTCGACGACACGCGCGAGATCGTCGACGCCCTGCGCGCGCGCTTCCCCGACATCGTCGCCCCGCACAAGGAAGACATCTGCTACGCCACGACCAACCGGCAGGAAGCGGTGAAGCGCGTGGCGCCGCAGGTCGACGCCATGCTGGTCGTGGGGTCCCCGAACTCCTCGAACTCGCAGCGGCTTCGCGAAGTGGCCGAGCGTGCCGGGTGCCCCGTGTCGCGGCTCGTGCTCCGCGCCGACGACATCGACTGGGCGGTCTACGGCTCCATCGCCCGGCTCGGCATCACGGCCGGTGCCTCGGCGCCCGAGATCCTCGTCGAGGAGATCATCGACGCCTTCGCGGCGCGCTACGAGGTCTCCGTCGAGACGGTGACGACGGCCGACGAGAGTGTGTTCTTCCCGTTGCCGCGCGACCTTCGCGGCGAGGCTGCGGAGTAGCCCGTGGCCGTCTACACAGAAGTCTCCGACGAGGAGCTGTCAGCCTTCGTCGCCCGCTACGATCTGGGCGCCGTGCTGGCCGCCAAGGGCATCGCCGAGGGCGTCGAGAACTCCAACTACCTGCTGCACACGGAGAAGGGCTTCTACATCCTCACCCTCTACGAGAAGCGGGTGAGGGAAGGGGACCTGCCGTTCTTCATCGGCCTGATGGAGCACCTGGCGGCGCGCGGCCTCAACTGCCCGCTGCCCGTGAAGGACCGCTCCGGAGAGGCGCTCGGCCGTCTCGCCGGTCGGCCGGCGGCGATCGTGACCTTCCTCGACGGCATGGGTGTGCGCCGGCCGGGCGTGGGCCACTGCGGGGCCGTCGGCGAGGCGCTCGCGCGGCTGCACCTGGCGGGCGAAGGCTTCGAGATGCGTCGTCCGAACGCGCTCTCGGTCGAGGGCTGGCGGCCGCTCTACGAGGCGGCGCGGGAGAGGGCCGACACCGTGACCCCGGGCCTCGCGGCGGCCACGGCCGAAGCGCTCGGGAGCCTCGAGGCGGCGTGGCCGCGGGGGCTGCCGCAGGGCGTCATCCACGCCGACCTGTTCCCCGACAACGTGTTCTTCCTGGGGCCCCGCCTGTCCGGGCTCATCGACTTCTATTTCGCCTGCACCGACGCGCTCGCCTACGACCTGGCGGTATGCCTGAACGCGTGGTGCTTCGAGACGGACGGGTCATTCAACATGACGAAGGGCCGGGCGATGATCACCGGCTACGAGAAGGTGCGCCCGCTGCAGCCGGCCGAGGTGGCCGCGCTGCCGGTGCTGGCCAAGGGTTCGGCGCTGCGCTTCATGCTGACCCGGCTGGTGGACTGGCTCAACGTTCCGCCGGGGGCGCTGGTCAAGCCGAAGGACCCGCTCGAATACTACCGGAAGCTGCGCTTCCATGACCGCGTGACCTCGGCGGCCGATTACGGCCGGCCGGACTGATCCACGCGAGCCGACAGGACCGAAGCTTGACCGAATCTCCGTCTCACGCCCCCGCGCCTTCGGCGGACCGGGTGGTGATCTACACCGATGGCGCCTGCTCCGGGAATCCCGGTCCGGGCGGCTGGGGCGCCATGCTGCGCTACGGCGAGAAGACCAAGGAGATGATGGGCGGCGAGCCGGACACCACCAACAACCGGATGGAGCTGACGGCCGCCATCATGGCACTGGAGGCGCTGAAGCGGCCCTGCACGGTCGATCTGTGGACCGACAGCCAGTATGTCCGCCAGGGCATCACGGGGTGGCTCTACGGCTGGAAGGCCAATGGCTGGCGCACGGCCGACAAGAAGCCGGTGAAGAACGCGGAGCTGTGGCAGCGCCTTGATGCGGCGCGGCTGCGCCACGAGGTGCACTGGCACTGGGTGAAGGGCCATGCCGGGCACCCCGAGAACGAGCGCGTGGATGCGCTCGCCCGCGAGGGAATGGCGCCGTTCATGCCCGCCAAGCGGAAGAACGGCGCCTAGAGCACGCTTCGTTTTGATGGAGACGAAGCGGGCTCCAGGTTTCTCCGGGGTCGCATGCTTCTTGCGAAAAGCCGGATTCCAGCTTTTCGCAGCATGCTCCGAGTGTCAGAGCAGCTTCAGCAGGGCGTCGGCGCCGGAGGCTTCGGCCTTGCCGGGCGTTTCCTCGATGTTGAGGGCGGTCACAACGCCGTCCTCGACCACCATCGAGTAGCGCTGCGAGCGCGTGCCCAGGCCGAAGCCCGTGCCGTCCATGGCGAGCCCGATCGCCTTGGCGAAGTCGCCGTTGCCGTCGGAGAGAAACTCGATCTTGCCTTCGCCGCCGGTCGACTTGGCCCAGGCGTTCATGACGAACACGTCGTTCACGCCGGTCACGGCGATGGTATCGATGCCCTTGGCCTTGATCGCGTCGAAGTTCTCGAGAAAGCCCGGAAGGTGATTGCGGTGGCAGGTCGGCGTGAAGGCGCCGGGGACTGCGAACAGCACGACCTTCTTGCCCTTGAAGATGTCGTCTGTGGTGCGAACCGCAGGCCCGTCCTCCGTCATGACGCGGAAAGTGGCGGGGGGCAGGGTGTCGCCGACAGCGATGGTCATGGCAGTCTCCGTTGGAGCGTGAATGACGGCCCGCTAGGGGCCTCACAGGCGTTTTAGGGCGCCGAGCCCGCCGCGTCGAGTTGCGCGGCGGTTTCGACGGCGTCGTCGCCGGCCGTCAGGGTGAGGCGCAGGGCCATGCCGGGCAGCTTCCCGTCCTTGGGCCGGTTGTCCACCTTGACGAGATAGGTGACCAGCCGCGTCCCGGGCCCCTGCGGCAGGGTTGCCACCGCCAGCGGCGCGCCGAAGACCCATGGGTCGGGCCCCTCGACGAAGACGTCGACGATGGAGGCCTTGTCCGGAACGACCGCGGTGATGGTCAGCGCTTCCCCGGACGGCGCCGCGGCAACGGACCGCAGGGCCGGAGCATCCGCCGCGCCCAGCCTCGCCTCGCGCGGCACGCGGGTCTCCCAGTCGAGCACGACGAGGCTGTTGGGGGTCGACAGACCCTGCCGCGAGATCGGCAGCCGCGCCTCGCCCCGCGCCGGGATGCAGACTTTCTCGCAGACCGCGTAGTCGAGTTTCAGGACGAGCTGCCCGGGCTTGCGGGGGTCGGCGAGCGTCACCCGCACGGGAAACACGACGGACCCGACATAGCCGATCGACGATCCGGCGGTGTCTTCGAACCGGTAGGGCGCGGGCCAGAGAACCTCGACATTGGCCACGTTCTGCGAGGCCGCCCAGTCGAAGACCGGGGGCAGGCCGCTGTCGCCCGGCGTCCGCCAGTAGGTCTTGAAGTGCGGGTCCATGCGGATCTCCACCCCGGCCCGCCACAGGGCCTGGTTGGTCGCATCCGGCCCGCCGTCGATCAGCCGCATCGAGGCGTGCATGCTCGACGACCAGACCGACGCGCCGGGCGGTGGCGAAAGGCTCGACTGGCCCATGGCCGGCGGAGCCGCCGCCGCAAGGCCGGCCAGCATCATGGACAGGCAGATGCGGAGGATTCGATCGATCGGCCGTGTTCGGGTCGCATTCATGCGCGTTTCTTAGCCTGAACCCGTCGCGCCGGAGAAGTGACGAGCGCGTGACTCCCCGTCGCGGCCCGGAACCCTCATTCCGACGTTGCGTTGGCTTGCTGACCGAAAGGGGCTAGCATGATCCTCATCGAAACCCTGACTTCCACGAGCGAGATGGGCTCCAAGGGCTTTCTCGACGGACAGTTGCTCGTTGCCATGCCGGGCATGCCGGACCCGCGGTTCGCGCGTTCGGTGATCTATGTGTGCGCCCATTCCCCGGAGGGCGCCATGGGGCTGGTGATCAACCAGCCGGCTCCCAACATCGAATTTCCCCACCTTCTCGAGCAGCTCGAGATCATTCCGTCCAAGAGCGGGATCCGCCTGCCCGACAGCGCCGAGAAGTTCCCCGTGCTGAAGGGAGGGCCGGTCGAGACCGGCCGCGGCTTCGTGTTGCACTCCTCCGACTTCATCATCGACAAGTCGACGCTGCCGATCGACGAAGGCATCTGCCTGACCGCCACGGTCGACATCCTGCGCGCCATCGCCCAGGGCGAGGGACCCAAGAAGGCCGTTCTGGCGCTCGGCTATGCGGGGTGGGGCGCCGGCCAGCTGGAGACCGAGATCAATGAGAACGGCTGGCTGCACTGCGCCCCCGACCCCGCGATCCTGTTCGACGGCCGGTTCGAGACGAAGTACGACCGGGCGCTGCGCAAGATCGGCATCGACCCGGCCATGCTGTCGACCCAGGCGGGCCACGCCTGAGCGGCGCGCCGGTGGTTCCGCCTCGGTTTCCGTAGCACCAGCCTCCAACCTGTCGGCGTCCTGGCCGGGCCTGGCGCTTCGACAAGCACACAAGTGATTGTCGATGGCTGAGCGCGCTTTCCCTCCCCTGCAGGGGAGGG
>NZ_CAMFHB010000051.1 GCF_945952055.1 uncultured Alsobacter sp.
GTTCGAGGCGGCCGGGCTCGCCGCCGGAGGCCGGCCGGCGCAGGCCGCGCCGCTGCGCGCGCCGGACAGGCCGTGGGCCGGACTGACCGATCCCGCGGGCCACCAAGTGGCGGCCGTCTGCGAGCCCTGAGCCCCGCGCGGGGGTTGCGCTGCCGCACGACCGCGACCACACTCCAAAAGCTCGGCTTCTGCGTCGCCGCGCCATGGATGGGCACGAGGAGGGACTGATGGGCGGCTGGATCATCCTGGGGATCCTGGTGGTCGGCGCACTCTGGCTGATCACCGTCTACAACGGGCTGGTCTCGATGCGGCAACGCGTCTCGCAGGCTTTCGCCGACATCGACGTGCAGCTCAAGCAGCGCCATGACCTCATCCCGAACCTCGTCGAGACGGTGAAGGGCTACGCCACCCACGAGAAGGGCACCCTCGAGGCCGTGGTCCAGGCCCGCAACTCGGCGCTCGCGGCCCAGGGCCCGCAGGCCCAGGCTGCCGCCGAAGGCCAGCTGGGTGCCGCGCTGGGACGGCTGATCGCCTTGTCGGAGGCCTATCCGGACCTCAAGGCCAACACCAATTTCCAGCAGCTGCAGATGGACCTCTCGGACATCGAGAACAAGCTCGCCGCGGCCCGTCGCTTCTTCAACAACGCAGTCAGCGAGTACAACGCCTCGATCCAGGCCTTCCCGGCCGCGCTGTTCGCCCGCAACATGGGTTTTGCCGAACGCGAGTTCTTCGACGTCGGGCAGGAGGCCCGCCAGTCGCTGGACCAGGCGCCGACCGTGAAGTTCTGATCCGCGGCCACGGGGGCCGGTCATGTTCACCGCCTTCGGCCTCTACAGCCACATCCGGGCGAACCGCATCCGCTCGGTGCTGCTCACGGCGGGACTGTTCCTGCTGGTGTGGCTTCTCGCCTATGCCTTCACGCTGTTCTACAACGCCATTGGCCGCTCCAACTTGCCGGTGGACCTGATCGCCCGCCGGGCCGCGGGGGACTGGCTCGGCATCGTACCCTTCGTGACCCTGGGCACCGCGGGCTGGGTCTTTGCCGCCCGCAAGTTCCACCAGGGCATCATCGATGCTGTGACGGGCTCGCACGCGGTGGAGAGGGCGGCGCAGCCCCGCCTCTACAACCTCCTGGAAAATCTCTGCATTTCCCGCGGCCTTCCCGTGCCGAAGCTGGAGATCATCGACAGCGAGGTCCTCAACGCCTACGCGACCGGCCTCACGCCGGCGCAGTACACGATCAGCGTCACCACGGGCCTGCTGGCGGCCCTGGACGATGCAGAGGTCGAAGCGGTTCTCGCGCACGAATTGACGCACATCCGCAACGAGGACGTGAAGCTGATGGTGGTCGCGGCCGTCGTGGCGGGCGCGATCTCGTTCTTCGCGGAGATGTTCTTCCGCGTGGTGATGCGCTCGCGCTGGTCCTTCGGCTCGTCCCGCTCTTCCGACGATCGCAAGGGCGGGGGCGGGGCGGTGGTCGCGATCGTCATCGCCGTGGCGCTGATCGCCGCGGCCTGGCTCTTGTCCCTGGTCATCCGCTTCGCCCTGTCGCGCTCACGCGAGTTCCTGGCCGATGCCGGGGCGGTCGAGCTGACGAAGAACCCGGACGCCATGATCAGCGCGCTGATGAAGATCTCCGGCCGCAGCGAACTCGAGGGCGTTCCCTCGGGCATCATGGAGATGTGCATCGACAATCCGCGGTCGGGGTTCGCCGATCTCTTCGCGACCCACCCCGCCATCGAGGATCGGGTTGAGGCGCTGGTCAAGTTCGCCGGTGGCCGGCTCCCGGATCCTGCCCAGGCGCCGGCCCAGCGCCCGCTGCCCGGGGCCCCGGACGGCCGGCTCACCGGGGGGCCCGATCCCGACGGGCCGGTGAATCCGTGGGGTCGTACCGCCGGTCATCCCGACGGAAGTGCCTCCGGTCCGCCCGGTCCATGGGGGTCGCACCAGGGGTAGGACCCGGTCCGACCCCGGCGCTACAGGCAGGGGCACGACGGACGCGAAAGGGGCCGCGCCCGCCCGCACCGGGCGACCAGCCATGAGAATTTGTCAGGGCGGGTGTTGCCGCAACTCCACAGCGAAAACGGGGGCCTGTGGCTAGAGTGCGGCCTGAGACCCGTCCACCGTTTCGGCAGGCCCAATGAACCGCAGCATCCCGACCACGGCCGATCCGGCGACCGACGCCGCCGGGCTGCTGCGCCGCTTCGGCTTCGCCGTCCTGGTCATCTTGGCTCCCGTCGCGGCGCTCGTGAGCCGCCGTGGCCTCGTGATCCTCATTCCCATCGGCATCGCCCTGCTCGTCCTCGCGACGTTCATCGAGAGCGAGGGACGCGAACCGCTTGGGCGCGCGCGCCGCGCCCTGCTCGCACCCGCGGGCCTGATCGCCGCGTTTCTCGTGTTCTGGGCCGGGCTGTCGCTGATGTGGACGCCCTTTCCCGCGGCCGCGTCCGAGCGCCTGGTCAACCTGGCCGGCATCTCCGCGGTCGGCATGATCGCTGCGGCCGCGCTGCCGCAGCGGATGCGGGTCAGCAATCTCTACCTGATGCCCATCGGCGCGGGTCTCGCGGCGTTGGTCGCCCTCTTCCTGGAGGTGCGGGGCGTCAGCTTCGACACGGAGCCCACGACCGACACCGCGATCCTGGACCGCGGCCTGCTGATGCTGGTGCTGGTGGCGCCGTCGGCGATCAGCTGGCTGGCCTCGAAGGACCGCTACGTCGCCTGCTTCGCGCTCGTGGCCGTCGTCACCGCGGCTCTCGTCTATGGCGGGGCCTGGCCCGCGCTCGGGGCCTTCGCCATCGGCGCGGTGGTCTACGCCATCGTCACGCTCAACGCGGCGGCCGGACGCTGGGTCGCCCTGATCCTGATCCCGGGCCTCGTCCTTGCCGCTCCGGCGCTGCCGTTCCTGCTGCGGCCGGTCTCCAAGGTGACCTTCGGCATCACCCATCCCAAGGTGGAGACGATCCGCACCTGGTCGCGCATCGTCACCGACGATCCGGCGCGGCTCATCACAGGGCACGGCCTCGACACGGCCCTGCGCGCCAAGCTCGCCGGACTGGTTCCCAACCAGGCGCCGTCCGGGATTCTCTTCGAGGTCTGGTTCGAACTGGGCTTCCTGGGCGCCATCGCGCTCGCGCTCCTCCTCGCCAAGGCGGTCAACGGTGCCTCGCGGCTCCAGGGCGGGGCGGCGCCGGGCGCCATGATGACGCTCGCGGTCGCCTTCTCGCTCGCGGTGCTCGGGCAGGGCGCGGCGCAGGCGTGGTGGCTGATCGGATTGGCTCTCGCGGCGATCCTCGCCGTGGCCGTGGACCGGGGGCAGTACCGGACCACCCGGCCGCGGTCTTCCGGCCCGGCCCGCTGATCCGGCGGGCGCCGCGCTCCTTCAGTCGACCAGATGGCAGGCGACGCCGTCGCGCAGGGCGGGTGCCTGCGCGCGGCAGCGATCCGTTGCCAGGGAGCAGCGTGGGTGGAAGGCGCATCCGGCGGGCGGGTCGATCGGATTGGGGGCGTCGCCCAGCACCGCCATGCGCCGCCGCCCCGTCATGGCGAGGTCCGGCACCGCGTCGAGCAGCATGCGCGTGTAGGGGTGGCGGGGCTCGGCAAACAGCGTGCGCGCCGGCCCGACCTCCACGAGACGGCCGAGATACATGACGCCGATGGTCGTCGCCATGTGCCGCACGACGGCCAGGTTGTGGCTGATGAGGAGGTAGGTCAGCCCCAGGGCATCCTGCAGGTCGCGCATGAGGTTCAGGATCTGCGCCTGGACCGACACGTCGAGCGCCGAAGTGGGCTCGTCGCAAACGAGAAACTCCGCTTTCGGGGCGAGCGCGCGCGCGATGGCGATGCGTTGCCGCTGCCCGCCCGAGAACTCGTGCGGGTATTTCCGGGCATCGGCGGGGTCTAGGCCCACGCGCCGGAGCAAGTCCGCGGCCTGCCGGTCCGCCTCGCGGGCATCGGCGAGGCCGAAGGCGCGGATCGGCTCGGCGATGATCGGGCCCGCCCGCCAGCGCGGGTCGAGGCTCGCGAAGGGATCCTGGAAAATCATCTGGATCCGGCGCCGCAGCTCCTTGCGCCGCGACCGATCGGCCCGGCCGGTCATGGACACGCCGTCGATCACGACGTCGCCCGCCGTGGGCGTGAGCAGGCCCACGACCATGCGGGCCAAGGTCGACTTGCCCGAACCCGATTCCCCGACGATCGCGAAGGTCTCGCCCCGCCGGATGGCGAAGGACACGCCATCGACAGCCTTCAGGGTTTCCCGAGGGCGGCCGCTCAGCGTGCGTTCGAGCCAGGGGCGCGAGACGTCGAAGGAGCGATGCAGCCCGTCGACACGGACGAAGGCATCGCTCATGGGACGGCCTCCCCCGGCGCGCCGTCCATCTCCGGCGCCGGCGCGGCGCCATCGTCTCCCGCCCGGTCGGCCAGGCCGTCGCCGTAGAGGAAGCAGGCGACGCGGTGCTCGCCGCGCGTGACCAGTTCGGGCCTCTCCACGTGGCAGTGCGCGAAATTCTCGGGGCAGCGCGGGCAGAAGGCACAGCCTCTGGGCAGGTCCTGCAGCCGGGGCATGGCGCCGGGAATCTGCGCCAGGCGCTCCCGGTCGCCATCGAGCCGGGGAATGGCGGCCATCAGCCCGCGGGCATAGGGATGCAGCGGCGCCCCCACGAGCGCGGCGACGGGGCCGGTCTCGACGATCCGGCCCGCATACATCACGGCGACGCGGTCGGCCGTCTCGGCGATGACGCCCATGTCGTGGGTGATCAGCATCACCGCCATGCCGCGCTCCAGGCACAGCTTGCGGATGAGGGCGATGATCTGGGCCTGCACCGAGACGTCGAGCGCGGTGGTGGGCTCGTCGGCGATGACGAGATCGGGCTCGGCGCACAGCGCCAGCGCCAGCACCACGCGCTGGCGCATGCCGCCGGAAAATTCGTGGGGGTAGGCGTCGGCGCGCCGCTCGGCGCCCTGGATCCCGACCTCCTTCAGCAGGTCGATGGCCCGCCGGCGGGCCTCGCGGCGCGATACCGGCAGGTGGGCGAGGATCGTCTGCTCGATCTGCTGGCCCACCGTGTAGAGCGGGTTGAGGCTCGTCAGCGGGTCCTGGAACACCATCGCGATGCGGCGGCCCCGAACGGCCCGCATCTGGCGCTCCGGCAGGGCGTCGATGCGCTCGCCGAGAAGGCGGACTTCCCCGCTCACGATGCGCCCGGGAGGCTCGAGCAGCCCGATGACGGCGGCTCCGGTCAGGGATTTTCCGGCGCCCGATTCCCCCACGAGCCCGAGCACCTCACCCCGTCCGATGTCGAACGATACGCCGTCGAGCGCCCGCAGTACGCCGCGACGGGACGCGAACTCGACCTTCAGGTCGCGGACGGAAAGGACGGGGCCGCTCGTCATCGCAGCTTCGGGTTCAATGCGTCGCGCAGCCAGTCGCCGCACAGGTTCAGCGCGAGCACGAAGACGGCGAGCGTGGCGCCGGGGAAGGCGACGATCCACCACTCGCCGGAGAACAGGAAGTCGTTGCCGATGCGGATGAGCGTGCCGAGCGACGGCTGCGTCGCCGGCAGGCCCACGCCGAGAAAGGACAGCGTCGCCTCGGTGATGACGGCCAGGGCGATGTTGATGGTCAGGATCACCAGGATCGGTCCGGTGACGTTCGGCAGCACGTGGCGCACGAGGATGGCGGGGGCCGACAGGCCCATCAGGCGGGCGGCCTGGACGTAGTCCTTGTTCTTCTCGACCATCGTCGAGCCCCGCACGGTACGGGCGTACTGCACCCAGAAGGACAGGCCGATCGACACGATCAGCACGGCCATGGCGGTCGTCTCGCGCTGGCTGTCCTGGACCATGGCGTGGACGACCCCGTCGACGAGCAGCGCGATCAGGATGGCGGGGAAGGTCAGCTGGACGTCGGCGATCCGCATGATCACCGCGTCGATCCGCCCGCCGGCGAACCCGGCGACGAGCCCCAGGCCGATCCCGACCACTGCCGCCAGCGCGACGCCGCTGAGCCCGACGATCAGCGACACGCGCATGCCGTAGAGGATGGCCGACCAGAGGTCGCGGCCCTGGTTGTCGGTGCCGAGCAGGAAGCGCGGGTCGCCGCCCTCCACCCAGCGGGGCGGCGTCAGGGAATCGATGAGGCTCACGGCGCCGGGGTCGAAGGGATCGGACGGGGCGATCCATGGCGCCAGGGCCGCCGCGCCGGCCATCGCCAGCACCACGCACACCGAGACGAGCGCCATCGGGGTGGCGAGGAGGCTCGCCAGGACCTCGTTGTCCCTGGCCCGGGCGGACCAGCCGTCGCGTCGCTGCGTGTCGGGCGTGGACATCGGTTGCGCCACCGCTCAGGCCGGCCGCGCTGCGATGCGCAGGCGCGGATCGACGGCTGCGTAGAGGAGGTCGACGACCAGGTTGATGCCCACGAAGATGGTCGCGGTCAGCATGAGGTAGGCGGCCATGACCGGAATGTCGACGTTCTGGACCGCGCCGAGGAACAGCAGTCCCATGCCCGGCCACTGGAAGACGTATTCGGTGATCAGCGCGAAGGCGATCAGGGATCCCAGCTGCAGGCCGGTGACGGTGATGAGCGGGACGAGCGTGTTCTTCAGCGCGTGCCCGAAATGGATCGTGCGGTTGCGCAGGCCCCGTGCCCGCGCGAAGCGGATGTAGTCCGTGCGCAGCACCTCGAGCATCTCCGCCCGGACGAGGCGGGTGATGAGCGTCATCTGGAAAAGGGCGAGGGTGACGGCCGGCAGGATGAGGGCCTTCAGGCCGGAGGCCGTCAGCAGCCCCGTGCTCCAGCCAGCCAGCATCACCACGTCGCCCCGGCCATAGGACGGCAGCCAGCCGAGCTGCACCGAGAAGAGGTAGCGCAGCAGGATGGCGATGAGGAAGGTGGGCAGGGAGATCCCGACCAGCGAGACGGCCATGAAAAGGGAGGCGAGAAGGCTGTCGCGCCGCAAGGCCGTGAACACGCCCATCGGGATGCCCACCAGCAGCGCGAGCACGGCCGCGACCCCCGCCAGCTCCAGGGTTGCCGGCATCCGCTCGCCGATGAGGCCCCTCACCGGCTGGCGGAACTGGTAGGACATGCCGAAATCGAACTGCGCGGCCCGCACGAGATAGGCCGCGAACTGGACCGGCACGGGTCGGTCGAGGCCGAGGTCCTGGCGCACGCGTTCGCGCTGCTCGCGCGGGGTGTCGATGGAGACGATCTGGTTCACCGGATCGCCCACGAAGCGGAACATCGTGAAGGCGATCAGCCCGACGGCGATCATCACGATCACCGACTGGAACAGCCTGCGGATCACGAAGGCGATCATGCGTCGTCGACCTCCGTCGGGACCCCGCCCGCGGGGAGCGGCCAGCGCGGCCGCGACCCCCCGGGCGGCAGCCTCATTCCTTGGTCGCCCAGTAGAACAGGAACTGGTTGTCGGCCCGCTGAACGACCTTCACCTTCTTCGACACGCCCCAGGCGAGCGACTGCTGGTGCAGGGGCACGTAGCCCACGTCCTTGTTCTGGCCGATGTCGTAGGCCTGGTAGATCAGGTCGTCGCGCTTCTTCGGGTCGTTCTCGGACAGGATCTGGTCGGCGAGCTTGTCGATCTCGGGGTTGCAGTACCCGCCGAGGTTGGACTCGCCCCGGCCCTTCCCCTGGTCGTTCCGGCAGCCATACATCCCGTAGATGATGTTCCAGCTGTCGAACGAGCTCGGGGTCCAGCCCAGCAGGTAGAACGAGGTGTCGAAGCTCGGCGCCAGCACCTTGCCGAAGTACTTGGCCTTGGGCTGGGCGTTCAGCGTCACCTTGATACCGATGCGCGCCATCATGCCGACGACGGCCTGGCAGATGGCCTCGTCCGCGACGTAGCGGTCGTTCGGGCAATCGAGCGTCACCTCGAAGCCCTGCGGGTAGCCGGCCTCGGCCAGGAGCTTCTTGGCGCCCTCCACGTCATAGGGGAAGCGCTTGAACTCGCCTGCCCGGGAGTAGAGCAGCGGCGAGATCATCAGGGGCGTCGGCGTCGCCAGCCCCCGCATGATCTTGTCGCGGATCGCGTTGATGTCGATCGACTGGTAGACGGCCTGGCGGACGCGGGCGTCCTTGAAGGGGTTCCTGCCCTTCACGTTGGAGTATTTGAGCTCGTTGCTGCGCTGGTCGAAGCCCAGGAAGATCGTGCGCAGCTCCGGCCCGGTCATCACCGTGGTCGACTGGCCCGCATTGACGCGCTGGATGTCCTGCACGGGCACCGGGTCCATCCAGTCGATCTCACCCGACAGCAGGGCGGCGACGCGCGTGGCATCCGACGCAATCGGCGTGAAGATCACCTCGGTCAGATTGTGCTCGGGCTTGCCCCACCAGGCGGGGTTCGGCTTCCAGACGGTCTTCACGCCGGCCTGGTGGCTTTCGAGACGGAAGGGGCCGGTCCCGTTGGCGTTCAGCGCGGCGTAGCCGGGCGTCTGGGCGTTCGGAGGCGTGGGCGCGACGGCGTTGTTCGCCTCCGCCCACTTCTTCGACATGATGTACCAGGTGTCCCACTCGTAGTGCAGGATCGGGTTGGGCGCCGAGAGCACGACGTCGACGGTGTAGTCGTCCACCTTCACGAACTGCGTGTCCGCGGAGATGCGGGCCGTGAGGTTGGAGCCCGTGGCGCGCACGCGGTCGGCGGAGAACAGGACGTCGTCGGCCGTGAAGTCCTCGCCGTTGGCGAACTTCACGCCCTTGCGCAGGTAGAAGCGCCAGCGCGTCGGCTCGGCGATCTCCCAGCGTTCCGCCAGGCCCGGCAGGATCTCGAGATTGGGTCCGCGCTTCGTCAGGCCCTCGTACACGGCGCCGTGCATGGCCAGCGTGAACGTTTCGTTCAGCGTGTAGGGATCGAGCGACTTGAAATCCCCCTGCGCCGCGAACCGAAAGGTCCTCGCGCTGGCGGGTGCGCTGAGTAGCGCCAATGCGGCGATGGCCGCCATGACGACCCGACGGAGCCCCATGACCTTCCCCTGCTTCATTCTGGTTCGCGCGGAGCGGCGCGCCGAGCCTTATAGGCCGGCATTCCTCGCCATTCAGTTAGCAACCGTGAGTTTAGCCGTGGCACCCGTCCGAGCGGGTGCCACCATCGCCAACGCCTGGCGCGTCGATTCAGTCCGAAAGCTCGGCGATCAGCCCGTGCATGAACCCGTCGATGGCGGCGAGCTGCTCGATGGTGATGTACTCGTCGGCCTGGTGGGCCTGGGCGATGTCGCCCGGTCCGCAGATGACGGACGACCAGCCGGCCGACTGGAAGATGCCGGCCTCGGTGCCGTAGGACACGAAGCTGCGCTCGTTGTCGCCGGTGATGCGGCGGACCAGTGCTTCCGCCGCGCCGTTCTCCTCCGGCGCCAGGCCCCGCACGGCGGCGCGCGCAATGATGTCGACGCCCGATTCCGGCGCGATCGCCTTCATTTTCGGCTCGATGACCTCGCGGACGAAGCGCTCGAACCGGTTCTTCACCTCGAGCGCGTCTTCCTGCGGCAGCGCCCGGACTTCGGTGACGAAGCGGCACGAGGCGGACACGATGTTGGTGGCTGTGCCGCCGTTGATGGTGCCGCAGTGGATGGTGGTGTAGGGCGGCGCGAAGGGGTTGGATGGATCGGCCCGTTCACGGTTGGCCTGCAGCGCGTCGTCGAGCCAGGTGACCAGGCGCGCGGCGGTCATGACGGCGCTGACGCCGGTGTCGATGCGGCTCGAATGCACGCTCTTGCCGCGCACCTCGGTGAACCAGGAGAGGCCGCCCTTGTGGCCGACCACGGCCTTCATCATCGACGGCTCGCCGACGATGACCGCGGACGGGGCCGGGATGGTGTGCGCCATCTCGTCGACCATCGAGGGGGCACCCTGGCAGCCGACCTCCTCGTCATAGGACAGCGCGATGTGTACCGGCCGCTTCAGCCCGCCGCGGACCATGGCGGGCACGGCGGCGAGCACGGCGGCGTCGAAGCCCTTCATGTCGCACGTGCCGCGGCCGAACAGCTTGCCGTCGCGCTCGGTGAGGGTGAAGGGGTCGCTGGTCCAGGCCTGCCCCTCGACGGGCACCACGTCGGTGTGCCCCGACAGGACGACCCCGCCTTCCACGCGGGGACCCACCGTCGCATAAAGGTTCGCCTTGTTGCCCTCGGGATTGTAGACGAGGTGCGATTCGACGCCCCAGCCGGCGAGCCAGTCCCGGATGAAGGCCACGCAGTCGAGGTTGGAGTCGCTGGACACGGTCGGGAAGGCCACCAGCCGCGCGAGCATGTCCCGCGTCGTCATCTCCAGCGCCATTTGCAGCTCCCGTGTCGGCAACCCCGAGCGGGTCCGACATTCGGCCGAGGCACGATGGCGGGTCAAGCCGGTTCGCGTTGACAGCCCCCGCGGCCTTCACGACAGTGCCGCCCCACCACCACGGAGCACCGCGATGACCAGCCGTTTCGACGTCACCTTGGCCGATGTCGAGGCTGCGGCTTCACGGATCGCCGGCCACGTTCGCCGGACGCCCTCCTGGCGCAGCCCGGCGCTGAGCGAGCGGCTCGGCCGCGAGGTCGTGGTCAAGCTGGAATGCCTGCAACTCGCCGGGTCCTTCAAGGTGCGCGGGGTGGCCAACCGCCTGATGATGCGCACGCCGCAGGAGATGGGGCGCGGGGTCGTCGCCGTGTCGGGCGGCAACCACGCCATCGCCGTGGCGCGCGGCGCCGCCGCGTTCGGCGTTCCAGCCCTCGTCCTGATGCCGCGCGTCACCGCCCGCTTCAACATCGACGCCACCGCCGCCTTCGGCGCCACGATCGAGCTCGTCGAGTCCGCCGCCGAGGCCTTCGCCAAGGCCGACGCCCTGTCGCGCGAGGGCTGGATCAACCTGCATGCCTTCGACGATCCGGCCATCATCGCCGGCAACGGCACGGTGGGGCTCGAATTCATCGACGCGCATCCCGAACTCACGCACCTGTTCGCCTCCATCGGCGGTGGTGGCTTCATCGCCGGCATCGCGGCGGCCGCGAAGGGGCGCAAGCCGACGCTGTCGGTGCATGGCGTCGAGACGGAGGGCGCCGAGACCATGACCCGGGCGCTTGCGGCCGGCGAGCCGGTGACGATCTCTCCCACGTCGATCGCGCGCACGCTGGGCGCGCCGTTCGTGACGCACCGGACGCTGGCCGCCGCCACGGAGCTGCTGTCGGCGGTCGACGTGGTGCCGGACGCGACCGCCGTGGTCGACATGCGCTGGCTCCTGCAGGCCGAGAAGGTGCTCTGCGAGCCGGCGGCGGCGTGCACCGTCTCCGCCGCCATGCGGCGGGCGGCCGCCTTGCCCGAGGACGCCGTGATCGGCCTCGTCCTGTGCGGCTCCAACATCGCGCTCGCGGACGTGGAGGCGCTCTGCGCCCGCTTCGCCGCATGAGCGTGTTGACCGGCTGGTCAGCTTGGGATTTGCTGGCGGCCTGCCCTGATGTCCGAGGTTCCCATGCCTGTGATCAACAGCGTTTCCGCCATGGCCGACGAGGTCGCCGCGTGGAGACGCGATCTGCACACCCATCCCGAGCTTGACTTCGACGTGCACCGCACGGCGGCGATCGTCGCCGAGAAGCTCAAGGCCTTCGGGTGCGACGAGGTCGTCCCCGGCATCGGTCGCACGGGCGTGGTGGGCGTGATCAAGGGACGCCTCCCGGGCGACAAGGTGATCGGCCTGCGCGCCGACATGGACGCCCTGCCGATCGTCGAGGCGACGGGCAAGCCCTACGCCTCGCAGACCCCCGGCAAGATGCACGCCTGCGGCCACGACGGCCACACGGCGATGCTGCTGGGCGCCGCCAAGTACCTGGCGGAGACCCGCAACTTCGCCGGCACCGCGGTCGTGATCTTCCAGCCGGCCGAGGAGGGCGGCGGCGGTGGCCGCGAGATGGTGAACGACGGAATGATGGATCGCTTCGGCGTCCACGAGGTCTACGGCATGCACAACATGCCGGGCCTCGAGCCCGGCGCCTTCGCGCTGCGCCCCGGCCCGCTGATGGCGGCGGCGGACCGCTTCACGATCACCATCGAGGGCAAGGGCGCCCATGCGGCCCAGCCCCACAACAGCATCGACACGGTGGTCATCGGCAGCCAGATCGTCACGGCCCTGCAGAGCATCGTCTCGCGCGGCGTCGATCCGCTCGCCTCGGCGGTGGTCTCCGTGACGGTGTTCAAGGCCGGCGAGGCCTTCAACGTCCTGCCGCAGACCGCGGAGCTCAAGGGCACGGTGCGGACGTTCCAGCCCGAGGTCCAGGACATGATCGAGCGCCGCATGGGCGAGATCGCGTCCGGCATCGCCGCGGCCCATGGCGCGACCGCCACCCTGAACTACGAGCGCGGCTATCCCTCCACGCGCAACCACGAGGACCAGACGGCCTTCGCCGCCAAGGTGGCGGCCGAGGTGTCGGGGGCGGACAAGGTCATCACCGACACGCCGCCGGTGATGGGCGCCGAGGACTTCTCCTACATGCTGCTGGCGCGCCCCGGCGCATTCATCTTCATCGGCAACGGCGACACCGCGGGCCTGCACCATCCGGGCTACGACTTCGACGATTCGATCATCCCGGTCGGCATCAGCTACTGGGCGCGGCTCGTCGAGAACGCGATGCCGGCCTGAGGCCCCGCGGGGTTGGGCGTGCATCGGCACGCTCGCTCCGCGCGCTGCTCAGAGGGTGTGGCCCTTAGCCTGAGGACTGGCCGTCCAGTTCAAACCGACCTCTCAGCCGTCATCCCCGGGCTTGGCCCGGGGCCCCACGACTTTGCCGGCGCCATTCTCAAGTCGTGGGTGGCCGGGCCAGGCCCGGCCATGACGCGGAGAGTGTGAGGCAAGCTGCACTGGCCACATTTTCACACCCTCTCGAGACGAGGGGGTCGTTGCCGTCACAAGATTCCTTGTGTCGAGCGCCGCAGGTTGCGTCGGTCCGGCGCTCCTAAAGCGTCCCCGCCTTCATCGCGCGCAGCACGGCGCGGACGACGACGGTCAGCCGCTCCTCCATGACCCGGCGGGACAGTTCGCGGTCGAGGCGCACGGCGGCGGGGTGGACGAAGCGGAAGAGCGCGTCCAGCACGAGCGTCGTGGCCCGGTCGGTGCGCCTGATGGCGAACACGCCCGACCCGACGCCTTCCTCCACGATCCGCTCGACGAGGCCGCGAATGCGCGAGCGGTGCTTGCGCACCACGCCGCGCATTGCGGTGTGGGCCTCGACGAAGACATCGAACACGTCGGGATCCAGCTCCAGCCGCTCGCGCAGCGCGCCGGCCCAGGCCAGCAGCAGGCGCTCGAGCTTGTCGTCGGCGGGGTCGGGCGCGTCGGCCACCACGAGCAACTGCGTTTCGAGCGGCCGCAGCCACTGCGCCGTCACGGCGTCGATGAGGGCGGCCTTGGACGGGAAGTAGCGGTAGACGTTGGCGTGGCTCATGCCCGCGGCGCGGGCCACCGAAACCACCGTGGTGCGCTCCTGCCCGTAGCGGCGCAGGTGATCCGTCGCCACCGCCAGGATCCTGGCATCGGTGGACGGCGCGTCGGAGGCTGCGGGGACGGGCGCGTTCATGGCCGCGAGCCTAGACCATGTGCGGCGGATGCGGGAGCGGGTTGAGACGGGCGCATAGGCCTGCCCGTCCCGCCGTGCTCTACTTGCGTCGTGACTGCATGTGTCTCGCGAAAGGCCTGCTATCCCCTTCGCGCCATGGTCCCGCCCGCCACCAGGAGCATGCCATGAGCGATACCGAACGGCCGTCCCCTGCGCGGCCCGAGACGGATGGCCGCCCGCAAGCCCGGCACGGCCATGCCCGCAAGACGCTCCTTCATCTGCTTGGGCCCGGCCTCGTGGCCGGCGCGGCCGACGACGATCCGTCCGGCATCGCCACCTATTCGCAGGCCGGCGCCCAGTTCGGCTTCGGCATGCTGTGGACGGTGGTGATCACCTATCCGTTCATGGTGGCCATCCAGATCGTCGGTGCGCGGATCGGCCGGTCCACGGGAGAGGGGATCGTCGCCAACATCCGCTCGGTGTTCCCGGGGTGGGTGGTCACCTGGCTCGTGTTCCTGGTCCTGGCCGCCAACACGATCAACATCGCCGCCGATCTCGCGGCCATGGGTGCGGCGCTCAATCTCGTCGCGGGCGGCCATCCGGCGCTGTTGGCCGTCGGTTTCGGCCTCTTCTGCCTCACGCTGGAGGTCTTCATTCCCTATCGGCGCTATGCGCCGTTCCTCAAGCTCCTGACGATGGTGCTCCTCGTCTACGTGGCCACGGCGCTCAGCGTCCACATTCCATGGGGCGAGGCGTTGCGGGGGGCCTTCCTGCCCAGCATCGCGCTGGACCAGACGACGATCGTCATGGTCGTGGCCGTCTTCGGCACCACCATCAGCCCCTACGTCTTCTTTTGGCAGGCGGCGGAGGAGGTGGAGGACATGAACCTCTCGCGCCGGCCCCACCCGCTGCGCACCCTCAAGCGGGGCACCCGGCCGACCCTCGTGCGCATCGGCATCGACACCGCCATCGGGATGGGATTTTCGAACCTCATCGCGGCCAGCATCATCGTCACGACCGCGGCGACGCTGAGCGTCGAGGGGATCACGACCATCACCACGGCGTCGGAGGCGGCCGAGGCCCTGCGGCCGCTGGCCGGTGACCTCACCTTCTACCTGTTCGCCGCGGGCATCATCGGCACGGGGCTGCTCGCGGTGCCGGTCCTGGCGGGATCGGCGGCCTACGCCGTCGCGGAGGCCCTGCACTGGCGCTCCAGCCTGGAACTCGCGCCGGCGCAGGCGAAGGGGTTCTACTCGATCGTGGCGGGGTCGACCTTCATCGGCGCGCTCATCGCGCTTTCGCCGCTCGACCCCATGCGGATGCTGTTCTGGACCGCGGTCATCAACGGCATCGTGGCCGTTCCGGTGATGGCCGTGATGATGGTCCTCGTCTCCAGCCGGAAGGTCATGGGAAACGTTGCCGCCGGCCCTGTCCTCAGGGCCGGCGGCTGGGCGGCGACGATCGTCATGGCAGGCGTCGTCGTCGCACTTTTCGTCACCTGGTCGGCAGGCTGAGCGGGCCGCGGCTCACTTTGCCTGGGCGCCGGCTTCCACCGCGGGAGCAGCGGACCGCGTCTTCCACAGCGAGTACCCGATGCCGGCGAAGAGCAGGGCGAAGGTGACGCCGAGCGAGACGGACGGGGGCACCTTGGCGAGACCCAGCATGTCGGCCACCGCGATCTTCGTGCCGATGAAGATCAGGACCGCCGCCAGCGCGTATTTCAGGTAGGCGAAGCGGTCGATCATCGCGGCCAGGGCGAAGTAGAGGGCACGCAGGCCAAGGATCGCGAAGATGTTCGAGGTGAAGACGATGTAGGTGTCCTTGGTGATGGCGAAGATGGCCGGCACCGAGTCGACCGCGAAGATCACGTCGGCGACGTTGACGAGCACCAGCACCAGGAACAGCGGGGTGAGGGCCCAGACCATCTTGCCGGTTGCCGGATCGGGCTGGCGCACCATGAAGGCCTCGCCATGCAGCTTGTCGGTCACGCGGAACCGGCGCCGCATCAGCTTGAGCAGCGGGTTGGATTCCACGTCGTAGGCGCTGTCGGCACCGATCAGCATCTTCACGCCGGTGATCACGAGGAAGGCGGCGAAGACGTAGAGGATCCAGTCGAAGCGGGCGAGCAGGGCCGCGCCGGCGCCGATCATCAGGCCGCGCATGACGATGACGGCGAGAATGCCCCAGAACAGCACCCGGTACTGCGAGCCGCGGGGAATGCCGAAATAGCCGAAGATCATCGCGATGACGAAGATGTTGTCCATCGAGAGGCTCTTCTCGATGACGAATCCCGTCCAGTACTCCACCGCGGCCTGGGGCGAGAGCGACACCCAGACCCAGCCGCCGAAGGCGAGGCCGATGGAGATGTAGAAGGCCGACAGCCAGAGGCTCTCCTTGACGGAAATCTCCTTGGAACTGTCGCGGTGCAGCACACCGAGATCGAACGCCATCAGCACGATGACGACGGTGCCGAAGATCGCCCACATCCAGATGGGCTTCGACAAGAATTCGAGCGCGACGAAGTCGAGCATTCCGGGACCCCTTGGTTCGAGAGGGTGCCGACATCACGGAAGAGTTGAACTTCCGTCAGAGGGGCCCGGTCACCTTCCGGCGGAAGTGGGGTGGCCCCTTGCAAGCGTCAAGCCCCCGGCCGATAGTCGTCACTGAGAAAAAAACAGGCAAACTGACCGCTGAACAGGCGGCGCCATGCTGATCCCCCGCCGCTCAAGCTCACGTCGCCCGGTCTGTCCCGGGATGACACGCGGCATGGATGTTGCGAGGCTCCGCGCTAGATCGTTACAGCACGCCAATATTCTTGTGGAGGAATGTAATGTCCAATCATGCTGCCCGGGCCCTGCGCGCCGCCGCGGTCGTCCTGGGAATCGTGGCCGGCGCGGGCTCGGCGGCCGCGCAGACCGCGATCCGTTTCACGCTGGACTGGCGCTACGAGGGCCCCGCCGCCCCGTTCGTCGTGGCCATCGACAAGGGCTACTTCAAGGCTGAGGGCCTGGATGTCACGATCGACATCGGCAACGGCTCCCGCGAGACCATCCCGCGCGTGGCGTCGGGAACCTACCAGCTTGGTTTCGGCGACGTGAACTCGCTGGTGCGATTCCGCGACGAGAACCCGGGCGTGGACGTCAAGGCCGTGCTGATGGTCTACGACAAGCCGCCCTTCGCCATCATCGGGCGCAAGAGCCGCGGGATCTCCACCGACGTGAAGAGCCTGCAGGGCAAGAAGTTCGGCGCGCCGGCGGCCGACGGCGCCTACGCCCAGTGGCCGATCTTCAAGACCGTCAACAAGCTCGACGATTCCGGCATGAAGTTCGAGAACGTGGGCTTCCCCGTGCGCGAGCCGATGCTGGCCTCGGGCGAGGTCGATGCCGTCTTCGGTTTCGCCATGTCGTCCTACATCAACGTCAAGAGCCGCGGCGTGCCGGTGGACGACATTGTCACCCTGCTGATGGCCGACTACGGCGTCGAGCTCTACGGCAACGTGATCATGGTCAACGCCGCGTTCGCCAAGGAAAAGCCCGAGGCGGTGAAGGGCTTCATCAAGGCCCTCGTGAAGGGCTTCAAGGACACGGTGGCCGACCCGTCGACCGCGGTCGACTCCGTCATCAAGCGCAACGACGTGGTGAAGAAGGACGTCGAGCTCGAGCGTCTCAAGATGGTGCTGGAGCAGAACATGCTGACGCCGTGGGTCAAGGCCAACGGCTGGGGCGGGATCGATCCGGACCGCTTCTCGCGCTCCATCGACCAGATCGGGCTGACCTTCACCTACAAGGCGAAGCCGAAGACCGAGGACATCTTCACCGACGCGTTCCTGCCGCCGGCGGCGGACCGCAAGGTGAACTGACCGCCGCCGCGCCCACGGCCCGACCGGAGTGTCCATGGTTCCCTTCGTCTCCCTCACGGGCGTCACGCACGCCTATGGCGGCACGGGCGCGCCCGCCGTCGACGGCATGACGATCGCCGTCGGCGAGGGCGAGTTCGCCGCCATCGTCGGCCCGTCGGGCTGCGGCAAGTCCACCGTCATGAAGCTGGCGACCGGCCTGCAGTTCCCGCAGGCCGGCGTCGTCACCGTCGCCGGGGCGCGCGTCGGCGCCCCGGTGAAGATCTCGGGCATGGCGTTCCAGAACCCCACGCTCCTGCCGTGGCGCACGACGCTGGACAACCTGTTGCTGCCGCTCGAGATCGTCCAGCCGCACCGCGGGCGCCTGCGTCGCCACCGGGACGAATACGTCGCCCGCGCCGAGGCCCTGCTGGAGCAGGTGGGCCTCAAGGGCATGGGCAACAAGTTTCCCTGGCAGCTCTCCGGGGGCATGCAGCAGCGCGCCTCGCTCTGCCGGGCCCTCATCCACGAGCCCCAGCTCCTGATGCTGGACGAGCCCTTCGGGGCGCTCGACGCCTTCACGCGCGAGGAGCTGTGGTGCGTCATCCGCGACCTGCACGCCGCGCGCAAGGTCACGGTCATCCTCGTCACGCACGACCTGCGCGAGGCCGTGTTCCTGGCCGACCGCGTCTTCTGCATGAGCGCGCGCCCGGGCCGGATCATCGCGGAGCGCGAGATCGGTCTCCCGCGCCCGCGGGACCTGGAAGTCACCTACACGCCCGAGTTCAGCGACATCGTCCATGAACTGCGGGGCCATATCGCCCACGCGAGGTCCGCGGCATGAGCACCGTCGCTGCGCCCGGCCCGAGCAAGATGGCCCTCGCCGTCGCGCCGTGGGTCTTCACCGTAGGCTTCTTCCTGGTCTGGGAGGCGATCTGCCGGATCTTCAAGGTGTCGTCCTTCGTGCTGCCGCCGCCGAGCGCGGTCGCCGTGGCAATGTGGGAGTATCGCGGGCCGCTGGCCTTCCACTCCGCCCACACGCTGTGGATGACACTCGCCGGCTTCGGCATCGCCGTGGTGGCCGGCATCCTCCTCGGCGTGGCGCTCGGCGCCTCGCGCCTCGTCCACGCGGGCAGCTATCCCCTGCTGGTGGCCTTCAACGCCATCCCCAAGGTCGCGGTCGTCCCGATCCTGGTGATCTGGTTCGGCGTCGGCTGGATGCCGGCGGTGCTCACCGCGTTCCTGATCTCCTTCTTTCCCATCGTCGTGAATGTGGCGACGGGCCTGGCCACCATCGAGCCCGAGGTGGAGGACGTGATGCGCGCGCTGGGCGCCTCCAAGCTCGACATCATCGCCAAGGTCGGCATCCCGCGGTCGATGCCGTACTTCTTCGGCTCGCTGAAGGTGGCGATCACGCTGGCCTATGTCGGCTCGGTCATCGCCGAGTACAACGCGTCCAACTACGGCATCGGCAACCTGATGGCGCGCGCCAGCGCCGACTTCAATGTGCCGTTGCTGTTCGCCGCACTCGTCGCTCTCGGTATCCTGGGCGTGATCATCTACGCCGCGATGGCCGTGCTGGAGCGTCGCACGACCGGCTGGGCGCAGCGCTCGAACTTCGCGGCGTGAGCGAAGCCGCGCAGGTGAGCGTTCGTTCACCTCCGCCCGAGGTCGATCTTGTGTTGCAGTGCAGCAGGCGTAGTCTCCGCCTCCCCTGAGGTGACGAGCCTGCGACCATGCTGCCTGCCATCCGCGATTTCGAGGCCCTGCGCGCGTCGTTCCGCTGGCCGATCCCGGAGCGCTACAACATCGGCGTGGACGTCTGCGACCGCTGGGCCACGCTGGATCCGCAGCGCCCGGCGCTCCTCGACGTCGCCGCCGACGACGGCGTCACCGCCGTCACGTTCGGCGAGATCCGGGATGCCTCCAACCGGCTGGCCCAGGCGCTTCGCCGGCGCGGCATCGGGCGCGGCGACCGGGTGGCGATCCTCCTGCCGCAGTGCCGGGACGTCGTCGTCGCCCATGTCGCGATCTACAAGCTCGGCGCGGTGGCCTTGCCGCTGGCGGTGCTTTTCGGCGTCGACGGACTGGCCTATCGGCTGCGCGATGCCGGCGCCAAGGGGCTTATCACCAACGCGGCCGGGGTCGAGCGACTGGCGCCGGTGCGCCGCGACCTGCCGGCGCTGGACGTGGTGCTGTGCACCGACGGCGCCGGAGGCGGGGCGGACGGCCTCGCCGCCGCCATGCAGGCCGAGAGCGCCGTCTTCACTCCCGTGGACACGGGGCCCGACGACCCGGCCATGATGATCTTCACGTCCGGCACGACGGGCCAGCCCAAGGGCGCGCTGCACGGGCACCGCGTGCTGCTGGGTCACCTGCCGGGCTTCGAACTCGTGCACGAGTTCTACCCGCAGACCGGCGACCTCATGTGGACGCCGGCCGACTGGGCCTGGGCCGGCGGCCTCCTCAACGCGCTGCTGCCCTCCCTGCACCACGGCATGCCGGTGGTGGCCTGGAAGCAGGAGAAGTTCGATCCCGAGCGGGTCTTCGCGATGATGGCGCGCCTGCGCGTGCGCAACACCTTCGTCCCGCCGACCGCCCTGCGGATGCTGCGCTCGGTCGCCCCGCCGAAGGGCCGCCACGACCTCGCCCTGCGCACCGTGGCCTCGGCCGGTGAGGCCCTCGGAGCCGAGACGCTCGCCTGGGGGCGCGAGGCGCTCGGCCTCACCATCAACGAGGCGTTCGGCCAGACCGAGTGCAACCTGGTCCTGGCCTCTTGCGCCACGCTGGGCGTGGTCCGGCCGGGCTCGATCGGCAAGGCCGTCCCGGGGCACGAGGTGGCGATCATCGGGCCGGACGGCCTCGCCTGCGCGCCCGGCGAACAGGGCCAGATCGCCGTGCGCCGGCCCGACCCGGTGATGTTCCTGGAATACTGGAACCGCCCGGAGGCGACGCGCGACAAGTTCGTCGGCGACTGGATGACGACGGGGGACCAGGGCGTCATGGACGCCGACGGCTATGTCCGCTTCGTCGGCCGGGACGACGACGTGATCACCTCGTCCGGCTACCGCATCGGGCCGACCGAGATCGAGGACTGCCTGATCCGCCATCCAGCCGTCACCAACGCCGCGGCCGTGGGCAAGCCCGATCCGCTGCGAACCGAGATCGTGAAGGCCTTCGTCGTGCTGAAGCCCGGGCATCCGTCGAGCGACGCACTGGCCGCCGACATCCAGCGGTTCGTCCGCGAGCGGCTCTCCGCCCACGAATACCCGCGCGAGGTGGCCTTCGTCGACACGCTGCCCCTCACCACCACGGGCAAGGTCATCCGGCGCGCCCTGCGGGCGGTCGCCTGAGCGGGTCGACGGACCCGGAGACCAGCGCGGCGGCCCTTGTCAGGCCGCCTCGCCGTCCTTGCCGTAGTAATAGTTGGCCTTGCGGCCGAAGAGCAGGCCGCGCAGCGCGCGCCGCATGCCTTCGCTGCGGCGCAGGGGGGCGATGACGGCCCGCATGGCGCGGTAGCCCGCGACCTTGGCGGTGTCGAGCATCGGACGCTGCCCGGGGCTGGCCTGCGGCAGGCCGAGGTGGCGCAGAAGCCCGTTCGCCTGCAGCAGCGTGTTCAGCCGGTCGGCGGCCGGGCTCTTCCAGGTGAAGGCCATGGAGATCGACAGGTCGTCGAACGTCTCGACCCAGTGCGGCCACAGGTGCGGCACGAAGCAGCCTTCGCCGCCCTCCAGGTAGAAGCTCGTCTTGCGGGTGTCGAAGGCGGGGTCGAAGGTGAGGTTGCGATGCTTGGAGGGGCTGATCTCCAGCTCCTCGTCGGAGAGGATCGAGCGGTCGCGATTGTCGTACTGGTGGAAGGCCTTTCGTCCGCGGATCTGGACGAACATGTTCTCTTCCGGGTCGTAGTGGAACGGCGTCACGGCCCGCGGCGAGGTCACGAAGATGAAGCCCTGCAGGTCGTAGAAGCCGGCCTCGTCGCAATCGGCGAAGCCCGCGCCGCGGGCGACGTCGTCCAGCATCTCGCGCAGCAGCGCGGCGTAGGCCGGATCCCGCTCCACGCGCTTCAGCACCATCCAGGCATGGCCCGACTCGATGCGGCGGACCACCTCGTCGGCGGGCGCGTCGATGATCTTCACGTCCTCGAAGCGCGTCTCCACCTTCACGGCCGCCTCGGTCATCTCGACCTGGTCGCGCGGCAGGGTGCGGGCCAGCTCGGCGAGCCGGGTGATCGTGAAAAGCGGGTGCGACGACAGCGCGTGCCCCAGGCGGAACGGCTCGTTGGGGAATCGCGACCGCATCTCGGCGCCGTCGAAGGACACGAGGCGGGCGGGCTGGCCCTTGGCGGTCGTCGCGGGGGCGCGGTCGAGTGTCGGCGCGTCGGTCATGGCTTCCGTCCCTTGGCGAGATGGTAGAGATTCTTGGCGGTGGATCGGATGGAGCGGCGGGCGCTCTCGCCGGCGGCCGCGAAGGCGGCCGAGGCGCTGGCGCCGCGGGCCTCGACGAACCAGTCGGCGACGGCCAGCCGGTCGGGCCAGAGCCGGTCGATCATCGGATGGTCGGCAATGGCGCAGCTGTCGGTCTCGGTCACGCCGCCTTCCAGCTGGCGGGAGGACATCTCCAGGGTGAGCTGGACGCCGGGCGAGTAGGTCGAGAGCTCTTCGTCGAACGTGGTCTTCCAGTAGAAGGATCGCGTCGCGTCGCCAAGGATGATGCCGACGCCCGCGGCCGTGCCGCCCACCGACATCACGTCCACGCTGCATTCGCCCTGCTGGGCGAGCGAGCGGGTCACGGTCCGCAGGAACGTGGCGGCGTTGGCGTTGTCGAGGAACGCCGTCCCGTTGCGGCCCTTCCACCCCTTCGCCTCGAGCGCAAGGAAAAGCTCGGTCGCGTCGCGGACGCCGCGCGGGTCGGCATGGCGCACGACCTCCACCGCGCCGCGCTCCTCGAGCCTGCGGCGCAGGCGGCGCAGTTCCTTCACCTTCTTGCCGGGCATGGAGCGCCCGAGCGTCTCGTCGAGGGTCGCACCCCCGCGCAGCACGGCGCGCTGGTGCTCGCCGAAGCGGCGGATGCCGCGCCCGGTCGCCTCGGCGACGGAGCGAATGGCGGCCGCGGTCGGGCCGTCCTCGGTGATGAACGGAAGCAGGACACCGCCGGCGCGGCTGCTCTGGCGTGCGATCCAGTCCAGGAAGGCGGCAATGACGGCCGGGGCGTGGTCGCGGTCGACGAGCGGCGTGCCCAGCGCCAGTTGCTCGTGGCGCCAGCCGAACAGTTCCAGCGTCCCCAGCGCGCCCTTGGGCATGACCACGGGAAACAGGCCCAGCAGCCCGGACTCGGCCGGCTTGCGCGGATCGCGCACCATGGCGAAGACGGGTCGGGCGAAGTCGCGCATGTGGCGGGTCACCGCGAGCGCGAAGTCAGGCTCGTAGAAGACGTTGCGCTCCAGCGAGCGCAGGGCGAGGTCGCGCCAGGCCGGCGCGTGGTCGCCCGCCTGCATCAGGCCGCAGATGTCGACCGCCAGGGCGGCGCTGGCCGCGGATGCGGCGGCGGCCTCCCGCAGGGGGGGCGGAGCCAGGCGGAACAGGGACCGTGGACCGGCCGGGGGAAGGACCCCGGCCGAAGCGGTGGCCGGGAAGGCGGAACGCGACATGGGCAACTCGTACGCTTTCAGGACGGTCGGCCGACGAGAACAGGACGTTAATGTCCCGAAATCGGTCGACGCGGGGGACGGGATGGCACCGACCTGCCCGTCCTCTCAATTCGCGTACCAGTTGATCTTTGAAGGGTTACAACCTGATCTGCCCGCCGGTGATCGCGGCGTAAAGTTCCGCGTCGAGGCGAATGAACCGTTTTTCTTTTGGGTGCAATACGAACAATGGATCGGCGATGCCGGCGGGATCGGCGCCTTCCTTCACGAGATCCACCTTGCGTTGCTTGAAGGTGCCGGTCACGTCGAGGGCCGGGCGGATCCGCAGGAAGACGGGCCTGGCATAGTCGGGAAGATGCGTGGCCAGATAGGCGTGGAAGGCGACGGTGTCGAAGTCGACGCTCGGATCGAGAACCAGGGCCGCCATTCCGGCGCGGCCTTCACAGCCCGGGACCTTGACGCCGTACACGGTGCATTCCGCGATCCCCGGGATGACCGAGATCGTCTCGGAGACCTCGGAGGTCGCGACGTTCTCGCCCTTCCAGCGGAAGGTGTCGCCGATGCGGTCCACGAAGAAGAAGTAGCCGTCGGCATCGCGCCGCATCAGGTCGCCCGAGCGGAACCACGCGTCGCCCTTCTCGAACACGTCGCGCAGGATCTTCGTTTCGGTGGCGGCGCGGTCGGCATAGCCTTCGAAGCGGTTCGCCGGCTTGGCGGGGTCGTTGATGATCTGCCCGAGGATCTCGCCCACCTCGTCCGGGGCGCAGGGCTGGCAGAAGCCGTCCGGTCCCCGGATGGGCTCGCCCCGCTCGACGTCGAAGCGGACGATCTTCACCACGAACCGCTTCTCGGCCCATTTCGGAATGCGCCCGACGGAGCCCGGCCGGCTGTCGAGGTTGAACAGCACGACGTTGCCCTCGGTGGCGGCATAGAACTCGCGCACCTGCGGGATGCCGAAGCGGGACACGAACGGCGTCCAGACGTCGGGCCTCAACCCGTTGCCGCAGATGAGCCGGATCTTGTGCGCGCGGTCCTGCGGGCCGGGCGGCGCATTGAGCAGGTATCGGCACAGCTCGCCGATGTAGAAGAACAGCGTGCACTGGTGCCGGATGATGTCGGGCCAGAAGTCGCGGGCCGAGAAGCGCTCCCGGATGACGACGCTGCCGCCTTCGATGAGCGTGCCGAGGGTGGCCAGCGTGCCGCCGTTGGAATGGTACATCGGCAGGCAGTCGTACATCCGGTCGTCCGGACCGGTGTTCATCAGGGCCGAGAAGCCCCGGGCCATCGCCATGATGCGGTAATGGTTGATGTTGGCGGCCTTGGGAAGCCCGGTGGTTCCCGACGTGTAGATGAAGACGCAGCGATCCTCGATGGTGAGCGCGGGCCGCGCCTCGGCGGGAAGGGGTCCGCCGGGCAGGGCGTCCAGCGCCGTGTCGAACCGCTGGTGGGCGCCCTCGGCCGCTCCGTGAACCCACAGGTCGGGCGTCTCGGGCAAGGCCGCGCTGGCGACCTGGAAGGCGCGCAGGTGTTCCGATCCGACGATAGCGATCTTCGCCTTCACGATGGCGATCGAGTGCGTGAGCGCGGCGCCGGTCAGGTTGGTGTTGATGAGGGCCGTCGCCGCGCCGACTCGGGCGATGCCCAGCCAGACGCAGAGGTAGTCCGGCCGGTTGCCCATCAGCAGGGCCACCACGTCGCCCTTGCCCAGGCCTCGCGAGCGGGCCCAATGCGCCACCTTGTTCACGCGGGCGTCGAAGTCCGCGAAGGTGAGGGTCTGGCCTTCGGTGAGGAGGGCGGTGCGGTCGGCGAAGCGCGCGCAGACCTCCGGCAGGACGTCGTTGATCGTCACGCGCGGGTTGCGGGCGATCGGGGACGTCCGACGCAGGATGCGCAGCGATCCCTTCAGATACGCAAACTCACTCGCGAGACGCTCCAGAAGCGCCATATGCACTCTCCCCCCGCATCGCGCCCGGTTCGACTCGCGTCGCCCGACGTCCGTTCATCATGCCGATCCGTCGGCCCCGGTGATAGGGGGTCGAGACCGGCCGTGCAATATCGTTCACATATGAACAGTAGGAGTTGCGAGGGTCCGGAACTGCACGTGCGCGCCCGTTGTGGAACTTTTCGTCGTTTCGGCTTATATTGGAACAGTGCGCGGTGTGCGCACGGTGTCGAGAGGATACCAAGCTGACGAGACCTGGTCTGCGCGAAGTCGAAACCACTTCGCCCATCGCCGCCACCGGTTCGATCGAGCCGGATGCCGGCGCCTCACTCCCGCTCATTCTCGGCGTTCTCGACGATTCGAAAGCCGAAGAAACGGTCGTGATCGACCTGGCGGGCAAGACCACCCTCGCGGATGCCATGATCGTGACGTCGGGCCGCTCCAACAGGCATGTCGGATCGATTGCCGATCACGTCATCGAGATGCTGAAGGAGCGCGGCCGCAAGGATTTGCGCGTCGAAGGCCTGCCGCATTGCGACTGGGTGCTGATCGATGCGGGCGACGTGATCGTGCACGTCTTCCGACCGGAAGTCCGCCACTTCTACAATCTCGAGAAGATGTGGGGTGGTGACCGGCCGGGCGAGCAGCGCGCCGTTTCCTGATCGCGCACGACCGCCGTCGTGCGCATCCTGATTCTGGCTGTCGGGCGTCTGAAGGACGGACCCGAGCGCGAACTGGTCGCGCGCTACGGCGAGAGGGCGGTCGCCACCGGCCGCCCCCTGGGCTTCACCGGTTTCGATAGCGTCGAACTGCCTGAGAGCCGCGCCCAGCGCCCGGTCGACCGCAAGGCCGAGGAGGCCGTCGCCCTTCGGGCGAAGGCGGGCGACTCCGGCCTCGTCGTCTTCGACGAGAAGGGCTCCTCGCCGACCAGCGAAGCCTTTGCCGGGCTATTGGCCGCGGGCCGCGATGCGGGCAGGCGCAGCATGGCGATGGTGATCGGCGGCCCGGACGGGCTCGATCCCGCGCTGGCCGGGACCGCGGAGGCCCGCATTTCCTTCGGGCGCATGACGTTGCCGCACCAGATCGTCCGCGGGCTTGTGGCCGAACAGCTCTATCGCGCCATGACAATTCTGTCCGGGCATCCCTATCATCGGGCCTGAGGAGTCACGCAGCCCCATGCCCAGCCGCCGTTCCGCCGCGATGGTCCGCATGCCCGTGCTGCTGGCGGCATGCTGGGTGGCCTGCGGCCCGGCGCTCGCCCAGCAACCGCCCGGGCCGCGCCCGGCGGCGCCGTCCGCCATCCTGCCTCCCGACCGCCTGGCCGAGAAGGAGATGGAGCGCTCGACGCGGCGCCTCGAACTGGAGGCGGCCGAGCGGCTGCTCCAGTCGTCCACGGACGTGAAGGCCAAGCTCGAGGCGGAGGTCAACGGACTGCGTGCGGACCGGGCGAGGCTCAATGCCGCCCTCGTCGACACGACGGCCCGGCTGCGCGCCACCGAGGGGCGCATCACCGCCATCGAGCAGCGCCTGGTGACGCTGTCCCAGACGGAGGAGGCGATCCGGCGGTCCCTGTCGGCGCGGCGCAACGTCATCGTGGAGGTGCTGGCCGCGCTGCAGCGGTTGGGCCGCAGCCCTCCGCCCGCCGTGCTCGTACGCCCCGAGGACATGCTGGAGGCGGTGCGCGCGTCGATGCTGCTCGGCGCCGTGCTGCCGGAACTGCGGCAGGAGACGGAAGCGCTCGCCGGCGACCTGTCCGAACTCGTGCGCCTGCGCTCCACGGCCGTCACCGAGCGCGAGCAACTGGCCCGGGACGTCACGTCGCTCGCCGAGGACCGCCAGCGCGTCGCGGCGCTCGTCGAGGCACGCCAGCAGGAGGTGGCCTCCGCCGAGAAGAAGGCGCGGGAGGAGGGCGAGCGAATCGCCGCGATGGTTCAGTCGGCCCAAACTCTCAAGGATTTGATCGGGCGGCTGGAAGGGGAGATCGAGGCCTCCGGCAAGGCCACCGACGAGGCGCGGCGCGCCGCCGAGCGGGCCGAGGCCGATGCCCGCAACGCCAACGACGCGCAGGCCAAGGAGACGCGCGACAAGATCGCGGCGCTCGCCTTCCGCGATCCCGCACGGCTGGCGCCGAAGGTTTCCTTCGCCGAGACGCGCGGACTGCTGCCTTTGCCCGTCGTGGGCTCGCTTTTGAAGGGATTCAACGCGTCCGACGCCGCCGGCGGAACGCTGAAGGGGGCCGCCTACGGAACCCGCCAGGGCGCCATGGTTTCGGCGCCATGTGATGGTTGGGTGGCTTATGCCGGGCCGTTCCGCAGCTATGGCCAACTCTTGATCATCAATGCGGGCGGCGGGTACTATGTCCTTCTTGCTGGCATGGAACGGATCAACGTCGCGCTCGGGCAATTCGTGCTGACCGGAGAACCGGTCGCCGTGATGGGCGAGGCGTCGCAGGCGACGGCGGCATCGGTGGGTAGCGACACGACCCAACCCGTGCTCTATGTTGAGTTTCGAAAAGACGGTGTGTCGATCGACCCGTCGCCCTGGTGGGCGGCCTCGACGAACGAGAAAGTTCGCGGATGATGCGCAAGCTCTCACTCCTCCTGCTCGGCGCCATGCTCGGCGCCGGTACCGTGACCCTGGCGACGCAGAGCCGGCTCTTGTCGACGACGAGTGCCGTGGCCGCGGCCTCCGACACCTACCGACAGCTCAACCTGTTCGGCGACGTGTTCGAGAAGATTCGCTCGGACTACGTGGAGAAGCCGGACGAGGGCAAGCTGATCGAGTCGGCCATCAACGGCATGCTCTCGGGTCTCGACCCGCATTCGAGCTATCTCGATTCCAAGAGCTTCCGCGACATGCAGGTGCAGACGCGCGGCGAGTTCGGCGGCCTCGGCATCGAGGTCACGATGGAAGAGGGCCTGATCAAGGTCGTGACTCCCATCGACGACACCCCGGCGTCCCGCGCCGGCGTCATGGCCGGTGACGTGATCACCCACATCGACGACGAGCCCGTGCAGGGCCTGACGCTCAACCAGGCCGTCGAGAAGATGCGCGGCGCCGTGAACTCCTCGGTGCGCCTCAAGATCGCCCGCAAGGGAGCTTCCGACGGCCTCGAGCTGAAGCTGACCCGCGACGTGATCCGGATCCGCTCGGTGCGCTCGCGCAACGAGACCGACGTCGGATACATCCGCATCACCCAGTTCAACGAGCAGACCTTCGAAGGGCTCAAGAACTCGATCGACAGCCTCACCAAGGACATCGGCGGCGACAAGCTGAAGGGCTTCGTCATCGACCTGCGCAACAACCCGGGCGGCCTCCTCGACCAGGCCATCGCGGTGTCCGACGCCTTCCTCGAGCGCGGCGAGATCGTTTCGACCCGCGGCCGCAACGCCGACGAGACCCAGCGCTACAACGCCCGCGCCGGCGACCTGACCAAGGGCAAGCCGGTGGTCGTGCTGATCAACGGCGGTTCCGCCTCGGCGTCGGAAATCGTGGCCGGCGCCCTTCAGGACCACAAGCGCGCGACGATCATCGGCTCGCGGTCCTTCGGCAAGGGCTCGGTCCAGACGATCATTCCGCTGGGCTCGAACGGCGCCATCCGCCTCACCACGGCGCGCTACTACACGCCGTCGGGCCGCTCCATCCAGGCCAAGGGCATCGATCCCGAGATCCAGGTGCTCAACGAGGTCCCGGCCGAGCTGAAGGGCAAGGATGAGACCAAGGGCGAGGCCGCGCTCAAGGGACACCTGAAGAACGGCGAGGACGAGCAGGGTGGTTCTTCCGCCTACGTTCCGCCGGATCCCAAGAACGACAAGCAGCTCAACTACGCGCTGGACCTGCTGCGCGGCGTCAAGGTGAACGACGCCAGCAGCGCGGCCAAGCAGCCGGACAAGACCAAGCAGAACTGACCCGCGACCGTCGGGACGATCGAGCGGCGGGGCAGGGCCCCGCCGTTTCGATTCCAGCCGTCCCGCGTGCCGGTTCCGCGCGCGCGCCCATCCGCACAGTCCCCAGTTGCTCCGGGACCGCGACCTTGGCATGGATTTGCGCTATGATTCGCCGCAGTCGTTCGTGCGTTGCGTGAGGGGGCCATGACCGGTCCCGGTCCGGCCCGGCTCAGGTTCCGGTAGACCGATTTCGCCAAGAGGAACGCTTGACCATCAGCCACGACGAGTTGACCCGGCCACTGGGGCTGGAGCCCGCCACCAGGCGGCGCCGGCTTCCCGTGCTGCCGTGGAGCCAGATCGTGGTGGCGGGGTCGGGTCTCGTCTGCCTGGCGCTGGCCGGCTGGCTGGCGGTGGCCCGCGATCCCGACGGCGGCGAGCCCGTCGTGGTGAGCCGCATCGAGCGCTCGAAGCCGCAGGCGCAGCCGGTCGCTCCCCCGGCCGCGCAACCCGACACCGGTGTCCGCACCGTGACGGGCGAGGACCAGAGCACGCCGGAGCGCGCGACCGCCGCCGAGCTCGAGAGCGCCAGCGGCGTCAAGGTCGTGCGGGGCAGCGGCGAGGCGCCGCCCTCGATCGTCATTCGCGTTCCCGGCAATCCCGACAAGCTCGCGCCCGCACCCGACAAGCGCCTCATCGAGCGGGGCCGCCAGGGCATGCTGCCGAAGATCGGGCCCGACGGGGCCCGTCCGCTCGAGGTCTATGCGCGTCCGGTCGTGCCGCCGGCGGGCAAGGTGGTGGGACGCATCGCGATCGTCATGGGTGGGATGGGGCTCAGCCAGTCCCTCACGAGCGATGCGGTGGCCAAGCTTCCCGGTCCCGTCACGCTGGCTTTCGCCCCCTATGGCACCGACATCGAGCGTCAGGTCGGCCGCGCCCGCGAGGACGGCCACGAGGTGCTGCTCCAGGTGCCGATGGAGCCGTTCGACTATCCCGACAACGACCCCGGGCCGCACACGCTCACGGCGACGGCCACGTCGGGGGAGACGCTCGACCGGCTGCAGTGGGTCATGAGCCGCTTTCCCGGCTACGTGGGCATCGTCAACTACATGGGCGGCAAGTTCACCGCGCGCGAGGCGTCGGTCGGACCCGTGCTGCGCGAGATCGCCGGCCGCGGCCTGATGGTGCTGGACGACGGCAGTTCGGCGCGCTCGCTCGTGCCCACGCTCGCGCAGAGCCTGAAGATGCCGGCGGCCAAGGCCGACGTGACCGTCGACACCGTGCCGAAGGCCGCCACGATCGACGACCAGCTCGCGCGTCTCGAGACCATCGCCCGGGACAAGGGCACGGCCGTCGGGGTCGCGAGCGGGCTGCCGGTGTCCATCGAGCGCATCGCGGCCTGGGCCAAGGGGCTGGAGAGCCGCGGCTTCCAGCTCGTGCCGGTGAGTGCCATCGTGGCGCGCGGCGACCGGGGCTGATAGACCGGGGGGACGATCTCCTCCCGCCCGGACTGCGCCATGGCCTTCGAAGACCTTCCCTATCGCCGTTGCGTCGGCGTGATGCTCCTCAACCGCGACGGCCTCGTGTTCGTGGGTCAACGCAAGGCGGCCGCCGGGCCCGAGCACGTCGATGCGAGCCACAGCTGGCAGATGCCGCAGGGCGGCATCGACGAGGGCGAGGATCCCTACGCGGCGGCCCTGCGCGAGCTCGCGGAGGAGACCAACGTCACCAGCACCTCACTCCTGGCGCAGTCGCCCGGCTGGTTCGCCTACGACCTGCCGCCGGACGTGGCGGGCAAGGCCTGGAAGGGCCGCTACCGCGGGCAGACGCAAAAGTGGTTTGCGCTTCGGTTCGAAGGGGACGACGCGGAAATCGACATCCACGCGCCCGCCGGTGGGCACAAGCCGGAATTCCGGGCCTGGCGCTGGGAACGGATGGACCGGCTCGCCTCGCTGATCATCCCGTTCAAGCGGCCGGTCTACGAGCAGGTCGTGGCGGCCTTCGCCCATTTGGCCGGGCGCTGATCGGGCCGGGTCGCCTTTGCGTGTCCGGGCGTCTTGATGCGTCCCGCGAAAGGCCGGATGTGACCTTCGGCGGCACGCGCTAGCGCCGGGGCCTGCCCTGCGTCATCGGAACGGGGATCTCGACGCCGATCAGCGGCTGCTGCGGTGCCGATCGGCTCGGCAGGTCGGCGCAGTCGTTCCAGGCCTGGGCGGTGATCGGCTCGCCGCGCTTCACGGTCGGGCCGACGACCACGAAGGAGCCCGTGTCGGGGCATCGGGCCGCATCGGGCGCCGGCGCGGGCGGGAGCTGGATCTGCAGCCGCATCTGCGGATCCGACGAGGGTTGCTGGAGCACCTGCCCCACGGCGGGAGCAGCCAGGAGAGCCGCGCCCGTGGCAAGCGCGGTGGCCATGGCACGGCCGTGAGATTTCGGGCTCATGGCGCGAGCCTCGCACGGGCCGGTTAACAGGCCGCCAAGCCGTGGTGGGGCGTCAGTCCACCTTGGCGGGCTTCTTGATCGCGGCCAGCGCCTTGAACTCCGGCGACTTCTTGTAGTGCTGGTCCAGCGGATAGCAGCCCGAGACGATGCCGTTGCGCGGCGCCGTGGTGCAGTCGCTGAAGGTGCGGCACAGGCGCTTGCGCTGGCTCGGGCGGCCGGCGAGCGTGTCGGCGGCCAGTTCGGGATAGGACAGCATCATGCGGCCGAGGCCCACGCTGTCGGTCCAGCCCTCGCGCACGACGGCCTGGGCGACATGGCCGAAGAAGTCCTGCAGGTAGGTGTAGCCGCTGCCGACGAAGACCATGTCGGGGAACAGCCTCTTGAGATCGCGCACGACCTCCAGGTGCCGCATGACGCCGGCGAGCGGCTCCTCGGGAGGGGCGTAGCCGTCGGACGGGGGATAGATGGCCGGGCGGATGAGATGCGGCGTATAATAGGGGCTGCCCAGCGTGACGTTGACGAAAACAATTCCCAGCTCGCGCATGATCGTCATCATCGCCGCGGGTTCGGCCAGGTCGACGCGGGTCGGATCCTGGGGATCGGCGCCGAAGGCGTAGGGGTAGGGCAGGGCCACGGTCTCGGGGATGCCCGGGCCGAGAGCGCCGGGGGTCGATTGCTCCGGGTCGGGCTTGAACGGCACGAAATCGGCGGCGCTCAGGCGGACGCCGATCTCCAGGCCGGGGGCCTCGGCGCGGATGCCGGCCGTGATCTCCCGCAGGAAGCGCGTGCGGTTCTCCAGGCTGCCGCCGAAGGGGCCGGGCCGGTCGACGGCCGTCAGCAGCTCGTGGGCGAGATAGCCGTGGCAATGCTTCAGGTCGACGAAGTCGTAGCCACAGGCCAGGGCCTGCTTCGAGGCGCGCACGAAATCGTCGATCAGGCGCTTCAGGTCGTCGTCGCTCATCACCGCGTCGTCGGAGGTGATCCCGAACTTCCGGTCCAGCACGGGGTGCCGGTAGGCAATCATCGGCTTGAAGCGCTTGTGGTCGTCCGGCTTGCAGAAGCGGCCGGAATGGGTGAGCTGCAGGCCGACGACGAGCCCGTCGTCGTTGCCGAAGGCCTCCCGGTGGGCCTTCACCAGCGTGTCGCGGAGTCCCGCGATGTCGCCCTGGGTCGCGTCCGTCAGCATGAGCTGGTTGGGATTCGCCCGTCCGTCGGCCCGCACGGCCACGGCTTCGCCGCCCCAGATGAGTTTTGCCCCGCTGAGGCCGAAATGCCGCCAGCGCCGGATGGTATTGGCCGAGGGGCGACCGTCGGTCTGGCCGTCCCAGCCTTCCATGGGATTGACGGCGAGGCGATTGCCGATGCGCATCCGCCCAACGGACAGGGGCTGTGCCAGGGGTGAGGAGGGACCTGCCTCGATGACGTCGTCGAACGGCATCGCAAGGCCCTGGGCCTGCAGATAAGCCTTGAAGCCCTCGCCGGTCGCGAGCGACGCGACCTTGGGATAGTCACCGAACTTCATGCGTTTCTTCCCCTGCGGACCCGATCGGCGGTCGCGCTAATTCACCAAACGGTTACACGCGCAGCGGACGGTGTCAACGCGCCAGGGAACCTTTGGCGTGGCAGCGCGTTGACCGGACCATGGGCTCAGCTCGCATTGGCCGCGGCTCGTCCGACCCGAATGGTTGGTTCGAGCGGCTCGTCGCACCCCGGTCACTGCTCCGCGCCTGTGTCGAGGCCGGGGCAGGCATTGCCGTGGCGACCGGTTTGCGCTGGCAGCTGGGCGCCTACGCCGCGCTCGTCGTGCCCTTCGCCTTGTATTTCCCCGTCGTCACCTGGGCCGCCTTCACGGGGGGAACGCTGCCCGCGCTCGCCACCACGGCGGCCGCGACGGGGCTTGCCGTATGGCTGTTCATGCCGCCCGGCCAGCCGCCGGCGGACATGGCCCTCAACGCCGCGCTGTTCGTGGCCTCCTGCGGCGTCCTGTCGGTGCTGGCCGTGGGTCTCAGGCGCTCGCGTGCGGACCTGCGCGAGCTGGAGGACCTGTACGGCGTCGTCCAGCACGTCGCGCTGGACGGCATCGTCATCTACGAGGCGATCAGGGACGGCGCAGGAAAGGTCGTCGACCTGCGCAGGATCGCCATGAACGCGGCGGCCGAGCGCGTGCTGGGCCCCGCGCGGCAGCTCGTCGGCCAGAGCTACCTGGACAGCTCTCCCACGGTGAGCCGGGAGGCCCTGTTCACCCGCTACGTCACCGTGCTCGAGACCGGCATTCCGGCGGCCGACGAGTTCATGCTCGAGGCCGGCCGCCGCTGGTTCTACAACTTCGCCACGCGCGCCGGCGGCGACCGCATCGCCGTCACGTTTCGCGACATCACCGACACCCGGGCGACCATCGAGAAGCAAAAGTTTCTCATGCGCGAGCTCAATCACCGCGTGAAGAACGTGCTGACGTCGGCGCTGTCCCTGGCGCGTCAGACCGCCACGTCCGGGACGGCCGCACAGTACCGGGACGCCCTGACGGCACGGATCACGGCGATGGCGCGGGCTCACGACCTGCTGATGACGGAATCGTGGGAAGGCGCCCTGCTGTCGGACGTGGTGACGCAGACGCTCGCGCCCTACGACCGCGTCTTCGTCGAAGGACCGAGCGTGGCCATCGCGGCCGACCTCGCGCTCGCCCTGAACATGGCGCTGCACGAACTGGCCACCAATGCGGTCAAGTATGGCGCGCTCTCGACCGCCGACGGCCATGTCTCGATCCGCTGGCGCCTGGCCGATCCCGCGGCGCGGCGCGTCCACCTGGCCTGGGTGGAGGAGGGTGGGCCAACGGTGTCGCAGCCGACCCATTCCGGCTTCGGATCGCGGCTGCTCGGCCGCGGCTTTGCCACGGCGAACCGCTCGATCGATATCGCGTGGCACGCGACGGGTCTCGTCTGCGAGATGACGTTCCTGGCGTCGGACGACGAGGGCGATGGCGACCAGGCCCATCCGCCCGGCACCTTCTGAACGGTAAGTACCCGCGGGACTGCCGAGGAGGAGAGATTGTTTGGTGCCCCTGGCCGGGATCGAACCAGCACTCCTTGCGGAACTCGATTTTGAGTCGAGCGCGTCTACCAGTTCCGCCACAGGGGCATGCCCCGAGGGCAGCGGGCGGATCATAGCCGCCGGGACTCGCAGGTCAACGTGGCAGGCGGGGAAATCGTCGGCGTCAAGGCAAAAGGCCCGCAAAGCAAAAGGCCCGGCGTGAGCCGGGCCTTTGCAATCAGGGGCAAGAGGTGGCGGTTCAGGCCGCCTCTTCCTCGACTTCGTCGATGTCGGAGGCCGATTCCGCATCGGCGTCGGCGTCGGCCGGCTTCGCCCGCTTCGGGGACTTGGCGAGCTGCGCCTCGATGAGCTTCAGGGCCTCGCCCTCGTGCAGCTTGTTCACGGCCGCGACCTCGCGCGCCATGCGGTCGAGGGCCGCCTCGTAGAGCTGACGCTCGGAATAGGACTGCTCGGGCTGGGCGTCGGAGCGATGCAGATCGCGCACGACTTCAGCGATGGCGATCAGGTCGCCGGAATTGATCTTCGCCTCGTATTCCTGGGCGCGGCGCGACCACATGGTGCGCTTGACGCGGGCGCGGCCGGTGATGGTTTCGAGCGCCTTGGTGACGAGCGCGTTCTCGGCGAGCTTGCGCATGCCCACGGCCGCGGCCTTCGCGGTCGGGACGCGCAGCGTCATCTTGTCCTTCTCGAACGAGATCACGAACAGCTCGAGCTTGAAGCCAGCGACCTCCTGCTCCTCGATCGCCGTGATCTGCCCCACGCCGTGGGCCGGATAAACGACATACTCGCCGGTCCGATAACCCTGGCGGTGGGAATTCTTCTTGGCGTTCGTCATGATCCAGTTCTTCTCCCGTGCCGGCGCGCAGGCCGGCTCATCACGCAAGGCCGGGTCCTCCCCGGCACGACAACACCACGGCCCGGACCGATCGATACAGTCCACGCCGCGGAGATTCACCGAGCCGAATGACGAAACCGCAAGCCTGCTATCCCAATGACCGGGCGACCCCGTCGCCGTTTCGGGTACTCCCGCCACGGCATCAGGCCGCAGCCAAGGGGAGAGGTGGGATGGTTCAGGATCTGCCGGGCGCGATCGACCACAACAGAGATACTACCTCAAAACGGGCACTAAATCAAAGGCTTTCGTCCGCGCGGGCCATCTGACCCGCACGGCAACCCTTACGTTAACTCCAGCTTGACACAGCCGGAGGCCGGATCGTTCAGTCGCCCTCACCCGGGTTCGGGGAGAAATACTTCTCGAGCTTGCCCTCTTCACCGTCGTGCTCCTTGGCGTCGCCGGGGGCGTCACGCTTGACGGTGATGTTGGGCCAGCCCTTGGCGTACTCGGCATTGAGCTTCAGCCACTTGTCGAGACCCGGCTCGGTGTCGGGCTTGATCGCCTCGGCCGGGCATTCGGGTTCGCAGACGCCGCAATCGATGCATTCGTCGGGGTGGATGACGAGCATGTTCTCGCCCTCGTAGAAGCAGTCCACCGGACACACTTCAACGCAGTCCATGTACTTGCACTTGATGCAGTTCTCGACGACGACATACGTCATGTGGTGCTTCCGGCCCCCAGCGGCCGGTCCTTCTCAAGGACAGGGTCGACAGCCTCCGTAGCGGAGATGCGCCGCGCTGGCAAGGCAACGCCGCCGCGCATCAGGTCCGCTCGTTTCCCGATCCCAAGTCCTCGTAGAGCTGCTGCGCGTCCGGGAAGGAGCCCCTGCGCTCGGCGGCCCCCAGGATGCGGACGACCTTGGTCGCATGCGGCAAGGCCATGGTCAGAACGTCCCCCGGGCCGACCAGGCGGCTCGTGTTCGTGACGCGCTGCCCGTTCACGCGGACCCGCCCGCCCTCAACCAGGTCGGTGGCCATCGACCGGGTGCGGGCGAACCGGGCATAGACCAGCCACTTGTCGAGCCGCTGGCGCTCCGCGGGATCCGGTGCATCCTCGTCCCGCGGTTCGCGCTGGCGGGCCACCAGGCGTCAGTCCTTGCCCTGCTTGGCTTCCAGCTCCGCCTTCAGCGCCAACAGCTTGGCGAAGGGCGAATTCGGGTCGGGTGCCCGGTCGCGCGACGGGCGCTCGCTGCTCCACGACCGATCCTGCCGGTCTCCACGGTCGCGATCGGGACGCGGACCTCCCGGCCTGCCACCCTGCGGGCGCGGACCGCGCCCCCCGTCGGGACGGTCGTCGCGGCGCGGCGGGCGCTGGTCGCGGCGCTCTCCGCGGTCTTGGCGGCCCTCGCCCTGCGGACGTGCCGGCCTGTCCTGGCGTCCCTGGCCGCCGGAGCGGTCCTGTCCACCGGGACGGTCCTGGCGATCGGGCCGCGGAGCCCGCTCGGCGGTCGCCTCGGTCGAGGCACCCTGCGCCGCTGCCGGACGCTCGCCACCGGCGGGACGATCCTGACGCGGTCCACGGTCGCGGCGCTGGCCGTCGCGCGGCCCACGCTCGCGGCCCTCGGCAGGACCGGTTCCCTCGCCACGGCGGGGCTGCGGACGCCGGTTGTTCTGGTGCCGCCCACCCTGGTGGCGGTGCTGCCGCCACACCTCGATCAGCGGCACTTCGGCCGGGGCTTCTTCCGCGGGGGCATCCGTGGCCGGGGCCTCGGCAGACGCCTCGGTCGCGGCCGGCTGCTCCGTCACGCTCTCCTGAGCTGCGCTGTCCTGCGCCACGCTTTCAGGGGCTGCGACGTCTTGCGCCACCACGTCTTGGGCCACGACGTCTTGGGCCGGCGCTTCGGCCGCCGGGGTCGCGTCGGCGGCAGGCGTTTCCGTGGCCGCCTCGGCCGGCGGCGTGCCGTCCTCGGTTGCCATGGCGCCCTCGGACGCGGCCTCGGGCTGCGCCTCGCCGGCGGCCGGGGTCTCGGCCGCGGCAGGTGCGGCGGGGGCGGTCGGGGCCGCCTTCAGCAGCGGAACGGTGATCGCGGGGCCGGCACGCCGGTCCATCACGTAGCCCAGCGAGCGCAGGATGGACGCGAAATCCTCGCCGGCGCAGCCGCAGAGCGAGGTCATCGACGTCGTCACCACGAAGCCCTCGCCGTCGGCTGTTCCGGGCGGCGGTTCGCCCGGCGTGGCGCCGGGGCGGTAGTGGATCGCGGGCCGGATCAGGTCGGCCAGGCGCTCCAGGATGTCGACGCGCACGGCGCGCTCGCCGCAGACGCGGAAGCCCGCCGCGCGGTAGAGGCCCTTGTGGACCTCCTTGTCCACCGGGATCGAGGTCCGGCCGGACGCGGCGAGATGCAGGATGTCGCTGAGGCCATGCACCTCGGGGCCGCCGTGCTTCAGGGCCCAGAGCTGCGCGGCCAGCGACCGCGGTGCCGGCTTGAGGAGGGCTGGCACGGTGAGGTGGTAGGCGCCGAAGCGCACGCCGAGATTGCGCAGCGCGGCGCGGGCCTCCTGGTCGAGCCCCTTCACCTCGTCGGCGACGCGGGAGCGTTCCAGCACGCCCAGCGCCTCGGCGATCTGGAAGCCGAGCCCCCGGGCGATGCCGGACAGCGATGCCGGATCCTCGAGCTTGAGCAGGCCGCCCAGCAGACGCTCGACATGCGCCTTGATCCAGGCGTCGAGCCGGCCCTGGACCTGCTCGCGTGCGCCGCCGGTCAGCTGCTCGTCGGCCAGCAGCCGAAGCCGTGGTTCGAGAAGCTTGTCGCCGGCCACGAGCCGGGCCACCGCCTCGCCCTGCCAGCGCAGCGCGCCGTCGTTGGACAGCACGAAGGCATCGTCCCCGGCGCCGGCGAGCCGCGCCGCGCGCGTCTCGATCTCGCCTGCGAGAGCCTTCATTGCGGCATTGCGCAGGGCCTTGGCATCCGGACCGCCGGCCTGCGGATCGGGCGCGAACTGGAAGCCCTGCAGGCGGCCGATGGGATGACCTTCGACAAGCACATCGCCCGCCGCCGTGATTTCCGCCTCGAGCATCGCGTTTTCTCTCAGTCGACGCAGCAGCACGCTGGTGCGCCGATCCACGAACCGTTGCGTCAGGCGCTCGTGCAGAGCATCCGACAGCCTGTCCTCTACCTGACGGGTGACGCCCTGCCAATGCTCAGGATCGCGGAGCCAGTCGGGCCGGTTGGCCACGAAGGTCCAGGTGCGAACCTGGGCTATGCGGTTTGAGAGGGTGTCGATGTCTCCGTCCGTCCTGTCGATCTCGGCGACCTGGCGGGCGAACCAGTCGTTTGCGACCCGTCCCTGGCGCATCAGCTGCCGGAACAGGGTGGCCACGAGGTCGGCATGGGCCTGGGGCGCCACGCGGCGATAGTCGGGCACCTGGCAGACTTCCCACAGTCTTTCCACCGTCGCCGGGGTCGAGGCGAATCCGGCCAGCTCGGGATCGCGTGCCGCGATCTCCAGGGCGACGAGATCCTCGCCGGCAATCGCCCGCGTCAGCCCGGGCTCGGTCGGCAGCTGTTCCAGGGAGGTGACGAGACGGGCCACCGATCCGAAGTCGAGGTCGACGTTGCGCCACTGCAGCACGTTCATCGCATCGAAGTTGTGATCCTCGAGGCGCTCCACCAGTTCCGGCTCGAACGGCTCGCAACGTCCCGTCGTCCCGAACGTCCCGTCGCGCAGGTGGCGGCCGGCGCGGCCGGCGATCTGGCCGAACTCGCCGGGCGTGAGCCGGCGGTGCATGGCGCCGTCGAACTTGCGATCCGCGGCGAAGGCGACGTGATCGAGGTCCAGGTTCAGGCCCATGCCGATGGCGTCGGTCGCAATCAGGAAGTCCACGTCGCCAGACTGGTACAGGGCGACCTGGGCGTTGCGGGTGCGGGGCGAGAGCGCGCCCAGCACCACGGCGGCCCCGCCGCGCTGGCGGCGGATCACCTCGGCGATGGCGTAGACCTCGTCGGCGGAGAAGGCGACGATGGCCGAGCGCCGCGGCAGGCGCGTGATCTTCTTCTCGCCCGCGAAGCTCAGCGTGGAGAGGCGGGGGCGCGAGACGATCGCCACGCCGGGCAGCAGCTGCTCGATGAGCGGGCGCATGGTGGCGGCGCCGATCAGCAGGGTCTCGGCCCGGCCGCGCATGTTGAGCAGCCGGTCCGTGAAGACGTGGCCCCGGTCCCTGTCGGCCGCGAGCTGGATCTCGTCGATGGCGACGAACGGCACCTGGATGTCGCGCGGCATCGCCTCGACGGTCGCCACCCAGAACTTCGCATCCGGCGGCTTGATCTTCTCCTCGCCGGTGACGAGCGCCACGGCGGACGGACCCACGCGATCGACGACCCGCTGGTAGACCTCGCGGGCCAGGAGCCGGAGGGGCAGCCCGATCATCCCGGAGCCGTGCCCGATCATCCGCTCGATGGCGAGGTGTGTCTTGCCGGTGTTGGTCGGACCCAGGACTGCCGTGACGCCGCGGGATCTGATCGAGGAAGGAAGCGAGCGAGGAAACATCGACACCTGACGTCCGGCCGTGCGCCGCCCCCGGGGGACGGCTGTCACGCACCCCTGTGTACCACGTCGGCACGCCGGGGCGGCACCCCGTTTACGGACAGAACGGTGTGGGAACGAATCGCGCCCGAATCGCTGACTCGGGCAGAGTCTTCGTTCGTTCTCCACAAGATCTGGGCCTGCGGCTCGTCGGTGCCACCAGAGTCTTGGGGGTGCTTTTGCATAGGGGGACGATTCGCGGTGATTCGTCGTTTACCGCCGATGACTCGTAACGACTCACGAGGCGCGCGTGAAAACTGTAACCGTCAGCGATACAACTCTGCCAAGACTCGGCCCGTCTTAAGCTTTGCCGCAGGCGGGCGTGCGGAAGTGGCACAGTGGGCGGCCGATCATTGACGGGTGGTAAACACGAGCGCGCAATTCGCAGTGGTGCCGTTCATGAATGGTGCGGGGCGGGAACAGGCCGTGCACGAATCACTGTCGGCGGCGCCGGGGCCTTGGCCCGCCTCGGGCCGTCGCCGGCGCGAGCGGTTCGGCGGGGGCGCCGGAGTGGTTCGCGCGTTCACACTCTCGTCCCGGCACGACGCATTCCGCGCGACGGCGGCGGGACGGATCTTGCCGAAACGTGAAGGACGTCCGCCCCGGGATCGCTTCGGGCGTTCACGTCTGGCGCCAAAGGTGAACAGGACCGGCACGAATCGGGAGATCGGCGATTCGCGGGTCCGGGGCATGTCCCAAAACGCAAAAGGCCCGGGGCGCAGCGCGCCCCGGGCCTTCGTTGGGTCCCGTCGTGAGAAGGTCGGGTCCGCCGCCTCAGATGTGAATGGCGCGCTTGTCGACCGCCAGAGCGGCTTCCTTGACGGCTTCGCTCATCGTGGGATGGGCGTGGCAGGTGCGGGCCAGGTCCTCCGACGAGCCGCCGAACTCCATGAGCACGGCGGCCTCGTGGATCATCTCGCCCGCGCCCGCGGCGACGATGTGGACGCCGAGGACGCGATCGGTGTTGGCGTCGGCCAGCACCTTCACGAACCCGTCCGAGTGGCGCATGGCGCGCGCCCGGCCATTGGCCGTGAAGGGGAACTTGCCGACGGTGTAGGCGATGCCGGCCGCCTTGAGCTCTTCCTCGGTCTTACCGACGGTGGCGATCTCCGGCATCGTGTAGACCACGCCCGGGATCACGTCGTAGTTCACGTGGCCCGCCTTGCCGGCCAGGATCTCGGCGACCGCGATGCCCTCGTCCTCGGCCTTGTGGGCCAGCATCGGGCCGCGCACCACGTCGCCAATGGCGAAGATGCCGGGCACGTTGGTCTGGAAGTGGTTGTCGATGACGACGCGTCCGCGCTCCATCGTGACGCCCACCGTGTCGAGCCCGAGGCCCTCGGTGTAGGGACGACGGCCGATGGCGACGAGCACCACGTCGGCGTCGAGCGTCTTGGCTTCGCCGCCGGCCGCCGGCTCCACGGTGACCTTTGCGCCGCCCTTGCCGGTCTTCACGCCCGTGACCTTGGAGCCCAAGTGGAAGGCGAAGCCCTGCTTCTGCAGCATGCGCTGGAACTGCTTGGCGACCTCGTCGTCCATGCCGGGCAGGATGCGGTCGAGATACTCGACCACGGTGACCTCCGCGCCCAGGCGCCGCCACACGGAGCCGAGCTCGAGGCCGATCACGCCGGCGCCCACCACGACGAGCTTGCCCGGGACCTTCTCGAGCGCGATCGCGCCGGTGGACGAGACCACCACCTTCTCGTCGATCGTGACGCCCGGCAGCGGGGCGACGTCCGAACCGGTGGCGATGACGATCGCCTTCGTCTCCAGCGTCTGCGTCGTGCCGTCCTCGGCCGTGACCTTCACCTGGCCGGGGGCCACGATGGTGCCCGTGCCCAGGAAGGCCTCGACCTTGTTCTTCTTGAGGAGGAAGCCGACGCCGTTCACGTTCGCGGCGACGGTGTCGTCCTTGTGCTTCATCATGCCCTTGATGTCGAGCTTGGGCGCGGGCACCGAGATGCCCAGCGCCTCGAAGCCGTGTCCGGCTTCGTCGAACATCTCGGAGGCGTGCAGCAGGGCCTTGGAGGGAATGCAGCCGACGTTCAGGCAGGTGCCGCCGTGCGTCTTGCGCTTCTCGACGACGGCCGTCTTGAGGCCGAGCTGGGCCGCGCGGATGGCGCAGACATAGCCACCCGGTCCGGTGCCGATGACGATGAGGTCGTAGGACATGGTCTCGCTCTCCGGGGCCCGTCACGGCCGGGCTTGGCCCGGCCATCCACGGCTGTGGCGCTGCGGGCGAAAGGCGGGGATGCCCGGGCGTGGCCCGGGCACGACGCTAGGGGGACTCAGAGATCCAGGACGAGGCGCGCCGGATCTTCCAGCGCTTCCTTGACCCGGACGAGGAAGGTCACGGCTTCCTTGCCGTCGACGATGCGGTGGTCGTAGCTGAGCGCCAGATACATCATCGGGCGGATCTCGATCTTGCCGCCCACGACCATCGGCCGGTCCTGGATCTTGTGCATGCCCAGGATGCCCGACTGCGGGGCGTTCAGGATCGGCGTGGACATCAGCGAGCCGTAGATGCCGCCGTTGGTGATCGTGAAGGTGCCGCCCTGCAGCTCCTCGATCTTGAGCTGGCCGTCGCGGGCGCGCTTGCCGAACTCGGCGATCTTCTTCTCGACGCCGGCGATCGACAGCTGGTCCGCGTCGCGCACCACGGGGACCACGAGGCCCTTGTCCGTGCCGACGGCGATGCCGACGTGGTAATAGTTCTTGTAGACGAGATCGGTGCCGTCGATCTCGGCGTTGACGGCCGGGATCTCCTTCAGCGCCTGCACGC
>NZ_CAMFHB010000052.1 GCF_945952055.1 uncultured Alsobacter sp.
AGGCCGACGAGGCTCGCCGTGCTGAGGAAGCTCGCAAGGCCGACGAGGCTCGCCGGGCTGAGGAAGCTTGCAAGGCGGACGAGGCGCGTCGGGCGGAGGAAGCCCGCAAGGCCGACGAGGCTCGCCGGGTGGAGGAAGCTCGCAAGGCCGACGAGGCCCGGCGCGTCGAGGAGGCCCGCAAGGCCGAGGAAGCGCGCAAGGCCGAACAGACCCGTCGCGCTGCCGATCCACGCCCGCCTGGCGCCCCTCCGCCGCGGACGGCGGAGGACATCCGCAAGCAGCTTCTCGACGCGCTCGCCACGCGCAAGCCCCAGGCCGACGGGGCACCCTTGTCTCCCGAAGCGGAGGAAGCGGCGAAGTTGCTCGGGGGCACGGCGCCCGCCGGTGCCGCTCTTCCGGCGCCTGCTCAGGTGAGGCAGGCTCCGGCGCCGGCGCCGAAGCCGTCGGCTCCCTGACGCGCCGGCGTCACTCCCGGAGCGTCAGTCCCTGTCCCGGTAATGGGCCAGCACCGCCAAGCGGATGGCCGAGGAGAGGTTGGTCGTGTCGCGCTCGGCGTCGATGGCGGCGACCAAGGCGTTGACGCTGGTGCCCCGGGCTTGCGCCATGGCCCTCAGACCCGTCCAGAAGGCCTCCTCGATCGAAACGCTGGTGAGATGCCCGGCAATCCGTACCGAGCGTTTCACCACCGCGTCGTTCAAGACGCGGCTCCGTCGTCCTGATCGGCATCCGCGGCCGGGCCGATGCGGTGGCCGTCGATGGCGCGGCGAGCGCGCTCCTGCTCGGTCTCGACCGCCTTGCGCTCGGCCTTGGTGCGGCCGAACGCGATCCTGTTCTCCGCGGCGCGGGCCTCTGCCGCCCCGCGGGCCTTGGCCTTGCGGGCCTTGCGCAGATTGATGATGTCGGCCGTCATGCCCGGCTCACGGCTTCTTGCGGAACGCGTCCAGCCGCACGACCTGGGCACCGTCGCCGGCGGGGGCCTCGACGGCCGGGTCGTCCTTCTTTCCGGCCTTCCCGGTCTTGGCCTTCTCGGCCTCGGGCGCATCCTTGGCCGGCTTTTCGGACGCGGCCTTGTCGGCAGCCTTGCGCGATGCCTCGCGGGTGTCCTTCTTCACCGGCAGCGGCAGGGCCGTGGGAGCGGGCGGCGGCTCCACCGCTGTCTCCTCCTCCGCGTCCGCATGGTCGTTGTCGGCCGGTTCGGCACCGGACAATTCGAACTTGAGGCCGAACTGCACCGAGGGGTCGAAGAACCCCGTCAGCGCGTCGAACGGCACGAGCAGCCGCTCCGGGATGCCGGAGAACGACAGGCCGACCTCGAAGGCGTGCTCGTTGACCGAGAGGTCCCAGAACTGGTGCTGCAGGACGATCGTCATCTCCTCCGGGTACTTCTCGCGCAGGCGCTGCGAGATGCGCACGCCCGGGTCGACCGTGCGGAAGGAGACGTAGAAATGGTGTTCGCCCGGCAAGCCCTGCTCGGCGGCGTCGGTCAGGACCTGACGCACTACGCCCTTGAGGGCTTCCTGGACGAGGAGATCGTATCGGATGTGGTCTTGGTTCATTCAGGCCCGGCCAGGCTGGAAGGAAGGTGGAGGTTTCTGTTGCCAGGTACCTCCGAACCCCGCCTTACGGTGCTACCCGCAAGGGCTTTGTTTCGGCTTTAGAGACCGCTTACGCGGCCACCGCAACCGGAGCATAGTTGTCGTTGGCAACTATATGTTCGGCCCGATAACGGCGGAACCATGCCGGGCAAAAGAGCACCCTTTACACCCTCGTCGATCCTATTTCGCCCCCGCCGGAAACCAGCCGCCGTGTCGCGCGGCGCGGTGGTTTCGGGTGGAGGCGCCGGGTACTGCCCCCGGGTCCGAAAGGCTTATTCCGATGTCCGTTTATCACCATAGCCGTCTCGCGACGGCACCCCGAATATAGTGCGCTGGCGCCGCTGGCGAAAGACCCGCGGGCCGCGAAAGAGCCGATTGGTGAGGCAAACCTTGCCCCTGCCGCAATCCGCGTGGAAAACGCTCGTCGGAGGTGGCCGCGACTCGCCTCAACCGCTACGGTTCGCGCCCGAGCGAGGACATCACATGCAGGCCTATCACGACCTGATCCGCCGCGTGCTGGCCGAGGGCACGCGCAAGACCGACCGGACCGGTACGGGGACCATCAGCATCTTCGGCCACCAGATGCGGTTCGACCTGGAGCAGGGCTTTCCGCTCGTCACGACGAAGAAGCTGCACCTGCGCTCCATCGTCCACGAACTGCTGTGGTTCCTCGCGGGCGATACCAACATCGCCTATCTCAAGGCCAACAAGGTCACGATCTGGGACGAATGGGCCGACGAGGCCGGCGATCTCGGCCCGGTCTACGGCAAGCAATGGCGCAGCTGGCAGAAGCCGGACGGCGGCACGGTGGACCAGATCCGCTGGGTCGTCGACGAGATCAGGCGCAACCCGGATTCTCGCCGGCTCGTGGTGAGCGCGTGGAACCCGGCCGAGCTCGACAAGATGGCGCTGGCGCCGTGCCACTGCCTGTTCCAGTTCTACGTCGCCGACGGACGCCTGTCCTGCCAGCTCTACCAGCGCTCGGCCGACAGCTTCCTGGGCGTGCCGTTCAACATCGCCAGCTACGCGCTCCTCACCCACATGGTGGCCCATGTGACGGGGCTGAGGCCGGGCGACTTCGTGCACAGCTTCGGCGACGCCCATCTCTACCTGAACCATCTCGAGCAGGCGGAACTCCTGCTGTCCCGCGATCCCCGGCCGCTCCCCACGCTGCGGTTGAACCCCGACGTGAAGTCGATCTTCGATTTCACCTATGACGACGTGGCCATCGAAGGCTACGACCCGCATCCTGCCATCCGCGCGGAGGTTGCGGTTTGAGGGACATCGGGTCGGCTGGGAGCCTGTAAGTCCACCTCTTGCGTCGCAGCGCAGCTCCTTTTGCAAATAGCGCTAATCGAGGCCGCATGACCTCCCTGATCCGCCAAGCCGTCCCCGCCGACGCCGACCTCGTCTTCTCCCTGGTGCGCGAACTCGCCGACTACGAGCGGCTGTCGCACGAGGTCGACGCGACGGCCGAGATGATCGCCTCCGCCCTGTTCGGGCCGAACCCCCGCGTCTTCTGCGACATCGCGGAATGGAACGGCGAGGGGGTCGGCTTCGCGCTCTGGTTCTACAATTTCTCGACCTTCCGCGGCCGTCACGGGATCTATCTGGAGGACCTCTTCGTCCGCCCGTCCGTTCGCGGGCACGGCCTGGGCAAGCTGCTGCTGGCCTCGCTCGCCAAGCGCTGCGTCGCCGAGAATCTGGCCCGGCTCGAATGGTCGGTGCTCGATTGGAACGAGCCGTCCATCGCGTTCTACAAGGCCCAGGGCGCGGTCCTGCTCGATGGCTGGACGACCTGCCGGGTGACCGGCGAGGCGTTGTGGCGGCTGGCCGACAAGGCGGTCGCGCCATGACCCTTCCCGTCAGCATCGTCGTCGCGGCCGCCGACAACGACGTGATCGGCCGCGACAACCGGCTCATCTGGCGGCTGCGCACCGACCTGAGACATTTTCGCGAGCTCACGATCGGCCGGCCGCTGGTGATGGGCCGCAAGACCTTCCTGTCGATCGGCGCACCCCTGCCCGGGCGGGAGTCGATCGTCGTGACGCGCGACCCCGGCTTTGCCCCCGACGGGGTCCGGGTCGCGGGGTCGGTGGACGAAGCGCTCGCGCTCGCCCAGGAGGTCGGGGCGCGCATGGGAGCCGACAGCGTGGCGATCGGGGGCGGTGGCGAGATCTATGCCCAGACGATGGCGATCGCCGACCGCATCCATCTCACCCGTGTCCACGTCGCGCCCGAGGGCGAGACGGTGTTTCCGCGCATCGATCCCGCCGCGTTTCGGGAGGTTCGCCGGGAGGCTCATCCTGCCGGCCCCAGCGACGACCATCCGTTCACCTTCATCGACTACGAGCGTCGCTGAAGCCTGAAATCGGTCAAATCCGTCAACCAATTGGCCCAGGCTCCGTTGACGAAGGGGCGACGAAGCCCCACTTCCGTGCCACAAAGTGAAAGTCAACGCGTCCGAAGTGGCGCGGGATCGAACGACGTTCAGCGGAAAAGGACGGACTGAATGCCTTGGAGCAATCAGAGCGGCGGTGGCGGGCCGTGGGGTCAGAAGCGACCCGGCGGGCCTTGGGGCGGAGGGCCCCAGGGCGGTAATGGAGGGGGAGGCGGCACCCCGCCGGATCTCGAGGATCTGCTGCGTCGCAGCCAGGATCGTCTGCGGCAGGTCATGCCGGGCGGATCCATGGGCGGGCGCGGCGTCGCGGCCGTGGCGCTGCTGGCGGTGGCGCTGTGGGGCCTGACCGGCTTCTACACCGTGCGTCCGGACGAAGTGGGCCTCAACCTGGTGTTCGGCCGCTACGTCGGCACGACCCAGCCCGGCCTGAACTACAATTTCCCGTACCCGATCGGCAGCGTGGTGAAGCCCCGCGTGACCGTGGTGAACACGACCGAGGTGGGCTATCGCGGTTCGGAGGCCGGCAGCCGGCGGTCCGTGACGCGTGACGTGCTCGAAGAGAGCCTGATGCTCACCGGCGACGAAAACATCGTCGACATCGATTTCGCCGTTCAGTGGCAGATCAACCCGGCGCGGGCCGCCGACTATGTCTTCAACATCCAGGAGCCCCAGGCTTCGGTGAAGGCCGTGGCCGAGGGCGCCATGCGCGAGGTCGTGGGCCGGCGCAACATCCAGGCCATCCTGACCACCGACCGCGGTGCCATCGAGGCCGAGGTCCGGCAGCTGATGCAGGACGTGCTGAACAGCTATCGCTCCGGCGTCGAGATCCGCCTCGTGCAGCTGCAGAAGGTGGACCCGCCGCAGCAGGTCATCGACGCCTTCCGCGACGTGCAGGCCGCCCGGCAGGACCAGGATCGCGCCCGCAACGAAGCCGAAACCTACGCCAGCAAGGTCGTGCCGGAAGCGCGCGGCGAGGCGGCCAGGATCGTGCAGGAGGCGGAAGCCTACCGCGAGCGCAGCGTGGCCGAGGCCAACGGTCAGTCGAGCCGCTTCAAGCAGGTCTACGAGGAGTACCGCAAGGCGCCCGAGCTGACGCGCGAGCGCATGTATCTCGAAACGATGGAGAGGGTCCTGGGCGGGGCCGACAAGATCATCATCGACCAGAAGGGAAGCGCCGGGGGCGGGCAGGGCGTCGTGCCCTATCTGCCGCTCACCGAGCTGCAGCGCCGTCCGCAGGGAGCCACGAAGTGACCAGCACCGTTCGCTTCGCGCTCGTCGCGCTCCTCGCGGTCGCCGCCGTCGTGCTCTACGCGTCCGCCTTCGTCGTCCCGCAGACGTCCCAGGCCCTGGTGTTCCAGTTCGGCCGGGTCTCCCGTCCGCCGATCACCGAGCCGGGTCTCTACTGGAAGATCCCGTTCATCGAGACCGTCGTCGAGATCGACAAGCGGATCCTCGACCTCGAGCTGCCGTCGCAGGAAGTCATTGCCTCCGACCAGAAGCGCCTCGTGGTGGACGCCTTCACGCGCTACCGGGTCACCGATCCGCTGCGCTTCTACCAGTCGGTCGGCAACGTCTCGGGCGGCAACCTGCGCCTGACGTCGATCGTCAACTCGACGGTGCGCACCGTGCTCGCGGATGCCAGCTTCTCGGCCGTCGTGCGCACCGAGCGCGCGGGCCTGATGCACAAGATCCGCGACGAGGTGAACCGCCAGGCCGGCGGCCTCGGCATCGAAGTCGTCGACGTGCGGCTGCGCCGTGCGGACCTGCCGGAGCAGAACAGCCAGGCGGTGTTCCAGCGCATGCAGACCGAGCGCCAGCGCGAGGCGGCCGACATCCGGGCGCAGGGTTCGCAGCTGTCGCAGACGATCCGCGCCGGCGCGGACCGGCAGGTCACGGTGCTGCGCGCCGATGCGACCCGCAGGGCCGACGAGCTGCGCGGTACGGGCGAAGCCGAGAAGAACCGCATCCTGGCCGAGGCCTTCGGCCGCGATCCGGACTTCTTCGCCTTCTACCGCACCATGCAGGCCTATGAGGCGTCGATCCGGGCCGGCGATACGCGGATGATCCTGTCCCCGGACAGCGATTTCTTCCGCTACTTCAACGATCCACGGACCGTCGGGAAGGACCAGAGCCGTCCCGACGCGCCCAAGCAGCCCTGACCGGGCCTGACTTGGACTTCCTGGTGGGCATAGGCCTGGTCTTCGCCATCGAAGGCCTGGCCTTTGCCGCTTTCCCGGGCTTCGTGCAGCGGCGCATGCGCGACGCGCTCGAACTCGGCGAGGGGCAGATGCGGGCCGCGGGCCTGGCCAGCGCCGTCATCGGCGTGCTGATCGTCTGGCTCGCGCGTCGCCTGCTCGCATGATCGTGTCCAGGCCGGTTCGCCCGCGCACCTCGTGACCGGGCGCGGCTGGCTCTATATGGTGAGCATGCCCCCGGGATCGTCCGTCGCGGTTCCGCCCCAATCTTGGTCTGACACTGAGTTTCGCGCGCATCCGAGAGAGAGATCCATGGTCCATTCCGTTCCCCAGGCCTTCCGGCGGTTCGCGATCGCGACGGCTGCCGTCGCAGTTCTGGCCGGCGCTCCGTCCCTCGTGGCGCCGACGCCCGCCTTCGCCCGCTCGGCCCCGGAGTCCTTCGCGGACCTGGCCGAGAGCGTCATCGGCGCCGTCGTGAACATCTCGGCGGCGACCACCAGCACGGAGCAGCGCTCGGTCCAGCTGCCGCAGCTGCCGCCAGGCTCGCCGTTCCAGGAGTTCTTCGACGAGTTCTTCAAGGGCGGCCCGAACAACAACCAGGGCGAGGCGCAGCCCAACCGTCCGCAGGGGCCGCAGCAGCGCCGGTCGAACTCGCTCGGCTCGGGCTTCGTCATCGACGCCTCGGGCATCGTGATCACGAACAACCACGTGATCGGCGAGGCCAACGACATCACGGTGATCTTCTCCGACGGCAAGAAGCTGAAGGCCGAGATCGTCGGCAAGGACCCCAAGGTCGACCTCGCCGTGCTGCGCGTGAAGTCGGACAAGCCGCTCAAGGCGGTGAAGTTCGGCGACAGCGAGAAGGCGCGCATCGGCGACTGGGTCATGGCCATCGGCAACCCGTTCGGGCTCGGCGGCACCGTCACGGCGGGCATCATCTCCGCCCGCAACCGTGACATCTCCGACCAATCCTACGGCCAGTACATCCAGACCGACGCGTCCATCAACAAGGGCAACTCCGGCGGCCCGCTGTTCAACATGGATGGCGACGTCATCGGCATCAACACGGCCATCCTGTCGCCGTCGGGCGGCTCGATCGGCATCGGCTTCTCGGTGCCCGCGGCGCTTGCCAAGCCCGTCATCGACCAGCTGATCCAGTACGGCGAGACCCGCCGCGGCTGGCTCGGCGTGCGCATCCAGAACGTCGACGACTCCATCGCCGAGAGCCTGGGCCTGGGTTCGGCCCGCGGCGCCCTCGTCGCCGGTATCGACGAGAAGGGCCCCGCCAAGCCCGCCGGCATCGAGGCCGGCGACGTGATCGTCAAGTTCGACGGCGTCGAAGTGAAGGAATCGAAGGATCTGCCGCGCATCGTCGGCCAGACGCCGGTCGGCAAGGCCGTCGACGTCCTCGTGGTGCGCAAGGGCAAGGAGCTGACCAAGTCGGTGACGCTCGGCCGGCTCGAGGACGGCGAGAAGCTGGCCAAGGCCAACCTGCCGGGGGCCGAAGCGGAGAAGCCGGCCGTCAAGCGCGCGCTCGGCCTCGAGCTGTCGCCGATGACCGAGGACCTGCGCAAGCGCTTCTCGATCAAGGAGAGCGTGAAGGGCGTGATCGTGTCGCGCGTCGATCCGAATTCACCCGCCGCGGACAAGCGCATCGGCGTCGGCGACGTCATCGTCGAAGTCCAGCAGGAACCGGTCGGCACGCCCGACGCCATGACCAAGCGCATCGATGCGCTGAAGAAGGACGGAAAGAAGTCGGCGCTGCTCCTGGTGTCCAACGCCCAGGGCGAAGTCCGCTTCGTGGCCGTCAGCATCGAGTAGCCGGTTTTCGTTCTGGAGACCCTCCCAATGCCCGCGCCTCGGCGCGGGCATTTTCGTTGGTGGAGGCTTCAGGCGCGGACGAACTGGTCCGCCTTGTAGCCCTGCGCGTACAGCAGCGCGCTGAGGTCGGCGTGGTCGAGGCGGACATGGGCGGCCGCGGCGACGGCGGGCTTCGCGCGGAAGGCATAGCCGAGGCCGGCATCGCCGAGCATCGCGAGGTCGTTGGCCCCGTCGCCGACGGCCATGGTGGCCCAGTGCGGCAGGCTGAATCGGTCGCGCAGCTCGACCAGGGCCGCGAGCTTGGCTTCCTTGCCGACGATCGGTTCGGCCACGCGCCCGGCCAGTGCCTCGCCCTCGGTCAGGAGAATGTTCGACCGGTGCTCGTCGAAGCCGATGGCTGCCGAAATCGGTCCCGTGAACAACGTGAACCCGCCGGAGACCAGCGCGGTGTAACCGCCATTGGCGCGCATGGTCAGGACCAGCTCGCGACCGCCGGGGGTGAAGGTGATGCGTTCGGCGATGATCCGGCCGGCGGTCGACACCGGGAGCCCCTTCAGCAGGGCGACGCGCTCGCGCAGGGCGGGTTCGAAGGCGAGTTCGCCGCGCATGGCGCGTTCGGTGATGGTCGAGACCTGCTCGCGCAGCCCGACGAAATCGGCAAGTTCGTCGATGCACTCCTGGCCGATCATGGTGGAATCCATGTCGGCGAGGAACAGCCGCTTGCGGCGGGTGGCCGTGGCCTGGACGATGACGTCCACCGGCGCGTCGACGGCCGCCCGGACCGCGTCCGCGAGCGTGCGGGCCGACGCCGGCTCGCCGAGGAAGGGAATGTCGGCCGCGATGCCGGGGGCCAGCCAGGCGGCGCTGCCCGGCGCCGGCACGGCTTGCGCTGCGCGCGCGAGAAGGGCATCGGTGAGACACGGCTGCGTGGTCGGCGCGACGAGGGTCGCGACGCAGGACACGGCGGCGGGCGAGGCGGCTGACGGGGGCATGGCGGGCGCGTGACAGATCGGATTCGGGCCATCCTCATCGCAGGACCGACGGCCAGCGGCAAGTCGGCTCTCGCCGTCAAGCTTGCGCAGCGCCTGGGCGGGGCCGTGGTCAATGCGGATTCCATGCAGGTCTACAGAGACTTGCGGATCATCACCGCGCGTCCGACGGTCGAGGAGGAGAGCGAGGCCCCGCATCGGCTGTTCGGCCATGTCGATGCCTGCGAGAACCATTCGGTGGGCCGCTGGCTCGCCGAGATCGGCCCGGTCCTCGAGGACCTGAGCGGCCGCGGCGTGGTCCCCATCGTGACCGGCGGCACCGGTCTCTACTTTCGCGCCCTCACCGAGGGCCTGTCCGCCATCCCGCCCGTGCCGGAGGACGTCCGGGCCGCCGTGCGGGCCGCCAGCGACGGCGTTCCGCCGGAGGAGCTCCATCGCGATCTGGCCGCCCGCGATCCGCAGACCGCGGCGACGCTCAGGCCCACGGACCGGCAGCGGATCGTGCGGGCGCTGGAAATCTTCACGGCCACGGGTCGCTCGCTGGTGAGTTTTCACGGCGGCCGCGAAGGCCGGGTGCTCGACCCGCAGGACTGCGTCCGGGTTTTCCTGGCGCCCGAGCGGGAGGGTGTCTATGCGCGCATCGATTCCCGCTTCGAATCCATGATGAGCCTGGGAGCGCTGGAAGAGGTGAGCGCGCTCGCCCGGCGTCAGCTCGATCCCGCCTTGCCGTGCATGCGGGCCCATGGCGTTCCATGGCTCATCCGCGCCATCGAGGGCGAGATGGCGCTGCCGGAGGCGATCGAACGGGCCAAGCTCGACACGCGCCACTACGCCAAGCGTCAGTTCACCTGGTTCCGACACCAGGCGGAAGGCTGGACCTGGGCAACCCCGGAAGAGGCTCTGGATCGTATTCTGACCGCCTGGACGGGTGACTAGCGGTTTCGGCTTTCATTTTTAGCATAGATCAAAAATGGCCATGGGATCTGCCACTTCTTTGGTCTAGCGACGCCGAAGAATCTGGCAAACACACGGACTGATCTGCTCGCGGTGCCGAAATGGCGTGCCGCAAATCTCTCTTAATTCCGGCGCTCTACTGTGAATGACGATCCGACACTCGTCATACGGGCGTGCACCGTCCTCGTGCGCGCCGCCCCTCGCGCCAGGAGTGAAGTCTTGCGTTTGTTTCCCCGTTCCATCGGCCACTTCCTCCTGGTGACGATGCTGACGCTGAGTGCTCCAGGCCTGGGGTTCCTCGCCTACGACGCGTGGCAGGCCATGACGTCCATGCAGCTGCAGGACCGCCTCGGCGACCTCGTCGATGCCGATCGCGCGCTGCTCCTGGCGGCCAACAAGATCCGCTCGAACCGCGGCGCGATGCAGACCGCCGTCCAGGTCGAGGATGATGCTCGCAGCATCATCATCAAGATCAGCGACAGCAACAAGACGGACATCGAGCGCGCCGTGGCGCAGCTCAGGAAGGCCAATGTCGAGGGGCGCGAGGCCCTCGTCGCCGGCATCGCCCAGAGCATGAGCCGCATCGATGCCGAAATGACGGGGCTCATGGCGGAAGCCGCCAAGCCCAAGGCGAGCCGCACGCTCGCCGCCACGATGCCCTGGTACAATGCGGTCGGCGATACCGAAGCCGCGATGGCCAAGGCCTCCGAAGCCGCCTCGAACGCCATCCGGCTCGCCGACCCCGTCCTCGCCGATCTGCAGGGCGTGAAGCAGGCGGCCTATCGGGCGCGCTCGACCTATGGCCTCCAGTGCACGGTGCTCCGACCCGTGTTGGCCGCGGGGCAGGCGATGACGGCGGCCCAGCAGAAGGCGCTCGGCGAGACCCGGGGCGCGACCGCGACGTCAGTCGCCTCGCTGCGCAGCCTGGCGGCCCGGCCCGGCTTCCCGCCGGCTCTGGCGACCAAGGTCGATGCCATGATCGCCGGGCTCGACGCCGGCACCCGCAGCGCCGACGAGCTCGTCGCGAAGCTGGGGAGCGGAACCGGCCCCGTGATCACGGCCGACCAGTGGACCAAGCAGTGCAACGCTCCGTTCGCGCCCGTGATGGAGACCGTCGAGGCGGCGCTCGACGACATGAGCCGTTTTTCGGACGCCCAGCTCGCCTCGGCCCGCCTGCGCCTGGCGGTGATCGGCGGCCTCATGCTGGGTCTCCTCGGGCTCGCCTTCGTCAGCGGCCTCGCCATCCGGCGCCGCATTTCCTCCCCGCTGGCAGGGATCAGCCAGGCGCTGGTCGCCATGCAGCGGGGTGAGCTGAACCGGCCGATCCCCCCGGCGCCCTGTCCCGACGAAGTCGGCGTGCTCAGCCTCGCGCTGGAGCACTACCGGGCGGGTGCCCTGGAGATCGAAGCGGACCGCACGGCCCGCGATCGGTCGCTGGCGACGGAGGCCGACCGGGCCGCGAAGGTCCAGGCCCTGGTGGCCGAGGTGGCCGCCGTCGTGGCGGCGGCGCGTCGCGGCGACTTTACGGGACAGGCCGATCCGGGCGCCGTCACGGGCCCGGTGCGGGACGTGGTCGAGGGCGTCAACGAGATCAACCGGCTGGTCAACTCGGCCACCGCCGAGTTCGCGTCGGTGCTCGGCGCGCTGTCGGAGGGCGACCTCACCCACCGCGTCGCCACGTCCTACGAGGGGCGGTTCGCGGAACTCAAGGAGGCCTTGAACTCCACCATCGACCGCCTGTCGGAGACCGTCGTGACCATCCAGGGCACGGCGGCCGAGGTGAGCTCCGCCGCCCGGGAGATCAACGCCGGCGCCAACGACCTCTCCAGCCGGACCGAGCAGCAGGCCTCGTCGCTCGAGGAAACGGCGGCCACGACGGAACAGCTCGCGGCCTCGGTCAAGGCCGCGGCCCACTCGTCCCGTCGCGCCGTCGACCTCACCCAGGACGCCGTCGGCATCGCCGAGATGGGCGGCAGCATCGTCCGCGATGCCATCGCCGCCATGGCCGGCATCGAGCAGGCCAGCCGCAAGATCACCGACATCACCGGCGTAATCGACGAGATCGCGTTCCAGACCAACCTGCTGGCTCTGAACGCGGCGGTCGAAGCAGCCCGCGCCGGAGAGGCGGGCAAGGGCTTCGCCGTGGTGGCCTCGGAGGTCCGCAGCCTCGCCCAGAGGTCCTCGGAAGCCGCCAAGGACATCACGTCCCTGATCGGCGCGTCCGAGGCCGAGGTGGCCAAGGGCGTCCAGCTGGTGCGGCAGACCGGCGATGCCCTCGACAGGATCGTCGTGGCGTCCCGGAAGGTGTCGGAGACGGTCACCGAGATCTCCACCGCGACCGGAGAGCAGGCCAACGGCATCGACGAAATGAGCCAGGCGGTCGCCCACATGGACGACATGACTCAGCAGAACGCTGCGCTTGCCGAGGAAAGTGCCGCGTCCGCCTCGTCGCTGACCGGCCAGATCGACCGGTTGAACGACCTCGTGGGCACGTTCAGGACGCGTGCCGGACAGGGCGCTTCGGGCCATTCGATCGGGGCGGCCGCGTCGGCCGGCTACCGTTCGCCGGCGCCGCTGCGGCGGCGCGCCGGCTGACGCAGCGGGGCAGGGGGTTCGGGCCGCGCCGGCCCGGCTCCCGCCGTTGCGGTGACGGCCGAAAATCGCCTTGACGGCTTTGTTCCACCCGACTACGGTCCCGCAACTTCTTTTCGGAGCCCTGCGCCCATGCGCAACATCCTTATCGTACCGGGAGCGCCAGTAACGGGACGGCCTTAGGCCGACGTCCTGCACTGGCGCATGTCGAGGTCCCTCACGGGGCCTTTTTTATTGCCTGAACGACCTCCGAACCGCACCGCCCCAACCAGAACCGCACGTGAAGGGAGCCCCACGATGACCCGACAGATGACCGGCGCCGAAATGGTCGTCCAGGCGCTGCAGGACCAGGGTGTCGAACACCTCTTTGGCTATCCGGGCGGGGCCGTACTGCCGATCTACGACGCGATGTTCCAGCAGGACAAGGTCAAGCACGTCCTCGTCCGCCACGAGCAGGGCGCCGTCCACGCCGCCGAAGGTTATGCAAGGTCGTCCGGCAAGGTCGGCTGCGTGCTGGTGACCTCGGGCCCCGGCGCGACCAACGCGGTGACGGGCCTCACCGACGCGCTGCTGGATTCGATCCCGCTCGTCTGCATCACCGGCCAGGTCCCCACGCACCTCATCGGCTCTGACGCGTTCCAGGAGTGCGACACGGTCGGCATCACGCGCCACTGCACCAAGCACAACTACCTGGTGAAGCGGATCGAGGACCTGCCGCGCATCCTGCACGAGGCCTTCTACGTCGCCTCGAACGGGCGGCCGGGGCCGGTGGTCATCGACATCCCGAAGGACGTGCAGTTCGCCAAGGGCACCTATGCCCGCCCGACGACGAACGCCCACAAGACCTATCGTCCGACGGTGAAGGGCGACATCGACAAGATCCGCGCCGCCGTCGATCTCATCGCCAGCGCCAAGAAGCCCGTGTTCTACACCGGTGGCGGCATCATCAACGCCGGCCCCGAGGCTTCCGCGCTCCTGCGCGAGCTGGTGCGGATGACGGGCTATCCGATCACCTCCACGCTGATGGGTCTCGGCGCCTACCCGGCCGCCGATCCGCAGTGGCTGGGCATGCTCGGCATGCACGGCACCTACGAAGCCAACATGGCGATGCACGACTGCGACGTGATGATCTGCATCGGCGCGCGCTTCGACGACCGCATCACCGGCCGGCTCGACGCCTTCTCTCCCAAGTCGAAGAAGATCCACGTCGACATCGACCCGTCCTCGATCAACAAGAACGTCCAGGTCGACATCGGCATCATCGGCGATTGCGCCCACGTGCTCGAGGACATGGTTCGCCTGTGGCGCGCCGGCTCCCCGCAGATCGACAAGGCCGCGCTGAAGTCCTGGTGGGGGCAGATCGAAGGTTGGCGGGGGCGCAAGTCGCTGTCCTACCGGCCGTCCAAGGAGATCATCAAGCCGCAATACGCGGTGCAGCGTCTCTATGAACTCACCAAGGACCGCGACGTCTACGTCACGACGGAAGTCGGCCAGCACCAGATGTGGGCGGCGCAGCACTTCCACTTCCAGGAGCCGAACCGCTGGATGACCTCCGGCGGCCTCGGCACCATGGGCTACGGCCTGCCCGCCGCCGTCGGCGTGCAGCTCGCGCATCCGGGCAGCCTCGTCATCGACATCGCGGGCGAAGCCTCGGTCCTGATGAACATGCAGGAGATGTCGACGGCGCTGCAGTACCGCCTGCCCATCAAGGTGTTCATCCTGAACAACGAGTACATGGGCATGGTGCGCCAGTGGCAGGAACTGCTGCATGGCGGGCGCTACTCGGAAAGCTATTCTGCGGCGCTGCCCGACTTCGTGAAGCTCGCCGAGGCCTACGGCGGCGTCGGCATCCGCTGCGACGATCCCGCCAAGCTCGACGACGCGATCATGCAGATGATCGACACGCCGCGCCCGGTGATCTTCGACTGCATCGTCGCCAAGGACGAGAACTGCTTCCCGATGATCCCGTCGGGCAAGGCCCACAACGAGATGATCCTGCCCGACGTCGATCAGGACATCGGTTCGATCATCGACGCCAAGGGCAAGATGCTCGTCTGACCCCGCGGGTCCTGCCAGCGGGGAGGGCAGCCATGAAGCACGGTCTCAGGGTGGTCCTGTCGACTGTGTGCACGGCCGCTCCCCCCTCGGTTCCCCGCGACAACCTGGATTTCGGCTGAGATGCGTACGCTGGGCCTGATCGGCGGAATGAGCTGGGAGTCGACGGCGATCTACTATCGCCTGCTCAACGAGGGCGTTCGTGCCAGGCTCGGCGGCCTGCACTCGGCCCGGCTCGTGCTGTGGTCGTGCGACTTCGAGGACATCGCCAGGCGCCAGGCCGAAGGTGACTGGGACGGGGCGGGCCGCATCCTGGGCGAGGCCGGCCGAGCGCTGCGCGCCGCGGGCGCGGACGGGATCGTCCTGTGCACCAACACGATGCACAAGGTGGCGTCCTTCATCGAGGAGGCGGCCGGTCTTCCCTTCCTGCACCTGGCCGACGTGACGGCCGCGGCGATCCGCGCCCATGGCTGTCGCAGGCCGCTGCTTCTGGCCACCCGCTACACGATGGAAGACGACTTCTACAAAGGGCGGCTTCGGGACCGGCACGGCATCACGGTGGCCGTCCCCGATGCCGAGGGGCGTTCCGAGGTTCACCGGGTCATCTACGAGGAGCTATGCCGTGGCGTCGTCGACGCGACGTCCAAGGCCCGGGTCCTCGACGTCATCGCCCGCTCGCGCGGCGAGGGCTGCGACGGGGTGATCCTCGGCTGCACGGAACTCGGCATGCTGCTGGGACCGACCGACAGCCCGGACCCCGTCCTCGACACCACCAGGCTGCATGTCGAGGCGGCCCTCGACTTCGCCCTCGCGGCCTGACCGGAAGGAAGCGCCATGCTCAAGCTCGTCATCGGCAACAAGGCCTACTCCTCCTGGTCGCTCCGGCCGTGGCTCCTGATGAAGGTGCACGGGATCCCGTTCGAGGAGCAGCTCGTGCTGCTCGACACGCCCGAGTTCCGCAAGGAGGTGGCGTCGTTCAAGGCGGGCAGCACGGTTCCGATCCTCGTGGACGGCCCCATCACGGTGTGGGAGTCGATCGCCATCATGGATCACCTGGCCGATCGCTTCCCGGACAAGGTCATGTGGCCGAGGGACCTGGCGGCCCGCTCCTTCGCCCGCGCCATCTCGGCGGAAATGCATGCCGGCTTTCGCGCCCTGCGCGCCGCGTGCCCGATGAACCTGCGCAAGCGCTACGCCCACGCCGATCGCGGCGAGCTGGTCACCAAGGACGTCTCCCGGGTGACCTGGCTGTGGAAGCAGGCGCGGGCACGCTTCGGCGAGCCTGCCGGCGGTCCCTTCCTGTTCGGCAGCTTCACCGCCGCTGACGCCATGTACGCGCCGGTCGTCACGCGGCTCCAGACCTATTCCATTCCGGTGGACGCGGGCATCCGCGCCTACATGGATGCGATCCTCGACCTGCCCGCCTTCGTCGCCTGGCAGGAGGCCGCCATGGCCGAGCCCTGGATCGTAGGCCACGACGAGGTCGACGAACCTCCCATCGGCCCCTTCCGCAGCTGAACTCGTGAAGTCCTCGCCATGAACGCCCAAATCCCGCCGAAAGACCTCCCGCCCAAAGGCCTCCCGATGAAGTCCCATTATTCGAATGCGCCCAAGGCCCAGCCCGTCGCTCGCCACACCCTCTCGGTGCTCGTCGACAACGAGCCCGGCGTCCTCGCCCGGATCGCCGGCCTGTTCTCGGGCCGCGGCTACAACATCGAAAGCCTGACCGTCTCGGAGACCGAGCACGAGCAGCACGTCTCCCGCATCACCATCGTCACGGCCGGCACCGCCGACGTGATCGAGCAGATCAAGCACCAGCTTGACCGGCTCGTGCCGGTCCACCGCGTGGTCGACCTCACCTCCTACGGCGAGACGGTGGAACGCGAACTGGCGCTGGTGAAGGTCGTCGGCAAGGGCGAGGCCCGCGTCGAAGCCCTGCGTCTCGCCTCGGCCTTCGGGGCGCGCACGCTGGACGCCACGCTGAACTCCTTCGTCTTCGAGCTCACCGGGGCGACCGAGGACGTGGAGCGCTTCATCCGTCTGATGGCGGGCGTGGGCCTCGTCGAGGTGTCCCGCACCGGAGTCGCTGCCATGGCGCGCGGCTCCGAGGTGGTGTGACCCAAGGTTGGTGGCGCGCCGGATGGATTGGATCTACATTGTAGAGACAATGGGAGCCGAGCCATGAAGGTCCAGATCGCGAAGTGGGGCAACAGCGCTGCCGTCAGGTTGCCGAAGGCGGTGCTCGACGAGTTGGGCCTACAACCAGGCAGCGAACTCGACATGGTGGTCGAAGCCGGTCAACTCCGCTTGTCCCCCCGGCGCAGGACGCCCACCCTCGAGCAGATCGTCGCCGAAATGACTCGCCTTGGCGGCGCGGCCTACGACTACGGTCAGAACGAGTGGCCCGATCCAGTCGAAGACTGGCCGGAATATACGGGACAGGATCCGTCGTGAGCGGCCAATTGCCCGTTCTGTCCGAAGGTGACGTCGTGCTGGTCCGTTTCGACCCTGCATTCGGGCACGAGCAGACCGGGACGAGGCCGGCCTTGGTGGTGTCGAGGTCGATCTACAACGCGCTATCGTCCTTCGTCGTCGTGTGTCCTTTGACCACCAACGCTAAAGCCTGGCCATTCAAGCTGCCACTGCCCACTCAGTCGACCGTCAAGGGCTTCGTCTTGGCTGATCAACTCAAGTCGATCGATCGGAGGCGGGTGGTCCGGAAGCTCTCCCGGCTCGATACGGCGTTCCTCGACGAGGTGCGCGCATTGATGGATCACCTTCTTCCCGCGTCACCCGAGCGTCCCCCTATCGCCCCTTAATAGTGTTCGAGGACATGCCCATGCTCACGCTCTACCATTCGCCAGGCGCCTGCTCCGGTGCCGTCCATCTCGCCCTCGAAGAGACCGGGCTGCCCTACGAGATCGCCCGGGTGAACCTTCCCGAGGGCCAGCAGCGTTCCGAGAGCTACCTGAAGCTCAATCCGAAGGGGCGGGTGCCGGTGTTGGTCGACGGCGACTTCGCCATCACCGAGGTCTCCGCAATCCTGCGCTACGTCTCGCGCCTCGCCCCGCAGGCGAAGCTCTGGCCGGAGGACGCGCGCGAGGACGGGCGCTGCGCCGAATGGCTGGCCTGGATCGGGTCCGGCCTGCACATCGCCTACGCCCATGTCCGCCGGCCCGAGCGCTACGCCGACGACGAGACCTCCAAGGCCGCCATCGTGGAGAAGGGCAAGGCGACGACCCGCGCGACCTGGCAGCAGGTCGAGGACAAGCTCGTCGCCCAGAACCTCCCCTGGGCCGCCGGCAACAGCTTCAGCATGGCCGATCTCTACCTGTTCATCTTCTGGACGTGGGGCAAGGGCCAGCTCCTGTCCTATGACATGGAGAAGGACTTCCCGCGCTGGACGGAGCATGCCCGCAAGGTCGCGGCGCGCGCGGCCGTGCAGCGCGTCCAGGCCAAGGATGGCTTCCCGATGCCTGCTTGAGGCAACGAGCGGCAGGCCCGCCTGCCGCTTTCCCGCTTGACCCCACCTGCTGCGGCGCTTAAGCGCAGCGCCGAGCCACCAACACGAGTGCCCCAAGGAGCCTCTCCCATGCGCGTTTATTACGACCGCGACGCCGACATCAATCTCATCAAGGGCAAGAAGGTCGCCGTCGTCGGCTACGGCTCCCAGGGCCATGCCCACACGCTGAACCTGCGCGACAGCGGCCTGAAGGACGTGGCCGTGGCGCTGCGTCCCGGCTCCGCCTCCGCCAAGAAGGCCGAGGCCGAGGGCATCAAGGTCATGTCCGTCACCGACGCCGCCAAGTGGGCCGACGTGGTGATGATGCTCACCCCGGACGAGTTGCAGGCCGACATCTACCGCGACCACCTGCATGCCAACATGAAGCCCGGCGCGGCGCTGATGTTCGCCCACGGCCTCAACGTGCACTTCAACCTGATCGAGCCGCGCGCCGACATCGACGTGTTCATGGTGGCCCCCAAGGGCCCCGGCCACACGGTGCGCTCCGAGTACCAGCGCGGCGGCGGCGTTCCCTGCCTGCTCGCCATCCACCAGGATTCCTCGGGCAACGCCCATGACCTCGGCCTCTCCTACGCCTCCGCCATCGGCGGCGGCCGGGCCGGCATCATCGAGACGACCTTCAAGGAGGAGTGCGAGACCGACCTCTTCGGTGAGCAGGTCGTGCTCTGCGGCGGTCTGGTCGAGCTGATCCGTGCCGGCTTCGAGACCCTGGTCGAGGCGGGCTACGCCCCCGAGATGGCTTACTTCGAGTGCCTCCACGAGGTGAAGCTCATCGTCGACCTCATCTACGAGGGCGGCATCTCCACGATGAACTACTCGATCTCGAACACGGCCGAGTACGGCGAGTACGTCACGGGCCCGCGCATCATCACCTCGGACACGAAGGCCGAGATGAAGCGCGTCCTCGATGACATCCAGAGCGGCAAGTTCACGCGCGACTGGATGCTGGAGAACAAGGTCAACCAGACCTCGTTCAAGGCCACCCGCGCCCGCCACGCCGCCCACCCGATCGAGCAGGTCGGCGAGCGCCTGCGCGGCATGATGCCCTGGATCAAGGCCAAGGCCCTGGTCGACAAGTCGAAGAACTGATCCTTTTTCAGTGTGTCTGCGGAGCGCCCGGGGCTGATCCCCGGGCGTTTTGCTTTCAAGACGCGTTCACAGGCCCTTCTCGCCCTTCGGCGCTTCGGGCGGCTCGTCGGGATCGGGAGGGCAGGGTTTCTTGTCCAGGCTGGCGTGCAGCATCACGGCATTGACCTCGCCGCCATAGATGAAGGTCGCCGCGATCGCGTAGAGGAAGACGAGCGCGATCATGAACGAGGCGAGGCCGGCATAGGTCGTGACGTAGGTCTGGCCGGCGCGCGACAGGTAAGACGCGAAGGCGAGCGCGTAGCTGATCGACAGCACGACGGTGACGAAGACGCCGGGCATGATCTGGCCGAGCCTGCGCGTCCCGCACGGCAGCCAGAGGTGGACGATGATCAGCGCCGTCACGATCAGGAGCGTGGCGATCACCAGGCGGCCGACGGTGACGGTGGTCGAGTACGCTTCCAGCGCCGGCACGTAGGAGATCATCTCCGCCCAGATCAGCGGGGCGAACACCACGAGGAAGGCGAGGGCCAGGAGGGCGATGGCGCCCACCACGACGTAGCCGATCGATTCCATGCGGGTGACGTACCAGGGCCGCATCTCCTTGAGCCCGTAGGCGCGGTTGAGGGCGATGCGGAGGGCCTCCACGCCGTTGGAGGAGAAATAGATCGCCAGCACGCCGCCCAGTGTCAGGACGTCAGTGCGGGTGTTGGACATGACGCTGTGGATCTCGCGCGAGATCGGGCCCGCGACCCGTTGTGGCCAGGCGTCGAGGATGAGGTTGGCGACCTCGTCGGCCAGGTTCTTGGTGCCCAGGAATGCACCGAGCGCGGTCACGAAGATCAGGAACGGGAACAGCGACATCAGGCTGGACAGCGCGATGTGCGAGGCAATGGCCCAGCCGTCGTCGTCCACGAAGCGCCAATAGGCATCCCAGGCCAGTCGCAGGGGCTTAGGCAGTGTCAACGGGGGCTCCAAGACGGACGCACGGAGTGTGTTTTCCGAATGTGACATGCAGATGTTAGAACAACCACGTGGGGCCTGAACCGGGTTTCGGGAAGAGCCGACCTGCACAGGTCACGCCCTCGACCCTCGCAACGCCCTGAGCTATCAAGCCGTTCCGGCCACCGTCGGCCGAGGAAAATGTCCCTTGTCACCATCGCTTCTGCTTCGCGTCGCGCCTGCCGTCTTCGTCCTGATCTGGTCGACGGGGTGGCTCTCCGCGCGCTTTGCGGCGCCCTACGCCGATCCTCTCACGTTTCTGGGCATCCGCTACGTGCTCGCCGGGCTGGTGCTGACCGGCATCGCCCTGGCCGCCCGGGCGCGCTGGCCGCAGTCGCCCCGCGAGGCCGGACACGCGATGGTGTCCGGCGTGCTCCTCCACGCGATCTATCTCGGCGGCGTGTGGTGGGCCATCCGGCATGGGCTGCCGACCGCGATTTCGGGGCTGATCGCGGCGGTCCAGCCGATCCTCACGGCGCTGCTCGCGCCGATCCTGCTCGGCGAGCACATCGGCCGGCGCCAGTGGATCGGCATCGGGCTCGGCTTCGTGGGCATCGCGCTGGTGCTCGAGCCGCAGCTCGAGGGTATCGCCTGGGGTGCCCTCGGCGGCGTCATGCTGCCGATCTTCGTCAACGTGGCGGGCATGGTCGCGGTGACGGCCGGCACGTTCTACCAGAAGAAGTACATCGCGACCGGCGACCTGCGCACCGTTACCATCCTGCAGTACCTGGGCGCTGCCCTGGCCACCTGGCCCGTCGCGTTGCTGGTCGAGAAGGTGGAGGTGACCTGGAACCTGACGGTCATCGCCACCATGGCGTGGTCGGTGCTTGCCCTTTCGATCGGGGCGATCGGCCTCCTCCTGCTGCTGATCCGGAACGGGGCCGTCTCGCGCGCCGCCGCCCTCATCTACCTGGTCCCTCCCTCCGTCGCGATCGAGGCCTTCCTCTTGTTCGGCGAGACGCTGTCGACGCTGCAGGTGGTCGGGCTCGTTGTCACGGCTGCCGGCGTGGCGCTCGCGGTGCGCCGCGGCTGATCGTCCGCCGAACGGCTCATTGTCGCTCCGGGCGCTTGCCGTCATGCTGCGCTGCAATAGATTGACAGTGCAATGCGGGGCTGCATCGCTGCCCTGCCCAGCATCTTGACCGGAGACCGACACATGACCCGTCTGGCCACGGCCACCGTCCCCGCATCCCTCGACTGGATCTCCCTGGCCGAGGAGGCCTCGGGTGCGCTGGCCGCGCTTCTGGCCGATGCGACGGCCGCGGTCCGGGCCAAGGTGGTCCACGAGGGGCGGGTGTCGTCGGCACTGGTGGAGGCCGAGCAGCACGCGTGCCACGGGCTGGCCTGGCTCGCCACCTATGCCGAGTCCGTGCGCGAACTCGCGGCGTATGGCCGCCGCCTTCAGGCCGAGGGCCGCTACGGGGAAACCGAGGAGCTCCTGATCGCTATCGGCGTCGGCGAGTACTGCGCCCAGGTCTTCGGCGGCATTCCCATGAGCCAGGGCGAGATCGTGCGCCTGCCGGCCCTCGGGCTCGCCGCGTCGGTCATCGCCGCGCGGCGGATCCCGGCCATCGACACCCTCATCGATGCCGGCAACACGCCCGCCCAGCGCGCCCGCCTCGTCGCCCTGATGCGCGCGACGCACCCCGGCGACACGATCGGCGACGGTGGCCTCGACGAGACGCTGGCCGCCATCCGGGACGAGATGCGCAAGTTCGCGGCCGCGGAGGTTCTTCCCCACGCGCATGCGTGGCACCTCCAGAACGACTACATCCCCATGGACGTGGTGGAGAAGCTCGCCGAACTCGGCGTCTTCGGCCTCACGCTGCCGGAAGAGTTCGGCGGCCTCGGCCTGTCCAAGGTCTCGATGTGCGTGGTCTCCGAAGAGCTGTCGCGCGCCTATATCGGCGTCGGCTCGCTCGGCACGCGTTCGGAGATCGCCGCCGAACTCATCATCGGCGGGGGCACGGACGAGCAGAAGCAGCACTGGCTGCCGCGCATCGCCTCCGGCGAGATCCTGCCGACGGCCGTCTTCACCGAGCCCAACACGGGGTCCGACCTCGCCTCGCTGCGCACCCGGGCGGTGCGCGAGGGCGACGTCTACAAGGTCACCGGCAACAAGACCTGGATCACGCACCCGGTCAGGGCCGACGTCATGACCATGCTGGTGCGCACCAACCCGGACGAGCCGGGCTACAAGGGCCTCTCGATCCTGCTCGCCACCAAGCCGCGCGGCACCGACGAGGACCCGTTCCCGGCCAAGGGCATGACCGGCGGCGAGATCGAGGTGCTCGGCTACCGCGGCATGAAGGAATACGAGCTCGCCTTCGACGGCTTCGAGGTTCCGGCGGCGAACCTGCTCGGCGGCGTCGAGGGGCAGGGCTTCAAGCAGCTCATGCAGACCTTCGAATCCGCCCGCATCCAGACGGCGGCGCGGGCCGTCGGCGTGGCCCAGTGCGCGCTCGACCTCGGACTGCGCTACGCCCAGGAGCGCATGCAGTTCGGCAAGGCGCTGGTCGCCTTCCCGCGCGTGGCCGACAAGCTCGCGATGATGGCGGTCGAGGTCAACATCGCCCGCCAGCTCACCTATTTCGCCGGCCGCGCCAAGGACGAGGGCAAGCGCTGCGACCTCGAGGCGGGCATGGCCAAGCTCCTGGGCGCGCGCGTCGCCTGGGCGGCGGCCGACAACGCCCTGCAGATCCACGGCGGCAACGGCTTCGCGCTGGAATACGAGATCTCGCGCGTCCTGTGCGATGCGCGCATCCTCAACATCTTCGAGGGCGCCGCCGAGATCCAGGCCCAGGTCATCGCCCGCCGGCTGATCGACGGCGGGAGCAACTGAGGCGGATCACCTGCTCGTTCCTACCAGCGTCCTCGTCCTGAGAGGTTGTAGATCTTTGGAAACTTCAGTTCGCGCCTGACTGTCCCAGGTCGCGACCATCTCTCGGCCGTCCTGCCCGGGCCTGGCCCGGGCATCCACGACTTTGCCGGGGCCGTCCTCAAGTCGTGGGTGGCCGGGCCGAGCCCGGCCATGACGCGGAGAGGGTTGTGCAGGCTGGACGACCGACAGTTTCACAAGCGCTGAGCAGCTCGAGCAGGCTGTGCAGGACAGGAACGATGGCAGCGGGGGAGGGGCAGCGCTCACGCCGACTTTCGCTCCGGTCTTTGCCTGCGGCAACGAACGTCCTATCAATGGGGGCGGCGTCCGCCCCGGGGGCATGAAGAGGCGCCGCGGGATGGAACGGCATGGTTTCCCTGCGGGTGATCGATACGAAGAGGGATCTCGCTCCCGTGCCCGCCGTGGCGCTGGAGGACGTCTCCATCGTCTATGGCGGGACCGGCGGCCCTGCCTATGAGGCCGTCGCCCCGACCTCGCTCGCCGTGGGCAACGCCGAGTTCGTCGCCATCGTCGGGCCCACGGGCTGCGGCAAGTCGACCTTGCTCAACGCCGCGGCGGGCCTGCTGAAGCCCGCCGGAGGCTCCGTCTCGGTGTTCGGCCAGCCGCTTGCGGGGCTCAACGCCAAGGCCGGCTATCTCTTCCAGCAGGACGCCCTGATGCCGTGGAAGACGGCCAGGGACAACGTGGCCATCGCCCTCGAGGTGGCCGACAGGCCGCGCGCCGAGGCGCTAGAGAAAGCGCAGGCCTGGCTCACCAAAGTGGGCCTGGCTCCGTTCGCCGACCGCTACCCGCACCAGCTCTCGGGTGGCCAGCGCAAGCGCGTGGGCCTCGCCCAGGTGCTCATCCGCAATCCCAAGATCCTGCTGATGGACGAGCCCTTCGGGCCGCTCGACGCCCAGACGCGGATCATCATGGGCGGGCTGCTGCTCGACCTGTGGGCGACCGACCGCAAGGCCGTGATGTTCGTGACCCACGACCTGGAGGAGGCGATCGCACTGGCGGACCGCGTCGTGATCATGTCGGCCGGGCCGCGCGCCCGGATCATCGGCGATCACGCCATCGACCTGCCGCGTCCCCGGGACGTGGCCGAGATCCGCCTGGAACCGCGCTTCCATGCCCTGCACAAGGCGATCTGGGGCCAGTTGCGGGCCGAGGTGCTGAAGGCCTACGGAGGCACGCCGTGACGCCCATCCCGCGTGGCCGCCTCCTGTTCTGGCAGGTCCTCGTGGCCGTCGTCGCACTCACCGTGTGGCAGGTCGGCGCGACGGTGCCGATCGGCGGCACCTACCTGCTGCCGAAGTTCTTCTTCTCCACGCCGGCCGACGTGGGTGCGCGGATCTGGAAGCTGTTCGCGACGGGCTCGATCTGGAAGCATCTGTGGATCACGCTCACAGAGACCGCGCTGGCCTTCATCATCGGCGCGGTGGGCGGCGTGGTCTTCGGCTTCTGGTTCGCCCGCAAGCCGATGGTGGCCGCCATCTTCGATCCCTACGTCAAGATGGCGAACGCGCTGCCGCGCGTCGTGCTGGCGCCGATCTTCATGCTGTGGCTGGGCCTGGGCATCTGGTCGAAGGTGGCGCTGGGCGTGACGCTCGTCTTCTTCATCGTCTTCTTCAACGTCTACCAGGGCGTGAAGGAGGTGAGCCCGGTCGTGCTCGCCAATGCGCGGATGATCGGGATGTCGGAGCGCCAGCTCTTCCGCCACGTGTACTGGCCGTCGGCGCTATCCTGGGTGTTCTCGTCCCTGCACACCTCCGTCGGCTTCGCCCTCGTGGGGGCCGTGGTGGGCGAGTACCTGGGGGCGGCGGCGGGCCTCGGCTACCTCATCCATGAGGCGGAGGGCGTGTTCGACGTCGCCGGCGTCTTCGCCGGCATGGCGATCCTCGCCGCCTTCGTGCTGTTCATCGACTGGATCGTGACCAAGATCGAGAACCGGCTGCTGGTCTGGCGACCGCAGCCCGCCGGCGGCTGAGCCGCCTTCGACGACCTCGCCGGGCAGCCGGCGCAACCAACGCCACAGGGATGGAGACCTCCATGAAGCCCATGACACTCGTTGCCGCCGCGTTCGCGGCCCTGGTGATGGCCGGCACCGCCGCCATGGCCCAGGCTCCGGAAAAGAAGGAGCTGAAGCTCGGCGTGGGCGGCAAGGCGCTGCTCTACTACCTGCCGCTGACGATCGCGGAGCGGAAGGGCTTCTTCAAGGAGCAGGGCCTCGACGTCGAGATCAACGACTTCGCCGGCGGCGCCAAGTCGTTGCAGGCCCTGGTGGGCGGCTCCGTGGACGTGGTCACCGGCGCCTACGAGCACACGATCCGCATGCAGGCCAAGGGCCAGGACATCCGCGCCGTCCTCGAGCTCGGCCGCTTCCCGGGCATCGCGGTCGGCATCCGCAAGGACAAGGCCGCCTCCTACAAGTCGCCCGCCGACCTCAAGGGCATGAAGATCGGCGTCACGGCACCCGGTTCGTCCACCAACATGATGGTCAACTTCCTGCTGGCCCAGGCGGGCCTGACCCCGCAGGACGCGTCGTTCATCGGCGTCGGCAGTGCCGCCTCCGCCGTCGCGGCGATCAAGAAGGGCGAGCTCGACGCCATCTCCCATCTCGAGCCGGTGCTCTCCATGCTGGAGCGCGACGGCGACATCAAGATCGTCGTCGACACCCGGACGGAGGAGGGTACGCGCGCGCTCTTCGGCGGCTCCAATCCGGCCGCGGTCCTGTACCTCAAGAAGGATTTCATCGACCGCAACCCCAACACCACGCAGGCGCTGACCAACGCCCTCTTCAAGGCGCTGAAGTGGATCGACAAGGCCTCGCCCGAGGAGATCGCGGCCGCGGTGCCGGAGGAATACCTCCTGGGCGACAAGGCGCTCTACGTCCTCGCCGTGAAGAACTCCAAGCCGACCTACTCGCAGAACGGCATCGTCTCGGCGGCCGGCATGAAGAGCACCAACGACATGCTGGTGAAGTTCGACGACGAGCTGAAGGGCACGTCGGTGGACCTGTCGAAGACCTTCGACGACCGCTTCGCGAAGAAGGCGGCCGAGGTGGTGAAGTAGTCGGACAGCGAAGGCGGCGTGCGCCCTTTGCCACGCCGTCTCAGCGCTCGGACGGAGCCATTGAAGGACCGGGGCGCGATCGGGATGCCGGTCGCGCGCTCCCCTCGCGGGAGATGCGGGGCGGACGCGGGCCGACGCGGCAGGGAGGTCGTGTCAGACGAACGACTCGAACGGGTTCTTGCTCGTCACCAGCCCGATCGAGTTGCGCAGCTGGTCCACCGAGAACGGCTTCGTCAGCACCACCTGCAGCCCGGCATCCTCGAAGCGGGTGATGTTGTGGCGCTTGCGTTCTTCGTCGGCCATCAGGATGAACGGCGTCGCCGCCCAGTCGTCGCGGCCAGTGACCACCCGCCAGAGATCGAAGCCGGTGATCGGGGCGGTGGCATACTCGCTGATGATGAGACCGAACTTGGTGGACTCGAGCTTCGTGATCGTCTCGCGCAGGCTGGTGGCCGTCTCGACCTCGGAAACGCCGATCTGGGTCAGCATGTCGCTGACGATCCTCGCCATGACGGAGTTGGTTTCGACGACGAGGGCGGGGCCGTTGATCATTCGTTCGTTCTGCGCACCAGGAACACGCAGGACGTATCATGCCAGCCTTAACGGATGGTCTAGCAACCCCGGCGCGTGATGAATGTCATCACTGCTTCTGATTTGTCGCCAGCCCGCGTTCTTGCCACTGTCGGGTCCCTGTTTCCGGAGCGTTCTCGATGAATATTCTGTCGATCCAGTCGCATGTCGCCTATGGCCATGTCGGGAACGCATCGGCCGTGTTTCCGATGCAGCGGCTGGGCTGCGAGGTCTGGCCGATCCACACCGTCCAGTTCTCGAACCACACGGGCTACGGGCAGTGGACAGGCCGGGTGTTCGACGGCCCGATGATCGAGGAACTCGTCGACGGCATCGCGGCCCGCGGCGTGCTGCCGCGCTGCGACGGCGTGCTGTCGGGCTACATGGGCTCGGCCGATATCGGCACGGCCATCCTGCGCTCCGTGCAGCGCGTGCGCGAGGCCAATCCCAAGGCCGTCTATTGCTGCGACCCGGTGATCGGTGACGTCGGACGCGGGGTCTTCGTGCGCCCGGGGATCCCGGAATTCATGCGCGAACAAGCCATCCGCGTCGCCGACATCATCACGCCGAACCAGTTCGAGCTCGAACTCCTGTCGGGCATGGCCTGCCCATCGGTGGACCGGATCACGCCGGCGCTGGCGGCGGTGCATGCGCTGGGGCCGAGGGTGATCCTGCTCACCTCCATGCTCACGCAGGAGACGCCCGAGGACTCGATCGACATGCTGGCCTCCGACGGCACCGGGGCATGGCGGGTGCGCACCCCACGCCTGGAGATCTCCGTGAACGGCGCCGGCGACGCCGTGGCGGCGCTCTTCATGGTCCATTGGATGCGCACGGGATCGGCGGCGGAAGCCCTGGGCCTGGCCTCCTCGTCGATCTACGGCCTGCTGCGTCGCACGGCCGAGGCCGGCTCGCGCGAGATCCTGACGGTGGCGGCCCAGGACGAGTTCGTCTCCCCCAGCCGCCGCTTCACGCCGGAGCCCCTCTGAGAGGGCGTCACGAGATGGCCGCCATGGGGATGACCTCGGCATGAGACTGCGTGTCGCGACCTTCAACGTCGAGAACCTCTCGGCCCGCTGGCGCTTCGCCGAGGCCCAGCGGGAGGAGAGCGCCGCCGCGATGTCGCTCTCCGACTTCAATCACCCGCAGGACCGCAAGGCGGCCGAGCAGACGCTGGCCCTGGCCCTGGAGGACGACAAGCGGCAGATGACCGCGCTGGCCATCGCCGAGACGCGGGCGGACATCCTGTGCCTGCAGGAGGTCGACAGCCTCAAGGCCATGGACGCGTTCTTCGCCAACTACGTCCACCGGGTCTCCGACATCCGCTACGGCCATTTCCAGCTCCTCGACGGCAACGACCGGCGCGGCATCGACGTGGCGTTTGCCGCGCGCCGCAATCTGGTGGAGCAGGGGGCTGTGCGGGTCACCGGCCACGCGGCCATGACCTTCGGCGAGCTCGACGTGTGGGACCGCGAGGTCGGGGCGTTCGGGATCACGCCGGCCGACCGCGTGTTCAACCGCGATTGCCTGATGGTTGACGTCGAACTCGGCAAGCGGGCGCTCACGCTGTTCATCTGCCATCTGAAGTCCATGAACAACGGCCGCGACGACGGCCGCGATGCGACCCGCCCGCTGCGCCGGGCCGAGGCCCGGGCCGTGCGCGCCCTGGTGGAGCGCCGCTTCGGGCCGGGGTGGCGGGACGCACCCTGGATCGTGGCGGGGGACCTCAACGACTATGTCGAGCGCTGCCTGCCGGACGGGACCTGCGAGGCTGCCCGTCCTTCGGGAATCGATCCATTGCTCGACAGCTTCGGCGTGAACCCGGTCGCGAGCCTGCCCGCGCACGAGCGCTGGACGCATTTCCACCGGGCCTGGCAGGAGACGCGGGGCGGCTTCGTCGAAGAACACGTGCAACTCGACTATGTGCTCCTCTCGCCGGCGCTGGCGGGCCAGGACGTCGGCGTCCAGATCCTGCGCCGCGGCATGCCCTACCGCGTGCCGCTCGACCCGCGCGACCCCGACCGCAGCATCCCGCGGCTCGCCACCACGGCCGACCGCTATCCGCGCGTCGGGTGGGATCGCCCCAAGGCCAGCGACCACTGCCCCGTGGTGGTCGAATTCACCTTGCCCAAGCGCGGTGCCATGGGTTGAGTGCCTTGCATCGGCAGAAGGAACTGCACCCCCCGAGGGGACTGGACCCACAGAAGGGACACGCCATGCGCCGCCGCTTCTTCACGCTCGACGTCTTCACCCGACGGCCGCTCGCGGGCAATCCGCTGGCGGTGGTGCTCGATGCCCAGGGGCTGACCGACACAGCCATGCAGGCGATCGCAGGCGAGTTCAACCTGTCGGAGACGGTGTTCGTCCTGCCGCCGGCCGATCCGCACCAGCGTGCCGCCCTGCGCATCTTCACGCCGGCCCGCGAGCTTCCCTTTGCCGGGCATCCGACGGTCGGCACGGCGGTGCTGCTCGGCATGCTCGACCATGGCCACGGCCACGGTGTGGCCGGTTTCGGGCTCGAGGAGAAGGTCGGGCTCGTCACCTGCGTGGTGGAGGTGGCCGGGGAGGGGCACGGCGAGGCCACCTTCACGCTCCCGCGCCTGCCGGAAAGGCTCGGCGGCGCGCCCGAGGCTCGGGCCGTGGCCGCCGCCCTCGGGGTTGCCGAGACGGCCATCGGATTCGACCGTCACGAGCCGGCGCTGTTCTCGGCGGGCGTGGCCTTCACCGTCGTGCCCCTGAAAACGCGCGCCGACGTCGCCGGCGTGCGGACCGATCTGCAGCGCTGGAGCCCGAAGATGGGGGCGCCCGGCCACGCCAATGCCTTCGTCTACTGCCGCGAGCCGGTGGAGGACGGCCACCACTGGCACGCCCGGATGTTCGCGCCCGACATGGGCATCGGCGAGGACCCGGCCACCGGAGCCGCCGTGGCGGCCTTCGCGGGCGCGATCATGGCCTTCGAGGCGCCGGAAGACGGCGACCACCTCTTCATCGTCGAGCAGGGCTACGCGATGGGGCGCCCGTCGCAGATCGCGCTCGGCCTCACCGTCGACGGCGGCGTCCTGACCCGCGCGACCATCGGCGGCTCGGCGGTCGTCGTTTCCGAGGGGGCGCTTCGCCTGTGACCGCGCTTCGCTTTTCCACCGTTTCCACCCTCGACATGCACTTCAGGCAAAAGCCCTGGGACTGGGCCGAAGCCAACGCAGCCCGCATCGACGAGCACTGGGCCGGCCTGCAGGCCTCCAACCCCGCGCTGTACGACGGACCCGTGCTGGTCCTGCACACCGGCGGCCTGGAGGGCGCAGCCTTCCGCGGCGCCTACCTGAAGACGCGCTTCTCCAGGTTCATCGCGTGGCGGGACTTCGGCTTCGAGGACACGGCCATGCGCAACTGCTTCGCCATGGCGGCGCTGCGGGCCTCGGACGGTGCCTACCTGTTGGGCGTGATGGGCGCGCACACCGCCAATGCGGGCCGGATCTATTTCCCGGCCGGGACGCCAGATCCCGACGACATCGTGGGCGACACGGTGGATCTCGCCGGCAGCGTGCTGCGCGAACTCGGGGAGGAGACCGGGCTTGGACCCGCGGACGTGTCCGTGGCCGCCGACTGGACCCTGATCGAGGCACCGGGGCGCGTGGCCTGCATGAAGGAGGTGTCGGTCGGCGGCACGGCCGAGGCCGTGCGCCGGCGGATTATCGACACTCTCGCCACCGAAACGCAGCCGGAGCTGAGCGACATCCACATCGTTCGGCGGCCGGGCGACATCGACGAAGCGCTCATGCCGCCCTACGTCGCGGCTTACCTGCGGCAGCGGCTGGATTGAGCCGGCGCTTTCGCAGCCGGCCCTTGACCTCAGGTCGTCATGTCGGCCGGGACAGTCACGCCCGGATCGCTGGCGGCGAGCCGGCGCGACGGCTCACCCCTCCGGGTAGCCGTGCCGGGCCCGCGAGGCGCGCACCATGGCGGTGGCTTCGCCGTCCCTGCCGGCCTGGCACGCCGCCGCGGCCTGGGCGATCTCGCCCTGGATGGTGTCGTAGACCTTCTGGCCGACGTGGCCGCTGGCGAGGTCGTTGTCCTGCAGGGCTTTCCAGCGGGCGACCGCGCCCGAGCAGCCCGCGCCGTCCGGCAGCTTGAAGCCGGGCGGCGACACGCCCGCCGGCAGGTTGGCATAGGCCGACGACGGCGGAGCGCTGGAGGCCTGAGGGGCGGTGCCGGCCGTGTTGCAGGCGGCAAGACCGAGGGCGACGGCGGCGAGAACGAGACAGCGGCGCATGCGAGGCTCCGGAGCGGACAGAATCGGCGCAAGCATAGACCCGCCGTTGACCGTCGGGCAGGGGCCGCGGTCGAGGTGGCGGTGGCCGCCGTCCAGTCCCTGCGCGGCGCTCCCGCCCCCCAATGCAGAAAGCTGCGAACTGACGCTGGACAACCCGCCGGGACTTCGCTAAACACCCCCTCGTCGCGGGGCTGAGGCCCCGCGAACGCTTTGATGGGCGCATAGCTCAGTTGGTAGAGCAGCTGACTCTTAATCAGCGGGTCCAAGGTTCGAGTCCTTGTGCGCCCACCATCAAAGCCTCGGAGAGCGAGCACTCTCCTTCAGGTCTCCCCAGCGAAGTGCGCTTTTGAAGCTCGTTGGCCGCCGCTCAGCCGCGCCGCGGCGGGACGGGGAGCGTGCCGGCCAGACCATCGTTTCAGATGCTGGATAGACGACGAACGTCAGCGCGCGGCGCTGCTCTGTCGGCGCGTGATGAACCGTCCGAAAGAATACCCTGCTGTAAGCCGACTGATTGTCGTAACCGCACGCTTTCGCAACCGCGGTGATCGATGTGTTGGCTTGCTGCTGTGCTGCCGGAATGCACCTCACCTGCAGCAACGGCAAGTATTTCGCCGGGCCTGATCGTCACGGTCCGATGCGCGAGCGCTCAGCGCTCCGCGCTCCGCGCCTGAGAAGACGGTCCTGAGTGAGACGCCGCCGGACTGTGGTCCCAATCGCTGGCTGCGACCCCGCATGCGGAAGGCACGACATGGCTCGCCAGCGCGTCACCCATCGAGCGCGGAGAGGATCCGGTAGGCCGCGCGAACGCGATCGTCGATCGCAAAGTTGCGATTTGCCAGGATGACCACGCCGGCACGCCTTGCCGGGACGAACGCGACATAGGCTCCGAACCCGTTCGTCGAACCGGTCTTGTTGACCAGCACGTCGGTCCTGGGCGCCTGCGGCGGCACGATCGCAACCGCCGGGTTTGGCTTCAGGACCATGTCGGGAGAGTTGCCGGCCAGGAGCGTGTCGAGCGGCGCGGGATCGTCGTACATCTCCCATCCGAGCCCCTGGACCATGCCTCCGACCCGGTAGTACCCGGTCCGGGTCGCCTTGACCGCACTCGCCATGGTTGGATCCGTCACGAACGCGCCCATCTGGATCTGCACGAACCGTATCATGTCCGCACTGGTGCTCTTCACCCCATAGGCTTCTGCGTCCAGAATGCCGGGGGTGACGCGGACGGGCCTGTCATCCTTCGCGTAGCCGTAAGCATAGGCTGCAAGGCTTGCCGCCGGAATCGTGATGGACGTGCTTTTCAGGCCCAAGGCCGGAAAAAGCGTATTGTCCATCAAGTTTTCGAACGGTTGGCCGGCCGCTCGAGCGGCCAGAAATCCGAACAGGCCAATACTCGTGTTCGAATACAGCCGTTGATGGCCCGGCTTGGCCTGCGGCCTCCAGTCTTTGTAGAATGTCATCATGCCCGCGGATGCAAGGCCCTTCGGAAACTGCAGCGGAAGACCGCCGGCCGTGTATGTCGCCAGGTCGAGCAGGGATCGTTCGGCCAGGGGGCTGCCAGCCACCTCAGGCATGTACCTCTGGACCTTGTCGTCCAGAGCCAGACGCCGCGTGACCTGGAGGTAGGACGCAAGCGTCGCGGTGAAGGTCTTTGAGACCGAGCCGATCTCGAAGATCGTCTCCTGTGTGACGGGCGCGCCGCTTTGCGTCGAGGCCACGCCATGATTGTAGAACTGCACCTGTCCACCGACGGTGACGGCAATGGCCAGGCCCGGAATGCGGTGCTTTGCTGCGATCTGCCGGATGCTTTCAGCGACCACCGCATCCATGGCCGGGCTCACTTGGGCCAAGGCTCGCGCTGCCGGTGCCACGACGGCGGCCCCGGCGAGCCCGTTCACGACGCTGCGGCGCGTGATGAGCGTCCCGCCGGCCGTCGTCGTGCCTTGTGTGGAACCGTCCGAGACGTCTGCTTCCGAACCGTGCGGCATCATCGCGCTCCATCCTTGCGTGCCAGCATCTCGCCCGAGACGTCGCCGCACGCAACTCCGCGCGCCGGTGTTGGCAAGATCGCCGCGAAGACGGCGGTGATCCGCCTTGCGCGGCTCACAGGCGCAGCGCTGGAGCGTCGGCGCGCGGCGCCGGTCGTGCAACTCTTTGGTCTTTTCAAAGATTGACCAGTATCTCCGGGCCGAACTGGAGGACATGACGCTACGCACGCCTCATCTCAAAGCCCAGAACCTTGGGGAGCGGCCGACGAACGCGGGGTGTCCAGTGGCGGGGAGGGACCATCCGGGTATACGCAAGGCTTTCGTCCAACTCGGCGGACCTCGAAGAGCCTCGGATGGGCCCGTCGATCGGCTCGATCGTCGCCCGCGCAAGCGCTGGCGTCCGCGTGACGCGGGGCTTCGCCAGGAGTAGATCGCCTGGCGGGCCATGGTCGCCATAACGGCCGGCAAAGATGTCGCGTCGATGCTTTTCCGTTGCTAGGCCGATATCCCTACACTCGGCGTGGGCGCCGGGCGGATGGAGGGATCGACCGGTTTCGAGCGACATGAGGAGCGTTCAACACGCCCGACTCTTGCGAGACGGTAATGGTTTGTGAGGCAATTGTTGACACTCTTGATCGATCTCACGGTGCATCGCCAATTGTTCTTTCGCTTATCTCCGTTGTGTGATTTAAGCTGTGGCGAATCGCATCGCCCACAAGAGGAACAGTCATGGCCGATGATACTCAGCTCACTTTGATCGAGCTTGCCGCGGGAATTGTCTCAGCCTACGCCGCGAACAACACGGTCCCGGCCAGTGAACTGACCAAGCTCATCGCGGACGTGCACGGCGCGCTCACCCGCGCTTCGACCGGCGTCGTCGAGGTCAAGGAAGAGCCGCTGAAGCCGGCCGTGCCGGTCAAGAAGTCGATCAGCCCGGATTACTTGATCTGCCTCGAGGACGGAAAGCAGTTCAAGTCGCTGAAGCGTCACCTGCGCACCAAGTACAACATGACGCCGGACGAATATCGCGCGAAGTGGGGCCTGCCGTCCGATTACCCGATGGTGGCTCCGAACTACGCCGCGTCCCGCTCGCAGCTCGCCAAGAGCATGGGCCTGGGCCAGCAGCGTCGCAAGCCGGCGCCCGAGCCGGCGCCGAAGGCCAAGGGTGGCCGCGGCCGCAAGAAGGCCGCCTGATTTTTTCGATCGTCTCGGCGAGAAAGAAAGCCGGCCCGCGAGGGCCGGCTTTTTGCGTTGTGGCTCGTCGTGTCCGAACCACACGCCCCGCGAGGCGCGTGGCCTGCGTCAGCCACGCCCGATCTGCACCACGCGAAGATTGTTGGTGGTGCCCGCCTGGGCGAAGGGAATGCCCGCCACCACCACGATCGCGTCGTTGGGCCGAGCGAACTCTTCGGAGAGGGAGCGGGCCGTCGCCATGTCCACCATCTCCTCGTAGGTGTGCACGTCGTCGGCCCACAGGCTGTGGGCGCCCCACAGGAGGCAGAGGCGGCGCGAGACGGCGAGATCGGGCGTGATGGCCAGGACCTGCACGGCCGGGCGCTTGCGCGCGATGCGCGCGGCGGTGGTGCCGCTGGACGTAAAGGCGACGATGCAGGGCGCGTGGATCGCCTCCGCTAGGTCGGCCGCCGCGGCCGCGACGGCGTGCGGGGCGGTGACGTCCTCGCCGGGCTCGGAGGAGGCGCTGACGATGGACCGGTAGAGCTTGTGGCCTTCGGTCGAGCGGATGATGCGATCCATCATCTCGACGGCTTCGCGCGGATACTGGCCGGACGCGGACTCCGCCGACAGCATGACCGCGTCAGCGCCATCGTAGATGGCGGTGGCCACGTCCGAGGCCTCGGCCCTCGTGGGGGCGGGCGCCGACACCATCGAGTCCAGCATCTGGGTTGCCACGATCACGGGCTTCACCGCCTTGCGGCAAGCGCGGACCAATTCCTTCTGGCGCCCGGGCACCTGTTCGTGCGGGATCTCGACGCCCAGGTCGCCGCGCGCCACCATCACTGCGTCCGACAGGCGGATGATGTCGTCGATCTGGTCGAAGGCTGCCGGCTTCTCGATCTTGGCCACCAGGCCAGCCTTGTCGCCCACGAGCCCGCGGGCCTCGATCATGTCGCCCGGCCGCTGCACGAACGAAAGCGCCACCCAGTCGACGCCGAGTTCGAGGCCGAAGGCGAGGTCGGCGCGGTCCTTGGGCGTGAGCGGCGAGATGTCGAGCACGCAGCCGGGCACGTTGACGCCCTTGCGGTTCGAGATCGTGCCGGCGACCACCGCCTTGGCGTCGATGAAGTCCTGGCCCACGCCGGTGACGCGCACGCGCACGCGCCCGTCGTCGATGAGCAGGTCGTCGCCGGGCGACAGGGCCGCGTAGATCTCGGGATGCTTCAGCGGGATCGACATCGCGTCGCCTTCGCCGCCCTCCAGGACGAAGCGCACCGGCTCGCCCGCCGCCACCTGGATCTTGCCGTCCTTCACGGTGCCGACGCGCAGCTTGGGGCCCTGCAGGTCCATGAGGATGGCGATGGGACGGTCCACCTCCTTCTCCAGCGCGCGGATGGCGGCGTGGACCTTGGCGTGGTCTTCATGCGTGCCGTGGCTGAAGTTCAACCGGAAGGTGTCGACGCCCGCCAGGAACAGGGTCTTGAGCATCTCGGGGGACGCGCTGGCCGGTCCGACGGTGGCGACGATCTTGGCTCGGCGGTGACGGCGCATGCTGGTTTGCTCCTGGTCTTCAGGCGGCGCACGATAGCTCGGATGGGCGCTTCGCGCCACGAAATCCGGCTTGAGCCAGGCCTTTGAAAAGTCTCGGGTTTGAGGCGTTCAGTCGCAGCGGATCATGGGAATGCGGTCGGGCATGTCGGCAATGGCCGGCTCGAATGCGCCCGTCCGCGCGTTGCGGATGAGCAGGTGGCCGGAATGGATGCCGAAATAGGCGCCGTGCAAGTGCAGCTTGCCGCGCTCCACCAGGATGCGCACGCAGGGGAAGGTCATCAGGTTTTTCAGGCTGAGCTCGACGGAGGCGAACTCGAGCTTGCGCAGATAGGTGCCGTCGTCATCGGCCGGGCGACGCCCGAGGCTCTCGGCCGCCGGGGCGATCTGCGACATCCAGCGGCCGATGAAATCGCCCGGCGACAGGGGCTCCTGCTCGTCGGCGAAGGCGCGGATGCCGCCGCAGAACATGTGGCCGAGCACCACGATGTGTTTCACGCGCAGCGCCTGCACGCCGAACTCCAGGGCCGCGCTCGTGCCGTGCTGGGAATCCCGGTCGGGTTCATAGGGCGGCACGATGTTGGCGACGTTGCGCACCACCAGGAGCTCGCCCGGATTGGCGTCGAAGATGACTTCCGGCGAGACGCGCGAATCCACGCAGCCCACCACCATGATCTCGGGCCGTTGCCCGGCTTCCGCCAACTGCTGGTAGCGGGACTGCTCGGCATTGAAGCGCCCCTCGAGGAAGGCGCGGTAGCCATCGGTCAGCCGGTCGGGGAACATGGGGCACCTCGCGAGGGAACCACGGGTTGCAAGCACGCCCCGTGCCGAGGGAGGCTTTACCGGCTTAGGCGCGGGGAATCCACCCTCACCATGGCTGGGGGTCGCTGGCCGCTCCCTCATGACTCAGGGTCGCTTGGCGCTCCCTGCGCCGACCGCTATCCTGCGGTTCGAAAACAGGGAGCCGCTTTGCGGGACGGTGATGGCGTCATTCTTGAAATCGCTCTGGAGCCAGGTGACGGGGAGCGGCGGTGCCGCAGCGTCCGCGCCGGCCGAGGAGGAAGCCATCGAATACAACGGCTATCGCATCGTGGCGGCGCCGTTCGCCGACGGGGGCCAGTTCCAGACGGCGGGGCGGATCGAGAAGGAGATCGACGGCACCCTCAAGGAGCACCGATTCATTCGCGCCGAGAAGCATCCCAGCCGGGACGAGGCGGTGTCGTTCTCTGTGACCAAGGGCAAGCAGATCTGCGACCAGCAAGGCGACCGCATGTTTGCCTGAGCGCGTCGCGCTCCCGTTTCGCGGCGGTCGTACGCGTCCGCCGCTCGTCCGGGCGTGATGGCGAAGTCAGGCCCTTCGGCACTTGAGCCTAACAGGCATAGCGTCCTCTCCCTCCCCTGCAGGGGAGGGTGGATCGCGCGAAGCGCGAGACCAGCGGGGCGGTGCCGCAGGACTTGGCGCCCACAAGCGAGGGGGCACCCTCCCAGCGGCAGCCTCCGCCACGCGGCCTCGTCATTCGCCGCGGTTCCGGGCTGCCGCGGCGGGTCAGTTCAACCGCGCCGCCGGTTCCATCGTCGCGAGCTGTTCGAACCGGCCGAGCGACAGGAGCTGCGCGAAGATCGGCTCCAGCAGGTCGTCCGCCGTCAGGGCCGCCAACTGCTCGCCGGTGAGCTTGCGCAGGCGCGCCCGTTCCACGGTGGAGAAGCCGGTGAGCTTCATGGGATCGCCGGCCGTGGGGGTCCACTGGGCCTCCGCGGGCTCCAGGAGGTCCAGGGCTTCCAGGCGTGCGCAGAAGGCGCGGGTGGCTGCGAGCTGCTGCTCATAGGCCTGGGCGAAGGCCAGCACGTTGCGAAGATACGTCGTGTGCTGCCCGTCAGCGTCGAAGAGGCGTTCGCCGCGCCCGTCCCGATTGCAGCCGGGATAGGTCTCGTCGATGCACAGCGTCAGCGTGTCCGGCGCGGTGTTGGCGAACACGAAGGGATAGCGCCGCAGGAACGCCGGCACGTAGCGACCTCTCCAGGTGCCGCCGACGTCGAGGAACCGGTTTTCTCCGTCGCGGAAGCCCAACACGGCCACCGGGATGCGATCACCGGGACCGCCCGCGAACACGATGGGCATGTCGCCCGAGGCCTGCACGAATTCCGAGAGCATCAGCGGGACGTGGTTCGTGCCGGCCGAGAAGCCGAAATGGCCGACCTCGCGCACGGACAGTTCGCGATGCGTCTCGGCGGACACGGCGGAGATGAGATCGTAGATGAGAAGCTGCTTGGTCATGAAGCCGCGCCTTCCGTTTGGAGTCCTGTTTCGTCGTCGCTCCCGCCCGCACCCCGGCGAGCAGGACCACGGCCTGCGTCAGTGGCCTGCCCCGCGGGATGCCGCGGGGAAGCCTTGTCTCGACGTGCCTCAGCCTTTCGGCAGGTTGTCGAGCGCCTGGGCGAGCCCGCGCATGGACATGGGCAGCACCACGTCCCGCCCCGTGCCGTCCTTGTAGAGGAGGACGGCGTTGCCGGACTGTCCCCGCCAGCGCTTGAGCATGTCGTCCTTGGGCTCGGCGTCGGCGAAGCAGCCCATCGGCAGGCAGCGGCGCCAGCCCAGTTCCTGCGCGCCGGCATCCTTCTCGTCGAGCCCCATCCGCACGCTGCCCGGGAACGAGGCGTTCACCGGCAGCAGGATCGTGAGCTTGAGCGGATCCTTGGCCGACAGGCGCCCGAAGGCGATCTGCGCGACGATGGCCTGCTGGCCCTGCGCCTGGAGCGTCTGCACGATCTCGCACAGCCGCTGCGCCTGCGCGCCCTCGCCGGTGCGCGTGCAGCGCAGCACCCAGTCACCATAGGTGGCCGTGGTCACCTGCGGGTCCGCCGACACGGCGGCGGCGGCCGGGGCCGCGGGGGCTGGCGCCGGCGCGGTCTGCGCCTGGGCCGGCGTGACGGCGGCGAGAGCCGGCCACGCGCCGAGGAAGGCGAGGGCCGGGAGAATCGGCCGCGAAGCCATCCGGGTGCGCCGCGCAGGAGCTGCAATTCTCGACTGAAAAGACATCATGAAACAACGACTCCGAATGCGATGGCTCCTCATGCCGCATGACGTCGCCGAGGTCAACGCAAGCCGAAGGGAAATGAAGGGTAGGGTTATTCTGGCGCGAAGCACTGCAACCGAAAGTTGAAAATTGCGACTACAAGGGCGTGTTGGCGGATAAAACGCGCTGTATTTCTGTCACACTTGCCGTTACATTGGCCGAAAACACTTGGGCCTCTTGGCAAACGCCTCGGGATGCGGCAATTCTGCGCCGTTTCTGAATGTGAATTTATCGCGTCGATTTTTCATCGAGTCGTTCATTCCGGGGTCCCCATGCCGATTTCCGCGTCCGTGAAGTCTCGCCGTTCCCTCGTCCGGCGGGTGTTGATGGGGTCGACTGCACTGGTGGGCTTCAGGAGGGCGGCGGCGGTCGGCGGCATGGCGGCCGGGATGGCGCTGTGGGCAGCTGGCCCGGCGGCAGGGCAAGTCCTTGATCTGATGGGTCAAAGCCAAACCATTACGGACTTCGGTGCCAATACGACAGTCAAGAACGACGGCCCGGGCGCTGCGATTTTGACCGTGGATGTACCGCTGGGCAACCTCACGTTCGGCGGCAGCATCGAGGATGGAACAGCAACGACAAGCCTCACCAAAATTGGAGGAGGAATTCTTACGCTTGACGGGGTTAATACGTATTCTGGCGTGACGACGATTGATAATGGAGAAATTGTACTTGGTATCGGTGGAAAGATTGAGCGTTCAGCTATCTCGCTTTCCATCGGCGCGACGCTGAACGCCTCGTCGGGCAACAAGTCGATCGTTTCGCTAGAAGGCGCCGGCGGCACGGTGACCATCGGGACCAGCACACTGACCCTGACGGGCG
>NZ_CAMFHB010000053.1 GCF_945952055.1 uncultured Alsobacter sp.
GCCGGGCTCGGCGAATGCGCGCCGATGGCGCGGGCCGCGGCGAGCGCGGCGGCCGCGGCGGCAATCTGGGCGTCGCTGGGGCCCTGGGTCCCGTTGAGCCTGCGCATCGCGTCGATGGCGTGCTCGATCCGGCGGGCCACGCGCTCGGTTTCCGCGGCCAGAGTGATCATCGCCATGGTGGCGGCGGTCGCCCCGCGGCCGGGAGCCATGGCCTCGCGGCCGGCCGACAGCGCGAGAAGGCCCGCCTCGCGCGCCAGCGCGACCAGGGCAGCCTCGCGCGTGAGCGCCGCGTCTGCCTCGGCAACGGCGGTCGCAGGCTGGTCGGCCGCGTGATCGGACAAGGGCATGGTCATCTTCGGCACCGGTGAGGCCAGACGCGCGGCGCCCGCATGGGCGTGGTCTGCCGGTCTCCAAGCTTCGCCGATTTGGTTAGGTTCGCGTTAAAGTTGGCCAACTCCCTGCGTCAACAGCCCATACGTGTCGGGCTGCCGGTGCTGGGCGAAGTTGAAGATGTTGCGCTTGATCTCGGCGCAGCGGTCGAGGTCCACAGCCGCGCAGACGAGTTCGTCCCCGAGCGTGGCGGCTACAGCGAGGATCTCGCCGGTCGGCGCCACGACGCAGCTTCCTCCGATCAGCTCGCAACCTTCCTCCACGCCCGCCTTCGCCGCGCCGACGACATAGGTGCCGTTCTGGTAGGCGCCGGCCTGCAGGCAGAGGTGGTTGTGGAAGTCCTGCAGCCGGTCATGCTCCGGGGCGAGGGGATAGTGGCGCGGGGTGTTGTATCCGGCCATGACCATCTCCACCCCGTTCAGGCCGAGCATGCGGAAGGCTTCGGGCCAGCGCCGGTCGTTGCAGATGAGGACGCCCGCCCTGCAATCCTCGACCGTGGTGACCGGGAAGCCGAGGTCGCCGCGCTCGAAGTAGCGCTTCTCCAGGTGCTGGAACGGTCGCTGGGGTTCGTGATCGCGGTGTCCGGGGAGATGGACCTTGCGATATTTGTGGACGATCCGGCCGGCCCGGTCGACCAGGATGGCGGTGTTGAAGCGGCGCTCCACGCCGCTGTCGTCGACCTTCTCGGCGAACCCGAGGTGGAACGCGATCTCCGCCCCGCGCGCCGCGTCGAAGAGCGGCTGGACGTCCGCCGACGGCATTCGCGTCTCGAAGAAGCGGTCTACCTCGCTCTGCCGCTCCATGAACCAGCGCGGAAAGAAGGTCGTGAGGGCGAGCTCGGGGAAGACCAGCCACGACACGCCGCGCCGGCGCGCCTCCTCGACGAGCCGCACCATCCGGGCGACGACGTCGCGACGGGGTTCGTCCCGGGCGATCGGGCCCAGTTGCGCGGCGGCGGCGATGAAGCGGCGGGACATGACGGGCTCTCCTTGGCGTGCGCCAAGCAAGCCGCGTTCCAGCGGGAGGGGAGCGCGGTGCCGCGCGAGGCGCGGAACCGGAGGGGCCGAGCGTTGTTGGCAGCAGATCCCACCCCAACCGAGAGGTCCAGCTCCATGCTCCGTTCCGTCATCGTTGCAGGCACCGTGATTCTGGCGACCGCGTCCGGCGCCTCCGCCCAGGACGCGGCGGCCGGCGAAAAGGTCTTCACCGTCTGTCGCGCCTGTCATCAGGTCGGCGACACCGCCAAGAACGGCGTCGGCCCCGTCCTCAACGGGCTGTTCGGACGCAAGGCCGGATCGGTTGCGGGCTACAGCTATTCGACGGCGAACAAGGAGTCGGGCCTGAGCTGGGACGAGGCGACCTTCGCCGACTACATCAAGGATCCCAAGGCCAAGGTTCCCGGCACGAAAATGATCTACCCGGGGCTCAAGGACGAGCAGAAGATCAAGGATCTGATCGGCTATCTCCACCAGTTCGACAAGGCGCCCGTCCAACTTGGCAATTCGTGAATGTTAGCAGGGCTCTGGACGCGCCCGGCGCGCTTCTGCCGCATCACCTTTTCGTGTGGTGCGGTTGCGCGGCGCGGCGCTCCGAAGCACTCTCACCGCCTCCAGGGAGCACCGCTAAGAAGGCTCCCTTCGTCGTGGGCGGGATTCACATGATCAAATTGAACATCAATGGGACTTTGCACGAGCTCGACGTGGAGCCGGACACGCCGCTCCTTTGGGCCATCCGCGAGCACGCCGGCCTGACCGGCACGAAGTACGGTTGCGGCGTCGCCCAGTGCGGGGCCTGCACGGTGCACGTCGACGGGGTCGCCATGCGCTCCTGCTCGATCCCGGTCGGGGAGTTCAAGCCGGAGCAGAAGATCGTCACCATCGAGGGGTTGTCCCCCACGGTGACGCATCCCATCCAGAAGGCGTGGCTGGAGCTCGACGTCCCGCAGTGCGGCTATTGCCAGTCCGGCCAGATCATGGCCGCGGCGGCGCTTCTCCAGGCCAACCCCAAGCCCACCGACGAGCAGATCCGCTCCGAGATGACCAACATCTGCCGCTGCGGCACCTACAACCGCATCCAGGCCGCGATCAAGCTCGCGGCCACCGGCATGGCCGGCTGAGGGGAGCGCGCACCATGGGCAAGGTTTTCGACACCTCCCGCCGCGGCTTCCTGAAGGGAGCCGGCGTCACCGCCGCGGGGTTCACCCTCGGTTTCCACGTGCCTTTCGCCGGTGACGCGCAGGCCGCCGTCACACCCGACGAGATCAACGCCTGGGTTGTGGTGAAGCCCGACGAGACGGTCATCATCCGCATCGCCCGCGTCGACATGGGCCAGGGCACGCTCACTGGCCTGGCCCAGCTCGTCGCCGAGGAGCTCGAGTGCGACTGGAGCAAGGTGAAAACGGAATACCCCACGCCCGGCGAAAGCCTGGCCCGCAATCGCGTCTGGGGGAATTTCGGCACGGCCGGCAGCCGCGGCATCCGCGACTCGCAGGACTATGTGCGCAAGGGCGGCGCCGCCGCGCGCATGATGCTCGTGCAGGCTGCCGCCACCGAGTGGAAGGTGCCGGCCTCGGAGTGCAAGGCATCGAAGGGCATCGTCACCCACCCGGCCAGCGGCAAGAGCCTGAGCTACGGCCAGCTCGCCATGGCGGCCTCCAAGCTCGAGGCTCCCAAGGACGTTCCGCTGAAGGACCCCAAGGACTGGACGCTCGCCGGCAAGCCGGTGAAGCGCCTGGACACGGTCGAGAAGCTGAGCGGCAAGCTCGTCTACAGCATCGACATGAAGATGCCGGGCATGCTGAACGCGGCGATCCGCGACACGCCGGTGCTCGGCGGCAAGGTCAAGAGCTTCAACGCCTCCAAGGCCGAGGCGATGAAGGGCGTGAAGAAGGTCATGCAGGTCGGCGACTCTGCCGTCGCCGTCGTGGCCGACACGTGGTGGCGCGCCAAGTCCGCCCTCGAGGCGGTCGAGATCGTCTGGGACGAGGGGCCGAACGGCGCCATCTCGAACGATCAGGTCAAGGCCATGCTCAAGGAAGGCCTCACGGCCGAGCAGGCCTTCGTCGGCAACCAGGCCGGTGACGTGAAGGCGGCGCTCGCCTCCGCCGCGAAGGTGGTCGAGGCCACCTACCACGTGCCGTGGCAGCACCACGTGACCATGGAGCCGATGAACGCCACGGCGCTCTGGACGTCGGACAAGTGCGAGGTCTGGACGGCCACCCAGAACGCGGAGGCGGCTCTCGCCACCGCCGCGGATGCGGCCGGCCTGCCCGTGGCCAAGTGCGACGTCTACCGGCACGCGCTGGGCGGCGGCTTCGGCCGGCGCGCCACGAGCCACGACTTCGTGCGCCAGGCGGTGCTCATCGCCAAGGCGATGCCGGGCACGCCGGTGAAGCTGATCTGGTCGCGCGAAGAGGACATGATGCACGGGTGGTATCACCCGACGACCATGGCCAAGCTCACCGCCGGGCTCGACGCCAACGGCAACGTGACCGGGATGCACATGCGCATCTCCGGCCAGTCGATCCTCGCCACCGTGAACCCGCAGGGGCTCCAGAACGGCAAGGATCCGGCGACCTTCCAGGGCCTCAACCCCGGCGGCGCCGAGGGCGCGTTCGGCTACACGACGATCGCAAACCTGCTCATCGATCACGCCATGCGCAACCCGCCGTTGAAGGCTGGTTTCTGGCGCGGCGTGAACAACAACCAGAACGCCTTCTACCTCGAGTGCTTCATCGACGAGGTGGCTCACGCGGCTGGCCAGGATCCCCTGGCCTTCCGCCAGAAGATGCTGGTCAACAGCCCCAAGCATCTCGCCGTGCTGAATGCCGTGGCGCAGAAGGCCGGATGGGGCACGCCCGCGCCCAAGGGCGTGTATCGCGGCCTCGCCCAGCACATGGGCTACGGCAGCTACGTGGCGGCCTGCGCCGAGGTGTCGGTCGACGACAAGGGCAAGCTGACGATCCATCGCATCGTGGCCGCGACGGACTGCGGCCACGCGGTGAACCCGCAGCAGATCGCCGCCCAGATCGAAGGCTCCTTTGCCTACGGACTGAGCGCCGCGCTGCACAGCGAGATCACCATCAAGGGCGGCAAGGTGCAGGAGGAGAACTTCGACACCTATCCGGCCCTGCGCATGGAGGAGATGCCGAAGGTCGAGTCCATCGTCATGCCGTCCGGCGGCTTCTGGGGCGGTGTCGGCGAGCCGACGATCTTCGTGGCCGCGCCCGCCGTGTTCAACGCGATCTTCGCCGCGACCGGCAAGCGGATCCGCACGCTGCCGCTGGCCGACCAGGACCTGCGCAAGGCGTGAGAAGCATCAGTCTCGCGGCGGGCCCAGGGCCCGCCGCGATTCGTTTTCGTCCGGTGATGACATGATCCCCCCGCGTCACGTCAGGGCGATCGCCGTGGCCCTGGCCACCCTGATCGCCGTGCCACTGTCTGCCGCCAGGGCCGCCGGAACGGCGCCGGCGGGTGCCACGGCCTGCTCGGGCTGCCATGGCGGCCCGGCCGCGAGCGTGGGGCCGGCCATCGCTGGCCGCCCGGCCGCGGACATCGCGGGCGCCATGCAGGCCTTTCGCACGGGCGAGCGCGCGGGCACGGTCATGCCGCGCATCGCCAAGGGATTCACGGCCGAGGAGAGCGCGGCGATCGCCGCGTGGTGGAGCGAGGCGAAGCCATGAGGCCAGGCCCCGACCGCCGCACCCTGATCACCGGTCTCGTCGCCACGCTGCCGGCCGCCCTGGCCGCGCCGCGTGTGCTCGCCCAGGCCCCGCCGCGGGTCGTGGTCGTGGGCGGCGGCTTCGGCGGCACGACCTGCGCCCGCGTCCTGCAGCGCGCAGGCTTCGGCGTGACCCTGGTCGAGCCCTCCGCGACCTACACGTCATGTGCTTTTTCCAACGGCGTCGTCGAGGGCACCCGCAGCCTCGCCCAGCAGCAGTTCGGCTACGAGGGCGTGGCCCGGCAAGGCGTCGTCCTGGCCAGGCTCTCCGCCGTCGGCGTCGACGCCACGGCGCGCAGCGTGCGCCTCTCGGACGGCTCGAGCCTCGGCTACGACCGCCTCGTGCTCGCGCCCGGCATCGACCTGCGCTTCGACGCGCTGCCGGGCTACGACCAGGCGGCCGCCGGGGTCATGCCCCATGCGTGGAAGGCCGGCGAGCAGACGCTGCTGCTGCGCCGGCAACTGGAGGCGATGGAGGACGGGGGAACGGTCGTCATCGTCGCGCCCGCCAATCCGTTCCGCTGCCCGCCGGGCCCCTATGAGCGGGCCAGTCTGATCGCCGCCTATCTCAAGGCCAACAAGCCGCGATCGAAGATCGTCATCCTCGACGCCAAGGATGCCTTCTCGAAGCAGAAGCTGTTCCAGAATGCCTGGGACGATCTCTACCCGGGCATGATCGAGTGGGTGGGACTGTCCCAGGGCGGCAAGGTGGTGGAGGTGGTGCCGGGCGAGATGACGCTCGTCACCGAGTTCGGCCGCACCAAGGCCACGGTGGCCAACGTCATCCCCCCGCAGCGCGCCGGCGCCATCGCGGCCGCGGCCGGAACCGCCGACCGAAGCGGCTGGTGTCCCATCGACCCGGTGACGTTCGAATCCAAGCTCGTCCCCGGCATTCACCTCGTGGGCGACGCGATCATCGCGGGGGGCATGCCCAAGTCCGCCTTCGCCGCGAATGCCCAGGCCAAGGCCTGCGCGGACGCGGTGGCCATGCTGCTGCGGGGGCAGGCGCCGGCTCCGCCCAAACTCATCAACACCTGCTACAGCCTGGTGGGGCCGGGATACGGGATCTCCGTGGCCGGCGTGTATCGCCCCGCCAATGGCCTGCTCACCGACGTGGAGGGAGCCGGCGGAACCAGTCCGGTCGATGCCCCCCGCGAGCAGCGGGCGCAGGAAGCGATCTACGCCGATGCCTGGTTCCGGACGATCACGGCCGAAGTCTTTGGCTGAGGCCCGCCGCCTCGTCGCCGCACTGGCCCTCCTGGCGGCCTGGCCGGTCGCGGCCGCAGCCGAGACGGTCCCGCCGGGAGCCGTCGCAGTCGTGGGGGACGGCATTCCCCGGCCGCTCACCGACCGCCCAGGCGATCCGGCGCGGGGCCGTGCGATCGTCGTCGATCGGCAGAAGGGGCTCTGCCTTCTCTGTCACACGGGACCGTTCCCGGAGCAGCGCTTTCCCGGCACGCTGGCGCCGGACCTCGCCGGCGCGGGCTCGCGGTGGAACGAGGCCCAGCTGCGGCTGCGTCTGGTCGATGGCCGTCTCCTCAATCCGGACAGCATCATGCCTGCGTATTACAGGATCGACGGGTTCGTCCGGGTGGCCAGGGCCTTTGCCGGCCGGCCGATCCTGGAGGCCCAGGACGTCGAGGACGTGGTCGCGTTCCTGGCGACCCTGCGGGAGGAGCCCGTGAAGAAGGAGAGCCCATGATCGCCTCGCGCAAGTCACTCCTCACGCCGAACCGCCGCGGTCTCCTGGCGGCGGGCGGCGGCCTCGTCGGCCTGCTCGCGCTGCGTCCGGCCCACGCCACGGCTTCGGCGATGCAGGAGGCCATGAAGGCGTTCTGCGCGGGCGTGACCCCGCAGGCGGGGCGCGTCACCCTGGACATCCCGCCGCTCGTGGAGAACGGCAACTCCGTGCCCCTGACCGTCAGGGTCGAGGCCGCCATGACGGCCCAGGAGCACGTGCGCAGGATCGGCGTGTTCAACGAGCGCAATCCGCAGCCCAACATTGCCGTCTTCCACCTCAATGCCAGGTCCGGCCGGGCCGAGGTCGCGACCCGCATCCGGCTCGGGGACAGCCAGATCATCGCGGCCATCGCCGAACTCAGCGACGGCTCGCTGTGGACCGCGACGGCCGAACTCGTCGTGACGTTGCCGGCCTGCGTGGAAAGCTGAGGGAGACGCACCATGGGACGCGCGCTCATCAACGTGCCGCCGAAGGCCCGCAAGGGCCAGGTCATCGACATCAAGGCGCTCGTCTCGCACCCGATGGAGACCGGCTACCGCACCGGCCCGGACGGCGCGCTCGTGCCCCGCGACATCATCAACCGCTTCCTCGTGACCTGGAACGGCCAGGAGATCTTCAGCGCGGATCTCTTCCCGGCGATCGCAGCCAATCCCTATTTCGCGTTCACGACGATCGCGCAGGAGAGCGGGACGATCACGTTCCGGTGGTTCGACGACAAGGGCAACGCCCAGGTCGAGACCGCCGCCATCGTGGTCGAATGAGGCGCCTCGTCGCCATCGCGGGCGTCGCCCTGGGGCTGGCCGCGGGGCTCCAGGCGTCGCGGGGTGACGAGCGTCGCTCCGGTGCCACCTTCATGAGCCCGCAGACGCAGGCCCTGCAGGCCGACGACGCGGCCAATCCCGGCATGCTGTCGGTCGCCGACGGGCAAGCGCAATGGTCGACCCCTGCCGGTCCGAACGGCACGGCCTGCACCGCCTGCCATGGCGACGCGCGGGACACGATGCGCGGCGTCGCCGCCCGCTATCCAGCCATCGACGCCGTCTCGGGCAAGGCGGTCGACCTGATGGGGCGGATCAACCTGTGCCGCACCCGGAACATGGGCGCTCCGGCACTGCCGGCGGAAGGGGCGGAACTGCTCGGGCTTGCGGCCTATGTCGGCTTCCAGTCCCGGGGCCTGCGCATTGCGCCGCCGACGGGAGCCGCCATGGATGCCGTGCGTGACGCGGGGCGCGCCCTCTACACCCGGCGCCAGGGGCAGCTCGATTTCAGCTGCGCGGCCTGTCACGACGACAACTGGGGCCGAAGGCTCGCTGCGGCACCCATCCCGCAGGCCCATCCGACGGGCTATCCGCTGTACCGGCTCGAATGGCAGGCCACCGGCTCGCTGCAGCGCCGCTTTCGCAACTGCATGACCGGCGTGAGGGCCGAGCCCTGGCCCTACGGCTCCGACGAGGCGATCGCGCTGGAGGCGTTCCTGATGGACCGGGCGCGCGGGATGGCGGTTGAGACGCCCGCCGTCAGACCCTGATCAAGAGTGCCACTCCCGTGGGACAACTGATCGTTGACGAAACCTGACAATTCTGCGCAGCATTCGACACATGAATACTGGCTTAACTATTTCAGAGAAAACGATCCTGCGGTTGTAGTCGGTTGTAGAAACCCCGGAAAACAACCTGAGATATAGGTTATTGGACGCGACGTGCCGCGTCTGCAATTTGTCTTGGGAGCCCCCGTGCGGGGTCTGTGAATGACGCCTGAGGAGCTCAGAGGTATCGAGCGGGATACGTTGGCGCGCCTGTGGGAGACTCAGGACGACGACCCGCCGTGGTCCTACCTGTACACCCGGCCCGGCTACACGAGCGCGTGGTGGTACCCCTGGCACGACGACAACGTGACGCTCGGTCTGGAGCGGGCGGTCGGGCGCGACGAGGTGCCCGCCACCCGCGTTTCGACCTGCTTGGCGCGCGCCGAGGATGCGCGCTGGTCTTGGGTCGTCTACGTCATCCCGGTCGATCACGTCAGCGAGAAGCGCTTCGCGGCGCTGGCATGCGGCCCCGACCTCGAATCCGTGCCGGCCATGCTCGGCGTGTTCGAGACGGAGGGCGAGGCCTGGCGCGCGGTGCGCCGGGCCGGCGCGATGGGCGGCGAGGATCTGCCGGAATCCTCCGTCCACGGGTGAACCCGGGCGGCTCTCGGGCGTTTCGAGTTTCAGCAGGATCGGCCGGCCCCGGCAACGGGGCGCGCCGCCAGCTCTGCGCCAGCGGGAACGCTGCAGCGCGCAGGGTGCATTGTGCAATGCGAAATGAAGGAATCCCTGGAGAAACGACGATCTAAGGCTTCGGATTGAGCGCTTGGTCGACGATTGGTTTCGGTTGAGACGAAAAAATCGAAACCCCAGGGGTTGAAATGCTGCACTGCAGCATCTATGTTCAGGCCGTGGCGCTGAGGCGTCACATGCCCTCCTTGGGCGTTTCCTCCCTAGACTTGGGCCAGCCTGCGGGCTGGCCTTTTTTCTTTCCAGGGCAGGAAAGCGATCCCGCCCACCACAGCGGACCCGATCAGGACTCAGGACCGGCCGAAGCTGCGGCGGCGGACGGCGGCCCGGGGGAGGCCGCCGCCATGTCGTCGATCAGGACTTCTTGCCGTCCGGGCCGAACTGCTTGAGGTAGGCCAGCACGTTGTCGACGTCGGCGTCCGACGTCAGCCCCGGGAAGATCATCTTGGTTCCCGGCACCTTGGCCTTCGGGTTGCGGATGTACTCCTTGAACGTGGCTTCGTCCCACGTGATGCCGGAGCTCTTGTTCGCGTCGGAGTAGTTGTATCCCTCGTACGTGCCTGCCTTGCGGCCGATGACGCCGTTCAGAACCGGACCGACCGCATTCTTCGCGCCCTCACCGATCTGGTGGCAGACCTTGCACTTCAGGAACACTTTTTCGCCCGCCGCGGCGTCCTGGGCCATCGCCCCCGCCACCGAGGCCACCAGCGCGGCCGTGGCTGCGAGAGTCGTTGCAATCAGTCTCATGCTCAGTCTCCTTCCCAAACGCCGGTCGAACCGGCGGTCCCCAATTTACGAGCGGTCGCAGGTCACGGATCCGAATTTGAGCGGCGGGGACTTATAATCTTTCGTCATGTTTTTTCGCCGATCGCAAAGCCGGTGGGCAGCAGATCGGAAGTGTCAATTTAGCGTGACACTTTCTTTGTCCAACGCTACTGTCAGCGGGTCGGCAGCATCCCGTGGCTGCCGCTCGGTCGAGGCGGCTCTCCCGTCGCGGCGCAGTCGACGTGATCGGGCAGGGAAAGCCGATGCGGCACACCAGGTCTCCTGAGCCTCTCGACGGTCTCCCCGATTCGCACGAGTGGACGGCCGCCGGCGCGAACCTATTTCGCCACGACAGCGGCGCGGGCGTCCCCAGCCGCAGGCGTTCGGCCCAGGGCGGGGGCGCGCCGGCGCGCGACGCCTCCCAGGCCAGGCCGGTCTTTCCGTTCTCCGCCATCGTCGGCCAGGACGAGATGAAGCTCGCGATCCTGATCGCGGCAGTCGATCCCTCGGTGGGCGGCGTGCTCGTGTTCGGCGACCGCGGGACCGGAAAATCGACCGCCGTGCGCGCCCTCGCGGCGTTGCTGCCGCGGATGAAGGTCGTCGCGGCCTGCCCTTACGGTTGCGATCCCGAGGCCACGTCCGGCCGGTGCGACGCCTGCCGCGCGCTCGGCAAGGCGCCGGCGGCGCGATCCGTCCCCGTGCCGGTCGTCGACCTGCCGCTCGGTGTCACCGAGGACCGGGTCGTCGGGGCACTGGATCTCGAGAAGGCCCTGGCGAAGGGCGAGAAGGCGTTCGAGCCCGGCCTGCTCGCCCGCGCCAACCGCGGATTTCTCTACATCGACGAGGTGAACCTCCTGGAGGACCACATCGTCGACCTGTTGCTCGACGTTGCGGCCTCCGGCGAGAACGTTGTCGAGCGTGAAGGCCTGAGCGTGCGCCATCCTGCGCGGTTCGTGCTGGTCGGCAGCGGCAATCCGGAGGAGGGCGAGCTGCGTCCGCAGCTGCTCGACCGCTTCGGCATGGCCGTCGAGGTGTCGACGCCCTCCGACATCGCGACGCGGGTCGAGGTGGTGAAGCGGCGCGATGCCTTCGAGCGCGATCCGGCCGGCTTCTGCGCCAAGTGGGTGCGCAAGGAGCAGGCGCTGCGCCGGTCCATCTCCGCTGCGCGTGCCCGACTCACCAGCCTCGAGGCCCCCGACGAGGTCCTCGAGATGGCGGCGCGCCTGTGCTCCGTGCTGGGGACCGACGGCCTGCGCGGCGAACTGACCCTCCTGCGGACGGCCCGGGCCCTGGCCGCGCTCGACGGCGACGACACGGTGACGCTGCGTCACCTGCGCCGCGTCGCGCCCTCCGCCCTGCGCCACCGCCTGCGCCGCAACCCCCTCGACGACGCGGGCTCGACGGTCCGGGTCGAACGCGCCATCGCCGAGGTGTTCGGCGCCGAACAGGGGCATGCCCCCCGTCCTTCAACCGCGCCGGCCGTCGCGGTCCATGTCTCCGCCTGATCCGACCCCTCCGCAGACCTCTGCCTGGACCGACGCGGTTCTCGCGGCCGCCATCACCGCGGTCGATCCCGCCTATGTCGGCGGGACCTGGGTCAAGGCGCGCGTCGGCCCCGTGCGCGAGCGCTGGACGAAATTGCTGCGTGGCCTGCTGACGGCCGACCGCCCCGCCAGGCGATTGCCGCTCCCGGTGGCCGACGACCGGCTGCTGGGCGGGCTCGACCTGCCGGCGACCCTGGCGGCGGGGCGGCCCGTCGCCCAGGCGGGCCTGCTGGCGGAAGCCGATGGCGGGCTCCTCATCGTTCCCATGGCCGAGCGTCTGCCGACGGGGACGGCCGCGCGGCTCGCCGCCGTCATGGACACCGCCGTCGCGGTGGTCGAGCGCGAGGGCTTGGCGCTGCGTCTGCCGACGCGCTTCGGGGTCGTCGCCCTCGACGAGGGTGTCGAGCCGGACGAAGCTCCGCCGCCCGCCCTCACCGACAGGCTGGCCCTGCGCGTCGACCTGACCGGAGTGAGCGTGCGCGATCTCGACGTGCCTGTTCCCACGCCCGCCATGATCGCGCGGGCCCGGACGCTGCTGCCCGAGATCCACGATCCCGACGACGCCGTCGAGGCCTTCTGTTCGGTCGGCGCGGCCTTCGGCATCGATTCCCTGAGGGCACCCCTGCTGGCCCTGCGCACCGCGCGGGTGCTGGCCGCGCTCGCCGGCCGCGACCATGTGGTCCAGGACGACCTGCGGGCGGCCTCGCGGCTTGTGCTGGCTCCACGCGCAACGCAGCTTCCCGCCGAGCCTCCCGAGGCGGCCGAACCGGAGCAGCCTCCGCCGCCCCCGTCCGAGACGCCGCCGTCCGAGGAGAACGAGGCGACCCGTCGCGACGACACGACGCCACGGGAGATCGTGGCCGAGGCCACGCGGGCCGCGCTTCCGCCCGGCTTGCTCGCGGCGCTACTCGCCGGCCAGGGCCGGCGCGGCCAGGCTCCCGCCGGCAGGGCTGGGTCGAGCCGGATGACGCGGCTGCGCGGCCGGCCGGCCGGTGCCCAGGCCGGCATGCCGGGTGGCGGTGCCCGCCTGGCTCTCGTGGAGACGCTGCGGGCGGCCGCGCCCTGGCAGCCCCTGCGGCGGCGCGAGACGGCGGGCGCGGGATCGCGCGTGCTCGTGCGCCGGGACGACTTCCGCATCCGTCGGTTCATCCACCAGACCGAGACCACCACCATCTTCGCCGTGGATGCCTCCGGCTCCTCGGCGCTGCACCGCATGGCGGAAGCCAAGGGAGCGGTCGAGCTGCTCCTGGCCGACTGCTACGTGCGCCGCGACCAGGTGGCTCTCGTCGCCTTCCGCGGCCAGGTGGCCGACGTGCTGCTGCCGCCCACCCGGTCGCTGGTGCGCGCCAAGAGGAGCCTCGCCGGACTGCCTGGCGGTGGCGGAACGCCGCTGGCCGCCGGCCTCGAGGTCGCGGCGATGCTGGCCGATGCCGCGGCGCGCCGCGGGCAGACGCCCGTTCTGGTCGTGCTGACCGATGGCCGCGCCAACATCGCGCGCGACGGACGGCAGGGCCGGGGTCCCGGCGAGGAGGACGCACTCGCCGCCGCCAAGGTCATCGCGCAGGCAGGGCTGTCGACGATCCTGGTCGACACGTCGCCGCGGCCGCAGCGCCAGGCCGAGACCCTGGCGCGCACCATGCGGGCCCGCTACCTGCCGCTGCCCCACGCCGACGCGCAGGGGCTCTCGACGGCCGTGAAGGCCTTGGCCGGAGGGCAACGCTGACATGCTGACCCACACCGCCACGCCCCCGCGCGCATCGACGGAAGACCGGCGCCCGCTGGCGGTGGTGATCGGCAGCGGCTTCGGCGGCCTCGCCGCCGCGGTGCGGCTGGGCGCCCGCGGCTATCGCGTGGTGGTGCTGGAAAAGCTCGAGCAGCCCGGTGGACGCGCGAGCGTCTTTCGCCAGGACGGCTTCACCTTCGACGCCGGCCCCACCATCATCACGCTGCCGCAGCTCTTCGAGGAGCTCTGGGCGCTGTGCGGACGGCGCTTCGCCGACGACGTGACGCTGAAGCCCATGCAGCCGTTCTACCGGCTGCGCTTCGCCGACGGCACCGACTTCGCCTGCTCCGACGACCTGGAGGCGATGCGCGCCCAGGTCCGCCGCTTCAACCCGGCCGACGTCGAGGGCTACGACCGCTTTCTGGCGGAAAGCGAGAGGATCTACGGCTTCGCCTTCGAGGAACTGGGCGACGTGCCCTTCCATCGCCTCTCCACGATGGCCAAGGCGATCCCGGGCTTCGTGCGGCACCGGGCCGACCGCTCGGTCTACGGCCTGGTGAAACGCTATTTCCGCGATCCGCGGCTGCGCATCGCCTTCAGCTTCCACCCGCTCTTCATCGGCGGGAACCCGTTCTCCGTCACCTCGATGTACGCGCTGGTCAGCCATCTCGAGCGCCGCTTCGGCGTGCACTTCGCGATGGGGGGCACCGGCAGCCTGGTGAAGGGCCTCGTCGACCTGATCGAGGGGCAGGGCGGCTCGATCCGCCTGCGCACGCCGGTCGAGAGGATCCTGGTCGAGAACGGGCGCGCGACCGGGGTGCGCCTCGAGAGCGGCGAGATCGTGCGCGCCGACGTGATCGTGTCGAACGCGGACAGCGCCACCACCTATGCCAGCCTGCTGCCGCCGGGCGCGTCGCGTCGCTGGAGCCAGGCAAAGCTGGCCCGCGCCGACTACTCCATGAGCCTCTTCGTCTGGTACGTGGGCACCGACCGGCAATGGCCCGAGGTGGACCACCACACCGTGATGCTCGGGCCGCGCTACCGCGAACTGCTCGACGACATCTTCCGCAAGAAGGTTCTCGCCGACGATTTCAGCCTCTACATCCACCGGCCGACGGCGACCGACCCCAGCCTCGCGCCGCCCGGCTGCGACACGTTCTACATGCTGTCGCCCGTCCCCCATCTGGAGAGCGGCATCGACTGGACGCGCGAGGCCGAGCCCTACAGGCGCAAGATCCAGGCGGTGCTCGAGGAGCGGCTCCTGCCGGGGCTCGGCTCCGCCGTGGTGAGCTCGCGGCTGTTCACGCCGATCGACTTCCGCGATCGGCTGTCCTCGGTCAACGGCGCGGCGTTCGGCCTGGAGCCGACGCTGACTCAGAGCGCGTGGTTCCGCCCGCACAACCTGAGCGAGGACGTGCGCGGCCTCTACCTGGTGGGCGCGGGCACCCATCCCGGTGCCGGTGTGCCGGGCGTCATCACCTCCGCCAAGATCCTCGACGAGCTGGTCCCCCATGGCGCAACTCTCTCCTGATCCCGCCTCGGCCGTCGCGGCCGACTACGCGGCCTGCCGAGCGGCGATTCGCCAGGGGTCGAAGACGTTCTTCGCCGCCTCGCTTCTCCTGCCGGAGAGGGTCAGGGCGCCGGCCTACGCGCTCTACGCCTTCTGCCGCCTATCCGACGATGCCGTCGATGATCCCGATGCCGAGGCCGACGCCGTGGAGCGTCTCCGGTCGCGGCTCGACCGGATCTATGCGGGATGCCCGCGCGATGCGGCGGCCGACCGTGCCTTCGCCGACCTCGTCGCCCGTCACGCCCTGCCGCGCGCCCTGCCCGAGGCCCTTCTGGAGGGCCTGGACTGGGATGCCGGCGGACGCCGCTACGAGACGCTCGAGGCGCTGCGCGCCTACGCGGCGCGGGTGGCCGCCACCGTCGGGGCGATGATGACGGTGCTGATGGGCGTGCGCGACGCCGACACGCTGGCGCGCGCCTGCGACCTCGGCGTGGCCATGCAGCTCACCAACATCGCCCGCGACGTGGGCGAGGACGCCCGCAACGGGCGGCTCTACCTGCCCCGGACGTGGCTCCTGGAGGAGGGGATCGACCCCGACGCGTTTCTCGCCGCCCCGGCGATGTCGCCCGCGCTGGCGCGCGTCGTCGCCCGCCTGCTCGGCGAGGCGGAGGCGCTCTATCGCCGCTCGGCCTTCGGCGTCGCCGGCCTGCCGCTCTCCTGCCGGCCCGCCATCCACGCCGCCCGGCTGATGTACCGCGAGATCGGTTGCGACGTGGCCCGGCACGGCCACGACAGCTTGTCCCGGCGCGCCGTCGTCAGCGATGCGCGCAAGCTCGCGGTGCTGGCATCGGCGCTGGGCGCCACGGCCTTCGGCCTGCGCGGCTATGCGGCGGACGCACTGGCCGAGACCCGCTTCCTCGTCGAGGCCGCGGCCTTTCCCGGCGCCGAGGGCGCCAAGGGGTGGCGCGGGGCGCTGCAGCGGGCCGACGAGCGGACGGGCTGGGTCATCGAGCTCCTCGGCAGCATCGAGAAGCGCCGCTGGGCCGACGGCGCCCCGAGCTGACGGGCCGCCCCGCGGTGGACGCTGCCTTCTACGGCTGGATCGAGATCGTCCTCGTCTTCGGGCTGGCGCTCGCGTTCTCCGCCTGGCAGCTTCTGGACCTGCGGCGCCTGCGCCGGGAGCGCGAGAAGCAGGAGCGCGAGCGCGAGAACCGGGAGGGCGGGCCCTGATGGCGCTTGGCCGCCACGTCTCGTGCCCCCGCTACCGGCGGCGCAGCGTGGCGCGGGCGGCCATGGCCGCCGCGGACGTCCTGCGGGCCGTGCACTTGGGCAACCGCGGATCGACGCTGGTGATCGTCGCCACCACGTAGTCCCGCGGTCCGTCCTTCGGCACGATGACGCCGTACTCGATGATCGTGCCGATGCGCTTCAGGAACTCCACCGTCTGGTCCATCGTGTCGGTCTGCGGATCGTAGTTGCTGATCCGGTTCGACGTGAGCGTGAGCCTCGCGCCGCGCATGCAGATCCGTCGGATCTCGGTCTGCATCCACGTGTCGAGCGGCGTGCTTCGGAAGCAGATGTCGCTGACGGTCCCGCTCGACACCATCGACGTCAGCATGCGCCCGTTCACCCAATCCGCCATGAAGGGCTTGTCGCAGGCCGGATCGGGAACGCAGTCGACGAAGCCGAGGTAGTTCGCCTCGCCTTGCCCGCCGATGTTGAGCATCCGCCCGCTGCCGACGGGGTTCAACGGGGTCATCAGGTGGCTGATGGTTCCGTCCGGCTTGCTCTCGTTGCCGGCGGTGTAGGCCGGGCATTTCGAATGGTCGTGGGGCGCGCCGTCCATGTCGACGCAGATGTACCTGGAGGCCACCGGCGTTTCGTTCTCCAGGAAGTCCATCTCGTCATCCAGGCTCTTCATCGTCCGCTTGCCGACGATGTCGTCCGGCTCGGTCTGCCAGGGCTGCAGGATGTTGCGCTTCTTCTTGTAGGCTTTGACCGCGAGCGCCGTCGCCTTCCCGAAGATGCCGTCCATCGCGAGGAACGTGGTCTGCCCGCGGCCTTCGTTCAGGCGGTTGAGCGCGATCTGGATCTTGCGCACGTGCTCGCCGCTGGCGCCGGGCGTGATGTGATGGCGATCGTCGGCGAGCGCCGCCTCGAGCTTCGCGTCCAGCGGCGTGGAGAAGAGCTTCGAAACCAAGGGCATGGTTGACCTCGTCCCGTCTTGTGCGAACGGAGCAAGAATTCGTGTCAACGTGCCAAGGTGTCAATTCTCTCGGACGTTGTTGAACGGCCGATACTGGTGAGAGGCGACAAAAGAAAAAACAAAGAGCGTCGGATCTGATCCAATAAATACGTCAAAGGCGACGGAGATCTGCCCGCGAGTTCTCAGATGAATCGACGCGGCATGCGCCAGGGAAGCATCATGCGCACGATGGTGGTGTCGACGCGGCCGGCGGCGAGGCTCTCGTGCACGGCGACGGTGTCCTGGCCCAGGAGCCGCGTCTGGATCTCGCTGCGTGCGTAGAACGGCGTGTCCTCCAGCGTGCGGCGGATGCGGGCCGTGCCGCCTCGCTCGCACTGCGTCTCCCGCGGCACCTGCCAGAGGGTGCCGGGCAGCGGGACGCGCGGCGGCGGCTCGAAATCCCGGTCCTGCCCGGTCCGGTCATAGGCGATGGCGATGCTGCGCCGGGCGCCCGAGGCTTCGACGGTGTCGTAGAGCACGGCACTGCCGTCGGCGATCGCCGCGCGCGACCATGTCCAGGACGCGAACCCGGCCGACAGCGGCTCGCTGCCGCCGTTCGTGTCGAAGTAGCCGTGCCCGGTGAAGCGCAGGTCGGGATGCCGGAACTCCGCCTCGACCCGGGCCGAGGGCGCGATCGGCATCCACTGGTGCCGGCCCGCCGCATCCAGGGTGACGACCCGGCTCGCCAGCCCCTCCGGCACGAGCCGGATGCGACCGGACACCCGCCGGGGCAGGGGGGCCGACACCTCGTCGAGGTCGAGCGTCAGGGCGTCGCCGGTCCAGCGCAGGCTGCTCGGGCCGATGGAGAGCGCCGTGGCGTTGCGTGACAGGGCCTGCCTGCCGCGCTCCGTCATCGTCCACCGCCGCACGCCACGTCCATAGATCGCCACGTTCACCGACACGTGGTTCTCCGGGTCCCGGCGGCCCGACCACGCGTAGTAGGGTGAGAAGACGCTGCCGACGAAGGCGATGATGCTCAGGCCGTAGCGCCCGTCGTCGCTGAGCGCGTCGACATACCACCAGGCGTAGCCACCGGGCGGAACCTGCCGGTCGAAGCGAAGTCCGACAGCACTTCCCGGGCCGCCAGCCGTCCCGACAAGGCCGCCATCGGCACCCCCGGTCCCGGATGCACGCTGCCCCCCGCCAAGAACAGCCCCGGGATCGCCGTGCGGGAGTCCGGCCGCAGGAACGACGCCCTCCAGCCGTGCGACGCCCGGCCGTAGATCGCTCCGCCCGTCCCCGGGAAGAGGGTCGCGAACTCGTTGGGTGTCGTGAGCGTCGTCGCCTCCGGGTCCAGGGTCAGGGTCAGCCCGCAGGCCTTCAGCCGGCCCAGCATCTGGTCTGTGCATCGTTCGCGCTCGGTCCGGTCGAAAGTCCTGAGGTCGCCTACGGCGGGGGCATTCACGAGAATGAGGAAGCGCTCGGGCCGTTCCGGCCCGGCCAGCGGCTCGTCGCCGCGGTCCTGCGCGCAGACATAGACCGTCGGGTCGTCCGGCATCGCCCGCCCGCGCTGGATCTGGTCGAACTCGCGTCGGTAGTCGCTTGAGAAGAAGACGCCGTGGCGCGTGAGCGGGAAGCCCGTGCTGCGTGCGACCGCCGTCCAGGCGAAGGCCGACAGCGAGCGGTCGTCCGGCGCGACGGGCCGCGTGGCCCCGGCGATCGCCGGGCCGAGCAGGCCCGCCCCCACGGCGCTGGCGTCGGCGTTGACGATGACCGCGTCGGCCGGAAGCATTTCGCCGGAGGCGAGCTTCACCCCGGTCACGCGCGAGCCCGACGCGACGACCTCGCCGGCCGCGCTGTGGCAGCGGATCGTCACGCCCAGGCCGGCGGCGATGCGGGCGAGATTGTCCGCGAGCCGCGCCATGCCGCCCTGCACGAACCAGACCCCGTCCTGCTCGACATGGGCCACGAGCATGAGGGTCGCGGGACACAGGAACGGCGAGGATCCGCAATAGGTGGCGTAGCGCCCGTAGAGCTGCTGCAGGCGCGGATCGCGGAAGTGCCGGCCCAGCGCCGACCACAGCGACGAGAAGGGCTGCAGGCGCAGCATGTCCGGCAGCCGGCCAAGGCCGATGCGCGTCGTGAGCGAGATCATGCCGGGACGCGACGAGCGCAGGAACGGACCCTCCAGGGTCCGGTAGACCTCGGCGGCCCGCGTCACGAAGTCCCTGAACCGGCGCCCCTCGTCGGGGCCGGCGAAGGCCGCGACGGCGTCCTGGGAGCGATTCACGTCGACGAACAGATCGAGGGTCTCGTCCTGCGACCAGGCGTGCCGCGCGAGCAGCTGCGAGGGCACCAGCGGGATCTCGTCGGCGAGCGACAACCCCGCCTCGGCCAGAAGCTCCTCGAAGACCCAGCGCATGGTGAAGACGGTCGGCCCGCCATCGATCATGGCGCCGCCGACGGGAACCTCGCGCAGCTTGCCGCCGGGCTTGCCGGCCCGTTCCAGCACCGTGACGGCCACGCCCTTGGCGGCAAGCGCGATGGCGGCGGAAAGACCACCCACGCCCGCACCGACGATGACGACATGCTCCGACACGATCTCTCTCCGCCGGAGGGCACCTGCCGCGAGGCGGCAAGGAAGCCGGGTCCGGCCCCAGAAAGGATTTGCCGGCCGCACCGAGGTCTGTCAAGCTTGCCTGACAGAAGGACTGTCATCCTCGAATGACAGAGCTCATGAGCGGGGATCGCGATGGACACCAAGTCGCGCATTGAGTCGGCCCTGGAAAAGGCCGTGGCGAGGGCATGCGGCACGAAGGCGCCTCCCCGTATCGCCGAAGCTCTCCGACACGCCGTCTTCCCCGGCGGTGCGCGCATCCGCCCCAGGCTCTGCCACGCGGTGGCGGCCGCCTGCGGCGACGACGCCCCCGCCGTCACCGACGGTGCGGCGGCTGCCCTCGAGCTCCTGCATTGCGCCTCGCTCGTCCACGACGACATGCCCTGCTTCGACGACGCCTCGCTGCGGCGCGGCCGCCCCTCGGTTCACGCGCTCTACGGGGAATCCCTGGCGCTGCTCGTCGGCGATGGCCTCATCGTCCTCGCCTTCGAGACCATCGCGCTCGAATCCGTCCAGGCGCCCGCGCGCATGGCGCAGCTCATCAGCGCCGTGGCCCACGCCGTGGGCATGCCGCACGGCATCGTCGCCGGCCAGGCCTGGGAGGCCGAGGAGCGGATCGACCTGGAAACCTATCACCGCGCCAAGACGGGCTCGCTGTTCGTCGGCTCGGCCATGGCGGGCGCGCTGGCGGCCGGAGCGGATCCCAATCCCTGGCGGCTCTTCGGCGACAGGCTCGGCGAGGCCTACCAGGTGGCGGACGACCTGCGCGACTCGGTCGGCAGCGCGGCCGAGATCGGCAAGCCGACCGGGCAGGATGCCGCCCACATGCGGCCGAATGCCGTGGCCCGGCTCGGCCAGGGTGGGGCCCTACATCATCTGCGCGAGCTCGTGGGCGGCGCCATCGCCGCCATTCCGCCGTGCCCCCGCGCCGGCGAGCTCGAGGCGCTCATCATGAGCGAGGCCAAGCGGCTGGTGCCCAAGGAACTCGCGCAGTCGGCCGCCTGACCGGAAGGACGAGCGTGTGACCGACGTCCGGCCAGCCCTGCGCGACCACGAGCCACGCCGCCTCGTCGACTGGTGGTACGCGGTCCGCGATCCGCTGCTGCGCAGCGAGCGCTTCCAGCGCTGGGCCGCCGCCTTTCCGCTCACCCGTCCGCTTGCCAGGCGCAGAGCCGGCGAACTTTTCGACCTCGTCTCCGGGTTCGTCTACTCGCAGATCCTGCACGCCGTCGTGCGCCTGCGCTTGCTGGACCTCGTCGCCGACGAGCCGATGCGGGTGGAGGCGATCGCGCCCGCCATCGGCCTCGACGTCGCGGCGACGCGCCGCCTGTGCTCGGCCGCCGCGGCGGTGCGCCTCCTGTCGGAACGGGGGGAGGGCCGATTCGGGCTCGGCGACCTGGGCGCAGCGCTGCTCGGCAACCCCGGCGTCGGCGCCATGGTCGAGCACCACGCGCTCCTCTACGAAGACCTGCGCGACCCCGTCGCGCTGCTGCGGGGAGAGGTCCGCGACACGGCCCTGTCCCGATTCTGGGCCTATGCCTCGGCCGAGGATCCCGGCGCGCTGACGCCGGCGCAGGTCGCCGCGTACAGCCGACTGATGGGCGTGTCCCAGCAGTTCATCGCGGACGAGGTCCTCGATGCCTACTCCTTCGCCAAGCACCGCCGTCTGCTCGACGTCGGCGGCGGGGAGGGGGCCTTCGTGCGCACCGCCGCGCGGCGGCATTCGCACCTGTCCTGCGCCGTCTTCGATCTTCCGGCGGTGGCCGAGCGCGCCCGGGAGACGTTCGCCGCGGCGGGTCTGACCGGCCGCGCCGAGGCGTTCGGGGGCGACCTGTTCCGGGACACGCTGCCGCAGGGGGCGGACCTCGTGACGCTCGTCCGGGTCCTCTACGACCACCCCCGCGACAATGCGCTGGCGATTCTCAAGGCCGTGCGGGCGGTCGTGCCGCAGGACGGCGTCCTCCTCGTCGCCGAGCCGATGGCCGCGACCCCTGGCGCCGAAACCGTCGGTGCCGCCTATTTCGGGTTCTATCTCATGGCCATGAAGGGCGGCGACGCCCGGTCGGTCGACGAGATCTCAGGCCTGCTGCGAGAGGCCGGATTCGAACGCGTCTCACCGGTCCGAACCCGCAGCCCGCTGTTCACCAGCCTGATCGAAGCGCGCCCCTGAACGGGTGCGCCGGCGCGCATGCAACCGACTCGGATCAAAGCCTTTTTTTCCACCCATCAAGGCACGGGACGTCGTTCTTGATTGACACTCCAGTGTGTCAAGTTAGAGTGACACATGGTGTCTTCGGATCGTGAATCCGCTTCAAGAACGCCAGTCAACAGTGGGTCGGTCGTGAAAGCTCTCGCCGTCATCCTCGAAAAGCCGCGGCACATCGTGCTCGGTGAGGTGGAGCTGACTCCTCCCGCTCCCGCCGACGTCGTCGTCGACATCGCTTTCAGCGGCATCAGCACCGGAACGGAGCGCCTGCTCTGGTCGGGCCGCATGCCCCACTTCCCCGGCATGGGCTATCCCCTCGTCCCCGGCTACGAGTCGGTCGGGCGGGTGGTCGAGGCCGGCACCGAATCGGGGCGCCGCGAGGGTGACTTCGTCTTCGTGCCCGGCGCCCGCTGCTACGGCGATGTCCGGGGCCTGTTCGGTGGCGCCGCCTCGCGCGTCGTCGTGCCCGGCAGCCGCGTCACGCCCGTCCCCGAGTCGCTGGGCGACCGGGCCTCCCTCCTGGCGCTCGCCGCCACCGCCTATCACGCCCGCCAGGGCTCGGCCGCCGAGGGTGGCGATCTCATCATCGGGCACGGTGTCCTCGGGCGCCTTCTCGCCCGCCTCTCCGTGCTGGCCGGCGGACCGCCGCCGGTGGTCTGGGAGACCAACCCGCGCCGCGCCGTCGGCGCCGTCGGCTACGACGTCGTCGATCCGTCGCAGGACGAGCGCGGCAACTACCGCACCATCTACGACGTCAGCGGCGACCCCACGATTCTCGACCGCGTCATTCCGCGCCTCACGCGCGGCGGCGAGGTCGTGCTGGCCGGCTTCTACGAGGGCCAGCTCGCCTTCACCTTCCCGCCCGCCTTCATGCGCGAGGCGCGCATCCGCGTCGCCGCCGAATGGCGGGAGACCGACCTCGAGGCGGTCCGTTCCCTGGTCGAAGCCGGCGCCCTGTCGCTGGACGGCCTGATCACCCATCGCGAGGCGGCCGTCACTGCGCCGGACGCCTACAGGACGGCCTTCGAGGATCCGTCCTGCCTGAAGATGATCCTCGACTGGAGTGCGCGCTCATGACCGTTGCCCCCGACGCCGTGACGCTCGCGCCGGCCGCCGCTGCCAAGGCCACGAAGAGCCACACGCTCGTCGATCGCCTGCGCGCCGAGGCCCGCGTCGAGCCCGATCCCGTGCCCACCACGGCGACCAAGGAAACCCAGGTCATCGCCATCTACGGCAAGGGTGGCATCGGCAAGAGCTTCACGCTCGCCAACCTGAGCTACATGATGGCTCAGCAGGGCAAGAAGGTGCTGCTGATCGGCTGCGACCCCAAGAGCGACACGACTTCGCTCCTCTTCGCCGGCCGCTCCTGCCCCACCATCATCGAGACCTCCTCGAAGAAGAAGCTCGCCGGCGACGACGTCAGCATCGGCGACGTCTGCTTCAAGCGCGACGGCGTCTACGCCATGGAGCTCGGCGGTCCGGAAGTGGGCCGCGGATGCGGCGGTCGCGGCATCATCCACGGCTTCGAGCTCCTGGAGAAGCTCGGCTTCCACGAGTGGGACTTCGACTACGTGCTGCTCGACTTCCTGGGCGACGTCGTGTGCGGCGGCTTCGGCCTGCCGATCGCCCGCGACATGTGCCAGAAGGTCATCGTCGTCGGATCCAACGATCTTCAGTCGCTCTACGTCGCCAACAACGTCTGCTCGGCGGTCGAATACTTCCGCAAGCTCGGCGGCAATGTCGGCGTCGCCGGCATGGTGATCAACAAGGACGACGGCACGGGCGAGGCGCATGCCTTCGCGGAAGCCGTCGGGATCCCGGTGCTCGCCGCCATCCCGGCGCACGAGGACATCCGCCGCAAGAGCGCCAACTACGAGATCATCGGCCGCCCCGGCACCGAGTGGGCCTCGCTGTTCGAGGCCCTGGCCCAGAACGTGGCGGACGCGCCCCCGCGCCAGCCCACGCCGCTGTCCCAGGACGGGCTGCTCGGCCTGTTCTCCGGCGACTCGGTGGGACGCGACGTGGTGCTCGAGCCGGCGACCGCCTCCGACATGCGGGGCAAGACGGTCGTCGACAAGCCTTCCCTCGAAGTCGTCTACGAGACGGTGTGAGGCCGGTCATGGACGATCGCCCCGAGGTCTTCGACGAGCGAACGGCGCCGGTCCCCACCGGGGGCGGCGAACCGGCGCTGGCCGCCACGGGCGGCGGCTGCCATGCGGGTGCAGCCGAGATGGAGCGCGCCGCCCGTGCGGCCGGCCAATCGGAGATCCTCGACCGCTACGCGGCCGACTATCCGAAGGGGCCGCACGACCAGCCGCAGAGCATGTGCCCGGCCTTCGGGTCGCTGCGCGTCGGCCTGCGCATGCGCCGCACCGCCACGGTGCTGTCGGGTTCGGCCTGCTGCGTCTACGGGCTCACCTTCACGTCTCACTTCTACGGGGCGCGCCGGACCGTCGGATACGTCCCGTTCAACTCCGAGACGCTCGTCACCGGCAAGCTCTTCGAGGACATCCGCGAGGCGGTCTTCTCGCTCGCCGATCCGGAGCGCTTCGACACCGTCGTGGTGACGAACCTGTGCGTGCCCACCGCGTCGGGCGTGCCGCTGCGGCTGCTCCCGCGCGAGATCAACGGCGTGCGCATCGTCGGCATCGACGTGCCGGGCTTCGGCGTGCCGACCCACGCCGAAGCCAAGGACGTCCTCGCCGGCGCCATGCTGAACTACGCCCGCCAGGAGGTGGAGCAGGGGCCCGTGCAGGCTCCCGCCCAGGGCCGCTCTGGCAAGCCCACGGTCACGCTCGTCGGCGAGATGTTCCCCGCTGATCCCGTGATGATCGGGCGCATGCTCGAGCCGCTCGGCCTCGCGCCCGGCCCGGTCGTTCCGACCCGCGAATGGCGCGAGCTCTATGCCGCTCTGGACGGGGCGGTGGTGGCCGCAATCCATCCCTTCTACACGGCCTCGTTCCGCGAGTTCGAGGCGGCGGGCCGTCCGATCGTCGGGTCCGCGCCGGTCGGCGTGGAAGGCACCGACGCCTGGCTCCAGGCGATCGGCGACACGTTGAACATCAACCGCGAGACGATCGACCGCGCCCGCAACGCGGTCGTGAACCCGATCCGCGGGGCGCTCGCGGGCAAGCCCATCAAGGGCCGCATCACGCTCTCGGGCTACGAGGGCTCCGAACTGCTCGTCGGCCGCCTGCTCGTCGAGAGCGGGGCGGACCTGCGCTACGTCGGCACCGCCTGCCCCAAGACGCGCTTCTCCGAAGCGGATCGCGACTGGCTGGAAGCCCATGGCGTCCAGGTGAAGTTCCGTGCCTCTCTCGAGGACGACCTCGCCGCGTTCAACGCCTTCGAGCCCGACCTCGCCATCGGCACGACGCCCGTGGTGCAGAAGGCCAAGGAGAAGTCGGTCCCGTCGCTCTACTTCACCAACCTCATCTCCGCGCGGCCCCTCATGGGCATCGCCGGGGCGGGCTCCCTCGCTCAGGTCATCAATGCGGCCATGGCCGGCAAGGACCGCTTCGACGAGATGAGCGCCTTCTTCGAGGGGGTCGGCACGGGCCATGCAGCCGGCGTCTGGGAAGACGTGCCGCAGGACCGGCCGGAATTCCGCAAGAAATACGCGGCGCGGGTGAAGAAGACCAACGCCGTCGACACCGGGGAGGCCGTGGGATGCTGATCCTCGATCACGACCGCGCCGGCGGCTACTGGGGCTCCGTCTACGCCTTCACGGCGATCAAGGGCCTCCAGGTCATCATCGACGGCCCGGTGGGCTGCGAGAACCTGCCGGTCACCTCCGTCCTGCACTACACCGACGCCCTGCCGCCGCACGAGCTCCCCATCGTCGTGACGGGCCTCGCCGAGGAGGAGCTCGGGCAGAACGGCACCGAGCAGGCCATGAAGCGCGCCCACGGCGTGCTCGATCCGAACCAGCCGTCCGTCGTGGTGACCGGCTCCATCGCCGAGATGATCGGCGGCGGCGTGACGCCCGAGGGCACCGGCATCCAGCGCTTCCTGCCGCGCACCATCGACGAGGACCAGTGGCAGTCGGCCGACCGCGCCATCCGCTGGCTCTGGACCGAGTACGGCGCCAAGGGCGGCAAGCGTCCCAAGGCCCGTCCCCGCAAGGAGGGCGAGAAGCCCAAGGTCAACATCATCGGGCCGATCTACGGCACCTTCAACATGCCCTCCGATCTGCACGAGATCCGGCGGCTGGTGGAAGGCATCGGGGCCGAGGTGAACATGGTGTTCCCGCTCGGCAGCCACCTGGCCGACGTGCCGCGCCTCGTGGATGCGGACGTCAACATCTGCATGTACCGCGAGTTCGGCCGCCTCCTGTGCGAGGACCTCGACAAGCCCTGGCTGCAGGCGCCGATCGGGCTGCACTCGACCACCAAGTTCCTGCGCGCCCTGGGCGACCTGCTGGGCCTCGATCCCGAGCCCTTCATCACCCGCGAGAAGCACACCACGATCAAGCCGCTGTGGGACCTGTGGCGCTCCGTCACCCAGGACTTCTTCGGCACGGCGAGCTTCGCGGTCGTCGCCACCGAGACCTATGTGCGCGGCCTGCGCAACTTCCTGGAGCACGAGCTCGGGCTGCCCTGCGCCTTCGCCGTGCCGCGGCTGCCGGGCAAGAAGACCGACAACGCCGAGATCCGCTCGCTGGTGCGGGAGAAGGGGCCCCTGGTCCTCTTCGGCAGCTACAACGAGCGCATGTATCTCGTCGAGGCGGGCGGGCGCGGGACCTACATCCCGGCCTCGTTCCCGGGCTCGATCATCCGTCGCCACGTCGGCACGCCCTTCATGGGCTACTCGGGCGCGACCTACGTGGTGCAGGAGATCTGCAACGCGCTGTTCGACACGCTCTTCAACATCCTGCCGCTCGCCTCGCAGCTCGACGCCGTCGAGCCGACCCGTGCCCGCCTGCACGACGAGCTGCCCTGGGACGACGACGCCCGCGAGACCCTCGACCGCTACGTCGAGGCCGAGCCCGTGCTCGTCCGCATTTCCGCCGCCAAGCGCCTGCGTGACGCGGCCGAGAAGGCCGCCCGCCAGGGCGGCGAGACCATCGTGACGGCGGAACGCGTCCGCCGGACACGGGCATCACTGCTGGAGGGACAAACGACATGAGCGACGCCTTCATGATGCCGGACGCCGGCACCACCCAGCGGATGTCCAAGACGGATCCGGCAGCGTGCGCCGGCTCGAAGCTCTACCAGGCATGGTCGGCCCAGAAGGCCGACGGCGCATCGCGCCGCGCCGCCGAACGCGAGTACCGCGTGCTGTCGGTTCTGGCCTTCATCGTTCTGCTTCCCATCGTCCTCGCCATGAGGCTCCTGCCGCCGCGCCTGCGCGGCAGCGCCTACGCCCATCGGTCGGTCTTCGCGGAGACCCGCGCGCGGGCCGACGCGGTGATCCCGATCGTCTTCATGGCGTGAGGATGGACGAAGCTCCCGCGCCCGCTCCGGCGGCGCGCGGTCACCAGGTTCGGCCGGGGTCACCCGGGCGAAACTTCGCGGCCGATCAGCCGTGATGGACTCCGCCGCACGGGATGTGTGCGGTAACCGCCGCAAGGCACGTCAGTCGGAGGATAGACGATGGCTGATAAAAGTGAGTCTTGGTCGGGCCTTTCCGACCAGGAAGCTCAAGAGTTCCACCAATACTACATGCAGGGCTTCATCCTGTTCGTTGCGATTGCGATCGTGGCACACCTCCTCGTCTGGTTCTGGCGTCCCTGGATTCCGGGCCCGAAGGGGTATACCGCGCTCGAAGCCGTAACGACGGTGGCGAGCAACGCCCTGCCCTTCATCTCGTGAGGACGGCACATGTGGCGCATCTGGAAAGTCTTTGATCCCCGTCGGGTGCTCGTCGCCCAGGGGGTGGCTTTGTTCTCCATTGCCATCCTCATCCACCTGGTCCTGCTGAGCACCGAGCGCTTCAACTGGCTGCTCGGAGCCCCGGCGGTCAAGTGAGTGCATAGGTGCCACGGCTCGCGCCGTGGCACCCCGAGGAGGGCGGGGCGACCCCGCAGGCCACCCCGCCCTCCATCATCCCGCCCATCGGCCGGGATTCGCATGACTTTCACGGGAGGGGCGCGATGGCCTTGCTCAGCTTTGAACGGAAGTACCGGATCCGGGGAGGGACGCTGATCGGCGGCGACCTCTTCGACTTCTGGGTCGGGCCCTTCTACGTCGGTTTCTTCGGCGTCACGACGGCCTTCTTTGCCTTTGTCGGCACCGCGCTGATCCTCTACGGGGCAGCCATCGGGCCGACCTGGAACATCTGGCAGATCAACATCGCCCCGCCCGACCTGAAGTATGGTCTGGGCTTCGCCCCGCTGAAGGAAGGCGGCCTGTGGCAGATCATCACGATCTGCGCGCTCGGCGCCTTCGGCTCGTGGGCGCTGCGCGAGGTGGAGATCTGCCGCAAGCTGGGCATCGGCTACCACGTGCCGTTCGCCTTCAGCTTCGCGATCTTCGCCTACTTCACCCTCGAGGTGATCCGGCCGGTGCTGCTGGGCGCCTGGGCCCACGGCTTCCCCTACGGGATCTTCAGCCATCTCGACTGGGTCTCGAACGTCGGATACCAGTACCTGCACTTCCACTACAATCCGGCACACATGCTGGGGGTGAGCTTCTTCTTCGGAACCACCTTCGCGCTCTCGCTGCACGGCGCGCTGATCCTGTCCGCGACGAACCCGGCTCCGGGCGAGACGGTGCGGGGGCCCGAGCACGAGGACACGTTCTTCCGCGACACCATCGGCTATTCGATCGGCACACTCGGCATCCACAGGCTCGGCCTGTTCCTGGCGCTCGCCGCCGTGTTCTGGAGCGCCGTGTGCATCGTCATCAGCGGACCGTTCTGGACCAAAGGCTGGCCCGAGTGGTGGAACTGGTGGCTCAAGCTCCCGATCTGGGCATAAGAAAGGGGCTGGACCATGCAACTCCTGGCCAATTATCAGAATATCTTCACCCGGGTGCAGGTTAACACGCCGCACCTCGACATGGGCGTCCCCGTCGATCGCGGCGAATTCGAGCGCTTCGGCGGCCCCGTCAAGAGCTACTGGGTCGGCAAGTTCGGCAACGCCCAGTTCGGGCCGATCTACTTCGGCACGCTCGGAATGATGGCGACGATCTTCTTCTCGATCGGCTTCGTCATCATCGGGCTGAACATGCTCGCCTCGGTGCACTGGAACCCGATCCAGTTCATCCGGCAGCTGCCGTGGCTGGCGCTCGAGCCGCCGCCGCCCTCCCAGGGCCTCAAGCTCATCCCGCCGCTCAACCAGGGCGGCTGGTGGAACATCGCCGGCTTCTTCATCACCCTCTCGGTGATCCTGTGGTGGGTGCGCATGTATCGCCGCGCCCGGGCGCTGGGCATGGGCACGCACGTGCCGTGGGCCTTCGCCTCGGCCATCTGGCTGTTCCTCGTGCTCGGCCTCATCCGGCCGGTTCTGATGGGCAGCTGGAGCGAGGCGGTGCCGTTCGGCATCTTCCCGCACCTCGACTGGACCACGGCCTTCTCGATCCGGTACGGGAACCTCTACTACAATCCGTTCCACTGCCTCTCGATCGTCTTCCTCTACGGTTCGACGCTGCTGTTCGCCATGCACGGCGCGACGATCCTGGCGGTGACCCGCTATGGCGGTGATCGCGAGATCGAGCAGATCGTCGACCGCGGCACGGCATCCGAGCGCGCCGCCCTGTTCTGGCGCTGGACCATGGGCTTCAACGCCACGATGGAGTCCGTCCATCGCTGGGCCTGGTGGTTCGCGGTGCTCACGCCGCTGACCGGCGGCATCGGCATCCTCCTCACGGGCACCGTCGTCGACAACTGGTACCTCTGGGGCATCAAGCACGGCCTCGTGGCGCATTACCCCGACGTCCACGGCGGCGTCCTCGATCCCTCGCTCGCTCCGGGAGCCAAGCCATGAAACTCGCCGTTCCCGTGATCGGAGCCATCGCCGTCCTGTTCACGGGCTGGATGATGGCGAAGGCCGGCTGGACGATCCCGCCGGTCGAGACGAAGCAGGTGGGCTACCGCGGCACGGGCGCTTTCGTGATCCATGACAAGGATCAGGAAAAGAAGACCATGGCCGCGAACGTCGCCCCGGCGCCGCCCTACGAACCGGACCCGAACGGGCCCCGGGCGAAGGAGGCCCATCCCGGCCTGCAGGTTCTGGGCGACCTCAGCGAGGACCAGCTCAACCGGCTGATGGCCTCGATCGCGGAGTGGGTGGCGCCCGAGGAGGGCTGCACCTACTGCCACAACGCCGAGAACATGGCCGACTACAGCAAGTATCAGATCCAGGTCGCGCGCCGGATGCTGCAGATGACCCGCACCATCAATGCGGATTGGAAGCAGCATGTCGGGCAGACCGGCGTGACCTGCTACACCTGTCACCGCGGCAACCCGGCTCCCAAGCAGGTCTGGTTCAAGGAGATCGGGCCGACGCCGACGGACACCGGCTGGGTGGGCTGGCGCAACGGCCAGAACGTGGTCGCCAAGAACGCCGACGGCAGCTCGCTGCCCTATGACGCGCTCAGCGAATACCTGCTGGGCGACCGTCCGATCCGCGTGCACACGCTGACCGCGCTGCCCTCGGGCAACAAGGCCGGCATCATGGACACCGAGCACACCTACGCGCTGATGACGCACATGTCGCAGTCGCTCAACGTGGGCTGCGTGTTCTGCCACAGCTCGCGCGCCTTCAACGCCTGGGACGAGAGCCCGCCGCAGCGCGTCACCGCGTTCTACGGCATCCGCATGGCCCGTGCGTTGAACAAGGACTACATGGAGCCGTTGACGAAGACCTTCCCGGCCAACCGGCTGGGCGTCACCGGCGACGTCGCGAAGGTCGGCTGCGCCACCTGCCACCAGGGTGTGAACAAGCCGCTCTACGGGGCCAACATGCTGAAGGACTACCTTGCCGAACTCGGGGGAAAGACCCAGTAGGCGACGGTTGCCGGATCCGGCCGGCAGCCGGGGGCGCGCGGCGACGCGCGCCCCCGCTGCCGTTTCCGCGCATCCGACGCTCGACTGGAACGACGAGGGCCGCGACTGGCCGCTGCGCGAGGCCTGCCGGTTCGAGACGGCCGCGGGCCTGCGCTGGCTGGTGCTGCAGGCAGGGCAGGGGCCCGATGTCCTCCTCGTCCACGGCATGGGCGCCTCGACCCATTCCTGGCGCGGACTCGTGCCGCTCCTGACACCCTTCTTCCGGGTCCTGGCGATCGACCTGCCGGGCCACGGCTTCACCGACCAGGCCCCACCGGACCAGCGCTCCCTGCCGGGCATGGCCAAGGCCATCACCGCGCTGCTGAAGACGCTCGACGTTTCCCCCGCGCTGATGGTCGGGCACTCGGCGGGAGCCGCGATCGCGACGCGGATGACGCTGGACGGCGCCGCGGCGCCCGACGCCATCGTCAGCATCAACGGTGCCTTCGTCGGCTTCCGCGGGCCGGCGACGCAGTTCTTCTCACCCATCGCCAAGCTCCTGATGCTCAACCCGCTCGTGCCGCACGCCTTCGCCTGGCGCGCGGGCGATCCCGCGGTGGCTGAGCGGTTGCTGCGCGACACCGGATCGCGGATCGATCCGGAAGGCATGGCGCTCTACCGGCGCCTCTTCGCCAATCCGCGGCACGTGGCCGGGACACTGGGCGCGATGGCGGCCTGGGACTTGGACCCGCTGCGCCGCGACATGCGCCGCCTCGCGGTCCCGCTGATCCTCGCGGCCGGCCAGCGCGACGGCATGGTGCCGCCGTCGCAGGCCGACGAGGTCCGCCGCCTCGCGCCGCAGGCGAGGATCGTCCCGCTCCCCGGTCTCGGCCATCTCGCCCACGAGGAAGCCCCCGCGATTCTGGCCGATCTCGTGATCCGGGCGGGCCGGCACGACGAGGGGACCGCGTGAGTCCGGGCCGGAAAAAACCGCGACAAAAAGTCCCCGTTCCACAGATCCGGATCGGCAAATCTGCGTAAGAGGAAGAGAGGCCTTTGCAGCGTCCGAACAGTCGAGCTTGTGACGTATCCAAAGGACTCGTTCGCCTAAATCATGGGCGAAAATAGTCAATCCTGGCCTAAATCTTGAGATGAAAGACGTCGATCCCAAGGCCGGGCAGAAATCTCCCGGCCCAATCGACTTGTCATCATCAAAGAATTGCCAGCAACCCTGCTCTTTTCAACGGTCAACTCTCCGACGAATTTCGAGTGTAAAGCCATGCGAACACTTGCGACCGTCAAGTAGATGTGACACTTTGAAGCGGCGATCGCAGGACCGCAGATGGGCGAACTTCGCCTGCCCACGTCCGGCGGTTGTCACAAGCGTGCGGGCAACCGCACAGGGAAGACGGTAACTCTCCAGGAGGTGGAGCGATGAACTACGATCCAGACAAGGTATGGCCGTCCGGCCTGACCTTGCGCGAAGCAGAAGAACTGCATCGCTATGTCATTGATGGCACGCGTGTCTTCGGATTCATTGCGCTTCTCGCGCATATCCTCGCGTTCATCTATTCTCCGTGGCTCGGCTAAGGAGCACCGGTCATGAACAACGCCAAGATCTGGCTGGTCGTGAAGCCGACGGTCGGGCTGCCCCTGTTCCTCGGAGCTGTGGCCGCCACGTCCCTGTTCGTGCACTACAACCTGCTGAAGACCACGACCTGGCTGCCCGCCTACTACCAGGGCAAGCCGAAGAAGGCCGCCGCCCTCGACGTCCCGGCCCAGCCGGGTGTCGGCCAGGCCGCCGTCGTCATGTTCAAGGATGGCGACGCTTCCCAGGAAGCCGTCGTCCTCCTGCCGGACGGACGCACCGCGAAGGCCGTCTTCGATGGCCGCACCACGGTGGCCAGTACAGCACTCGACGTCGTGAAATAGCGACGGCGCGTCGCCGCACAACGGCCGGGGGACGGCTCGCGCCAACCCCCGGTCGATCCGGACGGACCAGGCCTTCGGCTCTGCCGGAGTCGGTCCGTCCGTCGACGACGGGGAGACGGGCATGAACAAGTTCAGCCGCATGGCCATGCAGGGCTGGGTCCGGGTCGGACCCCGGTTCCTGCCGTTCGCCGATGTCGCGACCCCCGACCTGCCGCTGTCGAGGCTCCTGCGCCTGTCGCTGTTCCAGGTGTCGGTCGGAATGGCCCTCGTGCTGCTCATCGGCACGCTGAACCGCGTCATGATCGTCGAGCTGGAGGTCCCTGCCTCGCTCGTCGGCATCATGATCTCGCTGCCCCTGGTCTTCGCGCCCTTCCGCGCGCTCATCGGCTTCAAGTCGGACACGCACCGCTCGGCGCTGGGCTGGCGCCGCGTGCCCTTCATCTGGAAGGGCACCATGCTGCAGTTCGGCGGCCTGGCGATCATGCCGTTCTCGCTGCTCGTCCTGTCGGGGATGGGCAACGCCTCGCACGCGCCGGCCTGGATCGGCCAGGTGGGGGCGGGCATCTCGTTCCTCCTGGTCGGCGCCGGCCTGCACACGGTCCAGACGGTCGGCCTCGCCCTGGCCACCGATCTCGCGCCGGTCGAGTCCCAGCCCAAGGTGGTCGGCCTCATGTACGTCATGCTGCTCGTCGGCATGATCGTGAGCGCCTTCCTCTTCGGCGCCATGCTCCACGACTTCACGCCCGGCCGGCTCGTGCAGGTGATCCAGGCGGCGGCCGTCGCCACGCTCGTGCTCAACATCGTCGCGCTGTGGAAACAGGAGACCCGCCACAGCGCGCCGGTGGCGGGCGCGCAGGCGCCCACCACGTTCCGCGAGTCGTGGGAGGTGTTCCTCTCCGGCGCGCATGCCGCCCGTCGTCTCCTGGTGGTCGGGGTCGGCACCATGGGATTCGGCATGGCCGACGTCCTGCTCGAGCCCTATGGCGGGCAGGTCCTGCACCTGAGCGTTTCGGACACGACGAAGCTCACGGCGACGCTGGCCGCCGGGGGCCTGGGCGGGTTCTGGTTCGCCTCGCGCGTCCTGTCGCGGGGCGCCGATCCGTTCCGCATGGCGGGCGCGGGGATCCTGGCCGGAATCCCCGGCTTCCTTCTCGTCATCGCAGCCGCGCCGGCGGGATCGGCCGCCGCCTTCGCCGCCGGCACCCTCCTGGTCGGGCTCGGCGCCGGGCTGTTCGGGCACGGCACGCTCACCGCCACGATGAACCTGGCGCCGCGCGGCCAGACGGGCCTGGCGCTGGGAGCGTGGGGCGCCGTCCAGGCGTCGTCGGCCGGCATCGCGATCGCCTTCGGCGGCATCCTGCGCGACGTGATCGCGGCATGGCCCTCGCGGGCCGGCGCCGGTCCCGCCGTGCCCTACCTCTCGGTCTATGGCGTGGAGGTGGCCCTGCTGGTCGCCGCCCTCTTCGTCATGCGGCCGCTTCTCCGGTCAGGCCGGCACGGCACCCACGGTGCGGACGCCGCCCCCTTGCGGGAGGGCCTGCGCGCCCCATGATCATGCGTGGGCGACAGTCGAGACGAAGCCGAACCGCCGCCCCGGCCGCTCACCCCGTGCCGGTGCACACCGCTTACCCCCGCCCGTGGCGCTCGTCGCCAGGGCGGGTCCCTGAGAACCCACCACCGGAGGTGTCATGACGACGATCATCACCCGACTGTTCGCCAGCCCCGACAAGGGCGCGGCCGCGGTCAGCGCCCTCAAGGCCAAGAAGTTCAAGGACAGCGACATCGACTGCATCGCCGGCGACGGCGCGGCCGGGGCGCTGAGCGCGGCCGGCGTGTACGAGGCCGCCGCCCAGACCTATGCCGAGAAGTTGAAGGACGGCGGCGCCGTCGTGGTCGTCCGCGCGCCCTACGGCAACGCCATCCTCGCCAAGCGCGTCCTCGACGCGGCCGGCCCCGAAGCCTCGCCCGTCAAGTACGACGAGGTCTATCTCGAGGCCGCCGACAAGCCGGTTTGCACCAAGGACCGCTATCTTCCCGAGCTCCTGCCCGAGGGGACGCTGGTCCTCTCCGACATGCTGTTCCCGCGCCCGGTCATCAAGGGCGACTGGCACATGTTCGGCGGCGGCCTGTCCAACCGGGTCCCGAGCGGCAACCTGACCGACTGGTCGTTCTCGAAGATGCTCGGCCTGCCGATGCTCTCGAACCGCGAGCCCAAGGTGAACCTCATCACCTCACCGCCCTACGCCTCGCTGATCGACAAGTGAGGCGTCGCGGCAGAGCCTGCGAGACCCAGAACGGCCCCGGAGACGGGGCCGTTTTCGCATCTGGAGATGGTGTGTCCTTCGGCGCACGGCCCTGCGGGCCGTGGCTCAGGATGAGGGGCGTAGGGGCGGTCTGGAGAAAGAGTCACAGGCTCTGACAAGCCGCCGAAGGCGGCGTGCCGAAGGGCGCAGGATGGATCAGAGCACCAGGTCGGGGAACTGGTCGAGGTAGATCCGGAACCAGGGGGTGAAGACCTCCGGGCGCTCGTCCATCTCGCGGCGCAGGTCCTGCGGCGAGGCCCAGCGGGTTTCCGAGACCTCGCTCGGGTCCGGCGCGATCTTCAGGCGCGCCCGGTCGGCCTTGCCGACGAACATCTGCACGCGCTCATGCTCGATCAGGCCGTCTCCCACGACGGCGCGGTACTCCACCGTGCGCGCCTTGCGCAGCGGCAGGGTGAAGCCGAGCTCTTCCGAGAGCCTGCGGACGGCGGCGCTCTCCACCGTCTCGCCCCAGTGCGGATGGGTGCAGCAGGTGTTCGCCCACTGCCCCGCGCAGTGATACTTGCCGTCGGCGCGCCGCTGGATCAGCAGTTCGCCGTCGCTGAACACGAAGGCCGAGATCGCGACGTGCAGCCGCCCGGCGCGATGCGCGGCGAGCTTCTCGATCGGGTAGAGCGAGCCGTCCGGCGCGATGCCGGGGATCATGATGGCGGGACCGGGGGGCGCCTGGATGTCGCGAGCGTGAATGGCCGACATGCGAACCTCCCTCAGGCCGGCTCTGGCATGCGCTGGCGTGCCAAGGGCCGACGGCCGTCCCAGGTTCCGTCGAACCCCAGCACGCGGAAGCGCGCGTAGAGTTCTTCCTTGAACCATCCGTTTTCGCGCACCCGGCGAACGGCATCGCCGTGCGTGCGCGACGCATAGGCGAAAGCCTTCATGCTGTCGTGGTCGTCCCAGATCGAGAACGTCACCTGCTGGAACCACGGCACCTCGCCGAGCCCCATCTTGAACAGCAGGTGGGTCTGCTCGCGCACGGTCCCGCTGATGTCCGGGGTGCGCCCCCAGAAGGCGAGGACGTGGCGCTTCTTCAGCGTCGCCCGGGTGAGCACGGCGATCGGCTCGGCGGGGTCGAGGCGCTGTCCCTCGGCCGGGAACGGCTCGCCGGCATCCCAGCGACCCCGGCTCGAGACCGTCTCCAGGAACACCGTGGCGCTCTCGCAGGCATGCCCGCGATAGTCGCGGTAGGCCTGCTCCTCCGCCACGGCGCGCCGCGCCGTGGCCAGGTCCGGCCAGGTGGCCAGGACCGCGTAGACGCCGAAGTTGGGCACAGGCGTGAAGCCCTCGCCCGTGCCGGTCCCGAACAGCTTGTGGAAGCCGATCCCCGGGATCCTGCGCAGCTTGGCGCGGGCGAACTGCATCTGGCCGAACGCCCACAGCCGGTCGATCAACCCGGAAAACCGGAAGAAGGAGATCGACACGGCCGGCATGGCGTCAGGCCACCGCGCGGCTGAGCGCGCACTGCGACCACAAGGACTCCAAGGCGCCGACCAGGTGGTCGATGTCCGCGTCGGTGTGGAAGGGCGACGGCGTGATGCGCAGCCGCTCCGTGCCGCGCGGCACGGTCGGGTAGTTGATCGGCTGGATGTAGATGCCGTACTGGTCGAGCAGCACGTCGCTGATCCACTTGCACTTCACGGGGTTGCCCACCATGACGGGCACGATGTGGCTCGGGTTCCGCAGATGCGGGATGCCGATCTGGTCCAGGCGCCGGCGCAGCACCGCCACGCGGTCCTGCTGGCGCTCGCGCTCGGCCGAGCTTGCCTTGAGGTGACGGATGCTGGCGGCCGCGCCCGCGGCGATGGCCGGCGGCAGCGACGTCGTGAAGATGAAGCCCGAGGCGAAGCTGCGCACGAAGTCGCACATCGCCGTCGTGCCGGTGATGTAGCCGCCCATCACGCCGAAGGCCTTGCCGAGCGTGCCCTCGATGACCGTGATGCGGTCCATCAGGCCCTCGCGTTCCGCGACGCCGCCGCCGCGCGGTCCGTAGAGGCCGACCGCATGGACCTCGTCGAGATAGGTCATCGCGCCGAAGTCGTCGGCCACGTCGCAGATCTCCTTCATCGGCGAGATGTCGCCGTCCATCGAGTAGACGGATTCGAAGGCCACCAGCTTGGGCCGGTCGGGGACGACGCGCGACAGCTTGGCGGCGAGGTCGCGCGGGTCGTTGTGCTTGAACACGATGCACTCGGCGCGGCTGTGCCGGATGCCCTCGATCATCGAGGCATGGTTCGAGGCGTCGGACAGGACCACGCAGTTCTTCATCTGCGAGGCCAGTGTCGACAGCGCCGCCCAGTTGGACACGTAGCCCGACGTGAAGAGCAGGGCCGCTTCCTTGGCGTGCAGGTCGGCGAGCTCCTGCTCGAGGAGCACGTGGTAATGGTTCGTGCCGGAGATGTTGCGGGTGCCGCCCGCGCCCGCGCCGGACCGGTCGAGCGCCTCGTGCATGGCCGCCAGCAGGTCCGGGTGCTGGCCCATGCCCAGATAGTCGTTCGAGCACCAGACGGTCACGTCCTGCGTGCCGCCATCCTTGTGGCGGGTGGCCTTCGGAAAGGATCCCCGGTGCCGCTCGAGATCGGCGAAGACGCGGTAGCGTCCCTCCGCGTGGAGTTCGTCGATGCGGCTCTGGAAATACGCGTCGTAATTCATGGGACCCTCTGCGAGACGGAAGCGATGCGTGACGGACGGGTGGAAGCCGCCTCGCGATCGACACGGACGGGAATGGGGAGTGGCGTGGGGGCGGCCACGGCGGGCTGCTTCGTCGCCCAGCGCCACAGGGCGGCATCGGGGAGCGGCAGGACGAGGAACCAGTGTTCCACGATGGCGAGGCCGAACAGCGTCGCGAAGAGCGTCGTGGCGACCGTGGCGTAGCCGGTCGGCGCCGTGATCGCGGCATGCACCGAGAACCCGAAGGCGAGGCTGGCGATCGTCACGGACACGGGGAAGAAGGCGCTCACCTTGCGGCGCGCGAAATAGCTGCCGAGATAGTCGAGATGGGGCGGCAGCAGCTCGATCGAAACGTTCGGCGCGCCGAAGAACAGGTTCAGCTTGGCGCTGATCCGCATGACCCAGAGCAGGACGAAGGTCCAGGTGCCGACGGCGTTGATCGCCCCGCTGGTCAGGGCCAGCAAGCCGACGCCCACCGCCAGGATGGCGAACTCGTGCCAGGCGAGCGTCGCGAACGCCTCGAGGAAGCGCCGCTTCTCGCTGGTCAGGCCGGGCGTCTGGGGGATGCGGCGGGGACCCGTCACGTAGCCCATCAGGAACGCCATCTCGAGCCAGCCCCAGATGACGATGCCGTAGGTGAACCCGGCCATGGCGCTGACGGGCGTGGCCTCGCCGCGCGTGGCGGAGAGGCCGATGGCGCAAAGCGCGGCCAGCACCGTCATCGCTCCCATGGCGGGCGCATGCCACGACCGGCGCATCCGCACGAGCATCAGGATGAGGCCCGTGGAAAACCACCAGACGAACAATGCGAACGCGATGGACGCGCCGGCGTGGGCCGCTCCCGACATCGGCGTTACCAGACCGGCTGGAGACGGCTGGTCTCCGGAATGGTGTTGGGCACCGAGGGGATCATGTAGAGCTTGGCGAAGGCGATCGCGGCCGAGGCGGTGAGGCCCCACTTGCGGAGCTTGCCGCCGATGCCGCCCTGCTGCTCGGCCTTCTCCATGCTGTTGCGGATGGCGTTGAGCCGCTTCAGCTGCTTCATGAAGCGCGGGTCGTCGAGGTTGATCGTCAGCGGGAAGACCTGCTTGGAGATCTCGCTCGTCAGCCTGAACACCTTCATGTCGTAGTCGTCGACCTCGATGCCCACCGCGTTGTGGAAGTACGGCCGCGCGTGATCACGGACATACATGGTGGAGAACACCGCCAGCAGGAAGAACTTCACCCAGAGCTTGTTGAGCCCGGACAGCATCTGCGGGTTGGCGCGCATGAGCAGCGAGAAGGCCTCGCCGTGGCGGAACTCGTCGTTGCACCACTTCTCGAACCACTTGAAGATCGGGTGGAAGCGCTTGTCGGGATTGCGCTGGAAGTGGCGGAAGATGGTGATGTAGCGCGCGTAGCCGATCTTCTCCGACAGGTAGGTGGCGTAGAAGATGAACTTCGGCTGGAAGTACGTGTACTTCTTGGCCTTGGTCAGGAAGCCCAGGTTCACCGCGATGTCGAAGTCGCGCAGCGTGTCGTTGATGAACCCGGCGTGACGCGCCTCGTCGCGGCTCATGAACGAGAACAGCTCGCAGATCTCCTTGTTGGAGCCGCGGCGCTTCATCTCCTTGTAGAGGACGCAGCCGGAAAACTCGGCCGTCAGCGAGCTGACCAGGAAGTCGACGAACTCCTTGCGCAGGCCCTCGGGTAGATCGGCGAGCTCGACATGGTCCCACTCGTCGGTGCGGCGGAAATGGCCGCGGTTGGGGTCCGAGCGCATCTCCTCGATGAGCACGTCCCACTCGGCGCGCACCGGCGTGACGTCGATCTTGTCGAGCGCGTCGAAGTCCGTGGTGTAGAAGCGCGGCGTCAGGAGCGTGTCCTGCTGGGCGATGCGGGTCGTCTCGTTGACCGCGGCCTCGGAGGCGTGGGGAATCGCGTGGGCGTTCATAGCGTCGGCCTTTCCGAGAAGCTGAATTCGCACAGTTCCATGAATTCGAGGTCGCCGGTCGCCTTCGTCCAGAGCCGCTCGATCAGGCTCGCGCGCTCGATGGTGGCCCTGTCTCTTATACACATCTGACGCTGCCGACGACTCCTTACGTGTAG
>NZ_CAMFHB010000054.1 GCF_945952055.1 uncultured Alsobacter sp.
GGAACACGGCAATGCAATGAGTGCAAGCGACGCTGGTTTCGCGTCCCCGCAACCAAAATACGCAGTGCTCACGCGCTGAACCAACGCCGCCCCTTCCCGGGCGGCGTTTTTGCGTTTTGGGCTCCCGCTTCCCTGCCCGCCCCCCTTGCGCCGGCGATCTCCCGTCCCGGTCCCCGCAGCCCGCGCTCAGGCCGCCCCGGTCTGGACGGTGGAGGGGACGCCATAGCCGACCGCGCCACAATAACCGCACGTCCGCGCGGCCTCGTCCGCAGCAGCCTGCAGCACGGCGTCGGGAGATTCGTCGCGCAGCAGCCCGACGAGCACCCTGGCGATGAAACTGTCGCCGGCTCCCAATGTGTCGACGACGGTTGCTGGAGCCGCCGTGATCTCATGCCATCCGTCGTTCCCCGACAGGACCGCGCCGTCCGCGCCCCGGGTCGCGAGAACCCAACGCGCCCCGGCCGCATGCATGGCGCCGACGACCCCGCGCAACTCCGCCGTCGAGGATTCGGTCGCAGAGATCGACGCGAGCCAGCAATGCGCCGCAACGCGCGCGCGATGGTCGGGCTCGCGGCGTGTGGAAAAATCGTAGGACAGGCGCGTGGCCAACGAGATGGCGCCGAGGCATCCGTCGAGCCCGGCGTGCTGGTAGACGTGAGCGGCGTCATGACGGGCGATGAAGTCCAGGTCTCCACGGCTAGGCTCGAATCGCGACACGCCCAGATCGTAGGAAACGAACTGGCGGTCGCCGCCCACGTGCCCGATCACGCAATGGGCTGTCCTGCCCTCAACCACGCGAAGATGGCTTGCATCGACGCCTTCGGTGTCGAGCACGTGCCGGATCAGGCGGCCGGGGGCATCGTCGCCGACCGCGCCCACGTAGGCGGCAGCGGCGCCGCAGCGCCGCGCGAACACCGAGACGTTGAAGCAGTTCCCGCCGGGGTACATCAGCCCGTCACTGAGGTAGCAATCGACGTCGTTGTCGCCCACGCCAACGATGCGCACCATGCCGAACTCTCCGATTGACAACGTGTGAGAACGTTCGCACACTGCCCTCGCATCGTCAACGAGCGGGCAAAAAGCCCGCGCCGTACACCCGAGAGACGAGAATGGGCGCTCACACCAAGGCCGATGTCGCCGCAGCGCTGGACGCCATTGCCGAAAGGCCGCTCTCGCATGTCTTCCTGGTCGCCTGTGGCGGGTCCTTCTCGATCATGCTGGCCGGAAAATATCTCATGGACCGGACCGCGCCCGACCTGCCGTGCGACGCGCTCAATGCGGACGAGTTCATCTGCCGTTCGCCCGCGCGCCTCGGTCCGCGGGCGCTGGTGATCCTGTGCTCGCAGACCGGCACGACCAAGGAGACCGTCGCCGCTGCGCGCTTCGCCCGTGAAAAGGGTGCCGTCACCATCGCCATGTCGCTCGACCTGGCGTCGCCGCTGGCCTCTGCTTCGGATCACCGGGTGGCATATCGGGCGCACTACACCACCGGCGAAAGCATTGACGCGTCCGACAGCAACTATGCCGTCCTTTATGCGCTGCTCGTGGGGCTGCTCGCCCAACGGGGGCAGGCCGACCTGCGCCCCGCGCTGGCGACGAGCCTTGCCGGCCTGCAGCCCACCATCGACAAGGCCAAGGAGCGCCTCTGCGCGCCGATCGCCGCCTATGCCGAGAGTTTCGCCACTGCACCCGCCGTCTATACGCTGGCAGCTGGGCCAAATTCCGGGGCAGCGTATTCATTCGCGATCTGCGTCCTCATGGAAATGCAGTGGATCAACTCGCAAGCCGTCCACGCCGACGAGTTCTTTCACGGGCCGTTCGAGGTGGTTGACAAGTCGGCTCGCTTCATCGCGCTGCTCGGGACCGGCCCGACCAGGAGGCTGGAAGAGCGAGCGCGAGACTTCCTGATGCGGTACGGCGATCCGGGCAACATCCTGGTTCTCGATGCGGCCGACCTCGATCTCGACGCCCTGGCGGACCCGTTCCGGGAGCTCTTCGTGCCGTTGATCTTCTTCGACGTCCTGTGGGTGTTCGCGTACCGCCTGGCGGCGGTGCGGCAGAAGCCGATGCTCGAAGCCCGGCGCTACATGAAGAAAATCACGAACTACTGAGCAGAAGTAGCCGCAGTACAGGCAGCGCATAGACGCCCGCGATCAAGACAAACACCAGAGAGAAGGAGGATGGCATGCCCTTTTCCAAGATCACGCGCCGCGCGCTGGCCGGCGCAGCGGTTTCGGTGGCCCTCGCAGCCATGTCCCTGGGCGCGCAGGCCCAGACCCCGACCGCGATCCGGATCGCTTCAGTCAATCCGCCGACGGCCGAGTCCCTCGTCTTCGTGCAGAAGGTCGCGGACCGGGTCACCGAGCGCACCCAGGGCCGCGTGACCTTCCGGCTTTTCCCGTCCGGTCAGCTCGGCACGACCAACGACTCCATCGAGCAGGCCAGCCAGGGCCAGCCCGTGATCACCTACACGTCGGCCTCCTTCATGGCCGGCTTCGGCGTCCCCGAACTGTCCGTCATCGAAGGGCCCTTCATCGTCGCCAACAACGAGGAGGGTGAACGCCTGGCGTTCTCGCCGCTCCTGCAGGGCTGGTACGACCAACTCGCCGCCAAGTCCGGCATCCGCGTCATCGCCCTCAACTGGTTCGACGGCCCCCGCCACATGATCGGCAATGCCGGTTACGGCAAGCCCGAAAGCCTGAAGGGCGTTCGGATGCGCGTCCCGCCGGTGGAGACGTGGATCAAGACCTTCGAGCCCCTCGGCGTCGTTGCGACCACGGTAGAGGCCGCGGAGGTCTATTCGGCGCTGTCGCAGGGCGTCGTGGCCGCCGCCGAGTCGCCGCTGACGGGTTTGCGGGCGAGCAAGTGGTTCGAGGTGTCCAAGCACATCACGCTGACCGGCCATTTCAACCTGTTCACCGGCTGGGTGATGAGCGAGGCGACCTTCAAGGGGCTGTCGGCCGGCGACCGCGCCATCCTCCTCGAGGAGTTCCGCAAGGGTGGCCAGGAGCTGTCGAAGGTCTCCGCGGAACGCGGTGCCGCCATTCGCAAGGAATTCGAAGCCGCCGGCGTGACATTCCACGAGGCGGACATCCCGGCCTACCGCAAGATGACCGCCAGCTTCTACACGAGCTTCCCGAAGTGGCCCGCCGGGCTCCACGAGAAGGTCCTGGCGGCGGCCGCCGGCAAGTAGACGTTGCTGCTGCGGTGACCACGCCCTGGGGCGGCGTGACGAAAGGGGGGCGGCGTGAGGGTGCTTGACGCAATCCTGTCGATCATCGGAACCGTCGTTCCGGTGGTTCTGCTGGCTCTCGTGATCATCGTGGTCACCGCCAACATCATCGCCCGAAACGTCTTCGGGCTCCCGTTCCATGCGGCCCACGACATCGCCATGCTGGCCTTCGCCGGTGTCGTGTGGTTTGGGCTGGTCGGCGCCGCGCTCGACGGGCAGTTCTTCGGCGTCGACTATTTCGTCGATCGACTGCCCGGCAGGCTGCCGCTGTACTGCCGGATCGCGTCGCGCGCGGTCGTCGTCATCTGCAGCGCGGCGATCATCTACTCCGCGTGGATGCAGATCGGAACCGCGCGCTTCTCGCGGTTCCTGTCGCTCGGCTGGCCCAAATGGATCGTCTCGGCCGGCCTGCTCGTCTCCATGGTTCTCGTCATCGTGGTGCAGGTCCGCGAGATGGTTCGGTTGTACCGCGGTGAGGCTGTCGGGAGGACGACGTCGTGATCCTTGCGTCCATCGTCTTCTTCCTCCTCCTGGTCTTCGGCGTCCCCGTGGCGTTCGTGATGCTCGGCGCATCCGTGTTCTACTTCGTCGAGAACCCGATGATGGCCAGCATCGTGGCGCAGCGCATGTCGTCGTCGCTGGAATCCTTTCCGCTGCTCGCGGTGCCTTTCTTCGTCTTCGCCGGGGCGGCAATGGCCCGCGGCGGGATCGCCGACCGGCTGTATGGCCTCGCCGACGCAATGGTGGGCCACTGGCGCGGCGGCCTGGCCCAGGTCGGCGTGCTGAATTCGCTCTTCATCGGCGCCATGTCGGGGTCGGCCAATGCCGATGCGGCCATCGATGCGCGCTCGCTGGTCCCGATCATGCGGCGCCAGGGATACTCCAACGGCTTCGGCTCCGCGATCAGCGTGGTCTCCGGGGTCATAGCGCCGCTGTTGCCGCCCAGCATCGGCCTGATCATCTACGGACTGCTGACCGACACGTCGATCGGCCGGCTGTTTATCGGCGGCATCGTTCCGGCGGTGCTGTGCACGCTCGTGCTGATGGCGACGGTCCGCCACCTCGCCATCCGCCGCAACTACGCATCCTCGCGCACGACCCGGATGGCGGGGCCGGAGATCGCGACCCGCTTCCGCGCCGCCCTGTGGGCACTGGCCATGCCGGTCATGCTCATCGTGGGGCTGCGTGGCGGCTGGTTCACGCCGACGGAACTCGGCGCCATGGCCGCCCTGTATGCGCTCGCGGTCGGGCTCTTCATCTACCGCGGCTTTGGCGCCACCGACATCTACGACCTGCTGCGGGAGGCGGCGTTCACCACCGCCAGTGTCATGTTCATCGTCGCAGCCGCGGGCGTCCTCGGCATCATTCTCGCGCTGGAGCAGGTCCCCCAGCGCATCGTCGAGGCGCTCCTGACGCTCTCCGACAACAAGTACGTCGTGCTCTCCATCATCATGCTGGCGCTGCTCGTGCTGGGCACCATCCTGGAGGGGATCGCCCTCCTCGTCATTCTCGCGCCGCTGCTTCTCCAGGTGGCCACCAAGATCGGGATCGATCCGGTCCACTTCGGGATCCTGATCGTCTTCAACACCACGATCGCGTCGATCAGTCCGCCCGTCGGGACCGTCATCTACACCGTCTGCTCGATTACTAAATGCACGCTCGAGGAACTGACCGTCGAAATGCTCCCGTTCATGCTGACGCTCACCGTCCTCCTCTTCATCCTGACGTTCTGCCCGCCGCTCGTGACCTTCCTTCCCAACCTGATGTTCTAGATCATGCGCTTCTATGACGCCGAAGCCGTTCATGCGCTGCTGGCCTATCCGGAGCTGATCGAAGCCCTGCGCCAGGCCCATCGCCAGGCGGGGCCCGACGCCGCGCACATGGTGCGAGACGATCCCGCCGGCGGCGACAACAGGTTCGTCGTGCTGGTGGGCTGGCAGGGCGGATCCGTCATCGCGGTGAAGATGGTCGGCGTGTTCCCCGACAACCTCGCCCTCACGCCCCCGCAGCCCTCCGTCCAGGGGCTGGTCGCGGTCTTCGATGCCGCAACCGGAGCGCCGGTGCTGGCGGCGGACGGCGCCGCCATGACCTTCCGCAAGACCGCGGCTGACTCCGCGCTCGGCGCCAGCCTACTGGCCCGGCCGGACGCGCGCGTCCTCCTCATTGTCGGAGCGGGCGGACTCGCGCCCCACGTTCTCGAGGCCCATCGCGCCGCGCGCCCGTCGATCGACCGGGTGCTGGTGTGGAACAGGACGCATCACCGGGCCGAGGCGCTGGCGCGCGCGCAGGCAGGGCGAGGATTCACGATCCGCGCCGTGTCCAACCTCGACGAAGCCGTGGCGGAGGCCGACGTGATCTCCTGTGTCACCATGTCGGACGCGCCGCTGGTGAGGGGTGCGCTGCTCAAGCCCGGCGCCCATCTGGATCTCGTCGGCGCGTACCTTCCGACCATGCGCGAGGCCGACGACGACGCCATGGCACGGGGCTCGATCTTCGTCGACACGCGCTCGGGCATGGAAGGGGCGGGCGACCTGGCCCAACCGGTCCAGAGCGGCCGCATCGACTGGTCGAACGTGCGGGCCGACCTCTTCGACCTGTGTGGGGGACGCCATCCGGGCCGCACGCATGCTGACGAGATCACGGTCTTCAAGAACGTCGGCGGCGGCCATCTCGACCTCTTCACGGCGCAGTGGCTGAGAGCCGTCGCGGGGCGCGCCCCATGAGCGATCGGTCGGACCCGCTGCTCACGCCGTTCAGGCTGAAGCACCTGACGCTGAAGAACCGCTTCATGTCGACGGCGCATGAGCCGGGCTATGGCGAAGACGGCATGCCGAAGGCTCGCTATCGCCTTTATCACGCAGAGAAGGCCAGAGGCGGGATTGCGCTGACGATGACAGCCGGGTCCGCCGTCGTGTCGCGCGACAGCCCCGCCGTCTTCGGCAACCTGCACCTCTACGACGACGCCATCGTGCCGTGGCTGCGCGAGATGGCGGACGCCTGCCACGAGCATGACTGCAAGGTGATGATCCAGATCACTCACCTGGGTCGCCGCACCGCCTGGAACACCGGCGACTGGTTGCCCGTTCTCGCGCCGTCCCCGGTGCGCGAGCCCGCGCATCGGGCCTTTCCCAAGACGGCCGAGCACTGGGATCTCGACCGCATCGTCGCCGACTACGCGAGCGCGGCGCAGCGGTGCCAGGCGGCGGGCCTCGACGGGTTGGAGTTCGAGGCCTACGGCCATCTGATGGACCAGTTCTGGTCGCCCGCCACCAACCGGCGCGACGACGAGTATGGCGGCTCGCTCGACGACCGTCTTCGCTTCAGCTGGCGCGTCATCGACGCAGTGCGCGCCGCGGTGGGACCGGACTTCGTCGTCGGGATCCGCATGACGGCCGACGAGGCGCTGAAGGACGGGCTGTCGCGCGCCGACGGTGTCGAGATCGCAAGGCGCATGGCCGCCAGCGGCAAGGTGGATTTCCTCAACATCATTCGGGGCTCGGTCGAGAGCGACGTGTCGCTCGCCAAAGTCATCCCGCTGCACGGCACGCCGGCGTCCCCGCATCTCGACTTCGCGGGCGAGGTTCGCTCGGCCGCGCGGTTTCCCGTCTTCCACGCAGCGCGCATCAACGATGTCGCCACCGCGCGCCACGCCATCGCTTCGGGCAAGCTGGACATGGTCGGCATGACTCGAGCCCACATCGCCGATCCGCATATCGCCCGGAAGGTCGCGGCCGGCCACGAGCACCATGTCCGCCCCTGCGTCGGCGCAAGCTATTGCGTCGACCGGGGCGGCGAGGGCGGCGAGACGCTGTGCATCCACAACGCCGCCACAAGCCGCGAAGCGACGATGCCGCACGTCATCGCGCGAAGCGAGGGGCCCCTGCGCAGGGTGCTCGTGGTCGGCGCGGGCCCGGCCGGGTTGGAGGCCGCGCGCGTCGCCGCGGAGCGCGGACACCACGTCACCGTGTGCGAGGCCGCCGGGAAGGCCGGCGGGCAACTCAGGCTTGCGACGCAGAACCCGCGCCGCCGCGAACTGGTCGGCATCATCGACTGGCGGCTAGCCGAACTGCAGCGCCTCGGCGTCGAACTGCGCTACGACACCTGGATCGAGGCCGGCGACGTCGATCCGTTCAAACCCGACGTCGTCATCGTCGCCACGGGCGGCGTGCCGCAGTCGCCGGCGCTCGAAGCGGGCGACGACCTCGTCGTCTCGAGCTGGGACGTGCTGGCGGGCACCGTGCAGATCGCCCAGAACGTCCTCGTCTACGACGACAACGGCGCTCACCCCGGGATGTCCGCGGCCGAGATGATCGCAAAGGCCGGCTCTCGCCTCGAGATCGTGACCCCCGAACGCAACTTCGCCCCCGACATCGGACCCTTCAACCACGTCCCCTACATGCAGGCCTTCCGGCGACACGGGGCGCAGCTGACGATCACCACGCGCCTCACATCCGTCCGACGTGACGGAAACGCCCTCGTCGCCACGCTCTCGTCCGACTACGCGCCGGAGATCCGGGAAGAGCGACGCGTCGACCAGGTTGTCGTCGAACACGGAACGGCACCGATGGACGATCTCTATCTCGCCCTGCGCCCCCGCTCCATGAACCGCGGGGAGGTCGACTACGAAGCCCTGACGGCCGGGCGTCCGCCGTTTCCGGACCGCAATCCCGATGGCGACTTCGTCCTGATCCGCATTGGCGACGCCATCCAGTCGCGCAACGTGCACGCTGCGATCTACGACGGACTTCGGTACGGTCTGCTGCTGTAGGCGCCCTGTGACGCACTGCGGGTTCGGACGGTTCACGGCTGCTGCGAACGGTCGGGTTCCACCTTTTCGCGGCATGCTATAGCCAACCGCGCATGCGAGCGTGTAACCACGCCTTCCGACTGCGGTAGACCCATGGCTCCCCGACGCCCGGACAAGATCACCATCACCGACGTGGCGCGGCACGCTGGCGTCAGCACGGCGACGGCCGGCCGCGTGCTTGGCGGCTATGGCTACACCAGCACCGAGGTTCGCGACCGGGTTCGCGCCAGTGCGGAGGCGATGGGCTACAGGCCCAATCTGCTCGCCCGCAGCTTGATCACCGGGCGCACCAAGACGATCGGCGTGGTCGCGGGCGACATCCAGAGCCCGTTCTACGCCAGCATGCTGCGCGGCATTTCGGACGTTGCCCGGACCGAAGGCTTCGGGGTGATCGTGACGAACACCGACGAGCGGTCCGACCGGGAGATCGAGGCGGTGCAACTGCTTCTCGAGAAGCAGGTGGACGGGCTGATCGTGGCACCCTCCGACCTCCTCAACTCGCCCCATCTCCATGCGGCGATCGAAGGGGGCTGCCCGGTGGTGCAGGTCGACCGCATCGTGGCCGGCCTGCCGGCGGACTCGGTCACCGTCGACAACCGCGGCGCGGCGCGCGACGCCGTCGCGCACCTGATCGCGGCCGGTCATCGTCGCATCGGCATCGTGGCCGAGCTGGAGCGATCTGCCTACGGCAGCGTCGCGGCTTTCGTCAGGGCGGTCGAGGACGACAGGGTCGAGGCAACGGCGCTGTTCCCGAGCTGGCAGCGCCTCTACGGCTACCTGGATGCGCATCGCAGCGCCGGCCTCACCATCGAGCCGGCCTTCATCGCGCGCGTCGGCGAGTATTCCGTCGCGGCCGGAAAGGCCGAAACGCTGAAGCTCCTGGACCGGCAGCAGCGCGTGAGCGCTCTCTTCACCGCCGACGGACTGATGTCGGCCGCCGCCATGGACGCCATCACCACGCTCGAGATGGCGATCCCGACCGACGTGTCCCTGGTCTGCTTCGACGATCTCGACTGGATGCGGTTCGCCAAGCCGGGGATTTCGGCGGTGGTGCAGCCGCTTCTGGAACTCGGCGAAACAGCCGCCAGCACCGTGCTGTCGCGGATCCAGGGCGACACGTCCGCCTCGCGCCACGTCACCCTGCTGCCGCAGCTCGCCCTGCGTGGATCGGTGCAAGGTCTCCCGGGCTCCCTCGCGTCGGCTCGGGACGACGGCCCCTCGCCCCCGACACGGCCGTAATCGGCCGGTGGCCCGCGGACGGGAGGAGGGATGACGACGCGCCCCCCGACGAACGCGCACGACCGCATCTTTGCGCTGCCCGGAGGCGCATCGCAGCATCCTGTTGCGCGCGGTGACGACTAGCATGGGACCCGTCCACCGGAGGCCCTCCCATGACCCGCGAAGAGATCCTGGCGCAGCTCGTCGCCTTCCCGTCCGTGGTCGGCCGGCCCAACGGTGACATCGTGGACTGGATCCGGTCCTGGCTGGCCGGTCATGGCGTCATCGCCCATGTCCTGCCGGGTCCCGAGGGCGACCGGGCGAATCTGTTCGCGACCATCGGCGTGCCGGACAGGCCTGGCCTCGTCCTCTCCGGCCACATGGACGTCGTGCCGGCCGCGGAACCGGACTGGGCGACCGATCCCTTCCGACTGCACGCCGACGGCGACCGCCTGCTCGGGCGGGGCACGAGCGACATGAAGGGCTTTCTGGCCGCCGTGCTCGCGGCGGTGCCGCGCCTCGCGGGGCAGGACCTCGCCCGGCCCGTGCATCTGGCCTTCTCCTATGACGAGGAGGCCGGGTGCCGCGGCGTCCCGCATCTCATCGCCAGGCTCGGCGAGCTGTGCGCCCCGCCGGCCTGCGCCGTGATCGGCGAGCCGAGTGGCCTGCGGGCGATCCTGGCGCACAAGGGAAAGGCCGCGGCGCGGATCACGGTGCAGGGGCGGTCCGGGCACTCGTCGCGCCCCGATCTCGGACTGAACGCCATCCACGGCATGGCGAGCGTGCTCTCGGCCGCCGTGGCGGCCGCCGAAGCCGCCACGCGCGGCCCGCACCATCCCTCCTTCGCGCCGCCCTATTCGACCATCCAGGTCGGAACGCTCACGGGCGGCCACGCCCTCAACGTCATCCCGGCGCTCTGCACGGCCGAGATCGAGGCCCGCGCCATCGCCGGCCAGTCCGCCGCCGCGCTGCTGGCGCCCGTCCGCGACGCCCTCGCGGCGCTCGACCGGCAGGGCTTTGCGACCGCCTGGGAGCCGCTCTCGGACTATCCCGCGCTCGCCTTGCCCCGCAGCGCGCCCATCGCCACGCTCCTGGCGGAGGTCGCGGGCCACGAGCCTCTCGCCGCCGTGAGCTACGGGACCGAGGCGGGGCTCTACCAGGCGGCGGGGATCGACGCGATCGTCTGCGGGCCGGGGGACATCGCGCGGGCCCACAAGGCCAACGAGTTCATCACGCGCGGGGAGCTCGCGGACTGCGAGGACATGATCGTCGCCCTGGCGTCCCGGTTCGCCGCCTGACGGCGCGCCGAAGGGCTCAGAATTCGGCGACCTTGCCCCAGGCCGATGCCGCGAAGCGACGCGGATGGTAGGGGCGCGGATCGACCAGGGGCTCGGCACCCGTGACGATGTCCGCGATCAGGTGCCCCGCGCCGGGACCGATCCCGAAGCCGTGGCCGCTGAAGCCGGCGGCCAGGATGAAGCCCGGAATGTCCTCGATCTCGCCGATGGCCGGAACGCCGTCCGGCGTACTGTCGATGTATCCCGCCCAGGTCGCCGCGACGGGCACGGTGCGCAGCGCCGGCAGCAGGTCCATGGCGCGGCGGTGCGTGAGCGCGATCTGGCGCGCGTCCGGCACCGGATCGAGAACCCGGCACGCCTCCATGGGGGTGGGCTCGTCCAGCCGCCAGCGCGCCAGGGTCTCGTGTCCCGCCTTCCAGGCCTGGAGTCCGCCCGGCGCGATGTTGCGCCAGCGCTTCGCCAGCATCGGGCCGAACTGCCGGATGAACCGGATCTGCTGTGGCGTGGGATCGACCCGGGCGCCGCCGCTGATGGCCAGGTTGTAGCCACCGTCGCCGCGGCGCGTCACCGACACCTGGCTGGTGTGGAGGGCATCGGGCAGCCCCTGGGCGCCCGGCGCGACGGCCAGGATCGAGGAGCGCACGGAAGACTGCGGAAACCGCACGCCGAGCTGGTTGCAGAACGACGACGCCCAGGCCCCCCCGGCCATGACCACCGTGCGGGTCCGGATCGTCCCGGCCTCGGTCACCACGCCGCTGACGCGGCCGGCCGACACCTCGAGGCCCCGGGCGGCGCAGCCCTGGTGCACGGTGCCGCCGTACTTCATGACCCCCAGCGCCGCCACGGGAACGGCACGCCGGGTGTCCGCGATTCCGTCGGTCGGCGAGAACACGCCGCCCTTCCAGCGCTTGCCCGTGGCCGCACCGCGGCGGCTCGCCTCCTCGCCGTCCAGCATGAACGTGGTCACGCCGACGCCGCGCGCGAAGGTACCCCACCGCGCCCAGCCCGCGATCTCCGCGTCGTCGTTGCTGAGATAGAGCAGGCCGCAGCGGCTGAAGCCGGGATCCTCGCCGATCTCGGCGGCGAGCGAGTCCCACAGCGCCAGGCTCCTGGTGGCGAGCGGAAGCTCCCGCGCGTCGCGGTTCTGCTGCCGACACCAGCCCCAGTTGCGGCTCGACTGCTCGGCACCGACGGCGCCCTTCTCGAGGAGCGCCACCCGGACGCCGCGGCGGGCCAGGTAGTAAGCCGTGAAGGTGCCCACCACGCCCGCCCCTATCACGACGACGTCGGCCTCGGCCGGCAGGGCCGAGCCGGTCTGGATGGTCATCAAGGGCACGCGCATCAGGGCTCTCCGAACGTGCCGCAACCCTAGCCGCGGCCCGGCAGCGTCCGGTGCTGGAGTTGTCCCGCAGACCGCATTTTCTGCTGCGGGTGCCGGCCGTCAGCGGTTGAAGAGCTTCGACAGGGGAACGTGGTTCTTCACCACCGGCGACTTCAGGACGACGAAGCTGAAATACTTGTCGATGCCGACGTCCTGGTCGATCAACCGCTCCATGATCGACTGGTATTCGGCGATGCTGCCCGTCACGAACTTCACGAGGTAGTCGTACCCGCCCGAGATGAGGTGGCACTCCATCACGCAGTCGAGCTTCTCGACCGTCGCGACGAAGCGTGCAAAGTCGATCTGCCGGTGGTTCTTGAGCGTGATCTCGGTGAAGACCGTCAGCGCCTGGCCGAGCTTCGCCACGTTGATCAGCGCCGAATAGCCGGTGATGTAGCCTTCGTCCTGCAGCTTGCGGACGCGGATCAGGCAAGGGCTCGGCGAGAGGTTCACGAGGCCGGCCAACTCGACATTGGTGATGCGGCCGTTCTTCTGCAGCTCCGAGAGAATCTTGATGTCGATCTGGTCGAGCTTCATGCGCGTCCCGTGATGCTCATGGGGGTCGATCGATTCACGCGGGCCGCCGACGGGTCAGCGCCGGGACAGCGCGGCCACCACCTCGGGATCGTTCTCGATCGAGTCCAGCCAGTGCGGGTCGAGCTTCGGCACCGAAGCGAACAGCAGCTTCGTATAGGCCTTGTGGTTGCGCGCGCCGACCTCGTCGCGCGACATCTGCTCGATCTTCTCGCCCGCATACATCACCGCGATCTGGTCGCACACGGCCTCGACCGTCGGAAGATCGTGGCTGATGAATACGTAGCACAGGCCGAGTTCGCGCTGCAGTTCCTTCAGCAGGTCGATGATCGCCGCCGCCACCACGGTATCGAGGGCGGAGGTGATCTCGTCGCACAGGATGATCTGCGGATCGGCGGCGAGAGCCCGCGCGAGGTTGATCCGTTGCTTCTGCCCGCCGGAGAGCTCAGGCGGCCGGCGATGCTTCAGGCCGCGCGGCAGGTGGACCATGTCGAGCAGCCGGTCGACCCGCGCCTCGGCCGCGGCCCCCTTGAGCCCGTGATAGAAGGCGAGGGGGCGTCCCAGGATGTCGGCGATGCACTTCGCCGGGTTGAGGGCGGTGTCCGCCGACTGGAAGACGATCTGCACCTGGCGCAGCTGCTCGCGCGTGCGGTCCTTGGCGGCGCTGGGCAGCGGCTTGCCCTGCAGCAGGATCTCGCCCGACGCCGCGGGCAGGATCCCCGCGATGGCGCGCGCCAGGGTCGACTTGCCGCAGCCCGACTCGCCGATGACCCCGAGGTTGCGCCCCGGCTGCAGCGTCAGGCTCACGCCCTTGACGATGGTGACGAGCGGGCGCCCGTCGGACTGCAGGCCACCGTAGCCGGCCACCACGTCCCGCAGCTCCAGCACGGGCTGCGCGAGAGGCGCGGGCGCCGCGCCCGCCGGTGGGCCGCCGGGCCGAAAGGCCGCCAGCAGCGCCTGCGTGTAGGGGTGGGACGGCGCCTGCAGGATGTGCGCTGTGGACCCCACCTCCTGCACCTCGCCGCCCTTCAGCACGACGATCCGGTCCGCGATCTGCGCCACGACGGCGAGGTCGTGCGAGACGTAGACGCCCGCGATGCGGCTTTCCCGCATGACCGCCTTGAAGGCCCGCAGCACCTCGATCTGGGTGGTCACGTCGAGCGCGGTGGTCGGCTCGTCGAAGATCACGAGGCTCGGATTGCCGATCAGGGCCATCGCCGCCGAGAGCCGCTGCAGCTGTCCGCCCGAGACCTGGTGCGGGTAGCGCTCGCCGATGGTGTCCGGGTTGGGCAGGGACAGCGCCCGGAAGAGCTCGACCGCGCGCAGGCGCGCCTTGTCGTCGGGCATGAGGCCATGGATGCGGGAGACCTCGACCACCTGGTCGATGATCCGCATGGCGGGGTTGAAGGCCGCCGCCGCGCTCTGGGGCACGTAGGCCACTTCGGTGCCCCGCACGGCGGCGCGCTGCCGCTCGGTGAGACGCACCATGTCCTTGCCGGCGACGACGACGCTGCCACCCTCGATCCGGCAGCCCTCGCGCGCGTAGCCCATCAGGGACAGCGCGATGGTGGTCTTGCCCGAGCCGCTCTCGCCGATCAGCGCGACGATCTCGCCCGGGGCGATGTCGAAGCTGACGCCCTTGATGATCTCGACCCGCCGGCCGGCATCCGTCGTGGCGCCGATGCGCAGATCCCGGATCTCGACGAGGTTGGCCATCATGCGCTCCGATCCCTGATCTTGCGCGGCAGGTTGTCGATCAGCAGGTTGACGCTGATCGTCAGGCTGGCGATGGCGACCGAGGGAAACATCACGGCCGGGGCGCCGAAGGGCAGGCCGCTGATGTTCTCCCGCACCAGGGCGCCCCAGTCGGCATTCGGCGGCTGGACGCCGAGGCCGAGGAAGGACAGCCCCGACAGGAGCAGCACGATGAACACGAAGCGCAGGCCGACGTCCGCGAACACGGGCCCGAGGATGTTGGGCAGGATCTCCGAGCCGATGATGTAGGGCACCCCCTCCCCGCGCGCCCGCGCCACGGTGATGAAGTCCATGGTGTTGACGTTGACGGCGAGCGCGCGGGCGAAGCGATAGGAGCCCGGGGTGTAGATCACCGCCAGCGTCATGATGAGAACCGGGATCGACGAGCCGACGCCGGCCACGACGACCAGGCCGAAGAGCTTGCTCGGGATCGAGTTCAGGGCGTCGAGGAAGCGGCTGAGCACCGTGTCGGTCCACCCCCCGGCGACCGCAGCCGCCATGCCCAGCGTCACGCCGGTGAAGCAGGCCAAGCCCACCGCCGCGAGCGAGATGCCGACCGTGTAGCGCGTCCCCAGGAGGATGCGCGAAAGCATGTCGCGGCCCAGGTAGTCCGTGCCCAGCGGGAACTGCGCCGACATCGGTCCGAAATAGTCGCTGTCGACGATCTCGCCGATTCCGTGCGGCGCCAGCAGCGGCGCGAAGAGGGCCACCAGCGTCCACAGCAGGATGGTGCAGGAGGCCAGCAGGCCCACCAGGTTGATGCGGAAATGGAACGGGAGGGGGATCGCACCGACCATGGTCATCGCAGCCGCGGGTTGGACAGGATCGCCACGACGTCGGCGATCGTGATCAGGAGCAGGTAGACGACGCAGAACACCATGGCACAGCTCTGGATGAGCGGCAGGTCTCGCGTCGAGACCGCATCCACCATCAGCTTGGCGATGCCCGGATAGTTGAAGATCGTCTCGACGATGATCACGCCGCCGAGCAGGTAGGACAGCGACAGGGCGACCGCATTGATGATCGGGCCGACCGCGTTCGGCAGCGCATGCCGCAGCACGATGCGCGCCGGCGATGCTCCCTTGAGCCTCGCCATCTCCACGTACGGCGTGTTCAGCGTCTCGATCATCGCGGCCCGCGTCATGCGGATCATCTGCGCCGAGATGACGAAGGCCAGCGTGATCACCGGCATGGCGAAGATGCGCAGCAGGTCGAGGAAGGACGTCGCCTCCCGGGCGACGGAGAGGGCCGGCAGCCAGCGCAGGTGCACGGCGAAGATCAGCACCGCCGAGGTCGCCACCATGAACTCGGGCACCGAGATCACCGCGATGACGCCGAAGGTGAGCAGGCGGTCGAACAGGCTGCCGCGCAGGATGGCGGCGCAGATGCCGAGCGACAGCGCGATGGGCACCGACGCCAGGGCGGTCACCCCGGCGAGCTTCAGCGAGTTGAGGAGCCGCGGACCGATGAGCTGCGTCACCGGCATCTTGTTGGCGTAGGACACGCCGAGATCGCCGCTGCCCAGGCCCGCCAGCCAGCGCACGAAGCGCAGGAAACCGGGCTCGTCGAGATGCATCGCCGCCCGCAGGCCGGCCACGGCCTCGGGCGTCGCGGCCTGGCCGAGCAGCACCTCGGCGACGTCGCCGGGGAGGATCGCTGTCGCGCAGAAGACCGTGAACGACACCACGACCAGCGTGAACAGGGCGACGAGCAGTCGGCCGCCGACGAGGGACCAGACGAAGCGGTTCATGGCGTTGCCCGTCTGGCTCCTGTCGTCGAGGGAGGGACTCAGGGAGCGGCGTACCGCTCCCTCGTTCATTGCAAGATCCGAGCCTCAGGCCGTGAGCCAGACATACTCGGCGAAGGCATAGCCCATCATGCCACCGAGCGGGTTGGACTCCAGGCCCTGGAGCTTGGACGAGATCGCGTCGACGTTGGAGATCCACACGGGGATGGCCGTACCGGCCTCGTTGGCGATCATCGCCTGCATCTCGCCGTAGATTTGCTTGCGCTTGGCCTGGTCGAGCGAGCCGCGCGCCTCGATGATCATGCGGTCGAACTTCTCGGACTTGTACTGGCTTTCGTTCCAGGGGGCCGAGCTCGTGTAGAGGAGCGAGAACAGGATGTCGGGCGTCGGCCGCGGGTTGATGTTGCCGAAGTGGAATGGCGCCTTCAGCCAGTAGTTCGACCAGTAGCCGTCCGACGGCACCCGCTTGACGTCGAAGTTCATGCCGATGGCCGCACCGGCCTGCTGCAGGACCACCGCCATGTCGACGGACGACGACGCGGCGTCCGACGCGACGAGAGGCACGGCCTGGCCGAGGAGGCCCGACTTCTGGAAGAGCGACTTGGCCCGCTCGGGATCGTAGGGCTTGGGCTTCAGTTCGGCGTTGAAGTAGGGGCTGGACGGCGGGACCGGCTGGTCGTTGGCGATCTCGGCGAGGCCACGCAGGGCCGACTTCTGGATCTGCTCGCGGTTGAGCAGGTACTTCACGCCCTCGACGAAGCCCGCCTTGTCGCCGGGCGACATGTCCATGCGCATGTTGAGGTTGGTGTAGTTGCCCGAGGTCGTCTTGGACAGGACGACGCCGGGCTGGCTCTCCACGAGACGCATGGAGCGCGGGTTGATGGACGCCGCCAGCTGGATGTCGCCCGACAGGAGCGCGTTGACGCGGGCCGTGTCGTCGGGGATGGCGAAGAACTCGAAGGACTCCAGGTTCGCCTGCTTCTTCCAGTAGTTCTTGTTGCGCACGGCGACCGAGCGCACGCCGGGCTCGAAGGTCTGGCAGACGAAGGCGCCGGTGCCGTTGGCCTTGGAGAAGTCGGTCGTGCCGTCGGCGATGATCATGAAGTGATGCATGCCGAGGATGGTCGGCAGGTCGCCGTTGGGATCGGCGAGGGTGATCTCGACGGTGAGGGGATCGATCGCCTTCACGTCGGTGATCTGCTTGGCGATCGAGTTGACCTTGGAGGCGACCGCCGGGTCGAGGTGGCGCTTCAGCGAGAACACCACGTCGGCCGAGGACAGCGTCTTGCCGTTGTGGAAGGTCACGCCCTTGCGCAGCTTGACCGTCCAGACCTTGGCGTCCTTGCTCTCGATGCTCTCGGCGAGCTCCATCTGCGGCGTGCCGCTTTTGTCGAGGAACGTCAGGCGATTGTAGAAGGCGCAGCAGCGCACGTAGTCGGTCGAGAGCGACGCCTTGGCCGGGTCGAGCGTGTCCGCGGTCGAGGACGACCAGCCCGCGGCCTTGAGGTTGCCGCCCGACGTCGGCGTCTGCGCCACGGCCGCCGTGACGCTGCCGAGCAGCGCGCTGCCGGCCGCGCTGGCCACGCCGCCCGCCAGCAGCATCTGCATCAGCTCGCGTCGCGTGGCTCCGCGGCGGATCGCGTTCTCAACCATGGCGTTGTCGGCCGCGGTCCAGTTGGTGATGGATTTCGTCACGGGGATCCCCTTCCTGCTCTCGGTGACTTCGCTGCCCCGCGGCACCGGCCGGCGGGACCTCTTGCGCGGCCTTCAGGCCTGTTCGTCTTGCTCCACCGCGTCGGCGAGTTCCGCCATCGAGGTGAAGTGATAGTCCGGCCGGGTGAAGCTCTCCGGCTCGATCGTGCCGCCGTATCCAGGCTGCGCGTGGCGCCTCTGGATCCAGCAATTGGTCATGCCCAGCCGTCGCGAGACCCCGATGTCGTGGTACTGGCTCTGGGCGACGTGGAGGATGTCGTCCTTGCCCGCACCCTCCGTCCCGACGAAGGCGAAGACCTGCTCGAAGAAGGCCGGGTCGGGCTTCTCCAGGCCGGTGTCGTCGACCGTGAAGGCCGCGTGGAACGGACGGCCGAGCGTCAGCGAGAAGTGCTCGAAGGCCCAGCGCTGGGCGTTCGTCATGGCGATGAGGCGATAGCGCCGCGCCAGGCGCGCGAGCGCTTGCGCGCTGTCGGGAAAGCCCTTCCAGTTTTCCGCCGAGGCCCGCAGGCGCTCCCCGTGCCGGGGTTCGGCGGGCAGGCCGAGCTGCGGCGCGATCACGAGGTAGACGCGGGCGAGGTCGTCGGGGAAGCGCAGGGCATCCGGGGTGTAGCGCGCGGCGCGGTAGAGCGATAGCGCGGCCTCGCCGTCGATGGCGACGCCCGCTTCCGCGGCGATGGCCGCCAGGCAATCCTTGATACCGCCCTCGAAGTCGATCAGCGTGCCGACGACGTCGAAGCTCATGTATCGGAAGTCACGCAAGCGCTTCGCCACGTCTGGTCCCTCTGCGCAGGTCGATCGCCTGCCTTCGTGTCGCTGTTCGGCAGTCAGGTCCCGATCGCGTCCGGGAGGTCCCCGGTGGCCCTGGCGCGGCCCCTCGCCGATCTCGACCTTCGTCTCAGTGTCTCAGGCTGGTGCTGCGGGAGTCGCTGAAACCGCGAGTCCCCGCAGCACAAAATTCTGAAAACGGGCCCGGCCCCACATAACGGATGCGGCGAAGCCGCCGCCGCTCAGGCCATCGCGGCGCGCACGTCGGGATCCTCGAGGGTCTGGTCGAGCGTCATCCGCGTGCGCTCGAGGATGGCGTCGATGTCCGCGTCGGTGCAGCACAGCGGCGGTGCGTAGCCCAGCACGCCGTTGCCGAAGGCCCGGATCACCAGGCCGTTGTCCCAGGCCCTGTCGAAGATGCGCCGAGCCGGATCGGCCGCGGGCGGCAGAGGCGTCTTGCGGGCCTTGTCGGTGACGAGCTCGACGGCCGCCAGCATGCCGCGCCCGCGCACGTCGCCGACCAGCGGATGGTCGGCCAGCGCGCGCAGCCCGGCGAGAAGCCGGGCCCCCGCCTTGCGGCCGTTCTCGAGCAGGCCCGCCTCGTAGAGGCGCAGCACCTCGAGCCCCACGGCCGCGCTGACCGGGTGGGCCGAATAGGTGTATCCGTGGCCGATCACCGAGCCGCCGGCCCCGTCGGCGATCGTCGCGTAGACGTGGTCCGACAGGAAGACCGCCCCCATCGGCACGTAGCCCGAGGTCAGCCCCTTCGCGGCGGTCATCAGGTCGGGAACGATCCCTTCGTCGCTGCAGGCGAAGAGCGGTCCCGTGCGGCCGAAGCCGGTGATCACCTCGTCCGCGACGAACAGGATGTCGAGTTCGCGGCACAGGTCGCGCATCGCCTTGACCCAGCCGTCCGGCGGAACCAGCACGCCGCCCGAGCCCTGGATGGGCTCGACGTAGAAGGCGGCCACGCGGTCCTGTCCCAGTTCCTCCACCTTCGCCCGCAGGGCGGCGGTCGAAGCCGCGATGATCGACGCGGCGTCCTGGCCCGCCGGATTGCGGTAGGCATAATGCGACGGAATTTTATGCTGCCAGTGAAAGGGCACGCCGAAGCCCTGGTGGAAGGCGGGCAGCGCGGTGAGGCCGGCGCCGACCGTCGACGAGCCGTGATAGCCCTGCTCGACCGAGATGAACTGGTCCTTCTCCGGCCGCCCGCGCGCGATCTGGTAGTAGCGGACGAAGCGCACGGTGCTGTCGACCGCGTCGGACCCGCCCAGCGTGAAGTAGACGTGGTTGAGGTCGCCGGGGGCGCGGTCGGCGAGTTCGGCGGCCAGCCGGATCGCCGGCTCCGACCCCAGTCCGAAATAGCCCGTGGCATAGGCGAGCTCGCGCATCTGCCGCGTCGCCGCCTCGACGATGCTGTCGACGCCGTAGCCGACGTTGACGCACCAGAGCCCGGCGAAGCCGTCCACCATGGTGTGCCCCGTGGCGTCCGTGACGGTCGCGCCCTTGGCCGACTTCAACACCCTCACGCCCGCCCGCTCGTGCCCCCGGTAGGACGCGACGGGATGGACGAGGTGCAGGCGGTCGAGCTCGACGAGCGAATTGCTGGACATGGGTGTCTCCGGTGTTCAGCCGAGCGCCTGGCTGGCGAGTGCGTAGGTCTGGAAGGATGAGGTCTGGCGCGGCTGCGCATGGCGGACCATCGCGACGCCGCCACCGACGGCCGGCAGGCCGCGCTCCGCCAGCCAGGTCCCCAGGGCGGGGTCGGGCGTGTCGACCCGGACGAAGCCGCTGGTGCAGCGCGCGAAGGCGGCCTCGACGAGGGCCTTGGCCTCCGCCGTCGTCTGGGCGACGACGGGACCGACGACCTCGCCGCGCCCGAAGGCACGCAGCACGGCGAAGCCGCGGATCGTCCCGTCCTGGCGCAGCACGGCGACCCGGCCGACCGCTGCGAGCGCGGCCAGCATGGTCGCCCGGTCGAAGCCGGTCGCCATGCGGTCGAGAGGCGAGAGCGACGCGATCGCCTGCGGCTCGACGTCCCAGGCGATGCGCCCGTCTGTCCCGGCCACGCCCGGAACCGGCCCCTGGTGCTGCACGATGTCGCCGACGCGCCGGAAGCCGAGCTTTTCGTAGAGAGGCAGCCCTTCGCGCGTCGCGATGAGGCGCTGTTCCCGCCCCTCGACGGCGGCGAGGGCCCGGTCCATCAGGAGCCGGCCGATGCCGCGTCCGCGCAGGCTCTCGTCCACCAGCACCATGTTCACGGTGGCGCCGTCGGCACCGAAGGGGGTCGCGAGCGCCGTGCCCACGAGGCGCTCGCCGTCCAGCGCGGCAAGGCCGCGGCTCTGGGCCAGCACGAGCGCCCAGTCCTCGAGGCGATGGGGCCACTGCGCCTGGCGCGACAGCGAGACCGCCTCCCCGAGCCGATCGACCGTCAGCGGGCCGATCCGGATGTCGCGGGAGAGGGGAGCGGTCGCGGCAGTGTGGCTGGTCATGGAGGAACGCTAGCGCCGCCCGGCGAGGCGGTTGCGCTCTCTTGTGCCGTCGCGGCGGCAGCTTCCGCCATTCCTCGGCACCGCCGCCACATCTTATGCCGGGCGGACGCGGCGCGGGCCGTCGTCACGGGCGCCGGGGCCGCCGCCCGCGGACACGGCCGCAACTCTCTGCCGCCGTGCTCACGCGATACGGCACGATCTGCTCCGGGCAGGACGGGATTCCGGCAATGCCTCTGCCGCGCGGGTCCTACTCTCGTTCGTATCGACGGACCATCCGAGGACCCGCTCCATGCCCCAGTTCCGGCCCAAGTACATCACGTTCGACTGCTACGGCACGCTCACCAACTTCCAGATGGCCGAGGCGGCGCGCGACATCTACGGGGCCGGCCTGGACGAGCAGGCCATGCTGCGCTTCATCCGGATCTTCGCGGCCTACCGGCTGGACGAGATCCTCGGCGCCTGGAAGCCCTATGCGGAGGTCGTCCACAACGCCGTCGAGCGCACCTGCCGCAAGACGGGCGTGCCGTTCAAGCCGGAGGACGCCAAGGCGATCTACGAGCGCGTGCCGACCTGGGGCCCGCACGCCGACGTCCCCGCGGGGCTCGCCAAGGTCGCCGAGAAGATCCCGCTGGTGATCCTGTCCAACGCGTCGAACGACCAGATCATGCACAACGTCGCCAAGCTCGGCGCCCCGTTCCATGCCGTCTACACGGCGCAGCAGGCCAATGCCTACAAGCCGCGGTTCCAGGCCTTCGAGTACATGTTCGACATGCTCGGCTGCGGCCCCGAGGACGTGATGCACTGCTCCTCGTCGTTCCGGTACGACCTGATGTCGGCCTACGACCTGGGGATCAAGAACAAGGTCTGGGTCAACCGCGGACACGAGCCGCCGAATCCCTACTACGAGTACGTGGAGATCAAGGACATCTCCGGCCTGCCCGGCGTGCTGGGCCTCTGAGGATCCGCCATGCGCTTCGCATCCTACTGGCACGACACGGCGCCGGCCTTCACGGGCGCGACGGCCGGTCCCACGGACGGGACATGGGACGTCGCCGTGGTCGGCGGCGGCTTCACCGGCCTCTCCGCGGCCCGGACGCTGGCGATGGGCGGCGCGAAGGTGGTCCTGCTCGAGGCCGGGACGATCGGCAGCGGTGCCTCCGGACGCAACGGCGGCCACCTGAACAACGGGCTCGCGCACTCGTTCACGGCCGCCAAGGCGCATCTCGGGCCGGAGCGCGCGGTCGCCCTCTACCGTGCGCTCGACGCGTCGGTGGACCACGTGGAGCGCACCGTCGCGGACGAGGGGATCGCCTGCGACTTCAAGAGGGTCGGCAAGCTGAAGCTCGCCTCCAAGCCGGCCCATTTCGACGCCATCGCCCGCAACTTCGACGTCGTGCATCGGGAGGTCGATCCGGACACCGCCCTGCTCAGCCGCGACGACCTGAAGGGCGAGGTGCGCTCGGACGCCTTCCACGGCGCCATGCTGTCGAAGAAGAGCGCCGTGATGCACATGGGCCGCTATGCCACGGGCCTGGCCGAGGCGGCCGTGCGTCGCGGCGCGACCATCTTCGAGAAGGCGCCGGTCACGGCCCTGCGCCGGGAGGCTGGCGGCTTCGTGCTGCAGACCCCGCGCGGAACCCTCACCGCGAAGGAGGTGCTGGTCGCTACCGGCGCCTACACGACGGGAGCCTTCGGCTGGTTCAGGCGCCGCATCATCCCCGTGGGCAGCTTCATCGTCGCGACGCGGCCCCTGTCGGACGTCGAGGTCGCCGGCGCCCTGCCGCGCGAGCGCACCTTCGTGACCTCGATGAACATCGGCAACTACTTCCGGCTTTCCCCCGATCGCCGCCTCATCTTCGGCGGCCGGGCGCGCTTCTCCGCGGTCTCCAACCAGCAGTCGGATGCCAGGAGCGGCGCCATCCTGCGCGCCGGCCTCGCGGAGCTGTTTCCGCAGCTCGCCACTGTCGACGTCGACTATTGCTGGGGCGGCCTCGTCGACATGACCAAGGATCGCTATCCGCGTGCCGGGCGCAACGAGGACGGGCTCTGGTACGCCATGGGCTACTCGGGGCACGGGGCGCAGATGTCCGGCTACATGGGCGCGACGCTGGCCCGGGCCATCCTCGGCCAGCAGGACGACAACCCCCTGAAGGGGCTCTCCTGGCCGGCCGTGCCGGGGCACCTGGGCCAGCCCTGGTTCCTGCCCATCGTCGGCTTCTATTACAAGATGCTCGACCGCTTCCAGTGAGCGGGGACGGGCGCCGCGCCGCGGCGCTCAGTCCAGCCCGCCGATGTGGAAGCTCTTGGTCTCGAGATACTCCTCGATGCCGATCTGGGCCCCTTCCCGTCCGAGCCCGGACTGCTTGACGCCGCCGAAGGGAGCGACCTCGGTCGAGATGGCGCCGGTGTTGAGGCCCACCATCCCGAACTCCAGAGCCTCGCCGACGCGCCAGGCCCGCTTCAGGTTCTCGGTGTAGAAATAGGCCGCGAGCCCATACGGCGTGCCGTTGGCGATCGCGATGGCCTCGGCCTCGCTCCCGAACCGGAACAGCGGCGCGACGGGCCCGAAGGTCTCCTCGGCGGCGAGCGCCATGTCCGTCGTCGCGTCGCCGAGCACCACCGGCGCGACGTAGAAGCCGCCCGCCGGGGTCGGGGCGCCGACCGTCAGCGTCCGCGCGCCCTTGGAGACCGCATCGGCCACGTGACGCTCGATCTTGTCGAGCGCGGCCGCGTTGATCATGGGCCCGATGTCGACGCCGGGCTGCGTCCCCGGGCCGACCCTCATGGCCGAGACCCGGGCCGCGAGGCGTTCGGCGAAAGCATCGTAGATGCCGTCCTGCACCAGGATGCGGTTCGCGCAGACGCAGGTCTGGCCGCCGTTGCGGAACTTCGAGGCGATCACGCCTTCGATGGCGCGGTCGAGGTCCGCGTCGTCGAACACGATGAACGGGGCGTTCCCTCCCAGTTCCAGGCTCAGGCGCTTGATGCTGTCGGCGGCCTGGCGCATCAGCAGCGCCCCCACGCGCGTCGACCCCGTGAAGGAGATCTTGCGCACCGTGGGATTGGCCGTGATCTCCGCCCCGATCCCGGCCGGCATGCCGGTCACGATGTTCACGACCCCGGCCGGGATGCCGGCACGTTCGGCGAGCACGCCGAGGGCGAGCGCCGAGTAGGGCGTCAGGTCGGAAGGCTTGATCACCACCGTGCACCCGGCCGCGAGAGCGGGGGCGACCTTGCGGGTGATCATCGCGTTGGGAAAATTCCACGGCGTCACGATCCCGCACACGCCGACGGGCTCCTTGAGGACGAGGATGCGCCGATCCGGCGTCGGCGAGGGGATGGTTCCGCCCCCGACGCGGCGCGCCTCCTCGGCGAACCACTTCACGAAGGACGCGCCGTAGCGGATCTCGCCCTGGGCCTCGGCGAGCGGTTTGCCCTGCTCGGTCGTCAGGATCAGCGCGAGGGCGTCGAGGTTCTCCAGCATCAGGGCATGCCAGCGCTCGAGCAGCGCCGCGCGCTCGGCCGCGGTGCGGGCCCGCCATGCCGGGAAGGCGGCGGCTGCCGCCGCGATGGCCTCGCGGGTGTCCTGCGTGCCGGCGTCCGGCACGGTGCCGATGACCTGCCCCGTCGCGGGATCGGTCACGTCGATGGTCGCCCCGCTGGCCGCGTCGCACCACCGGCCTCCCACGAGGCACTGCTGGCGCAGGAGGTCGGTGCTGATCGGCATGGTCTGTCTCCCTGGTCGAGGATCGTTCGGTCGTGGCCGCGTCACCGCAGCGCGACGAGGACGCTCTTGCTGCGCCGGCTGGCGCGAAAGGCCTCGCGGCCGAGGTCCTTGCCGATGCCGGAGCCCTTGAAGCCGCCGGTGGGCAGGATGTGGTCCCGCGACCTCCCGTAGCGGTTCACCCAGATCGTGCCGGCCTGGAGACGGCGGGTGAGACGCAGGGCCCGGGAGAGGTCGCGCGTGTAGAGACCCGCGGCGAGGCCGTAGCTCGGGTGGTCGGCGAGCACGACGGCTTCGTCCTCGTCCTCGAAGATCTGCACCGTCAGGACGGGGCCGAAGATCTCCTCGAGGATCGCGGGCGAGTCGCGCCCGACATCGGCGAGGACCGTGGGAGCGTAGAAGTATCCCGGCCCCTCCAGGGGCGCGCCTCCGGCCAGCACCGTCGCGCCGGCGTCGACGGCCCGCCGCACGATGGCGTCCACGCGACCGAGCTGGCGCTGCGAGACGATCGGCGAGTAGCGCGTGGCCGCGTCCCAGGTCGGGCCGGGCCGGATGCCGCTGATCCGTTCCAGGATCCCGTCGACCAGGGCCCCGGCGACCGAGGCCTGCACGACCAGCCTGGTGCCGGCGACGCAGGCCTGCCCGGCATTGGCCAGGACGCTTCCGGCGATGCTGGACGCGGCGAGGTCGAGATCGGCGTCCGCGAACACCACCTGCGGGCTCTTGCCGCCCAGTTCAAGGGTCATCGGCTTCACGCCCGTGCGGGCCAGGTTGGCCATGATGGCGGAGCCGGCGGCCGTGGATCCGGTGAAGCTGACCTTGGCGACGTCGGGATGGGCGACGAGAGCGGCACCCGTTTCGGGGCCGTCGCCCAGCACGACGGCGATCACCCCGGCCGGGATTCCGGCCTGGACGGACAGCTCGGCCATGCGCAGGGTCGCGAACGGCGTCATCTCGGAGGGCTTGAGGACCACCGCGTTGCCGGCGGCCAGCGCCGGGGCGAGCTTCCACGCGGCCATGGAGAGCGGGAAGTTCCACGGCGTGATGGCGCCGACGACGCCGTAGGGCTCCGTGGCCACGAAGCCGAAGCTGTCGTCGGCGGTGGGCACCAGGTCGCCACCCTCCTTGTCGGCGAACTCGGCGAAGAAGCGGATCTGCTCCACGGTCACCGGCAGGTCACCCTCGAGCAGCGCCGAGATCGGCCGTGTCGAGGCCACCGCCTCCAGCCGCGCCAGCGGCTCCGCCTGCGCCTCGATCAGGTCGGCCCAGCGATGCAGCGCCTGCGTGCGCTCGCGCGGTCGCAGACCGCCCCATCCGCTCGCCGCCAGCGCGGCGCGCGCGGCCGACACCGCGCGGTCGACGACGTCGGCATCGGCGACCGGGCAGGCGGCGAAGGCCTCCCCGTCGGACGGGCGTCTCAGCTCCAAGGCGGCCGGCGCCCCGACCATGCGCCCACCGATGAAATGGGCCGCGGGAAAGGCGAGGCCCGCCGGGTCGAAGCTGGTCATGGCGGCCCGGCCCTCAGCCGACGACGACGTAGATCTTGCGCACCGTCTCGATCGTCTTCCACACGCCGCGGAAGCCGGGCTTCATCACGAAGCTGTCTCCCTTGCGGTAGGTCACCGGCTCGCCGCCGTCCTCGGTCAGCTGCAGGATGCCGTCGAGGATGTGGCAGAATTCGAAGGTCTCGCCCTTGATGGAGATCGTCTCGCCCGCCGTCGCCTCCCAGACGCCGGTGCGCACGGTTCCGTCGCGCGAGCTGTCCTGGGCCCAGGTCCGGAAGGTCGGATCGCCCGCGACCAGTCGCTCGGGCAGGGCCTTGGAGATCTTGGGTTCGGCCGAGGGGTTGGTGTCGATCGTCGTCAGCAGGCTCATGGTGCTTCCTCGCGGGAAAGGGGTGTCTCAGTAGCCGCGGTCACGATCGACGAGCCCGATCATGGGGCGGCCCGTCTCGTGCCGGCGGATGTTGTCGAGCACGGCCGCCGCGGCGGTCTCGGGCTGGGTGATGCTGGCCACGTGGGGCGTGATCATCACCCGCGGGTGGGACCACAGGGGATGTCCGGCCGGAAGCGGCTCGGGGTCGGTGACGTCGACGACGGCGGCGGAGATCTGGCCGTCGTCGAGGGCCGCCAGGAGCGCCTCCTGGTCGAGCTGGCCGCCCCGCCCGAGATGCGCGAGGGCCGCACCGCGCGGCAGGCGCGCGAAGAGGCCGGCATCGAGGAAGCCCCGCGTCTCGGGGGTCAGCGGCAGCATGCAGACGAGAATGTCGGTGCAGGCCAGGAGGGCCTCGAGCCCGGCCGGCCCGTGATGGCAGGCGACGCCCGGGAGGGTGCGCGGCGAGCGGCTCCAGCCCGCCAGCGGGAAACCGAACGGGGCGAGGCGCTCGAGGACGGCCTGGCCCAGCATCCCGAGCCCGAGCAGTCCGACGCGCCGCTGGCCGGCCTGGACCACCGGGCGGGCCCGCCACTCGCCGCGCTTCTGCTGGTCCACATAGCCGGGCCATTCGCGATGCAGGGCGAGCACCGCCAGCGTCGCGTACTCCTGCATCATGCGGACGATCCCGTCCTCGACCATGCGCACGACGGCGACGCCTGCCGGCACGCGATCCAGTTGCAACTGGTCGACGCCCGCGCCGATGGAGAACAGCACCTCGAGCCGGCGGTATCGGCCGAGGTCCTGCGGCAGCGTCCAGGTGATCAGGTAGCGCACGCTGTCGGGATCGATCTCGCCCGCATCCGTCGCGAAGGCGAGGTCGGGCCGGGTGCGGGCGAAGGCGTCCCGGAAGATCCGGCCCCGGTGCGCGTCGGAGAGGAAGAGGAAGGCCAAGGCGGTGATCCGGCGTTCGGGAGCGCGAAGCCAGGGCGAGAGCCCCGGCCGGCGGCAGCTTGGCCCGCCCAAGGCGGCATATTGCGTCGAACCCTCGCTGCGGGACGGCAGATCCCGCCGAAAAGCGCGGCTGCGGAAGCCGGCGGCGCTGCGTCCCTCCGCCATCCCGACGATTCAGTGGAAAGTGTGGGCAGGATGCCCTTCGTCGGCGCAAGATTCCGCGCGCCTTGCCGTATCAAGGAGGCGGGGCGCTGTGACAAGGCTGGCACCAGTGACGCACGTTTTGGCCGAGCGGACGCTCGAATCCTACCGGATGCGGATCGCCGACATCCGGGACGTGGCCATCGAGCAGCTGCATGCGCTGTCGATGGCCGTGCGCTGGCCGCACCGTGCCGACGACTGGGAGATGCTGCGGGAGTTCGGCCAGGGCGTCGCCGCCTGCGACGACATCGGGCGCGTGATGAGCACGGCCATGTGGTTCCGCCAGGGCGACGATTTCGCCACCGTGGGGATGCTCATCACCTCGCCGCGCCTGCAAACCCACGGCACCGGCCGCTGGCTGATGGAGCACGTGATCGCGCGGACCGCTCCGCGCCTTCTCGGCCTCAACGCCACCCGGGCCGCGCGGCCGCTCTACAGGTCGATGGGCTTTCGGGCCGAGGCCACGGTCTACCAGTGCCAGGGCGAGGCCAAGGGGGCGCCCGACGTCGTCCCCGCGGGCGTCCTGCGCCGGCTCGGCCCCCACGATCTGGACGCGGTGACCGCGCTCGACCGGCAAGCCTTCGGCACGGATCGCGGCCGCCTCCTCGCCCTGCTCGAGCAGCACTCGGACGGGCTCGTCCTGGTCCGGCACGACGCCATCGTGGGCTTCTCGATGTGCCGGCCCTTCGGGCGTGGGCATGTCATCGGCCCGATCGTCGCCGGCACGGACGACGACGCCATCGCGCTCTTCGCCCCGCACGTGGAGCGGCATCCCGGCCAGTTCCTGCGCGTCGACACGCGCCACGAGGACGGGCCCTTCGCCCAGGCCGTCATCGGCGCAGGCGTGGGCTTCTTCGACACGGTCACGACCATGTCGCTGGGGCCGCGGCCCTGGCTGCGGCCGCCCTCCGCGCCGGACGGCCCGCGCACCTACGCGCTCGCCAGCCACGCCCTCAGCTGACGGCGCCGGAGAAGCGCGCGATGCGGAAATCCTCGAGCGGGATGTCCGTGTGGCCGCTGGCGATGAGATCGGCCATGGTCTCCCCCACGCCCGGCCCGAGCTGGAACCCGTGGCCGCAGAAACCGAAGGCATGGAAGAGGCCCGGCGTGATCGCCGACGGCCCCATCACGGGCAGCATATCGGCGAGGTAGCCCTCGCAGCCCGACCATGTCCGGATGACCGAGACGTCCGCCAGCGCCGGCACCAGCCGCAGGATGGCGCGCAGCTGCCGCGGCAGCGCGGCGGGATCGGGACGCGCGTGGCCGGGATCCAGGTCCACGGCCACCCGGTCCGCCGCGCCGCCGAAGACCACGTTGCCGCGCTCGACCTGTCGCAGGTAGCCGTCGGCGCCCGCCCGGCGCGTCCAGATCCCCACGACGGGCAGGATGCGGTGGGGCAGCGGCTCGGTCACACCCATCTGCGGGCCGCGCGCGGCGATCGGGACGGGCTCGCCGAGATCGGCCGCGATGCGGCCGCCCCAGGCTCCCGCGGCGTTCAGGAGCACCTCCGACCCGAAGACGCCCCGGGACGTCTCCACCGTGAAGCCCGTGCCCGTGTGGTGGATCGAGAGCACCGTGCAGTCCTCGACGATGCTGCAGCCCAGCCGCCTCGCGGCCTCGGCGAAGGCCGGGGCGATCACGCGTGGATTGCCGCATCCGTCGTGCGGGGAGAAGGACGCCCCGATCGCATCCGGGCCGATCCCGGGGAAACGCGCGCGCAGCTCGTTCGACCCGAGCTCCTCGAGCGCGAGGCCCCAGGGAAGCGCGGCCCGCGCGTAGGCGCGCATGTCCTGCAGCGCGTCATCCTCGAAGGCGAGGCGGAGATGTCCCGTCACGCGAAACTCGACGTCGCGACCGAGCATCGCCTCGGCCTCGTTCCACAGGGCCAGGGATCGGTGCGCGAGCGGAAGCTGGGTCAGGTGACGGTTCGTACGCCGGACGTTCCCGAAGGAGGCGACCGTCGCGCCCGTCCCCACGCGATTGCGCTCGAGGAGCGTGACGCGCACGCCGCGGCGGGCCAGGAAGAAGGCCGCCGCGGTTCCCATCAGCCCGCCGCCGACCACGATCGCGTCCATTCAAGCTCCCCGCTCCGCACCCCGTCGCACCGGACACCCGGCACGGTGGCGCGATCGGACGGGGCGGTCAAAGTGGGAGTGCGCGGGCGTCCATAAGTCCGGCTTATGCGCTTGCCCCGCCTCGCTATTGGACCCCGCCGCCGGGCGCATGGCAGCCTTCGTCCGACACCAGGGGGACGATGCCATGCCGATGTCCGAGAAGGGGAATGCCGCCGCCGACTGGAAGGTCGGCGTCGACATCGGCGGGACCTTCATCGACTTCTGCGCCCTGGAGACGCATTCGGGCCGGATGGCGTCGCTGAAGGTCCTCACGACCCCCGACGACCCTGGCGCCGAACTGATGACCGGGCTGTCCCTTCTGGCCGAGCGCGAGGGGCTCGATCCCATTGCCGTGTCCCGGTTCGTGCACGGCACGACGGTGGGCATGAACACGGTCATCCAGCGCAAGGGCGCGTCCCTCGCGTTGTTCACCAATGCCGGCTTCGAGGACGTGATCGAGCTGGCGCGCCTGCGCATGCCGGAGACCTACTCGCTGTTCTGCTCGCGGCCGGACCAGCTCGTGTCCCGCGACCGCGTCTTCGGCATCCCGGCGCGAATGCGGTCGGACGGCAGCGAGGCCGCGCCGCCCGACCTGGCGAGCGTTGCGGATGCCGTCGCCGCCGCCAGGGCGAAGGGCGTCGCGGGCATCGTCGTATCCTTCCTCCATGCCTGGCGTGACGACGGGCACGAGCGCCGGGTCAAGGCCGAGGTGGCGCGGCTCGCCCCCGACCTGTTCGTCTTCACCTCGGCCGAGGTCTGGCCGGTGATCCGCGAATACGAGCGCACCACCACCGCCATCCTGAACGGCTATGTCCACCCGCGCATCTCCGGATACCTGACGGCGCTCGAGGAGCGGCTGGCGGCCCGGGGCGTCCCCGCGACCCCCCTGCTCACCAAGTCGAACGGCGGCGTGATGAACGCCGCCGAGGGCAAGCGCTCCTGCGTGAAGATGCTGCTCTCCGGGGCGGCCTCGGGGGTGATCGGGGCGGCCTGGCTGGCGCGCCAGGCGGGCGAGGACCGGATCCTGACGCTCGACATCGGCGGCACGTCGGCCGACTTCGCGCTGATCGTCGACGGCCAGCCGCAGTTCGGCACCGGCGAGATGATCGGCGAGTTCCCGCTGCACATCCCTTCGGTCGCGGTGAGCTCCATCGGGATCGGCGGCGGCTCGATCGCCAGCGTCGACGAGCAGGCCATCCTGCGGGTCGGCCCCGAGTCCGCGGGGTCGACGCCCGGGCCCGCGTGCTACGGACGTGGCGGCGAGAGGGCGACGGTGACCGACGCCATGGTCGTGTGCGGTTGGCTGGGCCACAGCGCGATGGCCTATGGCCAGCTGCAGATGGACCCGGCGCAGGCCCGCGCCGCGGTGGGCCGGCTCGCCGCTCGGACCGGACGGAGCGTCGAGGCGACGGCCCAGGCGATCCTCGACGTCGCCATCTCGGAGCTCTTCGTCGAGGTCGAGAAGATGGCGTCGCGCGCGGGGGTGGACCTGCGCGACTTCGCGCTGATGCCGTTCGGCGGCGGCGGTCCGATGCTCGGGGCGCTGCTGGCGCGCGAACTGGGACTGCGCAGGATGCTCGCGCCGCGGCGTCCGGGCGTCGTCTCGGCCCTCGGCGGCCTCGTCGCCGACCTGCGGGGGGACTTCATCAGGACGCTCTTCCGGCCGTTGTCGCCGGCCGTCCTGCCGGACCTGCGCGAGGCCGTGGCGCAGATGGCGGAGGAAGGACGCGCGTGGCTCGCCGAGCAGGGTCATCGCGGTCCCGTCGATCTGCTGCTGCATGCGGACATGCGCTATGCCGGCCAGAGCTACGAAATCGAGACCTCCCTCGACGCGGACTGGCTGGCGCGCGGCGACCTCGACGCCATCGCGGGGCGCTTCCACGCGACGCATGCCAGGCTCTACGACTTCTTCGACGAGAAGGGGCACATCGAGATCGTCAACCTGCGGCTGTCGGCGCTCGGCGCCGGGCCGTCCCTCGCCTTCCCGCAGGCCGAGGAGATCGACGGCGAGGCCCTTGCCGAACGCAGCATCGCCGTTCACGTCGATGGCGCCCTCGCGCAGGTCGGCCTCTACCGCCGTGCCGACCTCGTGCCCGGCCAGCGCTTCGCGGGACCGGCCGTCGTGGCGCAGGAGGACACGACGCTGGCCATCCCGCCCGGCACGCAGGTGCGGGTCGACCGGCACCTCAACCTGCAGCTGACCTTCCCGGAGTGACGCCGATGTTCGACCGCATGAACCTGAGGGTCCTCGCCAACCACGTCCGGGCCGCGGCCGAGAACATGGCCCACACGCTGCAGCGCACGGCCCACTCCGCCTTCGTCAAGGAGACGGAGGACTTCACCGTCATGCTGATGAACCGCAAGGGCGAGACCTTCGGCGTGCCGATGGAGCTCGGCGCGACCTGGTTTCCGGGCCTGACCTATGGGCGGGCGCTGGCCATGGTCGACGACTACCGACCCGGCGACGTCGCCTTCACCAACGATCCCTATGCCTGCTACGTGGCGACCCACGTGCCCGACACGCATCTGTGGAAGCCGGTGTTCCACGACGGCGAGATCGTGGCCTGGACGGGCGGGCACATCCACAACACCGACATGGGCGGCGCCGTGCCGGCATCGCTGTCGCGGGCGCTGACGGAGATCCACCAGGAGGGCATCCGCTTCCCGCCCATGAAGCTCGTCAACGAAGGGGTCTTCGACGAGCAGATCCTGCGCATCATGGTCACCAACGTCCGCAAGCCCGACCTCAACATCGGCGACATCAAGGCCCTGGTGGGCGCGCTTGCGACCGGCGAGCGCAAGGTGCTGGCGATGATCGACAAGTTCGGCAAGCAGGCCTTTCTGGACGGGGTCGAGGCGCTGCTCGATCACGCCGAGGCCGAGGCGCGGGCCATGCTGCGCGACATGCCGGACGGCACCTGGACCTTCTCCGACTATGCCGACGAGGACTCGGTGGAGGCCAACCCGTGCCGCCTGCACGTCACGCTGACGATCCGGGGCGACGAGGCGCTGCTCGACTTCACCGGCTCCGATCCCCAGCTCGCCTCCTCGCTCAACGTCCCGTCCGGCGGCGACCCGCGCCACACGATCCTCCTGGTGGGGATCTACTACGTCCTCTACACGCTGAACCCCAAGATCCTCCTGAACACCGGGCTGACACGGCCCTTCACCTGCATCGCGCCGGAAGGCACCGTGCTCAATCCCGTGTTTCCCGCTGCCGTGGGCATGCGCTCGCTGACCTGCGCCCGCCTGCGCTCGGTGATCTTCGGGGCCTTCTCGCAGGCCATCCCCGACCGGCTCCCCGCCGCGCCCGCCGGCAACAACTGCATCGTCAACGTCATGACCACGGACGAGCGCACGCGCCGCACCGTCATCGCCGCGGTCAATCCGGTGGTCGGTGGCGGTGGCGGCATGCCCCACCGGGACGGCACCAACGGCTCGGGGGCCGACGCCGCCTACCTGAAGAACACGCCCATCGAGATCACCGAGACCGAGACCCCGGTGGAATTCGTGCGCTACGGCCTGGCGCGCGACAGCGGTGGCGCCGGGCGGTGGCGCGGCGGGCTGGCGACCGACATGGCGTTCCGCGTGTTCGCGCCCGACAGCCGCATCACGGTGCGCAACCGCGACCGCAGCTTCTTCCGGCCCTGGGGCGTCCTGGGCGGGCGCGCCGCCGGTCTGTCCGACATGGCTGTGAACCCGGGCAGCGCGGAGGAGCGCCGCCTCGGCAACGTCGACACGGCGGTCCTGCAGCCCGGCGACGTCCTCTCCATCCGATCGGCCGGTGGCGGAGGCCGCGGCGACCCGCGCGAGCGTGAACCCTGGCGCGTGGTGCAGGACGTGGAGCGCGGCTACGTGTCCGTCGAGGCTGCCGAGCGGGACTATGGCGTCGTGGTGCGCGACGGCCGGCTCGACGAGGCCGCCACCCGCCTCCTGCGGGCGACGATGCCCGCGCATGGCGCTCATTTCCATTTTGGGCCGGAGCGCGACGGCTACGAGGCCCGCTGGACGCCGGATGCCTATGAGCGGCTCACCGCGATCCTTGCGGGCCTGCCGATCCACTGGCGCTTCTTCGCCAAGACGGAGATCTTCCGCAGGATGAGCGGGCGTTCCGGGGCAGAGGGCGTGCAGCACGCCCTGGCGCAGGTGCAGGCGAGGTTCCCGAACATGCCGGCGCCGGCCACAGGGGGAGCGGGCTGAATGGACAACCCGGGCGAGAGCCGCGGCAGGGTCGTGCGCCTGGCCGGCCACGGCCGCGAGCCGCTGGCGTTCACGCTGGACGGCATCGCGCACGGCGCGCTCTCGGGCGACACCGTCCTGACGGCCGTGCTCGCCGTCGCGCCCGCGCTGCGCGGTGGCGACCCGCGCGAAGGGAACCGGGCCGGCTTCTGCCTCATGGGCGCCTGCCAGGATTGCTGGATGTGGCAGGAGCAGGGGCCGCGCCTGCGCGCCTGCTCGACGCCGATCGCGGCCGGCATGCGGCTCCTGACGCGCCCGCCCGGAGACTGGCCGTGACCGCCCGCCCGCAGGTCGTGGTGGTGGGGGCCGGCCCCGCCGGCATCCGCGCCGCGGAGGCGCTGGCGTCGGCCGGGCTCGTTCCGCTGGTGATCGACGAGGGCGAACGGGCCGGCGGCCAGATCTACCGCCGACCGCCGGACGCCTTGAGCCGGCCGCCGGCCGTCCTGTACGGGTCGGAGGCCGGCAAGGCCGTCGCGCTGCACGCCACGTTCGATCGGCTCGTCGCCCAGGGACGGGCGCGGCACTGGCCGCGTTGTGCGGTCCTCGCCGTCGCGGAGAGGTCGCTCCAGGTCCTCGGCCCGGAGGGCGTGTCGACGGTCCGCTTCGACCGTCTGGTCCTGGCCACCGGTGCGACGGACCGGCTGGCGCCCGTGCAGGGGTGGGACAGCCCCGGCGTCTACAGCCTCGGCGCCATGCAGGTGGCTCTCAAGGCCCAGGCGGTGGCCCTGGGCCGCCGGATCGTGCTGGCCGGCTCGGGGCCGCTCCTGACGCTGGTGGCGACCCAGCTCCTGGCGGCGGGCGCCCGGCTCGAGGCCGTGCTCGACACGGCATCCCTGGCCGACCAGCTTCGCGGCCTGCCCGACCTGATGACGCGGCCCTCCCTGACCGTGCGCGGGCTCGCGATGCGGGCCCGCCTGGCCCGCCTCTATCGGCCCGGCGTTCGGCTCGGCGCCATCGAGACCGACGCCCGGGGACCCGTCGCCGTGACCTGGCACGATGCGTGGGGGCGCCCTCGCCGGTCGCCCTGCGATGCCGTCGGGCTCGGCTGGCATCTGCGGGCCGAAACGCAGCTTGCCGAGCTCGCCGGCTGCGCTTTCGACTTCGACGAGACCTGGCGCCAGTGGCTGCCGCGCGGCGATGCGATGGGGCGGGGAGCCGAGGGCGTGTACCTGGCCGGCGACGGCTTCCGCCTGCGCGGCGCCGACGGCGCGGAACTGTCCGGTCGGCTGGCCGGCGCCGCATGCCTGGAAGATCTCGGCCTGCCCGTTCAGCGCACGGCGGCGGACCTTGCAGCGCTGTCCCGGGTGTCGCGCTTCGCCCAAGGCATCGCACGCGCCTTTCCCTGGCCGCGGGACATGGTGCGGCAGACGCCCGACGGCACGGTCGTGTGCCGCTGCGAGGGCGTCACGGCCGGGATGGTCCGCGCCGCGGCTGCGCACGGCGGCGCGGACGTCAACCGGGCCAAGTCGCTGGGGCGCGTCGGCATGGGCCGCTGCCAGGGACGCTACTGCCAGATCGCGGGGGCGGAGATCGTGGCGGCCGCCGCAGGACACGCCTCCCCGGCGCAGGCCGGTCGCCTGCGCGGCCAGGCGCCTGTGCGGCCGGCGCCGGTGGCGGCGATCGCCGGCCCGGCCGCCGCCGTCGATCCGCTCCAGGGTGACCGCTGAAGCGAGGCCTCAGGGCGCGTCGGGCTCGGGCTGTCTTTCGAGGCCGTTCCAGCCCAGCGCGCTGCAGGCTTCGCGCAGCTGCTCGCGCATCAGGGCGTGGATGGCCGACAAGGGATGATCGCGCCGCGTGAGGAGCGTGATCGGCACCACGGTGCGGGGCAGGAAGCGGCGCTTCACGATCCCGGGAAACTGCTCCCAGGGCAGCAGCCCGTCGACGATGGCCACGCCGAGGCGGTCGCGCACGAAGGGCAGGGCGGTGATCGAGAGATCGATCTCGATGGCCGGCAGGTAGGGCAGGCCCTGCTCGGCCGCGACGACGCCGAGCAGCCTCGCTGGAAGCGTCCCTGCCCGATAGGAGATCAGGGTTTCGTCGGCGATGTCCGCGAAGCCGACCGCCTCGCGGCCGGCGAGGCGATGGTCCTGGGGCAGGATGCAGGCGAGTTCGGCCTGGCCGATCGTCTCCACGTCGATGTCGTAGCGGGGCTCGTCGTTCATCGCGATCCCGAGCGAGACCTCCCCGCTGCGCAGCATGTCGACGATGTTGCCCACCGGCGCGATCAGCGATCGCACCACGATGTCGGGATGGGCCGCGCGGAAGGCGCTGAGCGCCCGCGGCACGATCGCCATCGAGGGCGGTGCGGAGGCTGCGAGCCGAACCAGCCCCATCCGGCCGAGGCGCATGTCGACGGTGCGCCGGCTCAGGGCTCCGAGCTGGGAGAAGATCCGCTCGGCGTCCGGGTAGATCTCGCGCGCCTCCTGCGTCGGCACGAGGCGCCCGCGCACACGGTCGAACAGCTTGAAGCCGAGCTGGTCCTCGGTGTGCAGCAGGATCTGGCTCAACGCCGGCTGCGAGATGTTCAGCATCGCCGCCGCGCCGGTGACGGTGCCGCAGCGCATCAGGACGCAGAAGACCTCGAGTTGTCGTGCTCGCATGCCGTTGCTTTGCGAAGGGCGCCCCGGGCGCGGAAGACCGTCGTGCCGCCTGCCAGCCTAGCCCGAGCGTGGCCGCAACGGCCACCCCGTGTGCGTGTCGCACCCGCGTGAGCCGTGCTGCGACGATTGCCCGGGTCTACGCCGCGCGTGGTCGGCCGTGCCCGCAGGAGCGCCGGCCGGGAACGCCGGTCGTCACAGACAGCTCGGCGTCGCGCAGATCGAGAAGCTTCTGTCCCGCGGCGTGCGCGCCACGCGCGGAGGAGGTGCCGTCGGCCTTGTCGCGGCGGCAATGCCGACCGGCGGCCGGGCTGCACCGGGTGCCTGGGCGGCCTGGACGGGAATGGCGGCCGGAGCGGAGGGAGGCGCCACGGGCACGGCGCTCGGGGCCGCCGGTGCCGGGGCCGGCGGGGGCGGGGCGGTTGCGACG
>NZ_CAMFHB010000055.1 GCF_945952055.1 uncultured Alsobacter sp.
CCACCTGGTTGATCTCGTTGATGCCGGCGACGAGCTTGCTCATCTCCGGATCGTCGGTGGCGATTTGCAGCCGGGCCGAGAAGTCGCCCTCGGCGGCACGCCGGACGACCTCGCCAACCTCGCCCACCACCTCGACCATGGACTGGGCGCGACGCTGGCGCTCGGCGGCGATCTTCTTCTCTTCTTCCTCGAGCGCCTTTACGCGGATGGCGTTGTCCTTGAAGACCTGGACGGCGCCGGCCATCTGGCCGAGTTCGTCGCGCCGGCCCGCGAAGGGAACCTCGGTCGCGAGATTGCCCGACGACAGCTCCTTCATCGCGCCCGTGATCGACAGGATCGGCGAAACGATCCGGCTGCGCACCAGGGCGAAGGCCGTGACCGAGATGGCACCGGCGAGCCCCAGCAGCACGAGGCTGATCATCATGGCCAGGTTGCCGACCTGCTCGCCTTCGACCACCTCGTTGCGGGCATCGGCGTTGTTGAGGTCGAGCGTTCCCTTCAGCGCCTTCGCCGCCGCGCTGACACTGTCCACGCCCTGCTGGTTGTAGGTGTCGATGGCCTGCTCCTGCTGCCCGGCGCGCATCAGGGCGACGATCTTTTCGGCCGTGTCGAGGAACTTGCGCCAGTTGGATTTGAAATCCTGCCAGAGGGCACGTTCGCGATCCGACCCGATCATCGGCTCGTACACGGCCGAATTGCGCGCGAGATCCTCCAGCGGCTCCTTCAGTCCGTCGACCATGCGGGCCAGTTCGTCGGCCTTGCGCGCCTCCACCACCTTCCTGAGTTGCAGCCGGTAGGACAGCGTATCGGCATTGATCTCGCCCAGAATCCTGATGGACGGCAGCTGGTTGCTGGCGATCTCCCGCTGGTGTCCCTGCAGGGACCTGATGCTCAGAAGAGCGACCACTCCCACCGCGATCGCGGTCAAGCACAGTGTGGCCACGAGTGTCGTCAGAAGCGCCTTGAGCGAGAAATTCTTCATGGGTGTTCCAAGCGGTGGGGGATGGAGGCAATGCAGCGAGCGGGACGGCGTGCGCGATGACTGACGCGATACGCTCGTCCGCATCAACCTTCGCAAAAAGACATGAAACAATTCTCAACTGTCCCGTGTGCGAACGTTGTAGGACGCGAACGAACAGTCACTTTGCGAAGCAGCGCGACAACAGGTCGCGGGCCAAATCACGCCCTGATCGCGGCGACGAGGGCGGACGTGGCCGCGACCAGGTCCGCTGGACGCAGCCGCAGCTGCAGCCCCCTCTGCCCTCCATTGACGTAGACCAGGTCTTCCTCGACCGCGGCGGCCTCTACCAGCGTCGGCAGGCGCCGCTTCTGCCCGAACGGGCTGACGCCGCCCACCTTGTAGCCGGTGAGCCGTTCCGCATCCGGCACAGGAACCATGGCGGCCGACTTGCCGCGAAGGGCTGCGGCAACCTTCTTCATGCTCGCTTCGGCGTCGGAGGGAAGGACGAGGCAGACCGGCTTGCCGTCGACCTGGGCGATCAACGTCTTCAGCACGCGGCGGGGATCCTCGCCGATCGCCTCCGCGGCCTGGAGCCCCACGCGCTCGGCGCCGGGATCGTACGCATAGCTGCGGACCTCGAAAGCGATGCCGAGCGCCTTCAGCGCCAGGGTGGCAGGGGTGGTCTGAGCCATGCGTCATTCGTCCCGTGCAGCGGTGCGACGAGCCCAGGGCCGTGGCACTCACGGGCGGAAGGCTTATCATGACGCAGCCGGCAATGAACCGGCCCAGCCTGGGGAGACCGCCTTGTCCGATCGCACCGAAGCCGCTCCGACCTGTCGCGTGGTGAAGACGACGCGGCCCTTCGTCGGCAAGCAGCAGCTCACCTACGCCCCGGCGATCTCCGCCGAGACGGTCGGCTCCAGCCACATCCACATGCAGCTCGTCACCATTCCGCCGCGCGCCAAGGCCGTGGCCCACCGCCACGACGGCCACGAGACGGCCCTGTACGTGCTGAGCGGCACGTCGGGCATGTGGTACGGCGAAGGCCTCACGGAACACTGCGACTGCGAGGCGGGGGACTTCCTCTACATCCCCGCCGGGGTGCCCCACCTGCCCTACAATCCGAGCCTCACCGAACCCTGCACCGCGGTCATCGCCCGCACCGATCCCAACGAGCAGGAAAGCGTGGTGCTGATGCCCGAGCTCGACGGGATCAGACAGACGACGTGAGGGGGAGCTGGCTCTTCGTCACGGACATAGACATCCCTCCGCTCGTCCTGCCCGGGCTTGGCCCGGGCATCCACGACTTTGCCGGGGCCATCCCAAAGCCGTGGGTGGCCGGGCCAAGCCCGGCCAGGACGCGGAGAGGGGGAAGCAATCTGAACCCGCGACCGGGTTGGGCTTGACCTACAAGCTCGGGATGTCGAGCGGCCGCGCCAGCCGCGCCTGTGCGGCAAGCCTGATCGCCGCGTTGGGGGCGCCGTAGCCGGCATAGCCGTCGCGCTGCACGAACTCGAAGAAGAAGCCGCCCTCCAGCGTCGTCGAGTAGGCCTGCAGGAAGGTGCCGTTGTCGTCGCGGTCGTAGAGGATGCCGAGCTCGCGGAACGTGTCGATCGTCTCCGGGGCGAGGTCCACCCGGGCCTCGAGGTCGTCGTAGTAGTTGTCCGGGATCGGCAGCATCTCCATCCCGGCGGCCTTCATGCTGCGCACGGCCGCCACGAGATCGCGCGCCGCCAGCGCAATGTGCTGGACGCCCGAGCCGAAGAACTCGGACAGGAAGCGGGACGACAGCGTGCGATGGCTCTGCGACCCGTTGAGCACGAGGCGCAGCCCGTGGCCCGGGCTGCCGAGCGCGGACTCGATGACCTGGCTCTGCACCACGCCGCCCGGATCGATGACCGCCTGGGACGGCGTCTTCCGGGCGTCGAAGATCGACGTGTAGAAGAGGAGCCAGGTCAGCATCTCCTCGTACTGCATCGACTGCGAAACGTGGTCGACGTGGTCGATGCCGAGCCCTGGCACCGCCTCGCCGGTGGGCTCGAAGTCCACCTCGGACCAGCGCCCCAGCGGCGACGCGTCGTCGACGAAATAGAGCAGGCTTCCGCCGAGCCCCCGCACCGCGGGAATGTCGAGTTCGCCCGGCCCGACGGCGCCGGCGTGCGGCTTGTCGAGCAGCGCCGTGGCGCGCGACAGCGTGGCCGACGCATCCGGCACCTTGAGCGCCATGGCGCACACCGAGGTGCCGTGCGTGATGTTGTAGCTGTGGGCGAAGCCTTCCTTGTCGCTGTTGAGCACGATGCGGACCGCGCCCTGGCTCCACAACGACACGTCCTTGGAGCGATGGCGCCCGGTGCAGCCAAAGCCCATCGCCCGCAGCAAAGCCTCGAACGAGGCGCGCTCGCCCTCGTCGACGGCGAACTCGGTGAACTCGACCCCCTGCACGGGCGCACGGGATGGCAGGGGCGGGACGCCGGCGATCCGCCGGCCGGTGCGGACCGAGGCGTCGTCGATCATGGTCAGCAGCGACCGCCGGCCGTCCACGGCCACGGCGCGGGCCGATCCGGCCCGGAAGCGGTCGTTGAAGATCTCGAGCGACAGCACGCCGTCGTAGCCCGTCGCCGCCAGCGCATCCATGAAACCGGCGAGATCCAGCTCGCCCTGCCCGGGCATGCAGCGCCAGTGCCGGCTCCAGGAGAGATGATCCATCTGCAGCTTCGGCGCATCGGCGAGCTGCACCAGCACGATCTTGTCCTTCGGGATCGTGGCGATGGTGGAGAGGTCGATGCCGCGCGACAGCACGTGGAAGCTGTCGAGAATGAGGCCCACCGCGGGGTGCCCGGCGCGCCGCACGATCTCCCAGCTGTCACGGTAGTCGTTGACGAAGCGGCCCCAGGCCAGCGCCTCGTAGCCGACCCGCAGGCCGCGGTGCGCGGCGCGTTCGCCGAGCTCCCGGAAGTCGGCCGCCAGCCGGTCGATGCCCCCCTGCGCCTCGGGCGAGACGCTGCTGCACACGAAGAGGAGGTCGGTGCCCAGCTCCTGCAGCAGGTCGAACTTGCGCTCGGCCCGATCGAAGGTGCGCTGGCGCCTCGCATCCGGCATGCCCTCGAAATCGCGGAAGGGCTGGAGGGTGCAGATGGTCAGGCCGAGGTCCGCGCACATCCGCCTCACGTCGGCGGGCGAGCCCGGAAAGGCGATGAGGTCGTTCTCGAAGATCTCGACGTCGGTAAAGCCTGCCGCCGCGATGGCCTCGAGCTTTTCCTGGAGGCCGCCGGACAGGCAAACCGTGGCAATGGCCGGCTTCATCGTCGTCTCCATCGCTGCGCCGAAGGGCGCGGTACGCGTCAGTCTACCATGCGAGTGTCGTGCCGGGAGCGTGGTCGGTCAGGCGTGCGACATCGCCCCGCCCAGGAACAACTGCCCGACCTGCGGGTCGTTCAGGATGTCCTGCGCCGGGCCGTGCATGCGGGTCTGCCCGAGCTCGAGCACGATCGCCTCGTCCGAGATCTGCAAAGCCGACTTGGCGTTCTGCTCGACCATGAGGATGGTGACGCCGCGGGCCCGGAGGTCCTTCAGGATCGAGAAGGTCTCCTGGACGAGGATGGGCGACAGGCCGATCGACGGCTCGTCGATCAGGATCAGCTTGGGATCGAGCAGAAGCCCGCGGGCGATCTCGAGCTGTTTCTGCTCGCCGCCCGACAGCGTCGACGCCTGCTGCCGCGACTTCGCCTTCAGGGCCGGGAAACGCGACAGCGCGGCCTCGATGCGCTGCGGCATGTCGGTGACGTTGGCGCCGGCCGCCACGGTGCCGAGCTCGAGATTGTGCATCACCGAGAGCTCGGGAAAGATGTTGCGGCCCTGCGGCACGTAGATGACCCCGGCCTCCAGAAGGCGGCGCGGCGCCCAGTTGGTGATGTCCGTCCCGTCGAGCCGGATCGAGCCGGAACGGACGTTCAGGATGCCGAAGATGGCCTTGAAGACCGTCGACTTGCCGGCTCCGTTGGGGCCGATGACGGTGGTGATGGCGGCCCGCTTCACCGCGAAGGTGGTGCCGTTGAGGATGGTCATCTGGCCGTAGCCGCCGACCACGCAGTCGAGTTCGAGGATGGCGGGGGTCGCGGCCATGGTCAGCCTCCGAGATAGGCGTCGATGACGGCCTGGTTGGCCCGGACCTCGGCCGGGGTGCCCTGGGCCAGGACCTTGCCCTGTGCCAGCACGACGACCCGCGAGCACAGCTCCATGACGAATTCCATGTTGTGTTCGATGACCACGAAGGTGGCGCCGGTCTCGGCGTTCATCGCCTTCAGCCGATCCTTGAGATCGGCGAGCATGGTCAGGTTCACGCCGCCCGCCGGCTCGTCGAGGAGCACCAGCCGCGGGCCGGCCATGAAGGCCATGGCGGCGTCGAGCAGCTTCTGCTGGCCGTAGGACAGCCCGCCCGCCTTGGCGTCGGCGAGATGGCCCAGCCGGAAGAAGCCGATCATCTTGTCAGCCGCCGCGCCGAGGCCGGCATCGCGCGGGCCGAACAGCCGCGACATCATGGAGCCGTGATGCTCCTGGCCGGCGAGGATGAGGTTCTCGCGGACGGTGAGTTCGGGGAACACCTGCAGCAGCTGGAAGGTGCGCCCGACACCCAGCCGGTTCAGCTGCTGCGGCGGCATGCCGGTGATGTCGCGCCCGTCGAGCTTCACGGTGCCGGCCGTCGGCACGAGCTGGCCGAGAATGCAGTTGAAGAGGGTCGACTTGCCGCAGCCGTTCGGCCCGATGATGCCGAGGATCTCGCCCTCGGCGACGGAGAACGACACCTCGTCGACGGCGGTGATGCCGCCGAAGGTCTTGCGCAGTCCGCTCACCTCGAGGACGGAGGCCATGTGTGTCGTGTCCCTCTCTCGCCGCCCGTCACATGGTTCCGGTCATGCCGCCGTCGACGACGATCTGCTGGCCGGTGATGTAGTCGCCGGCCCGCGACGCCAGCATCAGCGCGACGCCGGCGACCTCGTCCGGCTTGCCCCAGCGCTTGAGCGCCGTGCGCGTCACCACGCGCTCCACGAAGGCGGGATCCGCCAGCATGGCCTTGTTCAGGTCGGTCTCGAAATAGCCGGGCGCGATGGAATTCGACGTGATGCCGAACGACCCGAGCTCCGCCGCCAGCGAACGCGCCAGGCCGGCGAGCCCGCTCTTCGACGCCACATAGGCGTGGATGGTGGCCCGGCCCATGATGCCGGTGATCGACGAGGTGAAGATGAGCTTGCCCGAGCCCTGCCGCTTCATGTGCGAGGCGGCGGCCTCGGCGAGGAACAGGGCCGAACGCAGGTTGGTGTTCAGCACCGTGTCCCAGGCCTGCGCCGTCCATTCGCCGAGCGGCGCGCGGTGCGCCTGGCCGGCATTGGCGATCAGCACGTCGAGCCGGCCATGATCGCCGGCGACCTTGTCCACCGCCGCCCGTCCGGCCTCCGGGTCGGCGACGTCGAACGCGATGGTGCCGCAGCGGATGCGAGCCGCCGCGAGGGTGGCCGCGCTCCGCGCCAGCGTATCCTCCGAGCGCCCCGTGATGACCAGCGTCGCGCCGGCCTCGCCCAGCGCCCGGGCCATGTGGAAGCCGAGGCCACGGGAGCCGCCGGTGACCAGCGCCACCTTGCCCGTCATGTCGAAGAGCGCGGGGGTGCTCATGCCGGGATCGACGCCTCGATCATGGCCCGCAGCTCCGGCGTGACCTCCGGCAGGACGCCGAACCACGACTGGAACGCGGGACGCGCCTGGTTGAGCAGCATGCCGAGCCCGTTGACGGTGCGGTTGCCGCGCTTGCGCGCCGCCGCCAGCAGGTCCGTTTCCTTGGGGATGTAGACGATGTCGGAGACCACGGCCTGCGTCGGCAGGCGGTCGAGCGCGATCTCGAGGGGCGGCTGGCCGTGCATGCCGAGGCTGGTCGTGTTGACGAGCATGGCCGCACCATCGAGCGCCTCGGCGCGCTGCGCCCAGTCGTGCACCACGACCGGCGCGCCGTAGTCCCGCGCGATTCCCTCGGCCTTGTCGCGCGAACGGTTGATCAGCCGGATCTCGGGCGCGCCCGCGTCGGCCAGCGCGGCCACCACCGCCCGGGCGCCGCCGCCGGCGCCCAGCACCACGATCGGGCCCGCATCGGCCCGCCAGTCGGCGAAGCGCTCGCGGACGCTCTCCAGATAGCCGAAGCCGTCGTTGTTGGTGCCGTGCAGGGAGCCGTCCTTCTGGACGGTGACGCAGTTGATCGCGCCGATCCGCACCGCCATCGGATCGATGGTGGCCATCGCCTCCATCGCGGCGATCTTGTGCGGCACGGTGATGTTGCAGCCCGCGAAGCCGAGCGCCGGCAGCGCGCGCAACGCGGCGAGCAGGCCGTCGGGCTGGATCGCCAGCGGCACGTAGGTGCCGAGCAGCCCGTGCTTCTCGAACCAGTAATTGTGCAGCTTGGGCGAGCGGGAGTGCATGACGGGATACCCCATCACGCCGGCGAGCAGAAAGCGGTCCTGCGAGGCCATGATCGACGGTCCTGAAGGTCGGGCGCGGAGGTCAGGCCGCCGCGCGCTGGGATTGCATGATGGCGGCGATGCCGATGGCCGACAGTTCCTCGTCCTCGGTGTCGCTGAGGCCGCTGACCGCCACCGCGCCGACGACCTGGCCGTCGACCACGACGGGCAGCCCGCCGCCCCAGCCCACATAGCGGGGATCGCCGTAATAGGCGATGTCGAAGGCGGTGTCGGGATGGCGCGAGCGCTTGCCCGTCTCGCCGGAGGGTCGCCGCAGGCGAGCGGCGGAATAGGCCTTGTTGGCCGCCACGTTGACCGAGCTCAACGGCGCCCCGTTCATGCGCAGGAGCGCGATCGTCTCGCCATGGGCGTCCACCACCGCGATGACGCCCGTCTTGCCGCGGGCCTTGAGGGCGGCGCAGATCGCATCGATGGCGATGCGGGCATCCGTGTCGCAGAGGGATGTCTCGACATGCATGGCGGGCCTCACGCGGATGGCTTGGCGGCCGTGCCGCCGGCCGGCTGGTCGGGGCGGCGAACGGGCGCCGGCTTGAACAGCCGGTCGCGCAGGATGACGAAGCCACCGACGATGCCCTTCGGGCAGAAGATCATCAGGACCACGACCATCGCGGCGTAGATCAGCAGGTAGTAGCCCTGCGTGAAGCGCAGCCACTCCGGCAGCAGCAGGTCGATCATGGCACCGAAGAAGGGCCCCATGAAATGCCCGGCCCCGCCCACGAGCACCATCAGCAGGAGCTTCAGCGAGTAGGTGAGCTGGAAGGAGTTGGGCTCGATGAACTGCACCAGCGGGGCGTAGAGGGCCCCCGCAAAGCCGCCGAAGGAGGATCCGATGGCGAAGGCCATGAGCGTGTAGCGGCGCACGTCGACCCCGAGCGAGGCGGCGCGCAGCGGGTTCTCGCGCAGCGCCACGAAGGCGCGGCCCCAGGGGGAGCGCAGGATCCACCACTGGACGAAGGTGAACAGGGCGAGCATCACGAGCGCGAAGTAGTAGAAGCTCACGTTGCGGCCGGTGGCGACGCCCAGGATCGTGGGGCGCCGGATGTCGTTGATGCCGTAGATGCCGTTCGTCAGCCATTGCTCGTTGCGCAAGAGCAGGAACACCAGCGTCGTGAAGGCGAGCGTGACGAAGGCCAGGAAGTGGTGCTGCACGCGCAAGGCCGGATAGCCGAGGCACCAGCCCACGGCGAAGGTCAGCGCCCCCGCCCCGAGGAAGGCCAGCGGATAGGGCAACCCCGCATTGGTGGTCAGCGCCGTGAAGTAGGCGCCGAGCCCGACGAAGGCGCCCTGGGCCAGCGAAATCTGGCCGGCATAGCCGAGCGTCAGGTTGAGACCCAGCGCGGCGATGGTCGTCACCGCCCACAGCGCCAGCAGGTAGACGCCGTAGCTGCGCAGGACCATGGGGGCGTAGAGCAGCGCCGCGACGGCGATGGCGGCCGCCACCCAGGCGAGGATCCGCGGCGTGCTCATACGGTACGCTCCTCGGCGCGGCCGAGGATGCCCTGCGGCCGGAACAGGATGATGACGACGAGCAGAAGCAGCGGCACCGCCGCGCGGTACTGCGCGGAGACATACGCCGCGCAGAGATTGTCCAGCACGCCGAGCAGCACGCCGCCGAGCATGGCGCCCCGCGCCTGGTTGAAGCCGCCGATCACCGCGGCGACGAAGGCCGCCAGCCCGAGCGTCTCGCCGTTGGTGAACTTGGCGAGATAGATCGGGCTGATCAGGATCGAGGCGACGGCGCACAGCACGGCGTTGATCAGGAAGGTGTAGAGGATCATCCGCTCGACGGGGATGCCGAGGATGCGCGCGACCGACGGGTTCTGCGCCGTGGCCTGCATCATGCGCCCGAGCCGGGTGTGGCTGAGGAAGCCGTGCAGCGCCGCGACGACGACCACGGCGACGGCGATGACCGTGAGGCTCTGCGCCGAAAAGACCGTCCCGAAGATCGTGATGTCACGGTCCGCGACGAGGGAGGGGAACGGCTGCGCCTGCGCCGAATAGAAATCCTTCACCGCCTCGCGCATGAACAGCGACAGCGCGATGGTGGCCACCACCAGCGGCAGCACTCCGTGGCGCAGCATGGGATCGACGATGACGTGCTTGAACAGCACGCCCAGCACCAGCGCCGCGACCACGATGCCGACCAGCGCGGCAACCGGGAACGGCAGGCCGAGGTTCATGGCGACCAGCACGAAGAAGGCCGGCACCATGACGAACTCGCCCTGGGCGAAGTTGATCGTCTGGGAGGTCTGCCAGAGCAGCGAGAAGCCGACCGCGATCAGCGCGTAGATGGCCCCCGTGGCCAGGCCCGAGGCGAGAAGCTGCAGGACGGAGGACATGTCGGGCCCCGTGCCGGCCGGCGGCGGACCGCCGGCCGTGGTTGGATGGGTGTGGTGCGTCTGGGCCGAGGCTTACTTGCCGATCTTGGGCAGGACCTCGACGATCTTCTGCTGGCCGTTGACGACCTCACCCAGGAAGCTCGCGCGGTCGATGTCGCCGTTCTGGTCCCAGGTGGCTTCCATCAGGATGCCTGGCTCCTTGTCGGGCGTGATCGTCATGCCGTGCAGGGCCTTGGCGAAGGCCTGGCTGTCGAACTTGCCGATCTTCTCGGTCACGGCCTTGATCATGTAGATCGCCGTGTAGCCCTTGATGGCGTTGTGGTCGTTGGCGTAGTTGAAGCGCTTCTTGAACTTCTGGCCGAACTCGTTGAGCGAGGCGACCGGCGCGTCGGCCGAGAGGCCGACATGGCCCTTCACGCCGTTGGCGGCATCGCCGGCGAGCTCGATGACCTTCTGCGAGAGCAGCGTGGTCTCGCCGATCATGGCGCCCTTCAGCGACTGCTTGCGGGCCTCCTTGAGGAAGCGCGCGCTCTCCTCCTCGTTCGTGTAGACGAACACCGCGTCGGCATTGGCGTTCTTCAGCTTCACCACGTCGGCGGCGAAGTCGACCTGGCCGGACTCGGTGGAGACGTCGGCCACGACCTTGATGTCGCGGGCCTGCATCTCCTTCATGAAGTTGTCGCGGCCGCCCTTGCCGAAGTCGTTGTTGACCCACAGCACCGCCACCGACTTGGCCTTCAGGCCGTCGCGAATGTAGTTGGCGATCTTGGGCATCGAGGCCTGCTGGCCGAACGACGTGCGGAACACGAAGGGGTTGCCCTTCTGCGTGATCGCCGCGGCCTCGCCGCCGACAATCTCGGGGATCTCGTTCTGCTGCGCCTGGGTCATGGTCACCAGCACGGAGCCGGAGAACACCGGGCCGAGGATCACGTAGGGCTTGTCGTCCATCACCTTCTGGACCTGCGCCCGGGCGATGCTCGCGTCGCTCTGCGTGTCGAGGTGCGGAACGTTGAGCTTCTTGCCGAGGATGCCGCCCTTGGCGTTCAGCTCCTCCACGGCGAGGATGATGCCGTCGCGCCAGTTCGTGCCCGACACCGCCCCGGCGCCCGACAGTTCGACGATGTTGGGGATGAAGACGTCGTCGGCGGCACGCGCGCCGGTCGACAGCCCCGGCAGGGCCAGCAGGCCCGCGGCGGCGACGAGCGCGCCGAGTGCGGTGCGGCGCGACAGGGCGCGCAGGCGAAGGGTGTGCATCATCAGGTCCTCCCTCGGTCGGCCCGCGCTCGCGATCGGCGCGGGGCTCGTTTCAGCGACTTTGCGTGGCCTTGGCGGCCGTTGCAGCGCGGCGCCGCCCGGAGGCGGCGTGCGCACCGACGTTCTTTGCCTGAACCCTCGCACAGGTTCAATCGTGCCGCGAGAACCATTTCTGATGGGAAACGTAACTTGATGTTACGACTGCGGCATACGGCAAAGCGGCGGAATCCGGCTTCTCCCGAAGAGCCCGCGATCGCCACGAACGGGAGGGCACGCGGCCTTTCCAAGCCCATTCGGCATCGTCTAGCGCCGCAGTTCGGCCTGCGTCTCCTCCTTCAGGAGGCGGATGAAGTCCTCGGCATGGCGCGACAGGGCACGGTCCGCGCGACTGGCCACGAAGGGCTCGAAGGACGTCTTCTCCTGGATGCGCAGGACCTTCACGTCGGGCGTGTCGACATTGGCCACCGCGAAGGGATCGATGACCGCCACGCCGAGGCCCTCGCGCACCAGCCCGACCGTGGTCGTGCCGAAGCGGACCTTCATGGTCAGCGGCACGTCGAGGCCGGCGCGCAGGAACACCTCCTGCGTGATCTGCCCGTACTCGTCGTCGGCGCTGACGCCGAGCAGGGGATAGCGCGCGATGTCGGCGGCGCAGACGACGTCCTTCGCCGCCAGCGGGTGCCCGCGCGCCACGATGCAGCGCAGGCTGCCCTTGCCGAGCGACCGGATGTCGATACCCGGACGATCGATGCGATAGCTGAGGACGGCCAGTTCCGCCTTGCCGAGCAGCAGGTAGTCCTGCGCCTCCTGGACCTTGATGACGTCGAGGTCGATCCCGAGTTCGGGGAAGCGCTCGCGCAGGCGCCTGAGCGCCCGCGGCACCATGGCGTTGACCATCGACGGGACCGACGCGATGCGCAGTTCCAGGCCGGTGCCCCGGTCGATGCGCCGCAGCACGGAGTGGAGGTCGTCGACCCGTGCATAGACCTGGTTGATCTGCTCGAAGATGTCCTCGGCGGCCGGCGTCGGAAAGTAGCGATTCTGCTTGCGCTCGAAGAGCTTCAGCTTCAGCGACCGCTCCGTGTATTTCATCAGCCGGCTGATGCCCGGCGCCGACACGCCCAGCAGCTTCGCCGCCCCGGCGATCGTGCCCGCGAGCATGACGGCCCGCACCACCTCGATCTGGCGCAGCGTCAGCATGGGGAGGACCAACCATCGTGCGGGTGAGCCATCGTGCGTCCTTCGACTCGCGCCCCTTCGGGCCGCGGCTCAGGATGAGGAGCATTGGTGCTTGAAACAACACCCATAGTCCTCATCCTGAGCGGGCCGCGCAGCGGCCGAGTCGAAGGACGCACCATGCCCCTCCCCCTCACCGTCGAACACGTCTTCGATCTCTTCGTCGCCGTCGCGGCACCCGTCGAGATCGGCGACGTCGGCGCGCGCGACAGGCGGGTCATCGCCATCACCGGCGGCGAGGTCAGGGGGCCGCGGCTCAATGGCCGCATCCTGCCGGGCGGCGCCGACTTCCAGGTGATCGAGGCGAGCGGGCTCACGCGGCTGCACGCCCGCTACGTGGTCGAGGCCGACGACGGCGCGCTGGTCTACATCGAGAATGACGGCATCCGGTGGGGGGCGCCGGAGGATCTCGACCGGCTGCGGCGCGGCCTGCCCGTCGATCCGGAGCGGATCTACTTCGCCACCGCGCCCCGGTTCGAGACCGCTCATCCCGACCACCTGTGGCTGATGCGCTCGACCTTCGTGGCGAAGGGGATCAGGCGCCCCGACCGGGTGGAGATCTCCGTCTACCGGGTGGGCTGACCGAGCTTCCCTCTGGCGCGCTCAATCGTTATCGGATATAACCAATTCCGATGCCGCCGGCAGAGCGGCCCGACGCCCCCGAGGGAGGTACAGCCATGCGCACCGGTCGATCCGGCGGCCCCGCCATATCACTCAGCCTGCTCGCGCCCACCGTCCTCGCCTCACTGACCGCCATGCCGGCGCTGGCGCAGGAGGATGCCTGCGCGAGACTCACCGCGGGTCTTCCCGGCCTGACGGGGGTCACCATCGCCTCCGCGGCGATGCAGGACGCGGCCAACGGCCTGCCCCGCCATTGCCTCGTCAAGGGCAAGGCCAACGAACGCACCGGCGCCGACGGCAAGTCCTACGCCATCCAGTTCGAGGTGCGGCTGCCGGAAGACTGGAACGGCCGCTTCCTGCACCAGGTGAACGGCGGCAACGACGGCGTCGTCGTGCCGGCCTTGGGGGATCGGCCCGAGGCGCTGCCGTCCGGTGGCCGCACGCCGCTGGCGCAGGGCTTCGCCGTGCTGTCGAGCGACAGCGGCCACTCCGGTTCCGACCCGGCCAACGCCGCGATGGGCCTCGCGGCCGGGGCGGCCTTCGGCCTCGACCCGCAGGCCCGGCGCGACTACGGCTTCACCGGCACCGCGACCATGGCGCCCGTCGGCAAGGCCATCGTCGCGGCGCGCTACGGCAAGGCCCCGACGCGGTCCTACATCTACGGCTGCTCCAACGGCGGCCGCCATGCCATGGTCGCCGCCTCGCGCACGCCGGACGCCTATGACGGCTTCCTGGTCGGCAATCCCGGCTTCGAGCTGCCCCGCGCCGCCGTCCAGCATGCCTGGGACGTGCAGGCCTTCACGAAGGTCGATCCCGACATCCGCAAGTCGATCACTCGCGACGACGCCCAGTTGATCTCGCGCCGCATCACGGAGACCTGCGACGGCCTCGACGGCGCGACCGACGGCATCACCGCCAACGTGAAGGCCTGCCAGGCTGCCTTCCGCTTCGACAGCCTCGCCTGCAAGGCCGGCGAGACCCAGGGCTGCCTCGCCCCGACGAAGGTCGAGGCGCTGAAGACCATTTTCGCCGGGCCGAAGAATTCCAAGGGCGAGACGCTCTACGCCGACTGGCCCGCCGACGGTGGCGTCGGCCTCGGCAACTGGCGTTTCTGGAAGGTGGAGAGCACCATCCCCGGGTGGAACAACTACCCGACGATCTCCACCATGGGCGCGGCGTCGCTGGCGCTCGTCTTCTCGACGCCGCCCGTGAAGATCGAGGGCAACAACGAGGCGCTGATGGCCTTCCTGCGCGGCTTCGACTTCGACCGCGACGCCCCGGCCATCACCGCCAAGGGAGGCGCCTTCGCCGAGTCCTCCATGGACTTCATGACCCCGCCCGACGTCGACAATCCGACGCTGTCGGGCTTCGCCGCGGCCGGGCGCAAGATGGTGATCTTCCACGGCCAGTCGGACCCGGTGTTCTCGTTCAACTCCACGGTGCGCTGGTACGAGGCGCTCGACCGCAACGTGGGCGGCAAGGCCGCCGACATGACGCGCATCTTCGGCCTTCCCGGCATCACCCACTGCGGCGGCGGCCCCGGCCTGGAGAAGTTCGACGCCCTGGGCGCGCTCGTCGACTGGGTCGAGAAGGGCAAGGCGCCCGATCGTATCGTCGCGTCGGTGAACCCTTCCAACAAGGAAATCCCGGCCGGCTGGAGCCCGGGCCGCACCCGCCCGCTCTGCCCCTGGCCCACCTACGCCCGGTACAAGGGCGGCGACGTGGAGAGCGAAGCCTCGTTCGAGTGCGCGAAGCCCTGAGCGGTTGAGAGATGCTGCGTCCTTCGACTCGGCCGCTGCGCGGCCGGCTCAGGATGAGGGAGATTGTAAGCGAAAAAGTCCCTCATCCTGAGCCGCGGCCGAAGGCCGCGAGTCGAAGGACGCAGACTGGTCCAGCGCTGTATTGGCCTCACCCCTCGGGCGGGCGCTTCAGTCCATCCGCCACGGCCCGCAGGGGCGCGAACAGGCCGTCGAAGGTCTTCTCGCCCACCAGCTCGGCGATACGCCTGTCGTGCGCCTCGGCGACGCCGTGGAGTTCGCCCACCAGCGCCGCGCCCTTGGGCGTCAGGAACAGCCGGTAGGTCCGCCTGTCCGTGGGCGAGGGCTCGCGCCGGACGAGGCCGCGCTTCTCGAGCGCGCCGATCATCGCCACGAAATTCGTCTTCTGGATGCCGAGCGCGTCGGCGACCTGGGTCTGACTCAACCCGGGATTGGCCTCGATGATCGTCAACGTCGAGTACTGCGCCGGCCGGATGTCGTGCTCGGCGAAACTGGCGAAGAAATCCTGGAACACGGCGATCTGCGCGCGCCGCAGCACGTAGCCGAAGCGCTCCTTGAGCCGCCCGACGTCGACGTCACGCGGCGCGACGGGCTCGGGCGTCGGCTCGACGGGAGCCGGCACGGCCTTGCGCTTGGATCGTGTGGAGGTTTCGGCCATCGCGATGTGTCCGCTAGCCCGGCACGCGGGGATTGTCCAGACGCGCCGCATCCGGATTGACACGGAATAGTTATTCAACATAACTATATGCATCGACCGGAAAGTGGATAGGATCCGCACCGGCAGCCCATACGGCGGACAACAGCCGGGGGCAGAGGACACGAACAGGAGGGATCTCCATGACGTCGCGGACGAAACTGCTTCTTCTGGCCACCACCATGCTGGGCTTCGCCGGCGCCGCTGAAGCGCAGGTGACGGTGGGCATCACCGTGTCGCAGACCGGCCCGGCCGCCGCGCTCGGCATCCCGCAGAAGAACTCGGTGGCGCAGCTGCCCAAGGAGATCGGCGGCCAGAAGGTCGAGTACGTCGTGCTCGATGACGCGACCGACCCGACCAAGGCCGTCGCCAACGCCCGCAAGATGATCGCCGAGAACAAGATCGACTATCTCATCGGCTCCTCGGCCACCCCGGGTTCCGCCGCCCTGGTCGACGTCGCGGCCGAGACGAAGACCCCCTTCTGCGCCATGGTCCCGACCAAGGGCCTCGTCGACCCGGTGGACGACAAGCGCAAGTGGGTGTTCAAGGCCCCGCAGAACGACGCGATCATGGCCGAGGCGCTGCTCGACCACATGGTCGCCAACGGCATCAAGTCGGTCGCCTTCATCGGCTACACCGACGGCTACGGCCAGGGTTGGCTCGACGAGGTGGAACGCCTCTACCCGGCCAAGGGCATCAAGATCACCGCGGTCGAGCGCTTCCAGCGCACCGACACCAGCGTCACGGCCCAGACCCTGAAGATCCTCGCCAGCAACCCCGACGCGGTTCTCGTGGCCGCCTCCGGCACGGTCGCCGCGATGCCGCACAAGACGCTCAAGGAGCAGGGCTACACGAAGCCGATCTACCAGACGCACGGCGTGTCCACGATGGACTTCGTCCGCGTCGGCGGAAAGGACGTGAACGGCACCGTGTTCCCGGCTGGCCCCGTGGTCGTCGCCGACCTGCTGCCCGACAGCCACCCCTCCAAGGCCGGCTCGCTCGAGTACATCAAGACCTACGAGGCCAACAACAAGATGCCCTTCGCGGGCTTCGGGGCCCACCTCGTGGACTGCATGACCATCGCGGTGCCCGGCATCAAGGCCGCGGCCGCCGGCTCGGCCAAGCCCGGCACGCCGGAGTTCCGCGCGGCCGTGCGCGACGCCATGGAGAAGAACAAGGACGTCGTCGGCCTGCACGGCGTCTTCTCCTTCTCGCCCACCGACCACGCCGGCCTCGACAAGCGCTCGCGGGTGCTCGTCAAGATCGTCGACGGCAAGTGGACGCTGCTGCCCTGATGGAGCTCGACAGGTGAGCTCCACCCCTCCGCCGTCCTGGCCGGGCTTGGCCCGGCCATCCACGACTTTGCCGGGGCCATCCCGAAGTCGTGGGTGCCCGGGCCACGCCCGGGCATGACGCTCGGAGGGTTGGTGCCCTCACCGAGGAACAGCCGAGCCTCTCGCAAGTCCTCGCCACGCCTCGATCCGGACCGGTCTCGCGAGACCGGTCCGCTTCCCACCACCGGATCCAACCAACCACCACGTTCCACGCGGGGGACAGGATGAACGCGGCCATTGCCCTGTTCCTGATGCAGGACGGGGTGATCAACGGAGCCATCTACGCGCTCCTCGGCGTCACGCTCGTGCTCGTGTTCACGGTCACGCGGGTGATCTTCGTGCCGCAGGGCGAATTCGTCGCCTGGGGTGCGCTCACGCTCGCCGCCTTCGAGGCGGGAACGACACCCGGCACGGCCTGGCTCCTCCTCGCGCTCGGCGTCGTCACGGCGATTGCCGACGTGCTGCGCGGCGAGATCGCCCGCACCCCGCAGGCCCTGCTCCGGGCCGGGCTGCGCGACGTCGTGCTGCCGGCCCTGCTCGTCGGGCTCGCCGTGTGGATCGCCCCGCAGAAGCCGCCGCTCTGGATCGCCGGACTGCTGACGCTCGCGCTCATCGTGCCGATGGGCCCGCTGGTCTACCGGCTCGCCTTCGCGCCCATGGCGGACGCGTCGGTCCTCGCCCTCTTCATCGCCGCCATCGGCGTGCATTTCACGCTGACCGGGCTCGGCCTAGTCTTCTTCGGCGCCGAGGGCTTCCGCACCACGCCGTTCATCGCCGGCGTGTTCCCGATCGGCCCCCTGCCCTTCAAGGGCCAGAGCCTCGTCGTCCTCGCGGTGACGGCGATCCTGCTCGTCGGGCTGTGGCTCTTCTTCGAGCGCACGCTGCTCGGCAAGGCGCTGCGGGCGACCGCCGTGAACCGGCTGGGCGCCCGGCTCGTCGGCATCCCGACGCTGCTGACCGGCCGCATCGCCTTCGCGCTGGCCAGCGCCATCGGTGCGCTGTCGGGCATGCTCGTCGGCTCGCTCACCACCATCGCCTACGACAGCGGCTTCCTGATCGGGCTGAAGGGCTTCGTCGCCGCCATCGCGGCGGGGCTCGCGAGCTATCCGCTCACCGTCGCCGCGGCCATCGCGGTCGGCATCCTGGAATCCTTCTCGGCCTTCTTCGCCAGCGCCTTCAAGGAGGTCATCGTCTTCGCGCTGATCATCCCGCTGCTGGTCTGGCGCTCGCTCGCCGCCCGCCACACCGACGAGGAGGAGGAGTGACATGAACGCCCTTCTCGCCCGCCCCCTGCTCGCCGCGATCGTCCTCATCGGCTTCGGCGCGATTCCGCTGCTGCCGCTGCCGGACTTCTGGATCACGCTGTGGTGCTACATCGGGCTTTCGAGCCTGGTCGCCATCGGCCTCGTGCTCCTCACCGGCGTCGGCGGCATGACCTCTTTCGGCCAGGCGGCCTTCGTCGGCATCGGCGCCTACACCTCCGCCGTGCTGACGACCCGCTACGGCCTCTCGCCCTGGCTGACGCTGCCGGCCTGCCTGCTCACCACGGGCATCACGGCGACGCTGCTCGGCCTCGTCACCGTGCGCCTCTCCGGCCACTTCCTGCCGCTCGGCACGATCGCCTGGGGCATCAGCATCTTCTACCTGTTCGGCAACATCGAGTGGCTCGGCCGCTACGACGGCCTCTCCGGCCTGCCGCCCTTCTCGATCGCCGGCCATGCCCTCATCGACTCCCGCTCGGTCTTCTACGTGATCTGGCTCGTCGTCCTCGTCGCGGTCGTGCTCAGCGAGAACCTGCTCGACAGCCGAACCGGGCGCGCCATCCGGGCGCTGCGCGGCGGCGGCCAGGCGGCCGAATCCTTCGGCGTCGCCACGCACCGCGCCAAGCTCGTCGTCTTCGTCTATGCCGCCCTGCTCGCCGGCGTCTCGGGCTGGCTCTACGCCCACGTGCAGCGCGCCGTGAGCCCGTCGCCCTTCGGCGTGAACGCCGGCATCGAATACCTGCTGATGGCGGTGCTCGGCGGCTCGGGCCACGTGCTCGGCGGCGTCTTCGGCGCCACCGTCGTGACGATCCTCAAGGACCACCTGCAGTCGCTGCTGCCCAAGCTGATCGGCAGCGACGGCAACTTCGAGACCATCGTCTTCGGCATCCTGATGGTCGGCATCCTGCAGTTCGCCCGCCAGGGCCTGTGGCCGATGGTGCTGCGCCTGCTGCCCGCGCCGCCGCCGGTCAAGGTGGACACGTCAGCCGAGCCGCTGCCGCGCCGGCCGCTGCCCGAAGCCGGCGCGCCGCTGCTGGCCGTCGACAAGGCCCGCATGCAGTTCGGCGGACTGGTCGCGGTCAACGACGTGTCCTTCGCGCTGAAGGCCGGCGAGATCGTCGGGCTCATCGGCCCGAACGGCGCCGGCAAGAGCACCACCTTCAACCTGCTCACCGGCGTGCTGCGGCCCACCGCGGGCTCGATCAAGTTCCTCGGGCAGCAGGTGGCCGGCCTGCCGGCCCGCCTCATCGCCGGCCAGGGCGTGGCGCGGACCTTCCAGCACGTGAAGCTGGTGGGGACCATGAGCGTGATCGAGAACGTCGCCATCGGCGCGCACCTGCGCGGCCGCGCCGGCGTCATCGCCTCGATGCTCCGCTTCGACCGCGCCGAGGAGAAGCGCATCCTGCGCGAAGCCGCCGCGCAGCTCGAACGCGTGGGCCTGCGCGAACACCTGCACAAGCCCGCCTCCTCGCTGGCCCTCGGCCAGCAACGCGTCGTCGAGATCGCCCGCGCGCTCTGCCTCGACCCGGCGATGCTGCTGCTCGACGAGCCCGCCGCCGGCCTGCGCTTCGGCGAGAAGCAGCAGCTCGCGGCCCTGCTCTCGCAGCTGCGCGCCGAGGGCGTCAGCATCCTGCTCGTCGAGCACGACATGGACTTCGTCATGAAGCTCACCGACCACCTGGTGGTGCTCGACTTCGGCCAGAAGATTGCCGAGGGCACGCCCGCCGCGGTCAGCAAGAACCCGGCCGTGCTCGAGGCCTATCTCGGAGGCGTGACATGAGCGCGCCAATGCTGCGGGTGGAGAACCTGAGCGCCGGCTACGGCAAGGTCGAGGCCGTGCGCAACGCGTCGCTGGCCCTGCCGCAGGGCTCGATCGTCACGGTCATCGGCGCCAATGGGGCCGGCAAGACGACCCTGCTCAACGCGGTCATGGGCGTCATCCCGTCGCGCGGCGACGTCGTGCTGGAAGGCACGCCCGTCTCGGCGCTCGGCATCGAGGCCCGCGTCGGCCGCGGCCTGTGCCTCGTCCCCGAGAAGCGCGAACTCTTCGGCACCATGAGCGTCGAGGACAACCTTCGCCTCGGCGCCTATCGCCTCGGCGGCGGCGCCATCGCCTCCGGCCTGGAGGAGGTCTTCGGCCGCTTCCCGCGCCTGAAGGAGCGCCGCGCGCAGCTCGCCGGCACGCTGTCGGGCGGCGAGCGCCAGATGCTGGCCATGGGCCGCGCTCTCATGGCGAAGCCCCGCCTCCTGATGCTCGACGAGCCGAGCCTCGGCCTCGCACCGCGCATCGTGAAGGACATCTTCGACATCATCGTCGGGCTGAAGGCCTCGGGCGTCTCGATCCTGCTCGTCGAGCAGAACGCACGCGCCGCGCTGCAGGTCGCAGACCACGCCTACGTCATGGAGCTCGGCGAGATCACCCTGCAGGGTCCCGCCGCCGAACTCTCCGCCGACCCCCGGATCATCGAAAGCTATCTCGGCTTCGGCGGCCACGCCGCCGCGCCCGCCTCCTGAAGGAGCACGTTCATGTCCACTTTGCCCGACACGTTGCAGGCCACCCGCGACGGTGCCGTCGCGATCCTGAAGCTCGCCCGCCCGGCCAAGCGCAACGCGCTCGACGACGACACGGTGAAAGGCATCGGCCGGTTCTTCGCCGAGCTGCCCGAGGAGGTGCGCGCCGTCGTGCTGCACGGTGAGGGCCAGCACTTCTGCGCCGGCCTGGACCTCAGCGAGGTCACGGGAGCCTCGGACCTCTACAAGGGCATCCGCCACTCGCAGATGTGGCACACGGCCTTCGGCGCGATGCAGTTCGGTCCCGTGCCGGTCTTCGCCGTGCTGCACGGCGCCGTGGTCGGCGGCGGGCTCGAGCTCGCGGCCTCCACCCATGTCCGCATCGCCGAGCGCTCGGCCTACTACGCCCTGCCCGAGGGCCAGCGCGGCATCTTCCTCGGCGGCGGCGGCTCCGTGCGGATCCCCAAGCTCATCGGCCTGCCGCTGGTCCAGGACCTCATGCTGACAGGCCGCACGCTGTCGGCACAGGAGGGCCACGTCGCGGGCGCGAGCCAGTACCTCGTCGAGGACGGCGAGGGCTTGGGGAAGGCCATGGAGCTCGCCCGCAAGGCCGCTGGCAACGCGCGGATGACGAACTTCGCCATCATCAACGCCCTGCCCCAGATCGCCGAGAGCAACCCGGCGGCGGGCTTCTTCACCGAGTCGCTGATGGCGGCCATCGCCGAGACGACGCCGGAAGCCCAGCAGCGCCTGCGCGACTTCCTTGAGAAGCGCGCCGCGAAGATCACCCACACGCCCAAAGACTGAACGACCTCGATCACCGGGAGGGGACCCCATGACCGACCACCGCGACGTCGAGATCGGCCCGCTGCCCGCGGTCCTGGAGAAGCATGCCGACGGCACCCTGCGGGTGCGCACGACGGCGCCGCTGACGCAACCGCCACGGCGCATCACCGACCACCTCGACCGCTGGGCCCGGGAAGCGCCCGACCGGGTCTTCCTCGCCCAGCGCACGAAGGAGGGTCCCTGGCGGACGATGACCTATGCGCAGGTCCGCAAGGCCGTGCGGTCGATCGCCGGCGCGCTGCTGGCGCGCGGCCTCTCCGCCGAGCGCCCCGTCGCGATCCTCTCGGGCAACGACATCGAGCAGGCCCTGCTCGTGCTCGCCGCGATGTATGTGGGCGTGCCGGCCGCACCCGTCTCGCCGGCCTATTCGCTGATCGCGACCGACTACGACAAGCTGCGGACGATCCTCGCCCGCCTGACGCCCGGACTGATCTTCGCCAGCAGCGGCAGGGCCTTCGCCCGCGCCATCCTGGCGACCTGTGATCCGGCCATCGAGCTCGTGACGGCGGCCGGCGCCCCCGAGGGACGCAGCGTCACCGAATTCTCCACGCTCCTCGCCGGTCCCGACGGCCCCGCCGTCGACGCCGCCAATGCCACAGTGGGGCCCGACACGGTCGCCAAGATCCTGTTCACGTCCGGATCGACGGGCCTGCCCAAGGGCGTCATCAACACGCAGCGCATGCTGTGCGCCAATCAGGAAATGCTGGCCCACTGGCTGGCCTTCGGGAAGACCGAGCCGCCGGTGCTGGTCGACTGGCTTCCCTGGCACCACACCTTCGGCGGCAACCACAATCTCGGCTTCGTGCTGCGCAACGGCGGCACGCTGTACATCGACGGGGGCAAGCCGACGCCGGCCGGCATCGACGAGACCATCCGGAACCTGCGCGAGGTCTCGCCGACGGTCTACTTCAACGTGCCCAAGGGCTACGAGGAGCTGGTGCCGCGCCTGCGGGCCGATGCCCAGTTGCGCGAGACGTTCTACAAGCGGCTCAACGTCACCTTCTACGCCGGCGCCACCCTGCCGGCCCATGTCGCCGCCGAGCTCGACGCTCTGGCGACCGAGACGCTGGGCAAGCGGGTGCTCATGATCACCAGCCTCGGCGCCACCGAGACGGCGCCGGCCTGCCTCGCCAGCACGCCCCACAATGCGCGCGCCGGCGTCGTCGGCGTGCCCCTGCCGGGCGTGACGCTGAAGCTCATCCCCAACGACGGCAAGCTCGAGGCCCGCATGCACGGCCCGATGGTCACGCCCGGCTACTGGCGCGATCCCGAGCAGACGGCGAAGGCCTTCGACGAGGAGGGCTTCTACAAGCTCGGCGATGCGCTGCGCTTCGCCATCGACGGCGATGCCGACGGCGGCTTCGTCTTCGACGGGCGCATCTCGGAGGACTTCAAGCTGGCCACGGGCACCTGGGTGAGCGTCGGCCCGCTGCGCGCGCGCCTCATCAATGCGCTCGCCCCGTTCATCCGCGACGCGGTGATCGCCGGCCACGACCGCGACGACGTCAACGCCCTGCTCTTCCCCGAGATGGAGGCCTGCCGCGCCCTGCTGGGCCGGGATGCCGGCACCCTTTCGGACGCGGACGTTCTGGCCGCCCCGACGGTGCGCACCGCCATCGCCGAGAAGCTCGCGGCCTTCGCCAGGGAAAGCACGGGCTCGTCGAACCGCGTCACGCGTGTGATGCTGATGGCCGAGCCCGCCTCGATCGACGCCAACGAGATGACCGACAAGGGCTCGCTCAACCAGCGCGCCGTGCTCGCCCGCCGCGCCGCCTTCGTCGACGCGCTCTACGCCTCGCCTCCCGCGCCGTCCGTCATCGCGGCGCGCTGAAGTCAGGAGTTTCCGATGAACATCGCCGACCTCGTCGCCATCGACGTCCACACCCATGCCGAGGTGTCCTGCCGCCAGGAGCCCGATCCCGTCTGGGCGCCGTTCGACGAGGCGGCGAGCAAGTACTTCAAGGTCGGCAAGCGGCCGACCATCGCCGAGACGCTGGCCCATTACCGCGAGCAGAAGATCGGGCTCGTGATGTTCACCGTCGACACCGAGTTCGAGATCGGCAACCGCCGCATCCCCAACGAGGAGATCGCCGACGCGGCGCGCGACAACGCCGACATCATGATCGCCTTCGCCTCGATCGACCCGCACAAGGGCGGGCTCGGTGCGCGCGAGGCGCGGGCGCTCGTCGAGGCGGGCGTGGTGAAGGGCTTCAAGTTCCACCCGACCTGCCAGGGCTTCTTCCCCAACGACCGGATGGCCTACAAGCTCTACGAGGTGATCGCCGAGTACAAGCTGCCGGCCATCTTCCACACCGGGCACTCCGGCATCGGAACCGGCATGCGTGGCGGCGGCGGCCTCAGGCTGAAGTACTCGCAGCCCATCCACGTCGACGACGTCGCGGTCGACTTCCCGGACATGACGATCATCCTCGCCCACCCGTCCTGGCCCTGGACGGACGAGGCGCTGTCGATCGCGCTGCACAAGCCCAACGTCTACATCGACCTGTCCGGCTGGATGCCCAAGTACTTCCCGCCGCAGATCGTGCAGTACGCGAACGGCCAGCTGAAGCACAAGATGCTCTTCGGCTCCGACTTCCCCCTCATCGCCCCCGAGCGCTGGATCCGCGACTTCCATGCCGCCGGCTTCAAGCCCGAGGTGCACGACCTCATCCTCAAACAGAACGCCATCAAGGCCCTGCGGCTGGATGGGGGTGCTTGAGTTCGCAAGCCCGCCACCCCTCCACCGTCTTGCCCGGGCTTGGCCCGGGCACCCACGACTTCACTGGGGCCGCCCACAGTCGTGGATCCCCGGGCCAAGCCCGGGGAGGACGGAGAGAGGGTGCCTGACGAGAAGACCAGGACTGCCGCCAGGATCCCGCCCATGACCTACACCGCGCCCGTCGAGACCATGGCCTTTGCCCTGTCGGCCATCGCCGACCTCGAGTCCGATGCCCGGGAAGGCTGGGCCGCGGATGCGAGCGCCGACGTGGTGGACGGCATCCTCGCGGAGGCCGGCCGCTTCGCCGCCGGCCGCCTCGCGCCCCTGAACCGCGACGGCGACCGCCTCGGCGCGACACTCGCCGACGGCGTCGTCACGCAGCCGCCCGGCTGGCGCGAGGCCTACCAGGACTGGGCGCAGGGCGGCTGGAACGGCATCGACCTGCCGGCCGACTGGGGCGGCATGGGCCTGCCCACGCGGCTCGCCGCCGCCGGCATGGAGATGTGGACGAGCGCCTGCATGTCCTTCGCGCTCGGCCCCGTGCTGACGCAGGGCGCCGTCGACACGCTGGTCCTGCACGCCACGCCGGAGCTGCAGGCGCGCTACCTCCCAAAACTCGTCTCGGGCGAGTGGACCGCCACGATGAACCTCACCGAGCCGCAGGCGGGCTCGGACCTCGGCGCGCTGCGCACCCGCGCGGTGCCCGCCGGCGACGGCACCTACCGGCTCTTCGGCCAGAAGATCTTCATCACCTATGGCGAGCACTCGCTGGCCGACAACATCGTGCACCTCGTGCTGGCGCGCCTGCCCGACGCGCCTCCCGGCTCGCGCGGCATCTCGCTGTTCCTCGTGCCGAAATTCATCCCGAACTCCGACGGCTCTCCGGGCACGCGCAACGACGTCGTCTGCGCCGGCCTCGAGCACAAGCTGGGCATCCATGCGAGCCCCACTTGCATGATGGCCTTCGGCAATGCCGAGGGCGCGGTCGGCTGGCTCGTGGGCGAGGAGAACCGCGGGCTCGCCTGCATGTTCACGATGATGAACAAGGCGCGCCTCTACACGGGACTCCAGGGCGTCGCCATCGCGGAACGCGCCACCCAGCAGGCCCTGGGCTACGCCCGCGAGCGGCGCCAGGGCCGCGCGCCCGGATCGGGCGACGCCACGGTGCCGATCATCGCCCACCCCGACGTGCGGCGGAACCTCGCCACCATGCGCGCGCTGACGAGCGCCGCCCGCGCCGTCGCCTATGCGGCGGCCTCCGCCATCGACCGCGCCCATGCCCATCCCGACCCGGCCGAGCGCGCCCGCGCCTCCGACCTCGCCGGCCTGCTGACGCCGATCACCAAGGCCTGGTGCACCGACATCGGCGTCGAGGTGACGTCGATCGGCGTGCAGGTCCACGGCGGCATGGGCTATGTCGAGGAGACGGGCGCGGCCCAGCACTTCCGCGATGCCCGCATCCCGCCGATCTACGAAGGCACCAACGGGATCCAGGCGATCGACCTCGTCACCCGCAAGGTCCTGAAGCCCGGCAGCACGGTGGCGCGCGACACGGTCGCGGGCTGGCAGGCGCTGGCGCGGGAAGCGGGCGGCGCGGGCGCATTGGCACCGACGGCCGCCCTCGTGGCCGAAGCCTGCGCGGCGCTCTGCGAGGCGACCGGCTGGATCGAGACACACGCCAACAACACCGCCGCCCTGCTCGCCTCGGCGACGCCCTATCTGCGGCTGTGGGGAACGACGGCGGGCGCCGCCGGGCTGCTCAAGGGAGCCCGGGCCGCCGAGGCGCTGCGCAAGGCTGGCGACGACCGGCCGGTGCTGTCCCAGGCCATCGACGATGCAAGGTTTTTTGCGGCCAACATGGCCGTGCTGGCGCCTTCCCTCCGCCGGATCGTCTGCACGGGATACGTGCCCGATCAGTCGGCATTCTGACAACGCAACCATCAATACGCCTTGAAAGCGTATCGTTGATCCTTTCCCCGGCCTTTGCTATCGTTCCCCCAGAGGAAACTGGCCATGCCGCGCGTCGGGATCGACGACAATCACCGCTTCACGATGCACATCCCGCCGCTCGAGAAGGCGCGGTTGATGCGCGCCGCGGCGCTGGAAGGCACGACCCTGAAGGATTTCATGCTCCGCAACTCGTTGTCGGCCGCCGAAGCCGTGATCGAGAAATTCGAGCGGATTTCCCTGTCGGAGCGGGACACGCTGCGCGTGCTGGACCTCCTCGACCATCCCCGCGAGCCGAGCCCGCGCCTGGTCAGGGCCATCAAGGCACGGTCCGATGCCCGATGACCGGGCTGCCCGCCTGGCATGAAGAAGCGATCTCCAAATCGCACGATCGGCGCAGTTTCGACTGCGGCGACGGTGATCTGAACCAGTTCCTGGCACAGTACGCGCGGCAGGCCCACGAGGCCGGCTCGGCCAAGACCTACTGCGCCGTCGTCACGGCGCAGCCCGCCAAGGTGCTCGGATTCTACACGATCAGCCCTGCCCAGATCGAGTTCGCCGCGGTGCCCATGCAGAGCCGCCCGCGCACGGCGGGGCGATACCCGTTCGGCTGCTTCCGACTGGGCCGGCTCGCCGTCGATCGGTCATGCCAGGGCCGGGGACTGGGGAGCCAGTTGCTGGCCAGCGCGCTCGAACGCTGCTGCAGAGCCAGCAAGGAAGTCGGAGGCACCGCCCTGCTGATCGACGCGAAGGACGATGCCGGCGCCGGATGGTACGAGGGCTTCGGGGCCCTCAGGCTCCTCGACCGCCCGCTGTCGCTGGTCCTGACCTACGCCGAGTACAACCGCGCCCGGGTCATGGCGGGGCTCGAACCGTTGTAAGGGGAGCACCGCCATCCTGCGTCCTTCGACTCGGCCGCGTTGCGGCCGGCTCAGGATGAGGGGCGTTGTAGTGGAGCAAAACACACAAAGCCCCTCATCCTGAGCCGGCGCCGGAGGCGCCGAGTCGAAGGACGCAGAACCTCTCCGTGCCCCTCAGCGCCCCTTCTCCTTGCGCCAGGCGTCGAAGGCCACCTTGTTGGCCTCGTCGGTCGGGGGGTAGAGCCCGAGGATCGACTGGCCGTCCATCACCCGCTCGGTGACGAAGTCCTCGAACGCCGTCATCTCCACCGCCTCGGCCGCGACCTCGTCGGCGATGCCGGCGGGGATGATCACCACGCCCTCGCCGTCGCCCACGACCACGTCGCCCGGCCACACGGCCACGTCGCCGCAGCCGATCGGCACGTTGATGTCGAGCGCCTGGTGCAGCGTCAGGTTGGTCGGCGCCGAGGGGCGCTGGTGGTAGGCCGGGAACGGCAGCTGCGCGATTTCCGGGCTGTCGCGGAAGCCGCCATCCGTCACCACGCCGGCGACGCCGCGCTTCATCAGGCGCGACACCAGGATCGAGCCGGCCGAGGCCGCGCGCGCATCCTTGCGGCTGTCGATCACCATGACCGCGCCGGGCGGGCATTCCTCGACCGCCTTGCGCTGCGGATGGGCCCGGTTCTGGAACACCGACAGCGGGTTCAGGTCCTCGCGGGCGGGGATGTAGCGCAGCGTGAAGGCCTCGCCGACCATGGTGCCGGCGTTGGGGTTCAGCGGGTGGACGTCCTGGATGAACTGGTTGCGCAGGCCGCGCTTGAACAGCGCCGTGCACAGGGTGGCGGTGGAGACCGTCTTCAGCCGGTCGCGGGTTTCGGGCTTCAACATGGGGGTCCCCTCCGTCAGGCCAGTTGGATGGCGATGCCGTCGGCCGTGCCGACGCGCAGCGTGGTGCCGCCGACGGAACGCAGGCGCAAGGCTCCGTAGGCCGGCTTCCAGGCGCCCTCGGCCTTGGCCGAGACCACCGTCGCGTCACCGTCGCGCGTGGCGCTCAGCGTGATCGTGAGCCCGGCGCCCGTGCGCCAGCCCGACGTGTCGCCATCGTCCTCGTAGAGCTCGACGGTGGCCTTGACGGGCGTCCCGTAGACGAGGATCTCGCGCACGGTGTCCGCCGCGGGGTCGACCTTGTCGACGAGTTCGCTCACCGGCAGCAGGGCGCCGGCCCGCACGAAGAGCGGCACGCGGCCGAGCGGCGCGTCGATCTCGGCGACGGCGCCGCCCGGGTGGTGCGAGCCGTCGTGGAAGAAGTACCAGCCGCCCTCGTTCTGCGGCAGGTAGGCCCGGCGCCGGGTGGCGCCCTCCTCGAGCACGGGCGCGACGAGCAGGTCGGGGCCGACCATGAACACGTCCTCGACCGTGCGCGCGGCGGCGTCCTGCGGGAAAGCGAAGAACAGCGGCTGCGCGATCGGCGTGTCGTCGCGTGACGCCTTCCAGAGCTGCGTGTAGAGGTAGGGCATCAGCCGATAGCGCAAGCGGATCGCCTCGCGCACCTGCGGGATCTTCTCCGGATACATCCACGGCAGCGTCGTGACGCCGTCGTCGTTCCACGAGTTCATGACGAAGCGCGGCCAGAACGAGCAGAACTCGACGAAGCGCACGAGCAGCTCGGGGCTCGGGCTGGGCCCGTGGAAGCCGCCCGCGTCATGGCCGATGTTGAACATGCCCGTGAGGCTCATGTTGAGCCCCTGGGTCAGGTTGAAGCGCAGCGTCTTCCAGGCCGTCGCGTTGTCGCCCGACCAGGTCTGGGCATAGCGCCAGATACCCGCGGAACCGCCGCGCGTGATGGCGTAGGGCCGCTTGCCGGGTGCGTGCTCGGCCTGCGTCTGGAAGGACAGCTTCGTCATGATCAGCGGCTGCGCGCTGCGGGCGAGCTTCTGCGGGAAGGGGCGGCCGTCGCCGTTGCACACGGCGTCCTCGTCCCAGATCTCGTACTCGTTGTTGTCGTTCCACACGGTCTGGACGCCGTAGTCGAGCAGCGCCGTCTGCATGCCGGCGCGCCACCAGGCGCGACCGTGCGGATGGGTGAAGTCGAGGTGGTAGCCGAGCCCGTCCCAGAACTGCGCGACGGCCGGCTTGCCGGTGTCGCCGTCCATGACCAGGCCGCCGTCCTTCAGGAGCTCGCCGAGACGCGGATGGTCGTCCAGCAGGCAGGGCTTGAGGTTCGTGACGGGATGGAGGCCGACGGCATTGAGGTGCGCCAGCGTGCCCTGCGGGTCCGGGAACTTGTCGCGGTTCCAGTGGAAGGCATAGCGCCTGCCGTTGATCATCGTGTAGCCGGAGCCGAAGTGGAAGCTGTCGCACGGAATCGAATGCGCCTTGCACTGTTCGGCGAAGTCGCGAACGCGGGCCTGCGCGTCCGACGCGTCGGCGATGGCCATCGACGTCTGCGCGAAGCCGAGCGTCCATTTCGGCGCGAAGGCCTGGCCGCCGGTGAGCCACGAGAAGCGCTTGACGATGCCCGGCACGGTCGGCGCGCCGAGGACGTAATAGTCGAGGTCGCCCTCCTCAGCCCGCCAGAAGCGGAACAGGCCGTGGTAGTTGTCGATCGTCTCGCCGAGGTCGACCTCGCCCACCGCGTAGCTGTCGTAGTAGATGCCGTGCGGGCCGGCCGGGCCATCGACGATGTAGAACGGGATCATCTTGTAGAGCGGATCGCTCGTCTCGGCGTCAAAGCCGCAGGGGTCCACCGCGTCGATGCGGAAACGCCGCCCGGTGCGATCGAGCGGGCCCGACTTGTCGCCGAGGCCGTAGTGGCGCTCCGCCTTGCCGCGGGCGATGAAGTGGGACACGGCGCCGGTCTGGCGCGACACGAAATAGGCCTGCGTGCGCCGGTCGCACAGGAAGGGCTCCGCCTCGCCGGCACGGTGCCAGGCGATGCCGAACGGCTCCAGCGTCACGACGGCCGTCAGCGCCTTGCCGGCGATGACGACGCGGCCCTGCTCCTCGGTCACCGTCACGGCCGGGCAGCTGAAGCCCGCGACGTCGTCGCGGCTGCGGCCCTCGTAGGGCGGCTCGAGCCCGCCCGGCGCGATGCTCCATCCGCGGTCGAGCCGGTAGCCGCCATCGCGGCGCATGACCACGCGGCCGATGTCGTCCTCGAGAAGGCCGATGCGCAGGTCGACACCGTGGTCGAGGTCGAACACGGCCCAGAGGCCATCGCGGCCGCGATACCGGCCGAGGGTGAGCGATTTCATGGGCAGTCTCCGAAGTTCAGGCGGCGCGGCGCACGAGGCCGGCGGAATCGAACAGGTGCAGGCGGTCGCGCACGAGGCGCAGGGGCAGCATGTCGCCGCGCGTCGCCGCGCAGTCGCCATCCTGCTTGATGGTCATGGAGGGCAGCGTCTCGCTCTGCCCGTAGAGGTACGTCTCGCCGCCGAGATGCTCGACGAGGTCGAGGCGGATCATGACGTCCGCGTCCTCCCGGCCGCAGAGCGCGACGTGCTCGGGACGGATGCCGACGGTGACCTCTTCGCCCGCCGGAAGTCCTGCCGCGGCGGGCAGGTCGAGGCTGCGTCCGCCGGCGATGGCGATCGTCCCGGGAGCGGCGACGGTCCCCTTCAGGAAGTTCATGCGCGGGGAGCCGATGAAGCCGGCGACGAACTGGTTGGCGGGCCGGTGGTAGAGGTCGAGCGGCGTGCCGACCTGCTCGATGCGACCGGCGCGCAGCACCACGATGCGGTCGGCGAGCGTCATCGCCTCGACCTGGTCGTGGGTCACGTAGATCATCGTCCCCCCGATCTCGGCATGCAGCGCCGAGAGCTCCTTGCGCATCGCCACGCGCAGCTCGGCGTCGAGGTTGGAGAGCGGCTCGTCGAACAGGAAGATCTTGGGATCGCGCACGATGGCGCGGCCGATGGCGACGCGCTGGCGCTGTCCGCCGGAGAGCATCTTGGGCTTGCGCTGCAGATAGGGCTCCAGCTGCAGCATGGTCGTCGCCCGCTGTACGCGCTTCTCGATCTCCGGCCGCGGCAGGCCCATGTTCTCCAGCCCGAAGGCCATGTTCTGATAGACCGACATGTGCGGGTAGAGCGCGTAGCTCTGGAACACCATGGCGAGCCCGCGGTCGGCGGCCGGCACGTCGTTGACGACCTTGCCGTCGATGCTGACCGTGCCGTCGGTGATCTCCTCCAGCCCCGCGATCATGCGCAGCAAGGTCGACTTGCCGCAGCCGGACGGACCGACGAAGACGACGAACTCGCCGTCGCCGATGGAGAGATCCACCCCGTGGATCGTCTTCACGGGTCCGTAGCTCTTGTGGACACCCTTGAGTTCGAGCTGTGCCATGGCGTGTCCTATTTCATCCCGGTGTTGGCGATGCCCGTGGTGATGAAGCGCTGCAGGAAGACGAAGACGAGCGCGACGGGGGCCAGCGTCACCACGGTCATGGCGAGCAGGTAGTGCCACTGCACCTGCAGCTCGCCCTGGAAGGCGTTGAGGCCGATCTGCAGCGTGTAGCTCTCGGTCTTGGTGAGCACCGCGAGCGGCCACAGGAACTCGTTCCAGCGCCACATGATCGAGAAGATCGCGAGCACGGCCAGCGCCGGCAGCGACAGCGGCATGACAATGCGCCAGTAGATCTGCCACTCCGACGCCTTGTCCATGCGCGCCGCCTCGATGAGATCGCGCGGCAGCGTCAGCATGTACTGGCGCAGCAGGAACACGCCGGTCGGCGTCGCGGCGCCTGGCAGGATGACAGCCCAGAGGCTGTTCACCATGCCGAGCGAGGCGACCACCATGTAGACCGGCACGAGGATGATCGTGATCGGGATCATCAGCGTGCCGATGACCGCGAGCATCGCCGCGTTGCGCCCCCGGAACTCGTAGATCGACAGCGCATAGGCCGCCATGGAGTTGCTGATCAGCGTGATCAGCGTCGCCACCACGGTCACGAACACCGAGTTCGCGAGGTAGCGCGTGAAGGCGAACTGCTGCAGCGGCTTGGTGTAGTTCTCCAGCGCCAGCTGGAACTTGCGCACCGGCTCGCGCCGCTCGATCGGCACGCGGATGACGGTGCCCGGATCCTTGGGGTCGACCATCTGCGCCTGGATGCCGACGCGGCGGACCTGGGCGAGCGTGCGCACGCTGCCGTCGTCCATGGTGACCTTGAAGAGCGGCAGCGGCTTGTCGCCCTGGCCCGGCACCATCACCTCCTCCTGCGTCATCGGCAGGAGGGAGGGCGGGAACTCGAGCAGCGCCGCCTGGGTCTTGAAGGACGAGAGCACGAGCCACAGCACGGGCCCGAACATCAGCACCACGCCGAGCGCGAGGTAGCTGTAGGCGGCGATGTCGGTCCAGTGCCAGCGCCGCCCGCGCCGACGGGTCACGAAGTCGGCGACGCTCATGTGGGCTTCTCCCCTTTACGGGCGAAGAAGAGCTGCAGAAGGGTCAGCGCGAAGAGCACCACGCCCAGCATCACCGAGGCGGCGCCGGCGAGCCCGAAGTTCTGCACCTGGTTGGAGAAGGCCGTCTCGTAGATGTACTGCACCACGAGCAGCGTGGCCGTGCCGGGGCCACCGCCGGTGAGCACGAAGACCTCGTCGAAGGTCTGCACGCCCTTGATAAGCGACAGCACGATCACGACGATGAGGTTGGGCATGAGCAGCGGCAACGTCAGCCGATGGAAGGCGCGCCACTTCTTCGTGCCGTCCATCTCCGCCGCCTCGTAGATGTCGGCGGGGATTGCCTGCAGGCCGGCGAGCAGGATCAGCGTGTAGAAGCCCATATGGGCCCAGATTGACACGAAGACCGCCCAGAACATGGCCCAGCCCGGCTCGACGAAGAACAGGATCTTCTCGCCGCCGAGCGTGGTGATGGCGCCGTTGAGCAGCCCCTCGCGCTGCAGGATCCACTTCCAGATCAGCGCCACGACGACGGGCGAGAGCAGCACCGGGAAGAAGTAGACCGCGCGGAAGAAGCCGCGGCCGCGGATCTTCATGTTGAGCACCACCGCCGTCAGCAGCGAGAACAGCACCATGAACACGACCTGCAGCACCACGAAGGTGATGGTGTTGTAGACGCCGCGCCAGAAGTGGTCCTCGCGGCAGGTCGAGGGCTGCAGGTGGTTGGTGCAGTCGAGCAGCGTGGCGTACTGGCCGAGTCCCACGAAGGGCCGCTCGGAGAGGTAGAGCTTGGAGCCGCCCGTCAGCGAGTAGCCGACGTTCAGGATCAGCGGCAGGAACACGAAGAGGCCGAACAACAGGAAGTTCGGCAACAGGAAGACGTAGGGCATGCGCCGTTCGCCGATCGCGTTCTGGACGGCGCGCATGGGGATGTCCAGGACCTTCATGATCAGCGTGTAGGGCGCGGACAGCACACCGCCGAAGCGGTCGCCGATGCCGCCGGACGCTGCCTTGCCGGACATGCGCGCTCTCCCTGGGTTCAGTCCACTATGAGCCCGTGACCAAGCGGGTCGCGGCACGGTCGAATTCCAGGCCCGCCACCCACCACGCGTCCTGCCCGGGCTCGGCCCGGGCATCCACGACTTTGCCGGCGCCGCGTGCAAGTCGTGGGTGGCCGGGCCAAGCCCGGCCATGACGGTGGAGAGGTGGGCATGGACCGGGTGAGGACGAGCCTCACCCGACCCGGCAGGTGCGAGGGCCCCCGGCCCTTACTTCTTGCGCTCGGCGATCTGCGCCGCCACGTCCTGCTCGATGCGCTTGTAGGCCTCGTCGAGCGTGCCTTCGCCCGCCACGACCTGGCCGACGCGGCTGATCACGGCGTTGAAGATGATGCGGTTGTAGGTGTAGCCCTGCAGCGCGTAGGCGGTCTGCGAGACCTGGCCGACCTGCTTGCCGAACACGCCCAGCGCCTGCTTGGCGAGCGGGCTCGCGGACGGGTAGTCGATGCCCTTCTGGGCGAGGCCGACATGGCCCGGCACGAAGAGCGTGCGGGAGTAGAACTCCTGCGCGACCGGCTCGCTGGCGAGGTATTCCATCACCTTGGCCACCGCCTGCGGGTTCTTCGTCGTCTTGATACCGACCAGCGCCGCGCCGCCCGGCATGCCGGTGCAGCCACCCGCGCCGCAGGGGTTCGGCACCGCGACCCAGTCGAAGGCGTTGCCGATCTGCTTGTCGAACTGGCTGATCTGCCAGGAGCCCGACATGTACATGACGACCTGGGCGTTCTTGAACTCGTCATTGGCGCCGCGATAGGTCGCCCCCGACACCGAGCCCCAGAGCTCCTTCGACATCACGCCGGTCTTGTGCCAGTCGACGACCATCGAGGCCGCCGTCTTGAAGCCGTCGTCGATGACCGCCGGCTCGCCCTTGGCGTCGAACATCTTCGCGCCCTCGGAGATCGCCATGCCGAGGAAGCGGTGGCCCGAGCGGTCGATGGCGATCGGGAACGGCGCCTTGACCTTGTCGGCGACCTGCTTGGTGGCCTTGGCCCAGTCGGCCCAGGTGGCCTTCTCGCCCGGCAGCGCCACGCCGGCCTGCTCGAACAGCGTCTTGTTGACGAAGGGGCCCGTGACGGTGAGCTGCGTCATGTAGCCGGGGATCGAGGTCGTGTCGCCGGGAAGGCGCATCCACGACAGGAACGGCCCGTAGTTCTTCTCGAAATAGGCGGCGTCCTTCAGGTGCGGCCGCAGGTCGAGCATGAACTTGGCGACGCCACCCAGATCGACGACGCGGGCGATGTCCGGCCCCTCGCCGGCGGCGAGCTGCACGGGCAGGTTCTCGTTGATCGCCTTGAAGGGCACCTGGTCGAGCACGACCTTGATGTCGGGGTTGGCCTTCTCGAAGCGGGCGAGCAGATCCTGCATCACCTCGCCCTCGTTGCCGTCGGAGTACCAGGTCATGCGCAGCGTGGTCTGCGCGAAGGCGCCCGAGGCGCCGGCGACCGAGAGGGCGATCGCGCTCCCGAGGAGCCAAGCCATCCGCTTCATGTCGTTTCTCTCCCTGCGAGGTTGTCCGGTCGCCTGCGCGCCGGGCGATGGCGCTCCCCGTGCCGAGGATCCGCCAGCGTCTTTCTTGCTTTTGGCAAACGTTTGCCTATCTTGTCAATCCACAACCGATGAGCGATGCCGGTCAGGCTGCGCCGCATGAAGGGGACGCTGGTGGACGACAAGGTCAGGGGACGCCCGGACGCGCCGGTGTCCTTGGCGGATCTCGCCAATGAGGCCGGGGTCTCGATCTCGACCGTTTCGCGCATCGTCAACGGGCAGATCCACAGGGCATCTCCCAAGACGGTCGCGCGCATCCAGACGCTCGTCAAGGAACTCGGCTACCGGACCAACCACGCCGGACGGAGCCTTCGCCGTGGCGACAGCCGCCTCGTGGCCATGCTGGCGCCCAACATCGACAACCCCGCCATGGCCGCCATCGCCGCCTCCACCGAGGCCGCGCTGCGCAAGGCCGGCTACGTCATGATCCTGTGCGACACCCACGACCGCGCCGACCTGCAGGACGAGTACCTGCAGGCCATGCGCGCCCAGGTCGCCCACGGCTACGTCATGGTGAGCTCGGTCCGCAGCCCCGAGCTTTCGGCGGCGGTCGAGCGCGGCGATCCGATGGTCTTCGTCGGCCGCCGCAGCCCCTACGGTCCCGCAGCCTATGTCGGCATCGACAACCGCCAGGCCGGTGCGGACGCCGCGGACCACCTGCTCGCCCTGGGCCTCGACCGGCCCGCGGTCCTGCGCCCGGCCGTGCTGTCCAACTCGATCGCCGACCGTGTCGAGGGCTTCCTAGATCGGCTCGCCGAGCGCGGCGTGCCGCGCAAGGCGATCCGCATCGCCAGGGGCGACGGGGCGAGCCATCTCGACTTCGGCTACGACGCGGCGAAGGCCCTCGTCGCGAAAGGCGGCTGGCCCGCGGCCATCATGTGCCCGAGCGACCTCATGGCCTACGGCGCGTATCGCCTCGCCCACGAGCAGGGCATCGACGTACCCGGCGCCTGCCGCATCGTCGGCATCGACGAGAATGCCCTCAACGCCTGGATCGCCCCCTGGCTCACCTCGATCCGCATTCCCTACAAGGACTACGGCGCCAGCGTCGTGGAGCAGCTGCAGGCCCTGTGGGCCGGGCAGGCCCCGCCGGAGAGATTGCTGCCGCACGAGCTGGTCGTGCGATAGCGGGAATTCACGACCTCTCGCCGTCCCCTCGCCCTCTCCACGCGTCCTGCCCGGGCCTGGTGTAAATACCGGAGACATCCCTGACACATGTTCGGGGACATCCCTGACAGTCTT
>NZ_CAMFHB010000056.1 GCF_945952055.1 uncultured Alsobacter sp.
CGTCAAGCCTGCGGCTTGCCGAGCCGTAGCCCGAAGGGCGAAGGCTGGTGGGGGAAGTAGGACTCGAACCTACGAAGGCTTAGCCAGCGGATTTACAGTCCGCCCCCTTTGCCGCTCGGGACATTCCCCCGTCCCAGCTTCCGGTACACCCGAGGGGTGCCGGTCACGAAAGAGCCGCCCGAAGGCGGCGCTCACGTGGGGCGCTTTATGGTGAGGGCGCCGGGTGAAGTCAACACGGAATCGGCACCGGCGTTGCGGGGCAGGTCGCGCCGTGCGACATGCCGTGCGGAACGACGCGCGGCGGAGAGCGACATGGCGAGGCGGCAGGGCCCAGGCGGCCAAGGCCAAAGCGGCAAGGGCCAGACCGGCAAAGGCGAAGGCGGCCATGGCTCCCGGGGATGGGATCCGCGGGAGGCCGATCGTCCCCGTCGGGAGCACCCCCGGCGCGAGGCACCGGCGCAGGAGGCGCCGCGGCGCACCGGGCGGCCCCTGCTCTACGGCTTCCACGCGGTGGCCGAGGCGCTGCGCAACCCCCGGCGCGTGGTGCACCGGCTGTTCGCCACGGCGAACGCGGCGGAGCGCCTGGCCGAGATGGTGCCCGTGAGCCGCGTGCCCACCACCACCGCGACCGGCCCCGACCTCGACCGGCTGGTCGGTCCCGACACGGTGCACCAGGGCGTCGTCGCCGAGGTGGACAACCTGCCCTCCCTCGACATCCACGACCTGCCCGACGACGGCCTCGTGCTCGTGCTCGACCAGGTGACCGACCCGCACAACGTGGGAGCCATCCTGCGCAGCGCCGCGGCGTTCGGCGTGACGGCGGTGATCGTGACCGACCGGCACAGTCCGGAGGCGACCGGGGTCCTGGCCAAGACCGCCTCGGGCGGGCTGGAACACGTGCCGCTCGTCACCGTGGGCAACCTCGCCCAGGCCCTGACGCTGCTCGGCGAGCGCGGCTACTGGCGCGTCGGCCTCGATTCGGAAGGCAGCGTCGCGCTGGAGGGAGCGGTCGCCCGTCCGCCCGTCGCGCTCGTGCTGGGGGCCGAAGGCAAGGGCCTGCGCCGGCTCACGCGCGAACGCTGCGACGTGCTCGCCCGGCTCGACGTGCCGGGCGCCATCAAGAGCCTCAACGTCTCGAATGCGGCCGCCGTCTCGCTCTACGCCGTCGGCAAGGCGCTCGGCCGCTTCTGAGGGTCAGCGGGCGGTGAGCTCGATGATGCGCGGGCCGCTCTCGGAGAAGGTTTCGCCCGGCGCGTGAGCCATCGGCAGCGCGGGGCCGGCGTGGATGATGCGCGCGCCTCCGGACCGGGTCGACCGGCCACGGCTCAGGTCGTTGATCACGTAGAACAGCGCCGGATCCGCCGGCTCCCGCACGATGTTGACGACGGGCAGGTCGGCCGCCGTCGGGAGATCGGCGGCGGTGGGCAGGACGGGCCGCGCCCGGGCCGCGCCGGGCGTGTTGACCACGACGACCGTGGGCGCCACCGCCGGCCCCCACCCGATGGGGCCGAAGCTGGTCCAGGTGCGGCGCACGGCGTGCGGGCGGTCGAGCGGGCCATGGCTGAAGACGTGCGAGCCGCGCGGCGGCGCCATGACCGGGCGATGAACCATGACCGGGCCCGGACGCACCGCGCCCACGGAGGCGACGCGCGCACCGGCCTGCGGAGCGGCGAAGGCCGGCGCGGACGACGCGACGGCGGCCGCAAGGACGGCGATTCGGACGAAACCCATGACGCAACTCCACTCAGCACACACGCCGCATCGGCGAGGGAGTTTACGGCAAGTAAACGCCGCGGCAAGGCACTAGCCCTTTTTCGTCCCGTTTCGGGACGATTGGCGGCGGGATCCGCAACCCCTGCGCGCGGCGCTCGACGCGGCGCCGGGGTGCCCCGCGACCGAAGCCGCGGCAGGCCTGGCGGAGGCTCGGCCATTCTACACTAATCGTCTGTAGACGAAGGTTGAATCACGCTTTTTCGGCCTGTGGGTTAGATTGCGTTCAGGAAATGGCGTCGTGTGACGCGTTCCCCCGTTCCGGGTCCGCCCGGCACCAACATGAGGACGTGCACCGGTCAACGGTGCCGGAGGGAAACCCGGCGGGATCGAGGTCCACGCCACTTCGCAACGAACCGACGCTGAGGAGCGGGCGCCGTGCCGGCAGGCAGGAGCCCGACAGGGACTGTTTTGGCTGACGCCAGGCGCCCCTCGGCACGGGTGATGGAACAACAAGGAGTGCTGGCATGAGCATGGCAACCGGTGTCGCGGACGCCCATGTGCGTCCGATGACGGCCGACGAGAAGAAGGTGATCTTCGCCTCTTCGCTCGGGACCGTCTTCGAGTGGTACGATTTCTACCTCTACGGCTGGACCGCCGCCCAGATCGGCGCGCGCTTCTACACGATGTTCGACCCGAACGTTCAGTTCATCGTGGCGCTGCTCACCTTCTCCGCGGGCTTCCTCGTGCGTCCGTTCGGCGCGCTGGTGTTCGGCCGCCTCGGCGACATCGTCGGCCGCAAGTACACCTTCCTCGTCACCATCCTGATCATGGGCCTCTCGACCTTCCTGGTCGGCCTGACGCCCTCCTACGAGACCATCGGCTTCCTCGCCCCGGTGATCCTGATCACGCTGCGCCTGCTGCAGGGCCTCGCGCTCGGCGGCGAGTACGGCGGTGCCGCGACCTACGTGGCCGAGCACGCTCCGGGCGGACGCCGCGGGTTCTACACCTCGTGGATCCAGACCACGGCGACGATCGGCCTGTTCGTGTCGCTGCTCGTCATCGCCATCGTCCGCAACAGCATGTCCACCGCCGACTTCGCGGTGTGGGGCTGGCGCATTCCCTACCTCTTCTCGATCATCCTGCTCGGCATCTCGCTGTGGATCCGCCTGCAGCTGAACGAGTCGCCGGTGTTCCAGCGCATGAAGGACGAGGGCAAGGGCTCCAAGGCCCCGCTGTCGGAAGCTTTCGGTGAATGGCGCAACGCGAAGGTGGCGATCATCGCCCTCCTCGGCCTGACGGCCGGCCAGGCGGTGGTGTGGTACACGGGCCAGTTCTACGCCCGCATCTTCCTCGTCAACACGCTGAAGGTCGACGCCAACATCGCCGACACCGCGATCATCGTCGCCCTGGCGATCGCAACGCTCGGCTTCGTGTTCTTCGGCTGGCTGTCGGACAAGATCGGCCGCAAGCCGATCATCCTGGCGGGCTGCATCCTCGCGGCGCTCACCTACCAGTGGGGCTTCCGCCAGATCACGCACTTCGCCAACCCGGACCTGGAGAAGGCGCTCGCCTCCGCCCCGGTGTCGGTCACGGCCGATCCCGCCGACTGCAACTTCCTGTTCGACCCCGTCGGCGGCAAGGTCTTCAAGTCCTCCTGCGACGTCGCTCGCCAGGGCCTGATCGGCCTGTCGGTGAACTACCAGATCGCCAACGGCGCTCCCGGCTCCGTCGCGGTCGTGAAGGTCGGTGACAAGGTCATCAACTCGATCGACGGCAACAAGCTCGAGGGCAAGGCCTTCACCGACGCCCGCGCCGCCTTCCTGAAGGACGTCGGCACCGCGGTGGCCGCCGCCGGCTATCCGGCCAAGGCGGACTCGGCGAAGATCAACCAGCCGATGCTGATCGTGGTCCTGATCTACCTGGCGATCCTCGTCACCATGGTCTACGGCCCGATCGCCGCCGCCCTGGTCGAGCTCTTCCCGACCCGCATCCGCTACACCGCCATGTCGCTGCCCTACCACATCGGCAACGGCTGGTTCGGCGGCCTGCTGCCCCCGATCGCGGTCTCGATCGTGGCGGCCACCGGCGACATCTATGCCGGCCTCTGGTACCCGATCGTCATCGCGATGATGACCTTCGTGGTCGGCCTGATCTTCGTCCCCGAGACGAAGAACCGGGACATCTACGCCGGCGACTGATCCGGCCGAGGGCGCGGACGCCCGCGCCCTCCCCCACAGATACGAAAAAGGCCCCGGCTCGCGCCGGGGCCTTTTTGCTGTCGTGATGCGCGGCCTTCCGGCCATCGCGGCTCAGTAGTCTTCGCACACCCTCACGCGGTGGACGCGCCAGCCCCAACCGGGCACCCACACGCGCTCGCGGCGGAAGAAGCACTCGGGCGCGGGCTCGACATAGACGGGCTGCGGCGGAGCCACGTAGACCGGCCGCGGGGCGTAGCCATAGGCCGGCGGAGGCGGCGCGTAGTAGCCATAGGCGGGCCGGGGCGCGGCCAGGGCGGCGCCCAGGGCCAGTCCACCCACCGCGCCCACGGCCGCGGCCGCGCCGGGCGACCATCCACGGTTGCGATGATAATACTGCGCCTCGGCGGGGGACGCCGCGACGGCGGCGAAACCGGCCAGGGCCAGCGTGGCGAGGACGCCGCTTTTCCAGGTCTTGCGGATCATGGGGCAACTCCCAGGGTCTCAAGGTGTATTCCGATGGGAATAGGACTGCGCCTTTGCGGCTGAATGGTGGATGAATGGCTCGCGCACGCGACAAATCCGCGCAAATCGGGGGACGGCGGCGTCTCCGGCGCCCGGGTCCGGCGCCGTTGACAGACAGCGCGTCGATGGGCAGAACCTGCGTCGCGCCCTCGTAGCACAGCGGTAGTGCAGCGGTTTTGTAAACCGAAGGTCGGGAGTTCGATCCTCTCCGGGGGCACCACCAGGACTTTGGCCACTTTCCCGTTGAAAACCACGCGTGGCCCTTCCCTTCGCCGAAACCTCGGCCAAGGTGCGGGCACCTCATGCCGCGGCCCGGTTGACCGGAGCGAGCCGCAGCCATCTCTTTTTCCTGGCGTCACATGGCGCTGAACAGGATTGTCCGATGAACGAGCTCATGACCCTGTCGCAGACCCTGAAGGCCGCGCAGCGCGAGTTGATCGTCAATGCGGCCCGGACCGGGCGTCTTCCCCCCGACGGCGTGATCCGCAAGATCGCCGAGCTCGAGAGCGCCATCATCGCCGTCGACACGCTGATCGGCGAAAGCGAGGGCGGCAAAGACGACCACGCGGGCTGACCCGTGGACGCCCGCACCGTCCCGGGCGTGATCCTGGCCGGCGGGCAGTCCCGCCGCATGGGCGGCGGCGACAAGCCGCTGCGCCTCCTGGCGGGCCGGCCGCTGGTCGGGCACATCGTGGACAGGCTGGCCCCGCAATGCGCGCCCCTGGCGATCAACGCCAACGGCGATCCGTCGCGCTACGCGGCCTTCGCGCTGCCCGTGGTGAGCGACGGCACACCCGATGCCGGCCCGCTCGGCGGCGTCCTCGCCGCGCTCGACTGGGCGGCCGACCAGCACGGGCAGAGCGGGCTCGACCAGGCAGGACCAGTGCTGACGGTCCCGGGAGATTGCCCCTTCCTCCCCGCCGACCTCGTGGAGAGGCTGTCCGCGCACATGCGGAAGACGGGCGCGAAGATCGTCTGCGCGACCTCCCTCGACCGCCGCCATCCCCTGACCGCGTTGTGGTCGAGCACGCTACGGGACGACCTGCGGGACGCGGTGGAGCGGGAGGGGATGCGGCGGGTCGGCGACTGGGCCGCGCGCCACCACGCCGAAACCGTGCCGTGGGAGGCGAACCCGCTCGATCCGTTCTTCAACGCCAACACGCCTCAGGACCTGGAGCAGGCCGAAGTCCTGTACGCGCGGGGCGCGGCCGCTCAGCGCAGCACGGCGTAGGACAGGAACCCGAGCGCCTCGCCCGGCTCCACGACCGTCCTGTCCTCGGGCAGGACGACGAACCCGTCCGTCTCTGTGAGCGAGGTGATGGCCGCGGCACCCTCGCGCGGGTGCAGGTGCGCGACCGGCCGGCCGGATCCGTCGGGCAGGAGCCGCACGCGCAGATACTCCCGCCGCCCCGTCTTCTTGCGGAACGAGAAGCCGGCCACGACCGGCACCGGCGCGGGCGGCGCATACGCCTCCCCCGCGAGCGCCGCGAGCAGCGGCCGCACGACGTGGGCGAAGGTGACGAACACCGCCACGGGATTGCCGGGCAGGCCCACCACCGGCGTTCCGGCCACGATGCCCATCGCCACCGGGCGGCCCGGCTTGATCGCCAGCTTCCAGAAGACCAGCGAGCCGACCTCCGACAGCGCCGCGCGCACGTGGTCTTCCTCGCCCATCGACACCCCGCCGGAGGTGACGACGAGATCGCAGGACGCCGCGGCCGCGGCGACCGCCCGGCCGACGCCGGCACGCTCGTCGGCCAGAATCCCCAGGTCGACGATGTCGCAGCCCAGGCGGCGCAGCATCGCCATGAGGGCGAAGCGGTTCGAATCGTGCAGCGCGCCCGGCCGCAGGGGCTGGCCCGGGGGCACCACCTCGTCGCCGGTCGAGAACACGGCGACCTTCAGCCTGCGGCGGACCGGCACGCCGGCGAGGCCGAGCGCGGCCAGCAGCGCGACGTCCTGGGGCACGAGACGCCGGCCCGCGGCCAGCACGGGGTGGCCCGCGACCGCGTCCTCGCCCGCCAGCCGGCGGTTGGCGCCGGGCGCCAGACCCGCGGGCAGGATCACCTCGCCGCCCTCGAGCCGGGTGTCCTCCTGCATGTAGACGGTGTCGGCACCGGGCGGCATGGGCGCACCCGTGAAGATGCGGATGGCGCTCCTGTCCGGCAGCGGCGTCCCGGCCATGCCGGCGGCGATGCGGGCGACGACGGGGAACCGCGACTCCTTGCCGACGGCGAGGTCGCCATGGCGCACCGCGTAGCCGTCGACGGCCGAATTGTCGAAGGGCGGCAGGTCGATCGGCGCCAGGATCGGCGCGGCCAGCACCCGGCCGTCGAGGTCGGCCAGGCCGACCGTCTCGATCCCCGCGACGGGAGCGATGCGCGCCGCCAGGAGGGCCACGCCCTCCTCCACCGCCATCGGCCCGTCCCCGGCCGCGAAACTGTCCTTGCCGAGTTGTGCCATCCCCGTCCGTCCGCGCCTGACGGTTCGATCTGACCCATTTCGCCGGGCCTGTCCACCGGTTGACAGGGCGGCGGCCGCGCCCTCTATCGTCGCCCCATGACAGCACCCGACGGGGCCCCTGCCCCGCTCATCCTCGACCTCCGCGGCCTGAAGTGCCCCCTGCCCGTCCTGCGCACGCGCAAGGCCCTGGCCGGCCTCGCCGCCGGACGCCTGCTGCAGGTGGAGAGCACAGACCCGCTCTCGGCCATCGACATCCCGCACATGCTCAACGGCACCGGCGACCGGCTGGAGGCGCATCGGCGGGACGGCGCGGTGGAAGTGTTCCTCATCCGCCGGGCCGGCTGAGGCCGCGCCGGCCCTTGTGCCGGCCTTACCGAATCCCAATCTTTTCTCCCGGCCACGCAACCGGCGTGGCGGAGGATGGAATGAACACGATCAAGACGGCGGCCCTGCTGGCCGGAATGACCGCGCTCTTCATGGCGATCGGCTATGCGCTGGGCGGAGCGACCGGCATGCTGATCGCGCTCGCGGTGGCGGCCGCGACGAACCTCTACGGCTACTGGAACGCCGACCACATGGTGCTGGGCATGTACAATGCCCAGGAGGTCGATGCCCGGCAGGCGCCGGATCTCTACCAGATGACGGCCGAGCTGGCGCAGCGCGCCGGCCTGCCGATGCCGCGCCTCTACGTCATCCAGGACGACCAGCCGAACGCCTTCGCCACCGGCCGCAATCCCGAGAACGCGGCCGTGGCGGTCAACACCGGCCTGCTCCGGCTCCTCAGCCGCGAGGAGGTGGCGGGCGTCATCGCTCACGAGCTGGCGCACATCAAGCATCGCGACACGCTGATCATGACGCTGACGGCGACCATCGCCGGCGCCATCTCGATGCTGGCCAATTTCGGCATGCTGTTCTCGTCGGGGAACCGCAACAACAGCGGCTTCGGCCCCATCGGCACCATCGCGATGATGATCCTGGCCCCGATGGCGGCGATGGTCGTGCAGATGATGATCTCGCGCACCCGCGAATACGCGGCCGACCGCGCCGCGGGCGAGATCTGCGGCGACCCGACCTGGCTCGCCACGGGCCTGCAGAAGCTGTCCCACGGCGCCCAGGCCATTCCCAGCATGGCGGCCGAGCATCACCCGGCGACGGCGCACATGTTCATCGTCAACCCCCTGTCGGGGGCGCGGATGGACAACCTGTTCTCCACCCACCCCAACCCGGAGAACCGCATCGCCGCTTTGCTGCAGCAGGCGCGCGAGATGGGCGCGGGCGGCGGCATGGCCGCGCCGGCGTCCTCAGGTGCGGCGGCTCAGGGCCCCTGGGGCGGGCAGCGCCGGCGCGGGCCTTGGGGGTGAGACGGACACCCCGGCTCCCTGGTGGGCTGAGGCGTGCGCGCTCTCCTGGGGCCGTCATGGCCGGGCCTGGCCCGGCCACCCACGACTTGAGGATGGCCCCGGCAAAGTCGTGGATGCCCGGGCCGAGCCCGGGCAGGACGTGCTGAGAGGTGGAGGTTGGGCTGAGCCCTACCCCGCCAGCGTGCGGCCGTCGGCGCCGAAGAGGTGGCAGCGGGAGGGGTCGGCGTGGAGTTCCAGCACGTCGTCGATCTGGATGGGGCGCTGGCCCGACAGCGAGACCGTGAGCGCCTGGCCGTCGTCGAGCGCGGCGTAGACGATGGTCTCGCCGCCGAGGTGCTCGACGAGCTGCACCTTCGCCCGGCCGAGCGTGATGCCGGCCCCCTCCGCCGTCGTCACGTGCTCGGGACGCACGCCGAACGTCACCGGCCCGGCCGGCGCCTTGACGCCCGGCAGGGCGAAGGTCTGGCCGCCGATGCGCACGCCGGTTCCCGAAGCGTCGGAGCCCGTCGCCTCGCCCTTGAGGAAGTTCATCTTGGGCGAGCCGATGAAGCCCGCGACGAACTGGTTGGCGGGGTGGTTGTAGAGGTCGAGCGGGCGGCCGACCTGCTCGACGATCCCTGAGCGCAGCACCACGATCTTGTCGGCCATGGTCATGGCCTCGACCTGGTCGTGGGTCACGTAGATCATCGTCACGCCGAGGCGCTTGTGCAGCTTGGCGAGCTCGACGCGCATCTGCACGCGCAGCTCCGCGTCGAGGTTCGACAGGGGCTCGTCGAAGAGGAACAGCCGTGGCTCGCGCACGATGGCGCGGCCGATGGCGACGCGCTGGCGCTGGCCGCCGGAGAGCGCCTTGGGCTTGCGCTGCAGCAGCGGCTCGATCTGCAGGATCTGCGCCGCCTCCTTCACCCGCTTGTCGATCTCGGCGCGCGGCATGCGCGCGGTCTCGAGGCCGAAGGCGAGATTCTTGTAGACGCTCATGTGCGGGTAGAGCGCGTAGCTCTGGAACACCATGGCGATGCCGCGCTTGGCGGCGGGCGTGTCGTTGAGCCGTTCGCCGTCGATCGACAGCGTGCCGCCCGTGATCTCCTCGAGGCCCGCGATCATGCGCAGGAGCGTGGACTTGCCGCAGCCCGACGGGCCGACGAACACCACGAATTCGCCGGGCTCGATCTGCAGGTCCACGCCGTGGATGACCTCCACCTCGGCATAGCGCTTCACGACCTTCTCGAGAACGACTCGGGCCACGGGGGCTCCTCCTGAGTGCGGGTGGCGGCGAGATCAGGCGCCGTTGGGGCGCCAGCTGGCGTATTTCGGATGGGCGGGCGTGATCGGCAGGCGCACGGGCTCGCCCGTCTCCGCCGAATGGTAGAAGGCGGTGATCATCTCGAGCGAACGACGCGCATCGGTCAGCGTCACCGGCAAGGGGCGGCCGGCGTCCAGGGCCTCGGCATAGGCCTCGAGCTGGCCGCGGAAGCGCGGATGCACGGGCTTCACCGCGGCGAGCGCCGCCTCGATGGCGTCCTTGGCGTCGGGCGACGGCGTCACGGTCCAGGGATCGTTGCCGGGCGCGTAGGGCTCGAGCCCGCTCTCGAAGGTCACGTTCTCGAAGCACAGCCGCATGCGGCTGATCTCCGGACGGGAGCCCAGCGTCGCGTTGAGGCTCACCAGCGCCCCGTTCGCCATGGTCAGCGTCGCGGCGGCGCAGTCCTCGACCTCGATCGTGTTCACGCGCGTCGCGGTGCGACCGTAGAGCGTGTCGATCGGCCCCATCAGCTCGCACAGCATGTCGTGGATGTGGATGGCGTGGGTCATCAGAACGCCGCCGAGCTCGGTGGCGAACTTGCCGCGCCACGGCACCGCGTAGTAGGCGGCGCCGCGCAGCCAGTGGGTCTCGACGGTCGCCACGTAGGGCTTTCCGGCAAGGCCCGCATCGACGATGTGCTTGGCCTTCTGGAAGCCGTTGCCCCAGCGGTACTGGAAGATCGGCATCACGGTGCCGCGCGAGGCCTTTTCGGCCGCCTCGACGGCGGCAAGGTCCTTGAGGGAACCGACGAGCGGCTTCTCGCAGATGACGTGCTTGCCGGCCTTCAGCGCCGCCTCGATCATCGGCAGGTGCACCATGGGCGGGGTGCAGATGTCGACGATGTCGACGTCAGGCATCGCCAGCACCTCGTCGAAGGAGGTGGTGCGGCGCGGGATGGCGTAGGCATCCCCCACCGTGGCGAGGCGGTCCTTGTCGAGGTCGCAGGCGACGAGCACCTCGAAGCGGTCCTTGAGGTTGGCGTAGCCCTCCTCGAGGTGCGACTTGCCGATGCCGAGGCCGACGACGGCGACTGTCCTGCGGGTCATCCTGGTTCAGTCCATGAGTCCGGTCTGCGGGACGCCGGGCCGCGGCCCGGCGCGCGAGTGTCGTGCGGTCAGCGCGCGGCCGGGGCCATCCGGCCCTCGGCGACGGCCTGCGCGGTGAGCGCCAGTTCCATCGCCTTGAAGCAGTGCTCCTGCGTCATGGCCGTCTCCGTCCGGTTGAGGACGTCGTGCGCCAGCTGTCGCCCGTAGGTCAGCTCGACGGCCGAGCAGTCGACGTACTGCATGCCCTTCTTGTCCACGAGGAACAGGTGGTCGATGCCCGGCCGGCCCGCGATGTCGACGTATTTGCGCAGCTCGATCGTGCCCTCGGTGCCGAGGATCACGAGGCGTCCGTCGCCCCATGTCGGCAGGCCGTCGGGCGTGAACCAGTCGACGCGCACGTAGCCGGTGACGTCGTCGGCGACGAAATGCATGTCGCCGAAATCCTGGAGCTCGGGCTTGTCGGGGTTCGCCTTGTTGCCGACCGTCGCGGAGAGCACCCGCGCATCCTTGGCGCCGGAGAAGAACAGGAACTGCTCGGCCTGGTGCGAGCCGATGTCGGTCAGGATGCCGCCATAGCGGGCGCGCTTGAAGAACCACGGCGGCCGCTGGTCCTTGCGGATCCGGTGCGGGCCGAGGCCGATGGTGTGGACCACCTTGCCGATGGCGCCGGCCTGGACCAGCTCGCCCGCCTTCACGGTCGAGCGGGTCTCGTAGTGTTCGGAATACAGGATGGAGTAGATCCGCCCGGTCTCCTTCTGGACCTTGCGGGCCTCCGCCAGTTCATCGAACGAGATGAGGCCGGGCTTGTCGGACATGAAGTCCTTGCCGTGCCGCATCGCCTCGATGCCGATCGCGGCGCGGTCGCCCGGGATGGCGGCCGACACGATCAGCTTGATCGCGGGGTCCTCGAGGATCTCGCGCTTGTCGGCCACGCGCCTGGCCATGGGGAAGCGCTGGGCGAAGGGCTCGGCCAGGGCATCTTCAGGCGCGTAGAACGCCTTGAAGGTGCAGCCGGCCTCCAGCATGAACTTCACCTGGCCGTTGATGTGGTCGTGGTTGATGCCGATGACGGCGAAATCGAAGAGCGACATGCGGATTCCAGTCGGGTTTCGTCAGCGCTTCATGCCGGTGGTGGCGATGCCCTCGATGAGGAGGCGCTGGAAGAAGAAGAAGAAGACGAGGACGGGGACGAGGGTCAGCACGGACATGGCGAAGAGCGCGCCGAAGTCCGACTTGCCGCTCGAGTCGACGAAGGCGCGCAACCCCAGCTGGGCCGTGTAGGAGGCCATGTCGTTGAGGTAGATGAGCGGCGCGAAGAAGTCGTCCCAGGTCCAGATGAAGGTGAAGATCGCCGCGGTGGCGAGCACCGGCGTCGACAGGGGCAGGATGATCTTCCAGTAGATGCGCCAGGGCCCGCAGCCGTCCATGCGGGCGGCCTCGTCGAGCTCGCGCGGCAGGCCGCGGAAGAACTGCACCATCAGGAAGATGAAGAAGGCGTCGGCGGCCAGGAACTTCGGCACGACGAGCGGCAGGATGGTGTTCACCCAGTCGAGGTGGAGGAACAGCACGTACTGGGGAATGAGGGTGGCGTGGTAGGGCAGCATCAGCGTGCCCAGCATCAGCGCGAACCAGAACTTCTTGCCGGGGAACTCGAGCCTCGCGAAGGCATAGGCGGCGAGCGAGCAGCTCATCACGTTGCCGATGACGGCGAGCACGGCGATGACGGCGGAGTTCCAGAAGAACACGTCGAAGCCGACCGTGAGCCCGCCCCAGCCGCGCCGATAGGCATCGAAGTTGAGGTGGGTCGGCCACAGCGAGAGCCCGTGGCTGAAGATGTCCTGCTCGTCCTTGAAGGAGCTCGAGAGCATCCACAGGAGCGGATAGAGCATCACGATCGACGCGGCGCACAGGCCGGCGTGGATGGCGAGCGAGGCCCAGGCACTGCGCTTGGGCTCATCGGCGAGGGCCGTGCGGGCCTCAGTCGTCATAGTGCACCCAGTATTTCGCGCTGAGGAACGAGAACGCCGTGAAGCAGGCGATGATGATCACCAGGACCCAGGCGAGCGCCGAGGCATAGCCCATGCGCAGATAGGCGAAGGCCTCCTGGTAGAGGTAGAGCGTGTAGAACAGCGTCGAGTCGACCGGCCCGCCGGTGCCCTCCGAGATGATGAAGGCCGGCGTGAACGCCTTGAAGGCATCGATCGTCTGCACGATGGCGTTGAAGAACAGCACCGGCGTCAGCAGCGGCAGCGTGATCTTCCAGAACTGGCGGGCGGGGCTGGCGCCGTCGAGGCTGGCGGCCTCGTACATGTCCTGCGGGATCTGCCGCAGCCCGGCGAGGAAGATGATCATCGGCGAGCCGAACTGCCAGATCGACAGGGCGACGAGGGTGTAGAGCGCGGTGTCGGGGTTGGAGATCCAGCTCGGGCCCTGGATGCCGAACAGGCCCAGCACCTGGTTGAGCAGGCCGTCGCCGGCGAAGATCTTGCGCCACAGCACGGCGATGGCTACGGACGCGCCGAGCAGCGAGGGCAGGTAGAAGAGCGCCCGGTAGACCGGCAGGCCGCGGATGCCCTTGTTGAGCATCATCGCGACCGCGAGCGCGAAGGCGAGCTTGAACGGCACCGCCAGCGCCACGTAGAGGAACGTCACCTTCAGCGACGTCCAGAACTTCGCGTCCGCGGTGAAGATGCGGACGTAGTTGGCCGTGCCGACGTAGCGCGGGCTGCCGATGAGATCGAAATTGGTGAAGGACAGGACGAGCGAGGCGAGCGTCGGCCCCAGCGTCAACAGCAGGAAGCCCGCGAGCCACGGCAGCAGGAACAGGTACCCGGACCAGTTCTTCCGCCGCCGGGGTGCAATGCTGGCTGCGGCGGCCTGACGGCCGCCGCTCTCGATGCTTGCTATCGCCACGTTGTGTCCTTACGGCCGTTTTTTGTCGAACGGCCTCGTCCGCTCAGCCGCGGGCGAGGATCGAAGCCGCCTCGGTGACCAGCACCTTGCCGCTGTCGGTCACCTTGGTCTTGCCGAAGCCGACTTCCTCGTTCACGCGCTTGAGCACGAACTGGATTTCGCCGGCGCCCTTCGGCGGCGGGGGCGGCAGGGCGCCGACCTTGTCGCTGACGAAGGAGATGTAGTCGACCATCGCCTTGCCGAGATCGTCGAGCTCGGGCGTGATCGCCTTGCGCATGGCGGCGGAGGCCGGCACGCCGCGCTCGGCGGCGATCGGCTTGGCGCCTTCGGCTTCGGCCACGAAGAAGTTGACGATCCGGATCGCCTCCTCCGGGTTCTTGGTCGTCGCCGCGATGCTCCAGAACATCGAGGGCTTCAGGTAGTGGCCGAGCTTCGAGCCGGGGCCGACGTTCGGGTACATCGTCATGGCCAGCTTCTGGGGCGTCAGGGCCTGGTACGCCACGAGCTGGTTGGAGTGGGCGAAGGCGACCGCGGACTTGCCGAGGATGAGCATGCTCGACTCGGGCGTCAGCTTGTCGAGTGCGGCGACGTCGGCCGGCACGCAGGCCTTGGACTTGCGCATCTCGTCCCACATCGCGAACCACTCTGTCGCGTCATCGGCCGTGAAGCCCAGCTTCTCGTCCGGCGTGTAGAGGTCCTTGCCGCGCATGCGCAGCCAGCCCTCGAACGACGGCTCCACGCCGCCACCGTCGGCGGTGCCGTAGAAACCGTCCTTCTTCGCCGCCTTGGTGAGCTCGGCCGCGATCTGCGCGAACTCTTTCCACGAGGTCTCGTGCGTCGGCGGCTTGATGCCGGCCTGGGCGAACGCGTCCTTCGAATAGAGGACGGCCGAGGAGTTCATGCCGAGGTTGATGCCGTAGAGCTTGCCGTCGACGCGGCCGCAATCGGTGGCCGGGCCGCCGAAGTCGGCGATGTTCAGGCCCTTGCCCAGGTACTGGTCGGTGGCCAGCAGCGCGCCGCGGCGGGCGTATTCGAAGATGTAGCGGTAATCCATCTGGATCACGTCGGGCAGGTTGCGCCCGGCGGCCTGGGTGGCCATGCGCGGCCAGTAGTCGCCCCAGCCGAGCGTCTCGCCGTCGATCGTGGTGTTCGGGTACTTCGCCTTGTAGGCGTTGTTGGTGGCGATGGTGCGGTCGGCGCGATCCTTGCCGCCCCACCAGTACATGCGCATGCGCACGGCCTGCTGCGCGAAGCTCGGGCGCGCGCCGATGGCCGAGAGGCCGGCCGCACCGGCACCCGCCAGCAGCAGGCGACGACGATCGATCGTCAGTTTGGACATTGCTTTCCTCTCCCCTTCAGGCCGGGACGACGGCCCGGCGTTTCTTCCCTCAGCGCCCTTGCCCTCGTGGCCCGGGGGCGCTTATAACCATTTGGTTACAAGCTACCGCGTTTGTGGTGGCTGTCAACAGCGCCCGCGCCGCGCCCCCGGCGGGCACGGCGCCAAGCCGGAGCAAACCGGCCCCCAAGAGCCCGGCGCGCGCCGCAGCGACGGGCCGCAGGCACATCGCGGCGGGCGGACATGTCGACGTGAGCGCAATCGAGAAGACCGACAAGGACGGCGGCCCTGCCCGACGGCTGCCCCCCAAGGCCCGGCCCGGCCGCAAGTCCGGCGCGGTGCGGGATCCGGAGCGCACCAGCGCGGCCATCCTGGCGGCGGCCATCGACGAGTTTTCCGAGCACGGCTTCGGCGGGGCGCGCATCGACGCCATCGCGGCCCGGGCCGGCGTCAACAAGCGGATGCTCTACCATTACTTCGGCGACAAGGACGCGCTGTACGAGCGCGTGCTGCAGCAAATCTACGACGGCATCCGGGGCGCGGAGCGGCGCCTGAACCTGCGCGACCGCGACCCCGAGGCGGGGATTCGCGAACTCGCCCTGTTCACGTGGCGCTACTTCATCGAGCATCCCGAATTCCTCAGCCTCATTGCCACCGAGAACATGAACCGGGCCCGCGTGCTGCGCGCCGCCGCCTGGGCCCCGACCGTGAACTCCCCCCTCGTGGGCGTGCTCTCCGACCTGCTGGAGCGCGGCGCCGCGAAGGGCGTCTTCCGGGCGGGCCTCGACCCGGTGGACGTCTATGTCGCCATGGCCGGCGTGGGCTGGATGTACCTGTCCAACCGCTACACGCTGTCGGCCTCGTTCAACCGGGACCTCACGGACCCGGCCGAGCTGGAGCGGTGGGGAACGCTGATGGCCGACGCCGCCATCGCCCTCATCGCGCCGCGCCATCCTTAGCTCATCCTGTCGTCAGGTCATACGACAAATTTTCGTGTCCCCCGCCCTTTCCGGTCTTGACCGGGGCACCCCGGCGTGGTGGCTGTAACCAAACGGTTATATCCGGACTGTCCGCCGCGGCGCCCTCACCGGGAGGCCAGGGACACCGGGCATGGCCGAGCGCGCATTCGCAGGGAGAGACGACCATGGCCCCCACCGGAACCAACAAGCACCGCGTCGCCCTGGTGGGCACCGGCCACCGCGGCGGCGGGATGTGGGGCAAGGAGCTCATCGACGGCTGGAGCGACGACGTCGAGATGGTGGCGCTGTGCGACATCAATGCGCAGCGCATGGCCGGCGCCCGCCAGGCCATGGGCACGAATGCCCCCATGTACACCGACTTCGACACCATGCTGCGCGAGGTGAAGCCGCAAAAGGTGATCGTCTGCACCCCCGACCACACGCATGACGACTTCATCGTCCGGGCGCTGGAAGCCGGCGTCGACGTGGTGACCGAGAAGCCCATGACCACGACGGCCGAGAAGGCCAAGCGGATCCTGGATGCCGAGCGCCGCACCGGCCGCCGCGTCGACGTGACCTTCAACTACCGCTATGCGCCGACCGCCACCCGCATCAAGCAGCTGCTGCTCGACAAGGCCATCGGCGAGGTCACCTCGGTCGACTTCCACTGGTACCTCGACACCCGCCACGGCGCCGACTATTTCCGCCGCTGGCACGCCTACGCGAAGAACTCCGGCACGCTGTTCGTGCACAAGGCGACCCACCACTTCGACCTGCTGAACTGGTACCTGAAGTCGGTGCCGCGCCAGGTAACCGCCCACGGCGCCCTCAACGTCTACGGCCGCAACGGCCCGTTCCGCGGCCCGCGCTGCAAGATCTGCCCGCACAAGGGCGAATGCGACTTCTTCCTCGACATCGGCAAGGACCCCTGGCTCGACATGCTCTACGAGGCCCCCTCGGCCGAGGACGGCTACGTGCGCGACGCCTGCGTGTTCCGCGAGGACATCGACATCTACGACACGATGAGCGCGGCGATCCTGTTCGAGAACGGCGTGCAGGCGTCCTACTCGCTGAACGCCGCCATGCCGATCGAGGGCTACCACCTCGCGTTCAACGGCACCAAGGGCCGCATCGAGGTGCGCCAGTACGAGGACCAGCCCTGGGTCGAGCCCCCGGCCGACCAGATCCTGCTGATCCGCAACTTCAAGGGCGTGGAGCGCATCTGGATCCCGACCAAGAAGGGCGGCCACTTCGGCGGCGACGACAAGCTGCGCGACCAGCTCTTCCGCTCCGACAAGGGCGACCCGCTGGAGCAGCGCGCCGGCGCCGAAGCCGGCGCCATGTCGCTCCTGACCGGCGTCGCCGCCTACACCAGCGTGCGCGAAAACCGCCCGGTGACGCTGAAGAGCCTGCTGGACTGAAGTCTCTTTCTCCCGCTCCCCCCTCGGTCGTCCTGGCCGGGCTACGGCCCGGCCATCCACGACTTTGCCGGGGCAAAGGCCATGTTTCCCGCCGAAGTCGTGGATGCCCGGGCCGAAGCCCGGGCAGGACGGTGGAGAGGTGGCAGCAAACCCGATTTGATGGGTCCCCCACCCTGCCTTCAAATGGTCTCTGCGAAGGGCTACTGGTGAGTCTCAGCTCACCGGATCCGCCATGACCACCACCATCATCGATGCCCGTACCGTCCATGACGGTTTCACCTGCTACCGCGTGTTCCGCCTGCGCACGCCAGACGGACAGGTGATCCTGCGCGAGGTGGAGGACCACGGCCCGGCCGTGGCGGTGCTGCCCTACGACCCCGAGCGCAGGATCGCGCTGCTGGTGCGCCAGATGCGCCCGCCCCTGCTGGTGGCGGGCGGGCCGGAGGCGCTGACCGAGGTGCCCGCCGGCCTCCTGGAGGACGGCGAAGACCCCGCCGCCTGCGCCGCGCGCGAGGCCCTCGAGGAGGCGGGCGTGCGGCTCGACCGGGCCGAGCCCGCCGGCGCGGCCTACCCCATGCCGGGCCTGTCGACCGAGAAGGTGCACCTGTTCCTGGCCCCCTTCCACGCCGCCGACCGCATCGCCGCCGGCGGTGGGCTGGCCGAGGAGCACGAGGACATCACCGTGCTGGAGGTGCCGCTGGCCGAGCTCGCGGCCCAGGCCGACGCCGGCACGCTCCTCGACATGAAGACGCTGGTGCTGGTGCAGACGCTGCGGCTGCGGCGGCCGGAGCTCTTCGCCTGACGGGCCTGCGCGCCCGACACGCGCTTTTCGTCGTCCCGTGCTAAACAACCCGCCCAGGCCCAACCCGGACGGACCCATGCGCCGCTTCTCCAGGATCGCCTTCGTCGCCAGCACGACCCCGGACGCCATCGAGGCGCACCGGCACCTCGCCGACGCCTATGGCGACGCGGCCCCCGCCGAGGCGGACGTGGTGGTGGCGCTGGGCGGCGACGGCCTGATGCTGCAGACGCTCCACCGCTTCATGGGCACCGGCAAGCCGATCTACGGCATGAACCGGGGCTCGGTCGGCTTCCTCATGAACGAGTTCACCGAGGACGGTCTGCAGGAGCGCCTCGAGCGGGCCGAGCGCAGCGTCGTGCACCCGCTGCTGCTGCTGGCCACCGACGACGAGGGCAAGACCCACACGGCCCGCGCCATCAACGAAGTGTCCCTGCTGCGCCAGACCTACCAGGCGGCCAAGCTGCGCATTTCCATCGACGGCAAGACGCGCCTGCCGGAACTGGTCGCCGACGGCATCCTGGTGGCGACGCCCGCGGGCTCCACCGCCTACAACCTCTCGGCCAACGGCCCGATCCTGCCGCTCGACGCGCCGCTGCTGGCGCTGACCCCCATTTCCGCCTTCCGCCCCCGGCGCTGGCGCGGCGCCCTGCTGCCCGACCACGCCCGCATCGCCATCGAGGTGCTGGAATCGGACAAGCGCCCCGTGAGCGCGGTGGCCGACCACTTCGAGTTCCGCAGCGTCCGCCGCGTCGACGTGGCCATGGATCGCTCCGTCGACCTCGTGATGCTCCACGACCCCGGCCACAGCCTGGAAGAGCGGATCCTGCTGGAACAGTTCGGCTATTGAGGGCCTGTGGATTGGTCTTCAGGCGCAGCTTTGCACCTGATTGCTCCAGTCCGCCCCGTCAGCCGTCCTGCACGGGCTCGGCCCTTCGGGATGCACACATCTCACTCGAGTCCGAAGGAAGGGCGCTCTCCCTCCCCTGCAGGGGAGGGTGGCAGCCGCAAAGCGGCTGACGGGTGGGGACAGCGGCAAAGAAAGAGCGGATATGCCGGGGCCGGCCCTGTCGTCGCGCCAAGTCCTGCGGCACCGCCCCCACCCGTCTCGCGCTTCGCGCGATCCACCCTCCCCTGCAGGGGAGGGAAAGCGCGCCGGGGCCATTCTCACGTCGTGGATGGCCGGGCCGAGCCGGCCCGGACGCGGAGGCAGGGGCAGGCTGGACCGCCGAACCATTCACGACCTCCGAGCCGCCAAAACCGCGCGCCGATTCCGGTAAATCGGCCGTTGATTTTGATTAAATTCCTAACGTTAACGCAATCTCATCCTCAGGGCGCTACAACCCGCGCAGGCTTTCCCCCGGGCCCACAGGACGGCTTGGAGTACCGCAGCGCATGCCGGCGGCTGACAGACCCACAAGGACGTCGCTTGCCCGCCCCTCGCGATGGGGCCGACGGCTGCGTGCGATCGTCACCGGCCTCGCCATCGCCCTGCTGTTCGTGAGCGGCGTCGGCGCCCTGCTCTGGCAGGCGCGGGAGAATCAACTGGAGGAGTGGCGCAAGCAGATGGCCAAGCACTCCTCGATGCTGGCGGCCCACGCGCACCAGACCTTCAAGGCCGCGGACCTCGCCCTGCGCAGCATCGTGGAGGACCTGGACGGCGCGCCGCTCGACGTGGAGCAGGCCAGGCGGCGCTTCGGAAACCCCTTCACGCACACGCTCCTGGCCAACCGCATGCGCGGGGTGCCCCAGGCCTCGACGGTCGCCATCGTCGACCTGGAGGGCCGCTTCCTGGCCCAGGCGAGTTCGCCCATCCCGTCGACCGAGACGGTCAAGGACCGCGACTACTTCCAGGCTCACCTGGCCGAGCCGAAGCTGGAGGTTTTCGTATCCGCGCCCGCGAAGAGCCGTGTGACCGGCCGCTGGACCGTGTTCCTGTCCCGGAAGATCGTTTCGCGTGACGGAGAGACGCTGGCGATCGCGATGGTCGGCGTCGAACTCGCCTTCTTCGACCAGTTCTACGAGAGCGTGCGGGACCCCGAGACGATCATCACCCTGTACCGGCGCGACGGAGCCTTCCTCGTCCGCTCCCCGTGGGCCGAGCGCGTCATCGGGACGATGGCCACCGGGCCGGCCCTGCAGGGGTTGGCCGACGGGGGCACCTCGTCCGTCTTGCTGACGACCGCGCCCCGCGTGACCGACCCAGCCGACCGCTCGCAGCGCCTGATCGGCTCGCGCCTAGTGCCCGACTACCCTCTCGTGGTGGCCATCAACGTTCCGGGCGTGACGGTCTTCCGGAAGTGGACGGAGACCGCCGTAAGCGCGGCGATCATCGTCGGGGCGATCCTGACCGTCATCGCCCTCGGCGTCGTCTGGTTCTGCCGGTCGGCCGCGCGGCAGGAGGCGGCGTTGCACAGCCTCGCGCAGGCCGAAGGCGTGGCGGCCGACCAGGCGCGCGAGATCCTGCAGGCGGCCGAGCGGCAGAAGAAGCTCGAGCAGGAGGCCGAAGCCCGGGCGCAGGTGCTCGCCTTCGACAAGGAACTCGGCCGGTCCGTGAACCGCCTGGGCGCGATGATCGAGGAGATCGCCACCTTCTCCGAGCGGCTGACGGTGGCCTCCGGCCGGGTGCGGCACGGCAGCCGCGGCGCGGTCGAGGCCTTGGCGCGGGCCGCCGACCATGTGGGGACCGTGGCGGCCAGTGCCGAGGACATCTCGGCGGCGGGCCAGGACATCGCGGCGCACACCACGCGATCCGCCCTGACGGTCGCCGAGGTGCTGGGCGAGGCCGACCGCACGGACGAGGCCGTGGGCCTGCTCGACCACGCGTGCTCCCACATCGAGACGGTCGCGACGTTGATCCGCAGCGTCGCGAGCCAGACGAACCTCCTCGCCCTCAACGCCACCATCGAGGCGGCCCGCGCCGGGGAGGCCGGCCGCGGCTTCGCGGTGGTGGCCGCGGAGATCAAGGCGCTCGCCGCGCAGACCACCGTCGCGACCAGCGAGATCAGCCGCCAGATCGGCTCGATTCACACGGCCCGCCAGCGCAGCACGGAGGCGCTGCAGAGCATTCGCGCGCGGATCGGCGAAAGCCGCTCCGCCAGCGCCGACGTCGCCGAGCGCGTGGCGGTGCAGAGCCGCTCGACGAGCGACATGGCCGTGAACATCCGCGCCGCGGAGAACGACGTCCGCGACACCGTGCGCAGCGCCGGCGTGGTGGAGGATGCGGCGGAATCCGCCAACGCCAGCGCCATGGACGTCCTGCGCCTGGCGCGCGACCTCGACGCCGAGGCCAAGCGCATCCAGTCGCAGATCGAGCTGTTCACCGACACGATGGAAACGCGCCGCCAGGCGCCCGACGACGCGGTCGCGCGGACTGCCGTCGGGACGTAACGCGCCCCGGGTTCGCCGCCCGGCCTACGCCGCTTCGGCCTGGGCCTCGTCCGCGGCGGGCTTGGCGGGGCCGGATTCGCTCCACAGGACCTCGGCCATGGCGGCCAGGATCTCGTCCATGCGTTCGGGCGGCAGCAGCGACGGGATGGCGGGGGCCTCGGCCACCTCGGGCAGCTCGGGCACGGCGGGGCGGAAGTCGGCGAGCGCGATGGCCGGGCCGGGCATGGCCGCGATGCGGTCGATCGGCATGGCGAGTTGCTGCAGCGACAGCATCATGGGAACCTGCAGGTGGGCCGGGTTGGCCGCCAGCATGCTGTCGGCGACGAGGCGGGCCTCCTCGCGGGCGGCCTCGGTCTCGATGCGGCGCAAGGAGACGACGACGCTCTCGTCCTCCGCGACGCCGCGCCGCTTGCAGCCCTCGAGCGTCAGCGCGGTGATGCGCCGGGTGAGCGCAGGACCGCGCGGCGGGAACTCCTCGGCCATGACCACGCGCCGGGCGGCAATGGCGGCCTCGATGACCGGCAGCAGGCCGCCGGGCAGGCCCGCCTTGCGGCACAGCGCCTCGAAGGCGGGGCCCCTGCCCTCGTTGACGAGGCCCTTCACCCGGGACGGCTTCTGCCTGGAGAGCAGCGCGAGCGCGGCGCCGAGCAGGCGCAGGTCACCGTTGAGCACGCCCTGCAGGATCAGGATGGGGGTGAGCCGGCCGTCGCGCCGCAGCCGGTCCACCAGCGCCGGCACGTCGTCGTCCGGGCTGCCCAGGATCACGTCCACGCAGGCCTTGTCCGACGCCTCGCGCGCGGCGAGGCCGCCGCGTCCGGCGAAGCCGGCGGCGCCGATCGCTTCCGACAAGGCCCGGACCACCGACAGCCGCACGTCCGGCGGCAGATCGGCCCGGCCCATCAGCGCGTCGCGCACGGACGGGTCGGTGCCGTGGCGCTCGACGATGCGGGCCATGGAGAAGGCGGGCAGCCGGGCGCCGGGATTGGCGGCGAGCGCGCAGACGGCCTCGGCCTCGGCGACCTCGGCGATGGCGGCGGACACCGGCGCGCTCACTTCGGGCCGCGTGGCGATGGCGGTCTGCACGAGGGCGTCGCCCGTCGCGACGCGGTCCACGAGGTCGGCATCGGCCAGGAGCGTGGAGCGCGACAGCACGATGGCGGCCACCTCGCTCACGTCGTCGGCGAGCGCGGCGATGATGTGGGCGGGCGCTTCCTCCGCATGGGCGAGGCTTTCCGCGAGCGTTCGCCGCACCATGGCCGAGGGATCGTCGAGCACCAGGGTCAGCGCCTTCTCGGCCTCGGCCCGCTCCTGCGGCCCCATGCCGGAGAAGAGATAGGCCCGGGCCAGCGCGCCGGTGGCGGCGGCGCGGGCCTCGGCCGGAGCCGACTGCATCCAGGTCAGATAGCGTCTGACGATCACGAGCGTATCCCCGGCTTCATGAAGGCGAGAAGATCGAGCGGCTGGCCCCTGCGGGCAGCGGCGGGCTGGGTTTGTTTGGCGGCCGGCGCGGCGGCGGGAGCCTGCGCCGCGGCCTTCACCTGGCCCAGGAGCGGCACCTGCGCCGGGGTCTGCACCTGCACGGCGGCGGTGCGGGCGGGCGGCAGCGGCACGTCGGCGGGCTTCGGCGCCAGCACCTGCGGGGTGGGCACGACGGACCGCCCGTTGCCGGAGACCGGCGCGACCGTGGGCGAGGCGGTGGGCTTCAGCGTGCCTTCGCTGCGCGGGAAGAAGCGCGGCGCATCCTGGGTGGAGGCGCTGGCGGAGGCCGGCCGGGACCACAGCTTCTCGACCGCCTGGTTCACGGGGCCGCGCGGCCCCTCGGTGCGGAAGAGGCCGTGCATGGCCGGCCCGCCCTCCACATAGGCGGCGGCGAGCGGCTGCTCCGTGGGCCGGCTGCCGAGCCAGGTGGAGGGATCGCCGGAGAGCTGCGGCACGGACGGCACGGCGAGCTTGCCCTGCCCGCTCACGAGCAGCGCGTGCACCTCGGAGACGCTGCGCGCCTGGCCGGTGCCCTTGTCGTAGAAGATGGCCTTATTGCTCGCCGCCTGGTCGGGAAACAGATCGGCCGCCCGGGTCGTCGGCTGGGTGGAGGCCGCGCGGATGAGATCGGCCGCCCCGGACGCGCCCATGAAATGCGCGGCATAGAGCTCGCCTTCGCTGGGCTGGCGGCCGAGCGAGGAGGAGAGCATGGCGGCGTTCTTGCGGGTGAGCTCGCCCGCCATGATGGCAGCGACCTTGGGATCGTTCCGCAGCGCCAGGATCTGCGCCTTCATGGACGGGTCGGTGACGTCGAAGCGGCCGCCCTTCTCCGTGATGGCCTGCGAATAGGGCGTGAGCCCGTGGTTCTGCCCCGTGCCCTTCACCACGCCGAGCCAGGTCTGCTCGATGAATTGGAACAGGCCCGTGGCGCTCGACGAGGTCGCCTTGGCGTCGGGGTCGAGCGAGGATTCGCGCCGGGCGGTGGACAGCAGGTAGCCGAAATCCGCCCCCGTGCGCTCCGAGCCGGTGCGGATGGCGTCCACCACCGGATTGCCGGCCGACGGCCCGGCCTGTCCGGCCGTCTTGTCCGTCTGCGGCGAGGCTGGCGTGGTGAACAGGAACATGCGGACTCCGCGCGGAATGGCACTCGACTTCGCTCGGCCGCCGTCGGAACTGGCACACGGGACCCCAGGAGTGGCCCCTGCCGACAACCGCGGCCGAACGGTTCCACCCCGCCATCCACTGTGCGCAGTCATGGTAAATGAAGGGTAACCGAAGCGCCTCGGATCGCGGCCAAACCGCCGTGAGCGGCGCTTTCCGACACGGCCGGCGCCGGCGCCGCCCACACGCCCTCCCCGCGCCGTGGCCGCGCCTGGCCCGGCCACCCACGCCTTCACCACGGCCCCGGCAAAGCCGTGGAGGCCCCGGCGCGACCCGAGCCGGCCATCGCGAGCGACCCGGGCGATGCGCCGGTTCATGACGGCCCTGTCGTCACACTGTCATGGCCTGGCGGCCGCACTGGTGTAGCCTCGACCCGATTCCGCTCCCGGGCGGCCGCACGCCGTGGTGCGAAACCGGGAGCCACCGTTGCAGCACGCTCCAGGAGCCGGCCCCATGCGTTCCCTTCTCTTCGTCCCCGGCGACAGCCCCCGCAAGCTGGAGAAGGCCGCCGGCAGCGGCGCCGACGTGCTGCTCATCGACCTCGAGGATTCGGTGGCGCCCTCCGCCAAGGAGGCGGCGCGCGGCATGGTGCGCGACGCGGTGGAGAGCCTGCGCGGGCAGGACCGGCGCCCCCTGCTCTATGTCCGCGTCAACGCGCTGGACAGCGGCCTCATCGAGGCCGACCTCGACGCCGTGATGCCCGCCCACCCGGACGGGATCATGCTGCCCAAGTCCGCCTCGGGCGTGGACGTGCAGCACCTCGCCGCCAAGCTCGCGGTACGCGAGGCCGAGAGCGGCCTGCCCGACGGCGGCACGAAGATCATCCCCGTGGCGACCGAGATGGCCCGCGCCCTGTTCGCGCTCGGCACCTACCGCGGTGCCAGCCACCGCCTCGCCGGCCTCACCTGGGGCGCCGAGGACCTCGCCGCCGACATCGGCGCCGAGACCAACCGCCTCGCCGACGGCACCTACACCGACCCCTTCCGCCTGGCCCGCAGCCTCGCCCTCTTCGCCGCCCACGGCGCCGAGGTGGACGCCATCGACACCGTCTACACCGACTTCCGCAACGACGCCGGCTTCCTGGCCGAATGCGAAGCCGCCCGCCGCGACGGCTTCACCGCCAAGATGGCCATCCACCCCGCGCAGGTGCCGGTGATCAACGCCGTCTTCACGCCCTCCGAGGAGGCCGTCGCCAAGGCACGGCGCATCGTCGACGCCTTCGCCGCGTCGCCCGGCGTGGGCGTGATCGGCATGGACGGCCAGATGGTGGACCGGCCCCACCTGCGGCAGGCGGAACGGGTGCTGGCGCGGGTGCGGGGGTGAGGCCCTCGCCGCTGGCGCGAGCACGCCACCGGAGCCTCCCATGACGCCCGCGATGAAGGCGCCGCCGATCGTGCCCGAACTCGACGTGAGCGATCTCGATCGGTCACTCGCCTTCTACCGCGACGTGCTGGGCTTCGCCGTGACCGTCGAGCGCCCGGAGGAGCGGTTCGCCTACCTCGTCCGCGGCGCGGTGCACCTGATGCTGCAGGAGGCCGCCGGTCCGGGCCGCCGCTTCAGAACCGCCCCGCTGGAGCACCCCTACGGCAGGGGCATCAACCTGCAGATCGAAGTGCCCGACGCCCGCGCCCTGCACGACACCGCCGTCCGGCTGGCCGCAAACGTCTACCTGCCGCTGGAAGAACGCTGGTACCGCCAGGGGACCGAGGAAGCCGGGAACCTGCAGTTCGTGGTTGCGGATCCGGATGGCTACTTGCTGCGGTTCTTTACGGACTTGGGGCGGAGGGTCGGCGGCGGGGACGGCTGACGAGGACAGAGTGCGGTACAGCCCGAGGCGGCAGTGTTGGCGGGACATCTGCTTTGCGCCAGGAGCCGACATCCGCTGGTTGGCCGAAAGCAGATCTTTGCGAAAATTGTTGCTTAAACAAGGGGACCCGTGCAATCGTCAGACAATAACGGCATTTGCCAATGCATAGCGTGCCTCTTCCATTGTAGCCGTCGGGGACTTCCGGAATGCTTCACTCTGCTCTTTAGCCACATCCTTCACCAAAGCATCAATCTCGAAGGACAGGGCCTTAACACCCTCGTATTTTCTCTCTGTATCCAGAACCCGGCGCGAGCCATCCGGAACGATCAGACTCTTGGCGTAAGTCGGGTTGTGATACAGATAGTCGAGGAAGCGTTGCGTCTCGGCCAGCACTGACAACTTAAACAACGCTCCCGACCTCAATGCATTCATGTCAGCGTGGTACATGAGCGCTGCGATATCAAAACTTGGACACTCGATATTCCTTCCTTCGTCATTGGCATCGTTCTTGATGTTCTTACACAGCCGTATCGCCTTTTTCAAACCTCCCACTGCAATACTGTCTTTTTCTTCAACGCGATACATATGTAAAAATGGAAGATTGTCGACCGTCTCCGGCACCTTTTTGTCCAAGACCGTCACGCCCCGGTCGCGCTCGACCTGAGAAATCTGATACGCATCTGTGTCGTGCCAGTACGAGGCAACTACATCGACCGGACGAGCCAACGAACCTCCTGATATCTTCACCGCCTTTCCTCCAGAGGTGTCCACGTCCGCGGCAGGAAAGCGATTTACCAATATCTTCTCGACTGAGAGACGCAGCGTCATCAGGACCTGCGTAGATGTCCGCGACGTCGGCGAGCGGTACATACCCAGCGAGCTGCGTAGTCCACTTATTGAATAAGTATGGAAATCCTTGTCCAAATTGAGCAAATCGACGTCACTTACGCCTCGAATATGGATATTGAGCGGAACGGACCCCTGCAGCCTGAACTCTACGTTGAGACTAAGCGTATTCTGATCCTTGAGCAGCTGATTTGCCACTCTATCGGCCGTTTCCCTGCTAATGCGCGTGTATTCCGGGTCTACTTCAGCCATGGCACCCAACACATACTTCGTGTTCGGCTGGGCTGCCGATCGTCGTTGCCAGCTTTCGTCTAGCAGACTCTTGCGAAGCACCTCCTTTCGTGCGTCTTCGTTCAGCCTGCCAAGACGGTCTAAACCGCTCCGACGGATGCGCAGGCTGTCTAGTCTCTTGCCAATTTCGCGCGCCATCAGAGCCTCCGCAATTTCATTCGGCCAAACGTATACCGCCCGTGTCCATTGAAATACTCGCCCTCGCCTTCAATTAGGTCATGAGAGAAAGTAACTTCGGCAAACCCACGGTGCCCCTTCAGATCTGGTTCATTAATGTTTGGCTCGTTCCTGTAGCTATAGAAAAGTCGGTAGCCATCAGCTGCATCATATATGATAGCCGCACTTACGCTGTTAGAGCCTGACTGACTCGTCCTGAGTCGGACGCGCAGGCGATCCCAACTCTGGATAATTGTAATCTTGCCCCTCCAGACATTACCATTGCTGCCGTCCTGATTGACGCTCGCTCCATCGACTTGCCACTCGCCACTCAGATCGGGGACCTTCAGCCAAAGCCGAAATATGCCCCAACGCCAAGCATACCGATCTAGCAACCAATATAGCGCCCCGAAAACGGCGCCCGCACCAACCAACGAAAGTACGGCCGGAGGCACGTTGGCGTTCAGTCCAAATCGCCTCGCGAGATCGACGACCCAGAGTAGCGAAAACACTGTTGCCGCCGACACAGATGCGGCGACAGTGCTTAGGTACCTACCCACTTTGGCGCGGCTTACACCGCCCAAGACCGAGTACTCATGCTCTAGCATATGCAGCAGACATTTCCAGAAACGATGCGGTGTTGGATTTACGAAGGGATACAGCCGCTTTGCAAGTGCCTAGTTGCCGATAGCTGTTGATGCAGCTTTAGCAATCGTTGCCGTCCGCAATACACGTCACTCAAACTAACTGAATCGCATGTTATGATAGGACCAAAGCCTGCGCGCGGCAGAGCGGGTACGCCACCGCTAGCCATCAACAGAACGCGGAGAGAAACCTCTCAAACCAATTCGGTGATTTCTGAAACAACATCTCCCCTTCCGCGAAAGAGCTGACTCGCGTGGTTCGACGCTCCTCAAGCGTCAGCTTCCCTTCCGTTCGACGGTCCGTCCAGTAGTGACCTTTCAATACCGTGGGGTTGTAGGGCACATTCGGGATCAACAAAGAACCGAAGTGAATCGAGCCACTCGGCTCGCCAGGCAGCCGCTGGTCTATATCTGGTACATTTTGATAGACGATGGCCAATTCGAAAAGATCATCGCTCGGCGCAGATCGTATTCTTTCAGTCAAACTAAATGAATGAGCCTTATCTGTAAACATCCGAACACTAAGCGTTGATAGCGTCTGCGCAATCACAAGATATGTTGTCTTGACAACCGGTTGACCACTTTTATCTTTGAAGCTTGACTCCAGCCTAACTCGCCACGTGCCGCTTATTGGCGGCCTCTTTGATATCCAGCGTCGAAGAAGCGGAAGTCGCCATAGTACGACTTCGTAGAAAACGGCAAAGGCTGTGACGATAGTAATCACTGTGCCTAAAGGCCTCAGGAGGCTCCAACTTATCGCCTCCCCTGCAATCCACAGGACGCCAGCCCACGTGACTATAGCCGCAACAATGATGAAGCTCACCAGGGTCCTTAGTTCCATCTAAAACCCAATCCTTCAGTGAGCAATCTCGCGCTATGATGGGCTATCGGAGCCAGAAAGCAACAGACGTGAGCGGCGAGACAATGTCGGTTATAGACGATTTTGAGGCGGCCTGGTTGGCACATTCTGGCCCACGCCTTTCGCTGCTGTTGTGCCTGTACACCGGTCCGCAGCAGCCGGACTATTGCTCCGCTATGCCGAGGGATCCGCCTTACTCCATCGGCATCGTGTTCGGCGCAAGGTTCCTCGACGACTATGCAGCTGCGATTGCGACGAATCCAGCTATCCACGACGGAGCAGTTCTGATCGGCAGATCTGAGCCCACATCGCTTTATCGAGTTCAAGGCTGGTCTATGAGGCTGTATCCTCCGCCTCTTGGATGCGTCGGCGAACCGAACCGCGGGTCCGCATTCAACAGTTGCCTAGAGATGTCCCGCGTGCCACGGATAGATAGAATGTACTTGGTGAGCGCAGGGCGCCTTTACTGTTTCATAACGGGGGTGAAAAGCACCATAGGTGAATAGGTGCGTTTTTTGGTGACAACTAACTCCGACAATGAAACGCACGGGATTGCCAGCGGTCCAAGACTCGTAATTACCCCGACATTCCTATGCTCTGTACCTATTTGTAAGGCAGAAGAGTTGCCACCGTGGCTGTCGCGCACGACCAATTGTCCCGACATTTCTCCACCTTTCCGAGCGAGCCGCATTGAAGTTTTTTTTGCGGACAATAGGGTAGCGTGCAATGGCCGCCGCGACCGTTTGGGCAATAAAGGGATTGGCACCGTAAACCTGTACGCAATCTGAGCCTCTCAAGCCGAACAGAAGCGGGCCAATGGCGGAGCTGTCGCCACTCTCCGCTTCGCCCGCCGAGCTCTCGTAAAGCCGCCGGCGCAAACGTTCGCTACGGGTCAATTCACGACATCCCCCCCGACCTCACACCCCCACCCGCACCGCCACCACTCCCTCCGTTCGCGCCCGCACCGCCGGCGAGGCCAGGCACGTCGCAACCGCTTCGTAGCCCGGGGCGCCGGGATAGGGGTCGACCAGGACGGGTGGGCTGTGGTTGGCGGGGCAGACAATCACCTGCTCGCAGGGGCCTACGGCCGCGAGGTCGAGGAAGGCGGATGAGCGGGTCATGGCGAAGACGGGGCGCGCCAGGGCGCCGCGGCGGCGCAGCCAGGTGGCCAGGGCGCGTTGGGCGGCCTCGTCGAGGCCCTGGTCGATGAGGTCGACGACGAGGGGGCCGGTGCCGCCGTCCACCAGGGCGGCGACCAGGACAAGGAGGGCGTCCGACGCGGTGGCGCCTTCCTCGGCGAGCCAGGCCAGCGTGGCCTCGACGCGGGCGGCGTGGCCCGCGTCGTCCGCCAGGCGCTGCCTCACGGCCGCCACCCGGGCGGTGCGTTCGAGGTCGAGGAAGGTCGCGTCAGGCAGCACCTCGGAAATCAGCCGGGCGAGCCGCGTCTTGCCGCTGCCGAGCGGGCCGACGATGTGGGTCAGCGGGCGGATCTCCCGCAGCTCGAAGCGCTCGCCGCCCCAGGGCCATGGCAGGTCGAGGCTCAGCGCCGGCGACGTCGGCGAGGCGGCCAGGCGGGTCAGGTCCGTCAGGTTGGCCGGGGCGCCCGCGGCGAGGCGGGCCCGCATGGCCCCGATCCGGCGGATGGCGTCGGCGCGGCCTGCCGCCTCGTCCTCCAGGCGCGCCTGGTGCGTGGCCAGCGCGGCCTCCAGGCCGTCGGTGGAGCCGGCGACGACGCGCTGCATCTGCGCCAGGCTGAAGCCCAGGGCGCGCAGCGCCACGAGGTCGGCCGCCCGCGCCATCGCGTCCGGCCCATAGGCGCGCCACCCGGCCGCGGTGCGCAGCGGCGCGAGCAGCCCGCGCTCCTCGTAGAGGCGCAGCGCCTTGACGGAGACACCGAGCCGCAGGGCGGCTTCGGAGGCGGTGAGGACGCGTGCGGCGGCGGTCATGAATCACCTCGGTGCAGGAACCCGCCGCGCTTATGGAGCCAGCCCCAGGGGCCGGGTCAATCCGTGGTGTCTCCGCGCCGATGCGGTCGCGTGGGCCGGCCGCCACGCGCGCCCGCCTTCGCAAAGCGCCGTGCGGCCCCGCGTCGCCCCCGCCGAACCGATGGCGCCCTGCCGCGTTGGGCGGCTCCCTTGTTCCGGAGGCTGCGATGAGCGCACAGGACATCGACGGCATGTCGAGACGTCAGATGGTCGGCGCGGCCGGCATGGGATTGGCTGCGATGGCGGGCGGCAGCTCGGGCGCGGCGGCGCAGGGCGCATCGGCCCAGCCGCCGGCCCTGCAGGACCCGACCACGAAATTCCCCAAGCCGCCGTTCAAGCGGCAGTCGCAGCCCTGGCAGGGGCTGGCGCGAGACATGGATCCGAAGCCTGACCATGGCGAGACGAGCTACAAGGGCTCCGGCCGCCTCGCCGGCCGCAAGGCGCTGATCACGGGCGGCGACTCGGGCATGGGCCGGGCCGCGGCGATCGCCTATGCCCGCGAGGGCGCCGACGTGGCGATCAACTACTTTCCCAGCGAGGAGCCGGACGCGCAGGAGGTGGTCGCGCTGATCAAGGCGGAGGGGCGCAAGGCCGTGGCGATCCCGGGCGACCTGCGGGACGAGGCGTTCTGCCGGCAGCTGGTCGAACAGGCCGTGCAGGAGCTCGGCGGGCTCGACATCGTGGTCAACAACGCGGCGCGGCAGCAGTCGCGCGAGTCGATCATGGACGTGTCGTCCGAAGACTTCGACGCGACCATGAAGACGAACGTCTACGCGCCGTTCTGGATCCTCAAGGCCGCCCTGCCCCACCTCAAGCCGGGGGCGTGCATCATCGGCACCACGTCCGAGCAGGCCTACGACCCGTCGCCCGAGCTCTACGACTACGCGCAGACGAAGGCGGCCACGATGAACTACGTGAAGTCGCTGGCCAAGCAGCTCGCGCCGAAGGGCATCCGCGTCAACGGCGTGGCCCCGGGGCCGATCTGGACGCCGCTGCAGGTGTCGGGCGGGGCCAGCATGGAGAAGCTGGAGAAGTTCGGCGGCACGACCCCGATGGGCCGGCCGGGCCAACCCGTGGAGCTCGCCTCCATCTACGTCCAGCTCGCGGCGGCCGATGCCAGCTACGCCACCGGGCAGGTCTACGGCGCCGCCGGCGGCACTGGGCAGCCCTGAGGGCGTGTGACTCGTTCGGCCGTTCGGCCGTTCAGCCCGCACCTCCCTCTCCACGTCCTGGCCGGGCTCGGCCCGGCCATCCACGCCTTGAGACTGGCCCCAGAAGAGCCGTGTATACCCCCCGCCGATGCAGTTGCATGATCCGGGCGGGGCGAGAGACAGCACCTCACAACGGTGCTGCAACCGCCCAAGGGCGGCCAATTCGTCGCGTTTGCGCGAGATCACAGGCGCGCGGCACCGGTCCCGTTGCGGGACGGGTCGCTTGCGTTCTGCCGATGATTGGCCGCAGGGTGACGCCGCCGCCGACACACCGAGGGCCTATCCATGCGTGACGAGCCCGGTTTCGCCGGTGACGACGACGAGCCTGACGATTCAGACCTGCCGGCGCTGTACCATTTCGTCTACTGCAGCCGTGCCGCCGACAGTGTGGATGACGCCGAGGTCGACCGGATCGTCGAGGCGGCTCAACACAGCAATCGGACCCATGGACTCACGGGGGTGCTGGTGTTCGGGAGCGGCATCTTCTTCCAGTGGGTCGAGGGTCCGGCCGAGAACATCAAGGGTCTCATCGCGCGCCTGCACGACGACAGGCGTCACCACGACATCGTCGCGCTGAGCCAGAGCGAGGAAGAGCGCGAGCGTCTGTATCCGAACTGGACGATGGAAAGGGTCGAAGCGGAGGACATTCGCGCGGTGCTGCTCGACGCCCTCGAAAACGCCGAGGACAAGAACAACATCGCGGCGCTGCAGCGTATCCTCGGCCACCTGGGTTCGCAGCCGCTTCTTTCGCTCGGGTAAGCGGGGACCGACAATGCGCCATGGCCCGCATGCCTGGCGCCTGCACGGAGTTGAGATCGGCCTGACTCTTGCCGACATGCTTGCCGTTCTGGCCTCGGGTGATGAGCGCAGCGTTCGAGACAGCGCAATCTTCGCGTTTCGGGCCACAGGCAAATACTTGCCATGGAAGGGGCACACGCAGTCTGCTGGACCATGGGTCCTGGATTTGCTCGCTCAGGTTGTCAACGCGCCCCACTCAGACTTACGCTCATCACCTCGACCGTCGCGAGGCGGCAGGAAGGGCGAGAGGGGGAACCGCCATGCCGCTGGGAGCCGTTCGGCAGAAGCTGAGGTCGGAGCTGGAGACGCCGCGCGCGCAGCGGCCGTTCGGCTCGGGATGGCTTTCCGGCACGCTGGGCCTGCTCGCCGGCGCGGCGGCGCTGCTGATGGTGGTGGCGTTGCGCTATCCCACGCTGTTCACGACGCCGGAACTGGCGATGGTGCGCGGTTCGGCCTTCTTCCGGCCCGTGCTTTACGTCTTCCTGGTGGCGGGGTTCTGCCTCGCGGGGCTCAGCCTGCTGCTGCGCCGGGACAAGACGCTGGGCCTCGCCGCCATGACGGTGGCGCTGCTGGCCACGGGGGTCGGCTCGCTGCCCGGGACGGCGGTCCAGGTCGACACGCACGGCGCCTATTTCGGGCTCGATTTCTTCGTGCTCAACGTCCTGTTCGCGGGGCTCCTGTTCATCCCCCTCGAGCGCGTGTTTCCGCACCAGGCCGAGCAGACGGTGCTGCGGGAGGAATGGCGGGAGGACCTGTTCTACTACCTCATCAGCTCGATGATGGTGCAGGTGCTGGCCTACCTCACGCTGGCGCCCTCCCGCTTCATCCTCGACACCGTGCAGGCGGAAGGATTCCGCGGCTGGGTCCACGGGCTGCCGTGGATCGTGCAGCTGATCGCGGTGATGCTGCTCACCGACCTGGTGCAGTATTGGGTGCACCGCCTCTTCCACCAGGTGCCGGCGCTGTGGCGCTTCCACGCCGTGCATCACTCGGCCCGGAGCATGGACTGGATGGCCGGGGCGCGGATGCACTTCATCGAGATCATCGTGCTGCGCAGCCTCACCGCGACGCCGATGTTCGTGCTCGGGTTCGACCAGTCGGTCCTGCAGGCCTACCTGATCATCGTCTACGTGTATTCGGGCTGGCTCCACGCCAATGTCGAGCTTCCGGTGAAGTTCGCGTTCCTCGAAAAGATCCTGGCCAGCCCCCGCTTCCACCACTGGCATCACGGCATCGAGAAGGAGGCGATCGACGTCAACTTCGCCATCCACTTCCCGCTGCTCGACCGGGTGTTCGGCACCCATCACTTGCCCAAGGACCGGTGGCCGAGCGGCTACGGCATCGGCGGCCACCCCGTGCCGCTGGGCTACGTGAAGCAGTTCCTCTACCCGTTCAGGCGGCCCTGAGCGCGGCGCGCCCCCGGCGCGCATCCCGCTCCGCCAGTTCGGCCGTGACAGCCCGGGCGGGCGCTTCTACCCTCGGGCGATGGACATTGCCTGGCGCCGCGTTTCATCCGACACCGTCATCAAGGACCGCTGGATCGACGTGCGCGCCGACCGCTGCGTGACGGCGCAGGGCACCGAGGTGAGCCCCTACTACGTGCTCACCTATCCCGACTGGGTGAACGTGGTGGCCCTCACCCCGCAGCGCGACCTCCTGCTGGTGCGCCAGTACCGGCATGCCGTGGAGCAGGCCGTGCTGGAGCTTCCGGGCGGCATGATGGAGGCCGACGACGTGGATCCCGAGCAGTCGGCCCGTCGCGAGCTCATGGAGGAGACGGGCTACGTGTCCGAGCGCTGGCTCCGGATCGCCACACTCTTCCCCAACCCGGCCACCCACACCAACCGCGTGCACTCCTTCCTGGCGCTGGATGCCGTGCCGCGGCACGGGCAGAGGCTGGACGACGGCGAGGAAGGGCTGACCGTGTCGTCCATGCCGCTGGACGCGGCGCTCGACGCGCTTTGCACCGGCCTGCTCGGGCAGGCCATGCACGTGGCCGCGCTGACGATGGCGGCGAGGCTCATCGACAAGGCCTGAGCCGGCCTTGCCGCTTCCGGTGGCGGCCGAGCCCGGCTAGCCTGTGAAGGCGCCGCAGCTCCGTGCCGCCAGAAAGGCCCGCCAGGAAAGGCCCATCATGATCGACCTCTACGCGTCTCCGACCCCCAACGTGCTGAAGGTCCGGATCATGCTGGAGGAGGTCGGCCTGCCCTACCGCCTGCTGCCGATCAATGTGTGGAAGGGCGACCAGTTCACCGACGCCTTCAAGGCGCTCAACCCCAACAGCAAGGTGCCGGTGATCGTCGACGCCGACGCCGAGGGCGGCCCCTGCCCGGTCTTCGAGTCGGCCGCGATCCTGATCTATCTCGCCGAGAAGACCGGCCGCTTCCTGCCCGCCGCCGGGCGGGCGCGCACGCAGGTGCTGCAGTGGCTGTTGTTCCAGGCGGCCAACCAGGGGCCGGCCAGCGGGCAGCTCGTGCATTTCCAGCGCTATGCCGGGCCGGGGAACGACTATTCGCTGAGCCGCTACAAGACCGAGGTCAAGCGCCTCTACGACGTGCTGGAGGGGCGCCTGTCGGGCACGCCCTATCTCGCCGGCGAGGACTACTCCATCGCCGACATGGCCGCCCTCCCCTGGGTGCTGCTCTTCGACCGGATGTTTTCCGAGGCCATCCCCTTCCTGAAGCTCGACGGCGACGGCGGCACGGCGCTGGCGCGCTGGGTTTCCCGCTGCCGGCAACGCCCCGCGGTGGAGCGCGCCATCGCGCTGCACGCCGAGCTGAAGTCCGACATGCCCACCGCCACCGAGGACGACCGCGACCGGTTCTTCGGCCGCGGGGCGTACGCGGCGCGGTAGGCGCGGGCTTTTCAGGTCCGCATCCACCCCTCCGCCGTCCTGCCCGGGCTCGGCCCTTCGGGATTCACACATCTCACTCGAGCCCGAAGGGAGGGTGCTCTCCCTCCCCTGCAG
>NZ_CAMFHB010000057.1 GCF_945952055.1 uncultured Alsobacter sp.
ATCCACGAGGCCATCGGCGACCAGCTCACCTGCGTCTTCGTCGACCACGGCCTGATGCGGCTGGGCGAAGGCCAGAAGGTCGTGGCGCTCTTCCGCGACAGCTACAACATCCCGCTGGTGCACGTGGATGCGTCTGAGACGTTCCTCGGCGCGCTCGCCGGCGTCACCGACCCGGAGGTGAAGCGCAAGACCATCGGCCGGCTCTTCATCGAGGTGTTCGAGAAAGAAGCCAAGGCGGTGGGCGGCGCCGACTTCCTGGCGCAGGGCACCCTCTACCCCGACGTCATCGAGAGCGTGTCCTTCACCGGCGGCCCCTCGGTCACCATCAAGTCGCACCACAATGTCGGCGGCCTGCCCGAGCGCATGAACATGAAGCTCGTGGAGCCGTTGCGCGAGCTCTTCAAGGACGAGGTCCGCGTGCTCGGCCGCGAGCTCGGCCTGCCCGAAGCCTTCGTCGGCCGCCACCCGTTCCCCGGCCCGGGCCTGGCCATCCGCATCCCCGGCGAGGTCACCCGCGAGAAGTGCGACATCCTGCGCCTCGCCGACGAGATCTTCCTGGAGGAAATCCGCCGCGCCGGCCTCTACGACGACATCTGGCAGGCCTTCGCCGTGCTCCTCCCCGTCCGCACCGTCGGCGTCATGGGCGACGGCCGCACCTACGACCACGTCTGCGCCATCCGCGCCGTGACCTCCGTCGACGGCATGACGGCGGACTTCTACCCCTTCGACATGGCCTTCCTCGGCCGCGTGGGCACGCGCATCATCAACGAGGTGCGGGGCATCAACCGGGTGGTCTACGACGTGACGTCGAAGCCGCCGGGCACGATCGAGTGGGAGTGAGGGGAGGGGGCGGCGACAGCAACGTCTAGGCGGCGGTTCTCGCCTTCGCTTGATCGCCGTTCTGGTTTCGCCCCCATCGGCTGGCCTGCTGCATCTGTCCCTAGGACCCGTTCCCGGCCCTGGCAGCTCTGATCAGACCGGCCCAGCTCGAGAAGCACGGGTTCATGCCAGCAACTGCGCTGGCACACCGAGCACCGGTCCGGCGGCGGCGAGCCGCTGGTCGAGCGTATGCACCGTGGCGCCATGCTCCGACGCAACGGCAAGGTGCAGCGCGTCGCCGGCGCGAAGCCCCAAGCCATGCTGATCGGCAAACCTCGCCGCCGCCCGGAAATTCCCACCCGTCACGGGCAGCACGGTGAAGCTTTCGGCGACCAGCTTGTTGAACATGGCGAGTGCGGCCGCACGCTGCTCGAGGCTGATCTGCCCGGTGCGAAGCTTGATGGCCATGGCCGACGACATCTCGGTGACGGTCCAATCGCTGATCAGAAGCTGCTCGGGATCCTGCTCGGCGAGCCAAGCCTGAACACGCGGCGTCATCGCTTCATTGGAAAGCGCGGCGACCAGCAGCGACGTGTCCAGATAGCGCATCAGTAGCGATCGCCATCCCGCATCGACCTCACGAGATCGGCGGCGCTTTGCGGCTGGGGCGGCATTGCGGCCGTCAGTGACCTGAGCAGCGCGGCATCGATCGCCTTGCGCGGCCTGGCCACGGCCGTGAGCCGCGCAACCGGCTTGCCGCGACGCGTGATGTCGATCGAGTCGCCTGCCTCGACCCGGTCTACCAGCTCGCTCAGATGGGCTTTTGCATCCGCCAGACTGATTGCGTCCACGTCACGCTCCTGACCATATAGATAGTCATATAATGCGTTCGACTGCAGAATTCCAGCAGGAGGTTTGCCGATGCGGCATGCTCTGCCGCGGCAACAGCTTTACGATGGTCTGGGATCGCGCCGTATCCAAGGTGGCGCCCTAACGGCGTCTGCTCAGCAAGCCTATTCTACCGAGCATCGAGCTCAACTGCCGCGATCGTTAGCAGCGTTTGCCCCCTCACGCCGGCGTCCAGCTGACGAACACGCCCAGGACAGCCCTCCGAGACGGGCGGATGGTCAGATAGGTGGGCTCAAATTCAGCATCGACTGGCGCCCAGATGAGCAGCTGTCGAGTTGTTCGACTTGCAAGGCTTAGGGGACTGTCGGTTCGCGAACCGGGGCGGCGGCGACGTACCGTTGCGCCGCTTCCTTCAGGCGGGCGCTCGGCTCGCGGGGGTTTAGGAGCGCCTCGGCGAAGGCGCGGCTTTCGCCCTCCGAGAGCTTGATGGCCTGCAGGTCCGCAAGAGTTCGCACTGCGGCTTCGTGGACGCTGGCGATGACGAAATCAGTGAGCGTACGGCCCTGAAGCTCTGCGGCGCGTACGAACAGATCCTTCTGATCGGAGGACACGCGGGCCTCCAATCGCTCGGTGCGGACCGCTACCCGGTTTTTTGGCGCCGTCGGACTCATGGCTTCGCCTTACCTGTCGCTTGGCTCCCAATGTACGGCTTATAGACGGACGTATGAAGAGGTGGACGCGGACCTTCGATTGACCCGGCTTTGCAGTGCGCCGGGCCCGGCGCACGGAATGCTGAAGGACGATGAAGGTCGGACGGAAGCATCGGTACCAGCAGAACCAGCGCCCGTTCTTCGTTCCCGAACGCGTTGACGTCGTGCGGAATTTGCTCTCCCCTGACGACAGCCGACCCTTTCGTCCGCTTGCACGTCGCGATCCTGTCGAAGCTTCGTTCATGTCAGGCAACGCCTGTATCCGTTTCGATGTCGCGGCTCTCCGCGCGCTCGCTGGAGCGATCGTCTACCGGCGTGGCGAAGTGGTGCACCGCGACGGGCGGGTGACGATCATCGAAACCGAGCCCAATCGGATCGTTGCGAGCGTCGAAGGCACGCGGAACTACGGCACGACCTTGGCCGGATCGGGAGCCGACTTCGGAGGGTCCTGTTCTTGTCCGGCCTTCGCGGACCGCGGGTTCTGCAAGCACATGGTCGCCGTCGCGCTGGCCGCCAATGCGCGGGAGGAACGTGGCGAGGCGGAGAGCGTCCCGACCCTTTCTCACATCCGCCGGTACCTGGCGCAGAAAAGTGTCGATGCGCTCGTCGCCATCATCATCGATCAGGCGGCCAAGGACGGCACACTGTTGCGGAAGCTGCAACTCGCCTCGTCGCAGATTGGGGCAACGGGCGAAAACCTCGAGCGTCAATTGCGCAGGGCCGTCGACCACGCAACCGACGTCCCTCACTATCTGGACGAGCGCGCCGCCTCGACCTGGGCTGCCCGCGTCGGCGATGTGCTGGACACGGTCGCCGAGATTGCCGAGGGCGCCGAAGCTGGGATCGCGATGAGCCTCGCCGATCGTGTGATCGAACGGCTCGAGGATTCGTTCGAGGATATCGACGATTCAGACGGCCATCGTCTCGCACTCGTCATGCGGGCCAGGGACGTCCACCTGATGGCTGCCCGCGTGGCGAAACCCGACCCGGCGAGCCTCGCTCGCGCGCTCTTCGCGCGCGAGACCGACAGCAACTATGAGGTGTATTCTGGCGCGGCCTTCACCTACGAGGAGGTGTTGGGAGAGGCTGGTTTGGCGGAGTATCGCCGCCTCGCTTCAGACGCGTGGGCTACGGTCACGGGGCAGCGCGTGACCGAGGCAGGCGATGAGCGGTACAATCTCGCAACCATCATGCACATCCTCGACCTGTTCGCTGCCCGCGACGGTGACCTCGCCGCGCGGATCGCGCTGCGGTCGAAAGCGCTCTCGTCGGCTTGGAGCTATGTCGTGCTCGTGCACTTCTGCATCGATCAAGGCAAGAGCGACGATGCGCTCCTCTTCGCCGAAGAAGGCGTGTTTCTGTTCGAAGACAAACCGGACGAACGCCTCGTTCTCCTGGCCGCCGATCTGCTCGCCGGTGCCGGTCGCCGATCGGATGCGGTCGACCGTCTCTGGGCCACGTTCCACAAGGCACCGAGCATGCCGCTCTACCGGCGCCTCCGGGCATTCGAGGGCGAGGCTGTCCGGGATCGCGCCATTCGTCGCCTGGAGGAGCGCGCCGCGCGGTCCGAACAAACTCGCTTCCGATCATCCCGCGAAATTCTCGTCGAGATCCTCATGGACGAGGGACTGTTCGACGCTGCATGGACGGCGGTCCGAACGTACGGCGCAACGATGCGCCAACGCGAGGAACTGGCCCGGGTCAGCGAAGCCACCCACGCCTCCGAGGCGCTCACCGTTTATGCCGAGCGCGTCGAAGTCCTCGTCGCGGGTGGCAGGAACTCCGGCTATGCCGAAGCAGCGACGATGATCGCGCGAATGGCCCGCCTTCGCGGCGTCGCGGAGCAAGCGGTCTACATCGCTTCCATCAAGGGCCGGCACGGCCGCAAACGCAACTCCATGACCCTGTTGAGGTGACTCGTGCTCCGCAAACGGATCGATGAACAGAACGAATATCTGCTCAGGCAACAGCGGCATCTGCGTATCGCGGCGGACGTCGTGGCGGAGGCGCTCGCGGAGTTCGAGGAGGTCGAGGCGGTGGCCGTCGTGGGCTCTGTGGCTAAGCCACTATGGAAGGAGGTTCCGCGCTTCGCCGGCTTTCGGCAAAAGCGGATCGAGCTCTGGCACGAGTGCTTCTCCGTCGACCTCGCGGTCTGGCTCGATCATCAGCACCGTCTCGCCCAATTGCGGCAAGCCTCCAACAAAGTGCTCCGGGAGGCGTACGAAGCCGGCAAGGGCATCAGCGTGGCCAATCACCAGGTCAACATGCTGCTCTTCCCAGCGGGAAGCTCCGCGTTTGCGGGCGTGCTGTGTCACTACAAGGAATGCCCCAGGGGGAAGATCGACTGCCGTGCCCCGGGCTGCGGGACCGTGCCATACAACCGTGTCGTGATGAACTTTGTGCAGCGGCCGTCGCTTCTCGAGGGCGTGGAGGAGGCGATGCTCTACCGGCGCGGCGTGGGGAGACTGCGTTCGGCACTCGAGTTGCCGGTGCCGGAGGAAGAACCGGCCGCCCCACCCAAACGGCTACGGAAGACACCGGAAAGCCTAGCGTCATGACATCGGTGGGAAGCACTGCGGCCCTGTTTCGAGACCTCGCGCTCGCGCTGCCCGGCACCACCGAAGCGCCCCATTTCGACCGGCGCGCCTTCAGGGTCCGGACGACCTACGCGACGCTGCCGCCGGATGGCGCGACGGCGAATCTTCGCCTGACGCCCGACGACCAGGCGCACTGGTGCGGGCTGCTGCCGGCGGCCTTGGCGCCCGTTCCGAACAAGTGGGGCCAGCAGGGCTGGACCACGGTGACCCTGGCCGTGATCGCGCCCGACGATCTCGCCGCCGTGCTGCGGCGGGCGTGGCAGATCGGCGGGGGCGGGGCGGCGCCCAAGCCTGCGCGGACGAAGAGAGCCCGGTCGGAGAAGGGCTAGGTGAGGCTGCGGTTGGCGTGCCGACGCTGACCGGCGTACTCTCCGCGCCATGAGGCATGGGATCGGCGGAACCACCAGACATCGCGTGGAGACGGCTTGGGGGCCATGTGTCCTCGACCGCTCCGCGCGCGGGGTGGCGCGCTTCCGCCTGCCGGATCCCGCGGCGGCCGAGAGCAATGTCGACGAGGCCGCCGTGACCGCGGACGTCGCGGCCTGGGCGGAACGGGTCGTCGCCTACTTCACCGGCCAGCCTGTCGACTTCGCCGATTTCCCGCTGGACACCGCCGGTCTCACACCGACGGAGGAGGCCATCTATCTCGCCCTGCGCGGCGTGCCCTATGGCGCCACCACGACCTACGGAGAACTCGCGGCCCGCATCGGCCAACCCGGGGCGGCCAGGGCGGTCGGCATGGCCATGGCGCGCAATCCGTGGCCGCTGATCGTGCCGTGCCACCGGGTGCTCGCCAAGGGCGGCGCCCTGCACGGATTCTCGGCGCCGGGCGGGCTCGACACCAAGCGGCGCATGCTGGCCATGGAGGGCGTCGATCTCGACCGGGGCGCCCCGATGCTGCCAGGACTGTTCGGCGATGGCTGAACGAAGCCGTCAGCGGTCGTAGGCGCAGCGGAAGCCGACATAGACGGCGTAGAACTCCGCCGGTTTCCACTGCGCGCCGTCGGCGCGGGCCTGGGCCGGGCCGTACCACCACGAGCCACCGGTCGTCATGGCGTCGTCTCCGCGGCGGTCCGCGGCCCATTCCCAGACATTGGCTCCCATCTCGTGCAGGCCGTTGACGCCGCGCGCCGTCGTGCCGACCGGCACGTGCGAGCGCCTGTTGTTGTTCATGCCTTCTGGCGCGTCGCCGACGGGATAGGCGTAGGTGCGACCCTTCACGAAGCCGTCCGTCGGGGCGTCGCGGGTCTCGGTGTAGGCCGCCTGCCGCCACTCGGCGAGCGTCGGGAGACGGCCTCCGGCATGGGCGCAGTAGCGCGAGGCCTCGCCCCAGGTCACGTGGGTGGCCGGTTCATCGTCGGATCCCGGGGCGCCCTGGGGCCGCTCGTAGGTCCAGCCGGGCCGCCGGGTCCAGCCGGAGGCGAACTCGAAGCCGCCTCCGTCGCGCTCGGCTGCCGTGGTGAGGCCCGTCGCCCGGGCGAAGGCGCGGAATGAGCCGACCGTCACCTCCGTCCGATCGATCGAGAACGCTCCGACCGGCATGCGTATGACAGGCGACGACGCCATGCCCACCGTCGCGGGACATCCGATCACGATCGCCAGGGCCAGCCACGTCCTTCGCGTCATGTGTTCGCACCATGCCGGTTTCGGGTACCGTGTCGTCCTACGCACGGGACGAACGATCGGTTGTCGCGTCATGCGGTCGCCGTGCGGCATAGTCTCTGCTCCATCCCCGGTGCTCGCCGCGCCGCCGCAGAAGGATCGCCAACTTATGCAACTCGCCATCATGATCCTCGGCCTCGTGCTCTTCCTGGGCGCTCATTCGCTGCCGACCAGGCCGGCCCTGCGCCAGTCGCTCGTCGGTTCGCTCGGCGAAAAGGGCTACAAGGGCCTGTTCACGGTGCTGTCGATCGCGGGCATCGTGCTGATCGCCGTGGGCTTCGGGCGCTACAGGGCGGCCGGCTACGTTCCGGTCTGGGATCCGCCGCGCGGCCTCTCGCATCTCAACATCCTGCTGATGTGGTTCGCCTTCGTGGCCTTCGCCTCCTCGGGGCTTCCGGGCGAGATCAAGCGGCGCCTGAAGCACCCGCAGCTGGTGGGCGTGAAAGTCTGGGCCCTCGGCCATCTCCTCGCCAACGGCGACCTCGGCTCGATCATCCTGTTCGGGACGTTCCTCGCCTGGGCCGTCTATGACCGGATCTCGGTGAAGCGGCGCCAGCCAGAGGCCGGCAAGGACATCCCGCCCGGCTTCGTCGCGAACGATTTCAAGGCGCTTGCGATCGGCACGGTGGTCTGGCTGGTCGTCATGTTCGCCCACCCCTGGCTCATCGGCGTCTCGGTGTTCGGCTGACCGTCGCATGACAAAGCCGGCCGCACGTGCTAAGCGGCCCTTCCTGCTCGCGGACCCCGGTCCGCGGGCCCGCACTGCCTGAGAGAGGTTGCTTCGGCCATGGCCGACATTTTCCGCGAAATCGACGAGGACGTCCGTCGCGACAAGGCGATCGAGTTCTGGAAGAAGCACGGCAACCTGGTCATCGCGATCGCCGTGCTGGCCGTCGGTGCGACGGCCGCCTGGCGCGGCTGGGAGTACTGGCAGGGCAAGAAGGCCGAGGTGGCCGGAGCGCAGTACGAGACGGCCATCGAGGCCGCGCGCGCGGGCCGGACCGAGGATGCCGAGAAGGCGCTGGCCGACATCGCCAAGGACGCCCCGCGTGGCTACGAGATGCTGGCGCGCCTGCGAGCGGCCGGCGAATTGGCCAAGGGCGACGGTGCCGCGGCCGTGAAGGCCTATGATTCCATCGTGGCCGATACCGGCTTCCCGGCGCCCATGCGGGACGCGGCGCGGCTCAGGGCGGCCATGCTCGTCGTCGACACCGCCTCGCTGGCCGACCTGAAGACGCGCCTCGATCCGCTCACCGGCGCGGGCAGCGTGTGGGCCGCTAACGCCCGCGAGATGCTGGGCCTCGCCGCCCTCAAGGCCGGCGATTACCCGGCCGCCGGCAAGTATTTCGACGAGATCATCGTCGACCGCACGGCTCCCCCGGGTTTGCGTCAGCGTGCCGAGCTTCTGCTCGGGATCGTGCGGGCGGGCCCGATCAAGCCCGCGTCCTGAGACCCCTGGAGGATTTCGCCATGGCGTTCACGGTCGCCATCATCGGCCGGCCGAACGTCGGCAAGTCGACCCTGTTCAACCGGCTGGTCGGCAAGAAGCTCGCGCTCGTCGACGACCAGCCGGGCGTCACGCGTGACCGGCGCGCCGGCGAGGGGCGGGTCGGGGACCTGTCCTTCACCATCATCGACACCGCCGGCCTCGAGGACGCGCCCGACGCGACGCTCGCCGGCCGCATGCGTGCCCAGACGGAGGAAGCGATCCGCGACGCGGACGCGATCATCTTCGTCATCGACGCGCGCTCCGGCCTCACGCCCGCCGACCGCCACTTCGCGCAGCTCGTGCGGCGGGCGGACAAGCCCGTCATCCTTCTGGCCAACAAGGCTGAAAGCCGAGCCGGCCAGCTCGAAACCTACGAGGCCTTCGGGCTTGGCCTCGGCGATCCCATTCCGTTCTCGGCCGAGCACGGCGAGGGTCTTTCCGATCTCTACGACGCGCTGATCGAGGCGCTGCCTGAACATACCCAGCCGGAAGCCGAGGAGGATGAGGACGCCGTCGCGGCCGAGCCCGAGGCCGGTATCGAACGTCCGCTGCGCGTCGCCATCGTCGGGCGTCCCAATGCCGGCAAGTCGACGCTCATCAACCGGCTGATCGGTGAAGACCGCCTGCTGACGGGCCCCGAGGCCGGGATCACCCGCGACAGCATCGGCATCGACTGGTCCTGGAAGGGCCGCGCCGTGAAGCTCTTCGACACGGCTGGCATGCGCAAGCGCGCCAAGGTCGAGAGCAAGCTCGAGAAGCTGTCGGTGGCCGACGGGCTCAGGGCTGTGAAGTTCGCCGAGGTGGTCGTGCTGCTGCTCGACGCCGAGATCCCCTTCGAGAAGCAGGACCTCGCCATCCTCGGGCTGGTGGAACGCGAGGGCCGGGCGCTCGTCGTCGCCGTCAACAAGTGGGACCTGGTGGCCAGCGATCCGGGGCGCCTGCGCAAGCTCACCGAGGATTCCGAGCGGCTGCTGTCCAACGTGCGCGGGGCGAAGATCGTCCCGGTCTCGGCCATCACCGGCGAGGGCACCGACAAGCTGATGCAGGCCTGTTTCGACGCGGCGGCCGTGTGGTCGAAGCGCGTGTCGACGGCCCAGTGCAACAAGTGGCTGTCGCGGGTGCTGGAAACCCATCCGCCACCCGCCGTCGCCGGCCGGCGCATCAAGATCCGCTACATGACGCAGGTGAAGGCGCGCCCGCCGCACTTCGCGTTGTTCGGCAACCAGCTGGACGGGCTGCCCGAAAGCTACCTGCGCTACCTCATCAACGGCCTGCGCGAGGCCTTCGAGCTCCCCGGCACCCCGATCCGCATGAGCCTGCGCACGGGTGACAACCCCTACGACAAGGGGCGGTGAGCCGCCACCTTCTCTCTGCTCGCTCTATCTCTCCGCACGTCATGCCCGGGCTTGGCCCGGGCAGCCACGACTTGGGATGACCCCGGCAAAGTCGTGGATGGCCGGGCCAGGCCCGGCCAGGACGGAGAGGGGGAGCCTCAGTGACCAGCGCGGCGAAGGCCTTCACGCCGGAACGCGATAGTCCTTCACGGACAGGGTCGGGAAGTCGAACAGCCTGCCGCTCTCCTGCCACGCGGGCTCGGCCATCCTGACGATGTGGGGCGCCAGGTCGTCCGGCGTCTTCAGCGTCAAGGGGTCCTCGCCGGGCATGGCCATTTCCCGCATCCGCGTGCGCAGCGGGCCCGGATTGACCATCATCACCTTCACCGGGGTCGTTCCGGTCTCGGCCGCATAGGTGCGGCCCAGCGTGTCGAGGGCGGACTTGGTGACGGCATAGGGGCCCCAGTAGGCCCGGCCGGCCCAGGAGGCGCCAGACGTCACGAAGATGGCGCGGCCGGCGTCGGATGCGCGCAGCAGCGGGTCGAGCGACCGGATGAGCCGCCAGTTGGCCGTGACGTTCACGGTCATGATGTCGTCCCAAGCCTTGGGCTCGACATGGCCGAGCGGCGAGATGGGGCCTAGGATCGCGCCGTTGGCGAGGAAGATGTCGAGCTTGCCCCAGCGCTGGTGGATGGCCGCGCCGAGCCGGTCGTGGGCCTCCATGTCCTTGAGGTCGACGGGCACCAGCGTGGCCGAGCCGCCGAGCGAGCGGATCTCGTCGTCGAGTTCCTCGAGAGCGCCCTGGGTGCGGGCGAGCGCCACGACATGGGCGCCGGCCCGGGCGAAGGCGAGCGCGGCAGCGCGGCCGATGCCGCGCGAGGCGCCGGTGACGACCGCGATGCGGTTCTCGAGGGTCTTCGTCATGGAAGCCTGCACAGGTGAGGGAAGGAATCAGCCCACTTCGGCCAGCAGCGAAAGCTGCTTGGGGCCTTCGCCGACCGCGTCGGTGATCGGGGTCGGGTAGTCCCCCGTGAAGCAATGGTCGGTGAACTGGGGTCGCAGGGGGTTGCGTCCCCGCTCGCCCATGGCCCGGTAGATGCCGTCGACCGAGAGGAACGCCAGGCTGTCGCAGCCGATGTAGCGGCGCATCTCCTCCAGCGTGTGCGTGGCGGCCAGCAGCTTGTCCTTCTCGGGCGTGTCGATGCCGTAGTAGTCGGGGTGCGTGATCGGCGGGGAGGAGATGCGGAAATGCACCTCCTTGGCGCCGGCGTCGCGCATCATCTGCACGATCTTCACCGACGTCGTGCCGCGCACGATGGAGTCGTCGATGAGCACGATGCGCTTGCCGTCCACCACCGCGCGGTTGGCGCTGTGCTTCATGCGCACGCCGAGCTCGCGCACCGACTGCGTCGGCTGGATGAAGGTGCGGCCGACATAGTGGTTGCGGATGATGCCGAGTTCGTAGGGGAGGCCGGCGGCCTGGGCGAAGCCGAGCGCCGCGGGCACGCCGGAGTCCGGCACCGGGATCACCACGTCGGCGTCGACCGGCGATTCCTCGGCCAGCACCGCGCCCATGCGCTTGCGCACCTGGTAGACGGGGCGTCCATGCACCACCGAATCCGGCCGGGCGAAATAGATGAACTCGAAGATGCAGGGCCGCGCCGGCAGGTCGCCGAACGGCTTGATCGACTCGATGCCCTCTTCCGAGCAGATGATGATCTCGCCGTTCTCGACGTCGCGCACGAAGCGCGCGCCGATGATGTCGAGCGCGCAGGTCTCGGAGGCCAGGATGGGATGGCCATCCAGGTCGCCGAGCACCAGCGGTCGGATGCCGAGGGGGTCGCGGGCGCCCACGAGCTTCTTGTTGGTCAGGCCGACGAAGGCGTAGGCGCCCTCGATCTGCGACAGCGCGTCGATGAAGCGATCGACGAAGCGGTTTTTCCGGCTGCGCGCGACGAGATGGAGGATGACCTCGGTGTCGGAGGTCGACTGGCACAGCGCGCCGTCGCGCACGAGCTGGCGGCGCAGCGTCAGCCCGTTGGTGAGGTTGCCGTTGTGGGCCACGGCGAAGCCACCGCCGTCGAGCTCGGCGAAGAGCGGCTGGACGTTGCGCAGGATCGTCTCGCCGGTGGTGGAATAGCGGACGTGGCCGATGGCGTTCTGGCCCTGTAGACGCGAGATGGTCGCCCGGTCGGAGAAGGTGTCGCCCACCAGGCCCAGCGCCCGTTCCGACTGGAAGCGCTTGCCGTCGAAGCTGACGATGCCGGCCGCCTCCTGCCCGCGGTGCTGCAGGGCGTGCAGGCCGAGAGCCGTGATGGCGGCGGCGTCGGGATGCCCGTAGATGCCGAAGACGCCGCACTCCTCGCGGAGCCGGTCGGCCTCGGGATCGAAATCGCCATAGGTCGTCTGTTCGGCGAAGCCGTCACGTGCGCTCATGCTGGCCTCATATGGCCCCGGAGGGCCTGCTTTCAACGCTTCGGGAGGCTGCCGCTGGCTGCGGCACCGGTCACGAGCTGCTGAAGGGTTTGCTGTTCCGCCTGCTTGTAAAGCGGGGCGGCGCCGTTGTCCGTCTTTTTCTGACCGTTCGCAGGTCCGGTATTCGCCGGAGGCACGGGTGCCGGGCCTGTCGGAGCCGCCGACGGCTCGCTCGGATCGCCCTGGTTGCGGTTGCGGTTCTTCCACTTCGAGATGAACCCTTCGGGGTCGTCCGGCAGCAGGGCGATGATCTGGTCGCCGGTCTCCTTCAGCACGGGCCGGAGCTTGGCGGTGCGGACCCAGTCGGGCTGCTGCTTCTCGCCCACGAGCTTGTCGAAGAAGACGAAGGCGATGACGGCGATGAGCAGGCCGCGCGCCGCGCCGAACAGGAAGCCCAGGGTCCTGTCGAGCGCGCCGATGCGCGAATCCAGGATGAGGTCGGAGAGCTTCACCGTGATGAAGGAGACGATCACCAGGGTGCCGAGGAACACCGCCGCGATCGAGGCGGCGAGCGCCAGCTGCGCGTTGGGGATGTATTCCTTGGCGAAGGGCAGGACGGCGGGGTGCAGCGCATAGGCGGCGGCGGCTGCCGCGACCCAGGAGGCGATCGCCAGGACTTCGCGGGTGAACCCGCGCACTGCCGCCAGAAGCGCCGAGATGAGAACCACGCCGAGAACGACGAGATCCAGGGCGGAGACCGGGAGATTGTTCATGCGTTCTCGCGAAGACGTGGGCTCGACCAGCGTCTTATAGCCACGCCGATCCTGCGCGTCACGCGCGCATCAGCCTTCCCGGCGCGAGCGTCCACCGCCGCGTGCCGCGATTCCGGCCACCAGGTCCGTGATGTCGCCCGCCGCCTCGATCGCGATGGGAGGCCGCCCGGCGCTCTCCAGCCCCGCCCGGGGCGCCATTGCCGAGGAAAATCCAAGCTTTGCGGCCTCCTTGAGCCGCGCCGCGGCCTGGCTCACCGGGCGCAGCGCGCCGGTGAGCGCGACCTCGCCCATGTAGACGCGGTCGGGGGGCAGGGGGGCGCCGGACAAAGAGGAGACCAGGGCCGCGGCCGCGGCGACGTCCGCCGCCGGCTCGTTGATTCGCAGGCCGCCGGCCACGTTCAGGTAGACGTCGTGCTGTCCGAGCTTCAGCCCGGCATGGGCCTCCAGCACCGCGATCACCATGGACAGCCGGCTGGGATCCCAGCCGACGACGGCCCGCCGCGGCGTGCCGAGCGCCGTCGGGGCCACCAGGGCCTGGAACTCGACCAGGAGGGGGCGGGTGCCCTCCATCGCGGCGAAGACCGCGGTGCCGGGCGAACTGGTGTCGCGGCCCGCCAGGAAGAGGGCGGACGGGTTGGCGACCTCGGCGAGACCGAGGCCCGTCATCTCGAACACGCCGATCTCGTCGGTCGGCCCGAAGCGGTTCTTCACCGCGCGCAGGATGCGGAACTGGTGGGCGCCGTCGCCCTCGAAGGACACCACCGCGTCGACCATGTGCTCGACCACGCGCGGCCCGGCGATCTGCCCGTCCTTGGTGACGTGGCCGACCAGGATCACGGCCGCGCCGCTGGTCTTGGCGTAGCGGATCAGGATCTGCGCCGCGCCGCGCACCTGCGAGACGGTGCCGGGCGCCGACTCCACCGTGTCGGTCCACATGGTCTGAATCGAATCGATGACCACGAGCCGCGGTGGCGCCCCGGACGACAGCGTGGCGACGATGTCCTCGACGCTCGTCTCGGCCGCGAGTTCGACCGGCGCGTGCGCGAGTGCCAGGCGCTCGGCGCGCAGCCGCACCTGGCCGGTCGCCTCCTCGCCGGAGATGTAGACCACGCGATGGCCGCCGCTCCCCAGGGCCGCGCAGGCCTGCATCAGCAGCGTCGACTTGCCGATGCCCGGGTCGCCGCCGAGCAGGATCACCGATCCTTTGACGAAGCCTCCGCCCGTGACGCGGTCGAGCTCGGCGATGCCCGAGGCCACGCGCGGCGCCTCCTTCTGCTCGCCGGTCAGGCCCTCGAGCGGGAAGACGCGCCCGCGCCCGCGCCCGGCCTTGGGCGCGGGGCCCGACGCGGTCGGGGGCCCGGAGGCCTCCTCGGCGATGCTGTTCCAGTCGCCGCAGGACTCGCAGCGGCCCTGCCAGCGGCCGTAGACCGCACCGCAATTCTGGCAGACGAAGGCGATCGAGCGTTTGGCCATCAGCGGACGATCCGGCGCGTGTAGCGCGATCCCAGGTTGGTGAGGATCTCGTAGCCGACGGTGCCGGCCCGTTCCCCGACATCATCGATCTCGAGGCCGTCCCCGATCAGCGTGACCACGTCGCCGCGCCGGGACGCGGCTGCCGGCGCTTCCGTCACGTCGATGACGATCAGGTCCATGGAGACGCGGCCGGCGATGGGGCAGGAGACCCCGGCGACGAGCGCCAGGCCGCCCGGCTTGTCGTCGGCGCCGAAGGCGGAGCGCGGGTAGCCGTCGGCATAGCCCACCGAGATGGTGGCCAGCCGGCGCGGGCCCCTGGCGGTCCAGCGGGCGTTGTAGCCGACCGTGGCCCCCGCCTCGACCTCGCGGACCTGGACGATCGTCGCCTCCAGCGTCACGACGGGGCGCATGGGGTTGGGCCTGCCCGGCGTGGGATTGCCACCGTAGAGCGCATAGCCGGGCCGCGACAGGTCGTGCAGGGCGCCGGCCCCCAGGAACAGGCCCGAGGAGTTGGCGAGGCTGCCCGGCACGCCGGGCGCCAGGGCGCGAGCCGCGGCGAAGGCCGCGATCTGCCGCGCGTTGATGGCATCGTCGGCGATCTCGGCGGACACGAAGTGGCTCATGAGCAGGGCCGGCGTCATCCGCCGGAGAGCCTCGGGCAGGGCCTGCGGGGGCAACCCCAGCCTGTTCATGCCGGTGTCGACGTGCAGGGCGGCGGGCGGGGCGGAGGATTCGCCTTGGGCAAAGGACGTCCACTCCTCGATCTCGTCCAGCGAGCCGAGAACCGGCCGCAGGCGCGCGGCGGCGTAGTCGCCGGCCGATCCGGGCCGCAGGCCGTTGAGGACGTACACCGTGGCGTCCGGCGCGAGGGCGCGGACGCGGCTGCCTTCGTCGAGGTGGGCCACGAAGAAGGTGTCGCAGCCCGCCCCGACCAGCGCGGGAACGGCGGCATCGACGCCGATCCCGTAGGCGTCCGCCTTGACGGCGGCGGCGCATCGCCCGGGCGCGGCACGCCCCGCCAGCAGGCGCCAGTTGGCCGCGATGGCCCCGGCGTCGATCGTGAGGACGGCGGCCGGCAGGCCGCCCGGTGCGGGACCGGACCGGCTCACTCGCCCATCCGGTCGGGCAGGCCGTCCTCCCTGGCGAGGTTGCTGAAGCGCGTGATGTCGGCGTCGAAGTGCAGGGGCACGGTGCCGGTGGGTCCGTGGCGCTGCTTGCCGATGATCACCTCGGCACGCCCGTGGACCTGTTCCATCTCGGCCTGCCACTTGAAGTGCTCCTCGGTGCCGGGCTTCGGCTCCTTGTTCTTGAGGTAGTACTCCTCGCGGTAGATGAAGAGCACGACGTCGGCGTCCTGCTCGATCGAGCCCGATTCACGCAGGTCGGCGAGCTGGGGGCGCTTGTCGTCGCGGTTCTCCACCTGGCGGGAGAGCTGCGACAGCGCGATGATGGGCACGGAGAGTTCCTTGGCCAGCGCCTTCAGGCCGGTGGTGATCTCGGTGAGTTCCTGCACACGGTTCTCGCCCTTCTTGGACGAGCCGGAGAGCAGCTGGAGGTAGTCGACCACCAGCATGTCCAGGCCCTTCTGGCGCTTCAGGCGCCGCGCCCGCGCGGTGAGCTGGGCGATCGAGATGCCGCCGGTCTGGTCGATGTAGAAGGGCAGGCGCTCCATCTCGCGCGCCGCTTCGGCCACGCGGCGGAAGTCGTCGTCGGTGATCTCGCCGCGGCGGATCTTGTAGGAGGCGACGCCCGACTGCTCGGCGACGATACGGGTGGCGAGCTGCTCGCTCGACATTTCCAGCGAGAAGAAGCCGACGATGCCGCCGTCCAGGCGCTTGATCGCGCCGTCCGGCTGGCGTTCGCCCACATAGGACTTCGCCACGTTGAAGGCGATGTTGGTGACCAGCGACGTCTTGCCCATGGCGGGGCGGGCCGCCAGCACGATCAGGTCGGAGGGCTGCAGGCCGCCCATCATCCGGTCGAGGTCGCTGAGGCCCGTCGAGATGCCGGAGAGCTTGCGCTCCCGCTTGAAGGCCTCCGCGGCCATGTCGATGGCGCCGCGCAGCGCGTGCGAGAAGGTCTGGAAGCCACCCTCGTAGCGCCCCTTCTCGGCCAGTTCGTAGAGCTTGCGCTCGGCGTCCTCGATCTGCTTGCGCGGCGGTTCGTCGACCGGGGCGTCATAGGCCACGTTGACGAGATCCTCGCCGATCACGATGAGCTGCCGGCGCATCGCGAGGTCGTAGATGGTGCGGCCGTAGTCCTCGGCGTTGATGACCGTGGTGGCTTCGGCGGCCAGGCGCGCGAGGTATTGCGAGACGGTGAGGCCGCCGAGATCCTGGTCGCCCAGGAACGTCTTGAGCGTGATCGGGGTGGCGATCTTGCCGCTGCGGATCAGCGAGGACGACACCTCGAAGATGCGCCGGTGCACGTCCTCGGAGAAGTGCCCGGGCTCCAGGAAGTCGGACACCCGGTAGAAGGCTTCGTTGTTGACGAGAATGGCGCCCAGCAGCGCCTGCTCCGCCTCGATGTTGTGAGGGGCGGTGCGGTACTGGGGCTCGGGCGTCGGAACGGAAGCGAGGGGATAGGCCATGGTCGAATCGGATCTCGTGAAGCACCGAGGGTAGCACCGGGAGGGGCGTTCATGTGGCACGCCGCGAGGGGCCGGTCGATGGGCCGGCGCGCTTGTCCCCGTTGGTCACAGATCCGGTGTGAAAGGGAGGGGCGTGCGGGCGCTTGTGAGTTGACGCGGACGCCCCGGCATGGGTCGGGCCGAGCGGCTCCGGGGCCCCCGCGCGGGCGCTGCGGCAGCCCAAAGAAAAAGCCCCGGGGTCGCCCCCGGGGCTCGTGCGTGCGCCGAAAAGCGCAGGATCAGCGGTCGTCGCCCTCGGCGTCGGCCAGCGCCGCGCCGACCTCGAGGCCGAGGTCGTCGAGGTTGGTCTCTTCGCGGGTGAAGACGTTTTCGCCGCGGGTCTGGCGCTCGGCTTCCTCGGGGCTGCGGGCGACGTTGATCGTCACCGTCACCTCGACGTCGCCGTGCAGGTGGACCGGCACGGTGTGGAGGCCGATCGTCTTGATCGGGGTGTTGAGCACGATCTGCTGGCGGGTGATCGAGTAGCCGGCGGCGGAGATGATGTCCGCGAGGTCACGGGTCGCCACCGAGCCGTAGAGCTGGCCCATCTCGCCCGCCTGGCGGATGATCGTGAAGCTCTGGCCGTCGAGCTTCTCGCCCACGCCCTTGGCGGCGCTGCGGGCTTCGGCGTTGCGGGCCTCGAGCTGGGCGCGCGTGGCCTCGAACTTGGCCTTGTTCGTCGCGGTGGCGCGCAGGGCCTTGCCGCGCGGCAGCAGGAAGTTGCGGGCATAGCCGTCCTTCACGCGGACGGTGTCGCCCATGTGGCCGAGCTTGCCGACGCGTTCGAGCAGGATGACTTCCATGGGTACTCTCCTTTGTGTGACCGATGATCAGGGGGTTGGATTGGCGGGCGGCGCGGCGCCGCGGCGGGCGCGCCATCCGAAGATCGCGTCCGACATGCCGACGAGTGCGAAGAGCACCGCCGGCCAGCCGGGCATGATGAAGAAGACGAGGTAGGCGGCGGTGAGGATGCCGCCGCGGCCGGCCAGGTTGCGCGTGACCACGTGGATCACCGCGAGGCCCTGGAGGCAGTAGGCCATCAGCAGCGCGGCCGCGACCGACCGGAAGAACAGGCCGGGGTAGCCCGAGAGCACGAGCGCGCCCGCGGCCGCGCCCCCGAAGGCGGCCAGTGCCCAGCCGGGCAGCGCGGTGTCCGGGATCGCCGGCCAGGGCCGCGGCAGCCGGCCGGAGGCCTTGACGATCCGCGCGGCCGTCCAGGCCAGGAGCACGCTCGTTCCGACGCTCAGGGCCGCGCTGATCGGCGGGGCGATGGTGGCGAACAGGCGGGCGAGATCCTCGACCTGCCGGGTGCGCGCATCGCCGGACACGCCTTCGAACGTGTTCGGGTTGATCTGCTCGATGAGCAGGACGGCGCGCTCGAACGCCTTCACGAAGTTCGCGTAGTCCCCGCCGATCATGATCGCGCCGACGAGGGTCAGCGCGGCCGACAGGCTCACGATCCAGACGAGGAGACGTCCCAGCGGATACCACTCGACGGAGCCGTCGGGGTTGTTGCGGGCGAGCAGGCAGAGATAGGCGAACCACCAGGCCGGCAGCGCGACGCTGGCGGCGAAGACGAGGCCGACCGCGGGGGCGAAGGCGAGCGCCAGGATGCCTGAGCCCGTGGCCGCGGCGGCGAGCCCGGCGCGGTGATTCCAGCCGAGCGCGGCGAGGAGGATCGGCAGCGGCGCGACGAGGTACAGCAGGATGGCCAAGGGGTTCGCGGTGGTGATCACCGCGAAGAGAAGCGCGGACACGAACCCCGCGCCGGCACCGATGCCGAGAATGGAACCCATCGTCGAGCTGTCCCGCTTCGAGCGGTTAGGGGAGGGACGTGCCCTTCCCAACCAAACCCGGCCTATGCCGGGCGACTGAACTGCGCATGCGAGGAAACGGGCGGAGCGTGGCTCCGCCCGGATCCGATCAGGAGATCACGTAGGGCAGCAGGCCCAGGAAGCGGGCGCGCTTGATGGCCTGGGCCAGCTCGCGCTGCTTCTTGGCCGACACGGCCGTGATGCGGGACGGAACGATCTTGCCGCGCTCGGAGATGTAGCGCGAGAGAAGACGCGTGTCCTTGTAGTCGATCTTCGGCGCGTTCGGGCCGGAGAACGGGCAGGTCTTCCGACGACGGAAGAACGGGCGACGTGCAGCACCACCGGACATCAGAGAGCCTCCTCCTGGGCGGGAGCGTCTTCACGACGCGGGCGGTCCGGACGCGGACCGTCGGGACGGGGACCACGGTCGCGGTCACCGAAGCGGCCACCGCCGCCACCGCCGCCACCGAAGCCGCCACGGCCACCGCCGCCGCCGAAGCCACGGCCACCACCGCCGAAGCCGCGGTCACCACGATCGTCACGATCGTCGCGGTCGCGCTTCTGCATCATCGCGGACGGACCTTCCTCGAGCTCCTCGACCCGGATGGTCATGAAGCGGAGGATGTCCTCGTTGATGCCCATCTGGCGCTCCATCTCGGCCACGGCAGCCGCCGGAGCCTTGATGTTGAGAAGCGAGAAGTGGGCCTTGCGGTTCTTCTTGATGCGGAAGGCGAGGGACTTGACGCCCCAGTACTCGACCTTCTCGATCGTCCCGCCATTGGCTTCGATGACGGACTTGAACTGTTCCGTCATGGTCTCGACCTGCTGCGACGTCACGTCCTGACGCGCCAGGTAGACATGCTCGTAAAGAGGCATTCCACGGCCTTTCGTTTCCAATTCGCATCCCATCCGGCGCGAAGCCCTTCGGGCCGCGAAAGGCCCGAGCGAACATTCCGAAGGCGGAGACACGGGAAGGCGGATCGGCGAGATCCTCCCGGCCTGACACACAGGCACGGGTCTTCCGTTCAGCCCCCAGCCGGATGCTGCGAAGCGCGCTGTGTAATATACGGCGTGCGGGGATGCAAGCCGTTGGAGCGTGGCGGAGAGCGGAATAGGGAGTGGCGGGTAGCGAGTAGCGAATGGCGAGCACGGGCGGCGAACGGTGAACGCCCGAAGCCTCGGCCGCGGGGGAGCTTGACGGTTCCGCTTCGCCACTCGCCAGTTCCCCGCTCGCTACTCGCCATTCGCTTATTCGCTACTGCCCCTTCGCTGCCCGCCGCCTTGAAGCGGCACGGCCCTTGGCTTGACTTCCCTTCCCGTTGCGTGCACCTCCCGCCCCCGCAGTTCGATGCGCGCAAACGGGGACGGGGACGCCGAATGACCGCCGCTTTCACCTTTCCGGGACAGGGCAGCCAGGCCGTGGGCATGGGCAAGGCTCTCGCCGAGGCCTTCCCCGCCGCGCGTGCGGTGTTCGCCGAAGTGGACGACGCGCTCGGCCAGAAGCTGTCCGCGCTGATGTTCGAGGGGCCGGAAGCCGACCTCACGCTGACGGCCAACGCGCAGCCGGCCCTGATGGCCGTGAGCCTCGCGGTCGTGCGGGTGCTCGAGGCCGAGGCGGGCCTGGATCTGGCTCGCGACGCGCGCTTCGTGGCCGGGCATTCGCTCGGCGAATATTCGGCGCTCGCCGCGGCGGGCACCTTCTCCATCGCCGATACGGCGCGGCTTCTGCGGATCCGCGGCAACGCCATGCAGGCCGCCGTCCCGCCGGGGCAGGGCGCCATGGCCGCGCTGCTGGGCCTGGACTTCGACGCCGCCGCCGCGGCTGCGGCCGAGGCCGCCCAGGGCGAGGTCTGCCAGGCCGCCAACGACAACGGCGGCGGGCAGGTGGTCGTGTCGGGAAGCAAGGCCGCCGTCGAGCGCGCCTGCGAGATCGCCAAGGGCAAGGGCGCGCGGCGCGCGGTGCTCCTGCCGGTGTCGGCGCCCTTCCACTGCGCCCTGATGCAGCCGGCGGCGGACGCCATGGCCGAGGCGCTGGGCAAGGTGGCGATCCACGCTCCGAAGGTGCCGGTCGTGGCCAACGTCCATGCCGCTCCGCTCACTGACCCGGCGGCGATCCGCCAGTCGCTCGTGGCCCAGGTGACGGGGACCGTGCGGTGGCGCGAGTGCGTCGCGTACATGGCCGGCCAGGGCGTCACCACCTTCTATGAACTCGGCTCCGGCAAGGTGCTGACCGGCCTCGTCCGCCGCATCGCCGAGGGTGCCGAGGGCGTCGCCGTCGGCACGCCGGACGACGTCGCCGCCTTCAAGTCCCGCAACGCCTGAGCGCGAGGAGACATCCATGTTCGATCTGAACGGCAAGACGGCGCTGGTGACGGGCGCCAGCGGCGGGATCGGCGGCGCGGTGGCGCGCTCGCTCCACGCCCAGGGCGCCACGGTCGGCATTTCCGGCACGCGGGTCGAGGCGCTGCAGGGGCTGGCGGCCGAGCTCGGCGAGCGCGTGCACATCCTGCCGGCCAACCTGTCGGACAAGGAGTCGGTCGAGGCGCTCGTGCCGGCCGCCGAGGCCGCCATGGGGCAGCTCGACATCCTGGTGAACAATGCCGGGGTGACGCGGGACAACCTGTTCCTGCGAATGAAGGACGACGAGTGGGACACGGTCATCCGGGTGAACCTGGAAGCCTCGTTCCGCCTGATGCGCGCCGCCGTGAAGGGCATGATGCGCCGCCGCTACGGGCGCATCGTGTCGGTCGTCTCGGTGGTCGGCACCACGGGCAATGCCGGGCAGGGCAACTACGCCGCCTCCAAGGCCGGGCTCGTGGGCATGTCCAAGTCGCTGGCGGCCGAGGTGGCCAGCCGCAACATCACCGTCAACTGCGTGGCCCCGGGCTTCATCGAGACGGCGATGACCGACGTGCTGAACGAGAAGCAGAAAGAATCGATCCTGGGCAGCGTGCCCATGGGCCGGCTGGGGAGCGGTGCGGACATCGCCGCCGCGGTGGTCTATCTCGCCAGCCAGGAAGCGTCCTACGTGACGGGGCAGACACTCCACGTCAACGGTGGAATGGCAATGATCTGAATACGTTAGGCGATTGTGTCGAAGTCCCGTCGCCGCCGCGCCGGGCACTCGCCATCCCTAACAAAGTGTGTTACCAACCCCGAACGTCCTTTGGGGGGCTTGACGGCACCATCCGCAGCGGCGTTTTGGGGAAGCGGAAGGGGAGCCCGGACGACAGGTCTTCCCGTCGATGCCCTGGGATCATCCACCCGGCCGCGAGGCAGGGACAGCTTCCAACGACAGACCGTGCCGGGTATTGGCTCCCGGTCCTTGAGTATGAACGAGGTTCAGATATGAGCGACATCGCCGCCCGCGTGAAGAAGATCGTCGTCGAGCATCTCGGGGTTGAGCCCGAGAAGGTCGTGGACAGCGCGAATTTCATCGACGACCTGGGCGCGGACAGCCTCGACACGGTCGAGCTGGTGATGGCCTTCGAAGAAGAGTTCTCCGTCGAGATCCCGGACGACGCCGCCGAGACGATCCGCACCGTCGGCGACGCCGTGAGCTTCCTCGAAAAGAAGGCGGCCTGACCGGTTTCGGTCGGCCTTTCCGGTTCATTGGCGGAAACCTGAAGCATGCGGCGCGTCGTCGTCACGGGCCTTGGCATGGTGTCCCCGCTCGGTTGCGGTGTCGACATCACCTGGGAGCGGTTGCTCGCGGGCCAAAGCGGAGCTGGCAGAATCCAGGGCATGGAGATCGACGATCTCCCTGCCAAGGTTGCCTGCCAGGTCAAGCGTGGCGACGGCAGCGACGGCACCTTCAATTCCGACCAATGGATGGATCCCAAGGACCAGCGCAAGGTCGACGATTTCATCGTCTTCGGGGTGGCCGCGGCCACCCAGGCGCTGCGGGACGCGGGCTGGAAGCCCACGACCTATGAGGAGCAGACCTCGACGGGCGTGCTCATCGGGTCGGGCATCGGCGGCATCGGTGGCATCTACGATGCCTCGATCACGCTGGCCGAGAAGGGCCCGCGGCGCATCTCCCCCTTCTTCATTCCCGGACGCCTGATCAACCTCGTGTCCGGCTACGTCTCGATCGAGCACGGCCTCAAGGGGCCGAACCACTCGGTCGTCACCGCCTGCTCGACCGGCGCCCACGCCATTGGCGACGCGTCCCGGCTGATCGCTCTCGGCGATGCCGACGTGATGGTCGCGGGCGGCGCCGAAAGCCCCATCAACAGGCTGTCGCTCGCCGGCTTCTCGGCCTGCCGGGCGCTGTCGACCGGCTTCAACGACGAGCCCACCCGAGCCTCGCGCCCCTACGACAAGGACCGCGACGGTTTCGTGATGGGCGAGGGCGCCGGCGTGGTGGTGCTCGAGGAACTGGAGCATGCCAAGGCCCGCGGCGCGCGCATCTATGCCGAGGTGATCGGTTACGGCCTGTCGGGCGACGCCTACCACATCACCTCGCCGTCCGAGGACGGCGACGGGGCCTATCGCTGCATGGCGGCCGCGCTGAAGCGGGCCGGCATCTCGGCGGCGGACATCGACTACATCAACGCCCATGGCACCTCGACGCCGCTCGGCGACGAGATCGAGCTCAAGGCGGTGGAGCGGCTCGTCGGCAATGCCGCGGCGGACCTCGTGATGTCGTCGACCAAGTCGTCGGTCGGCCACCTCTTGGGCGCTGCCGGCGCGATCGAGGCGATCTTCTCGATCCTGGCCATCCGCGACGGCGTGGCGCCCGCGACGCTGAACCTCGACAATCCGTCGGTCGACACGCCGGTGGACCTGGTCCCGCATACCCCGCGCAAGCGGACGATCGACGTGGCGCTGTCGAATTCCTTCGGATTCGGCGGTACTAATGCCTCCGTCGTGTTCCGCAGGCTGGCGGCCTGAGGATCGATCCCCATCTTCGCCACATTCGGCGGTAGGGTGCGGGACCTTCTTCGGTCCGTGCGCCAGCCGGTCTCAGACACTCAGGCGCTCGAGCAGGACGAATGGCCCAGTCGCAAGAGCCCCAGACACCGCCCCCGCCGAAGCCGTCACGCGGCCTGATGGGCCGCATCGTTCCCCGTTCGCCCACGGAAGCGATCCAGCCGGTGGCCGCGCCGCCGCCGCCGCCCGTCGAGCGCCGCCGTCGCCCGGTCATCAACTTCATCAGCGGGTTCCTGTCGCTGGTCATGGTCCTCGCGCTGGTCGCGGGCGGTGGACTCTTCGTCGGCAAGGTCCAGTACTTCGCACCCGGCCCGCTCGGCCGCGACAAGGTCGTCACCGTCAAGGGCGGCACGACGGACGTGGCGGAGCAGCTGCAGCGGGAAGGGGTGATCGAGCACTACTACCTCTTCCTGGCGGGCCTCCACATGCTGGGCAAGGCCTCGCAAATCAAGGCCGGCGAGTACCAGTTCAAGGAGAAGGCCAGCCTCAACGACGTGGTGGAGACCCTCGTCGAGGGCAAGGCGATCCTGCACGCCGTCACCATCCCCGAGGGGCTGACGAGCCAGCAGATCGTCGACCGCCTGCGCGAGAACGACGTGCTGGTCGGCGAGGTCGGCGAGATCCCCAAGGAGGGATCGCTTCTCCCGGAGACCTACAAGTTCACGCGCGGCATGACCCGCGCCCAGCTGATCGAGAGGATGCAGCAGGATCAGGCGCGCGTCATGCGCGAGGTCTGGAACCGCCGCCAGGCCGACCTTCCGGTCAAGACGCCGCAGGAGATGCTCGTCCTCGCCTCGATCGTGGAGAAGGAGACGGGCAAGGCGGACGAAAGGTCCCGCGTTGCCGGGGTTTTCATCAACCGGCTCAACCGGAACATGAAGCTCCAGTCCGATCCCACGATCGTCTACGGGCTCGTCGGCGGGAAGGGCACCCTGGGCCGCGGCATCCTGCGCAGCGAGATCGACCAGGCGACGCCCTACAACACCTATGTGATCCCCGGGCTTCCGCCAGGGCCGATCAGCAATCCCGGCCGCGCCGCGCTGGAAGCCGTCGCCAACCCGTCCCGGACGCGCGAGCTCTACTTCGTGGCCGACGGCACGGGCGGGCACGTCTTCGCCGACACGCTCGAGCAGCACAACCGCAACGTCGTGCGGTGGCGCCAGATCGAGGGCGACCGCCGCGACGCCGCTCCGGTCGATCTTCCGGCCACCGCGCCGCCCTCGCCGGCGCGTGCGCTGGCGGAGGATCCGCCGCCGGCCACCACCCCCGGGGCACCTCTCGCCCCGTCGATCGCGCCCGGCCAGCCGGGCGGCAAGCGGTCGCCCCAGACCCAGGCGCCCGCGCCCCAGCAGGGGCAGCAGCCCGGCCTGAGGCAGGGCCTGGGTCCCCTGTCCGGAAACCGCGGCAATCTCGACGCGGTGGCGGGGACGCCGAAAGATCCGCTGGCCAACAAGACCTTCGACCTCAACTCCCCGAAAACCGTTCCGGCTCTTCCCCGGTGACCGGCGGGAGCGTGGCGCTTGATGCGCCGCGCTGCTGGGCCTAAAGCTGTCGACCCTTCGCAGATTGCTCTCGGGAAGCGCGAAAATGCCGATAGCCAGCATGACGGGATTCGCTCGGGAGACGGGACAGTCCGGCCCCTGGCGCTGGGTCTGGGAACTCAAGACCGTCAACGCGAAGGGGCTCGACGTCCGCGTTCGCGTGCCGCCGGCCTTCGAGGCGATCGGCGAGGAGGCCCGCTCCCGGATCGGCAAGGCCCTGCAGCGCGGGACGTGCTTCGCCAACCTGTCGGCGACGCGCGACCAGGCGCCACCGGTGGCGCGCATCAACACGGCCATGCTCGATGCCCTGGTCGAGGCTCTCGCGCCTTATGACGGCCGGCTGGGCCTGCGGGCTCCCTCCGTGGGCGCGCTGCTCGGCGTGAAGGGCGTCGTCGAGGTGACGGAGACCGGCGACGACGAGGACACCCTGAAGCAGTTCATCGCCGGGGCGCTCGAAGGCCTCGACCGGACGCTCGCCGCTCTCGTGGAGGATCGGCACGGCGAGGGGCGGGCGCTCGAGTCCATCCTCGGCGCGCGCATCGACACGATCGCCCGGCTGGCGGATGCCGCCGATGCCTGTCCGGCGCGCCAGCCCGAGGCCGTCAAGGCGCGCCTCGCCGCGCAGGTCGCGGCCCTGCTTGACGCCTCCTCCTCGCTCGATCCCAACCGCCTGCACCAGGAGGCGGTGATCCTGGCCACCAAGGCCGACATCCGCGAGGAGATCGACCGCCTGCGCGCCCATGTGGGCGCGGCGCGCGAGCTCATGGCCAAGGGCGGCCCGATCGGGCGCCGGCTGGACTTCCTGGCCCAGGAGTTCTCGCGCGAGGCCAACACGCTGTGCGCCAAGGCCAACGACGTGGCCCTGACCATGATCGGGCTCGACCTCAAGACCGAGGTCGAACAGTTCCGCGAGCAGATCCAGAACGTCGAGTAGCGCCATGACGGTCCAGCTTTCCAACGAAACCATCGGCCGTCGCGGCCTCATGCTCGTCCTGTCCTCGCCCTCGGGCGCGGGCAAGACCACGCTGACCCGCCTGCTGCGCGAGCAGGAGCCTAGCCTCACGCTGTCGGTTTCGGTGACCACCCGGCCCCGCCGGCACAGCGAGGTGGAGGGCGTCCACTACCGCTTCATCGACGTCGAGACCTTCACGCTGATGCGCGACCGGGGCGACCTGCTCGAATGGGCGGAGGTGCACGGCAACTTCTACGGTTCGCCGCGCCGCGAGATCGACAAGGCCCTGGCCTCCGGCCAGGACATCCTGTTCGACATCGACTACCAGGGCGCCCAGCAGATCCGGGCCAACGCCGCGTCCGACGTGGTCAGCATCTTCATCCTGCCGCCGTCGATCCCCGAGATGCGGCGGCGGCTGGAGCGCCGGGCCGAGGATCCGCCCGAGATGATTGCGCGGCGGCTGCGCACCGCGATCGGCGAGCTCGAGCGCTGGCGGGAGTACGATTACGTGCTCGTGAACGACGACCTGGAGCGCTGCTTCGAGCGGCTGCAGGCCATTCTCGTGGCCGAGCGCCTGCGTCGTGAGCGCCAGCCGGGCCTCGTCGCCTTCACCGAAGGCTTGATGGACGACCTGCGCCGCTCAACCTCGTAGGCTGCGCCAGGCGTTGGCGAGTGCCACGAAGCCTTCGACGGGCACCGTCTCGGCGCGGGCCGTGGGGTCGATGCCGGCCTGCTCCAGCAGCGGCGTGGGATTCATGCCGAGCGGCTTCAGGCTCTGGCGCAGCATCTTGCGACGCTGCCCGAACGCGGCCTGCGTCACGGTCGTGAGGTCCTTCAGCCGGCACGGCAAGGGATCTGGCCGCGGCACGAGTTGCACCACCGATGAGACCACCTTGGGCGGCGGATGGAAGGCCGCGGGCGAGACGTCGAAGAGAATGCGGGCCTTGGTCCGCCAGCCGCACAGGACGCCGAGCCGTCCGTAGTCCTTGGGCTCGTCCGGCGTGGCGACGATTCTCTCGGCGACCTCGCGCTGGAACATCAGCGTGAAGCTCTCGAAGATCGGCGGCCACGGATCCTGCTCGAGCCAGCCCGTCAGCAGGACGGTGGCCACGTTGTAGGGCAGGTTGGCGACGACACGCGCGGGTGCCTCGATGCCCAGGGCGCTCCAGTCGGTCTCCAGCGCGTCGCCCGACACCACCTCGAGGCGTCCGGGATAGCGCTCCGCGATGGCGGCCAGGGCGGGCAGGCAGCGTTCGTCCCGTTCCACGGCGACGACCCGCCGGGCGCCGAGCGCCAGCAGGGCGCGCGTCAGGCCTCCGGGGCCGGGCCCCACCTCGACGACCGTCACTCCCTCCAGCGGCCCCGACGCCCGCGCGATCCGGCTGGTCAGGTTGAGGTCGAAGAGGAAGTTCTGTCCCAGCGATTTCCTGGCGTCGAGCCCGTGCTCGCGCACCACGTCGCGCAAGGGAGGGAGGTCGTCGATGGCGCTCATGAGGCCACGCCTCCGGCGCAGAGTCGGTCGGCGAGATGCAGGGCCGCCACGAGGCTGTCGGGTCGGGCGAGGCGCTTGCCGGCGATGTCGAACGCGGTGCCGTGATCGGGCGAGGTGCGCACGAACGGCAGGCCGAGGGTGCAGTTCACGCCGTCGTCGAAGGCCAGCGTCTTGATCGGGATCAGGGCCTGGTCGTGGTACATGCACAGGGCCACGTCGTAGCCGGTCCTGGCTCTGGCATGGAACATGGTGTCGGCGGGCAGGGGCCCGCGCGCGTCGATCCCCATCTCGCGCAGCCGGTCGACCGCCGGGCGCACCACGGCGTCGTCTTCGGCGCCCAGCGCGCCGCCTTCGCCGGCATGGGGATTGAGGCCGGCGACGGCGATGCGGGCCGACGGCCTGGCGAAGCGGCTGGCATAGTCGGCGGCCACCACCTGGCCCGTGCGGACGATGAGGTCCGTGGTGAGGAGGCTCGGAACGCGGCGCAGCGGGACGTGGATCGTGACGGGGACGACCGCGAGGTCCTGCGACCACAACAGCATCACCGGCAGGGGCTCGGGGATGCCCCACAGATGCGCGGCCAGCGCCGCGAGGTATTCGGTGTGGCCGGGATGCGCGAAGCCTGCGTCGTAGAGCACCGCCTTGGCGATCGGATTGGTGACGACGCCGCGGGCTCGCCCCGCCTGCACGAGGCGGACGGCGAGGTCGATGGAGCCGATCGTTCCCGGGGCCGTGGCCGGATCGGGCACCCCGAAGGGCGCTGCCCCGGCGTGGCCGGTCGGCATCACGGGCAGCCGGCTCTCGAAGAGAACCCCGGCGTCCTCCGGCTGGCATTCGGCGACGGCATCGGCGGCGTCGAACAGGGCCGCGGCGCGCCTGACGGCTGCCGGATCGGCCACGAGGAGGAAGGGCGGAAGGCGGCGCTCTTTGCGGTCCAGCCAGGCCCGCACGGCGATCTCGAGGCCGATGCCGGCGGGATCCCCCTGCGTCAGGGCAAGGGGAGGCCCGCCGTTCCGGTGCGACGTCACTGACCGAGGCCGTCCGGCGTGGCCATCGACGTCTGGCTGTAGGAATACTTGGCGCCGCCCAGCGTCCGCAGCTCGAGCCGCAGCATGAAGGTCTGCACGCGTTCGCGGGTGCCGTCCGACAGGGTCATCTTGCCGGAGTTGCCATAGACGAAGGCCAGCGTAGTGCACTCGTCGCGGTAGCCGGCGCCGAGCTGGACGCTGCCGAAGGTGAGCGCGTTCGAGAATTGCCCGCCCGTCTGCTGGTAGAACTTCTCCTGCGCATTCCGGCTGAGATCGAACTGGGCGGTGCCCAGGACGTACCAGTTGTCGGTGATGTAGTAGGTCGCCGAGGTCGACAGGCCTTCGCGGCGAACGTAGTAGCCGAGGTCAGGCTGGGCGGCGTAACGCGCATACAGGACGCTGGCGCTCAGCTTGTCGGTCAGGGCGGCCGTGGCCTGCAGCTCGACGCGCTTCATGGCGAAGGTCGAGTCGTCGAAGCGGGCGCGGGCGATGAAGGAATAGCGCGAGGACGGCTGGATCTGCAGCCGGCCCACATAGTCGGAGTGACGCGTCTCCAGGCCCGAATTGGCTCCGACATGGGCAAGGTCGGACGTGGCGTAGGAGTTGGCGCCGCCGATCTGGTGCGACTGGCCGAACAGCGCGCTGACGAAGGCGCCCTGGGCCGCCGTGAAGGTGTACTGCATGCCGACATTGGCGCGCGAACCACCCTCGACCCGGTCGTAGCCGGAGAACTTGTTCACCTCGAACAGGTTCGTGTCGTCGAACGTCAGGCTCTGCGCGTCCTCGTTCGGCATCTTGCCGATCTGGCCTTCCTTGGGCCGGGCGATGACCTGGGCGATCGGCTCGATCACGTGCGAGCCGAACGAGGTGTCGGCGATGAAGGGATAGCGGTAGGTTAGGCCGGCGGCCGGCATCGCCCGGGAAATCACGTCACCCGAGGTGTCGATGAAGTTCGGCAGGTACTGGTTGAAGGCGCCCTTCGTGTCCAGAGACGCGAAGGCGAGGTCGCCGCGTACGGACGCGAACGGGGTCCAGGACTGGCCGAGCGGATCGATGAAGGTCCGCCGCCAGCTCGCCTCGATGCTCATGCGCGTGTAGTTGCCGGCGACGCCGCGCACGAAACAGTTCGTCCGGTTGTACTGGCCCGGCGCGCAGGTGTCGTAGATGCTCGTGCCGGTCGCGATGGGGAACTGGTAAGACCCCGGCGTCATGCCGTTGGCGCGGACCAGGCTCTGGTAGTCGGTCTCGGCCCGGGTGATGCTCGTGAGGTTCGCGTTCAGCGTCAGCTCGCCGCCGAATCCGCCGAGGCCCACGAACCGGCGGTCGTAGTCGACGACCGGCGCGACGACGGGCTGGCGCTTCTGCCAGTCCGCGTAGGACAGGCCGCGGAAATAGTAGCCGCGCGCGTCGAAGTAGCTGCGCTCGCCCTTGCCCGTCAGATAGGCGGTCGAGATCTGCTCCTTGAAGCCCGTGATCGTGAACACGTCGTCATAGGCCGTGCGGTAGCGGTAGTTCTGGAAGAACCACTTGTCCGTGGCCGCCGTGACGTCCCAGCCCCACTGCCACTTGTCGTTGATCAGGAACTTGCCCTGGCTCTCGACCGACCCGCGGAAGTCCTTGTTGGAGGCGCCGAAGGGCGGGTTCGAGAAGGCGCTCTTGTCCTGCTGGAAGATGCCGCTGGCCTTGATGTTGTAGCTGCCGTTCATCAGCCGATGGCGCCATTCGGCCTGGCCGAGGACGCCCTGCCGGGTCATGAAGGTCGGCGTGACCGTAAGGTCGTAGTTCGGCGCGATCGCCCAGAAATAGGGAATCGACGCGCCGTAGCCCAGCGTGGTGCTGATGACGAAGTGCGGCGGCAGGAAGCCGGACTTGCGCTTCACCGTCGAGTCGGGCGCCGAGAAATAGGGGATGTAGGCCAGCGGCACGCCCCAGAACTCGAGCGTCGCGTCCTCGTAGTAGATCGTCCGCTCTTCGTTCTTGTGGATGATCCGCTTGGCGCGCACCTGCCACAGCGGCGGCTTGGACGGATCGTCCTTGCACGCGTCGCAGGCGGTGTAGGTGCCGCGTTCGAAAACCGTCGTCTCGCCGTCGGTGCGTTCGGCCCGCGGCGCGGACAGGCGCGTCCGGTCGGTGGTCTCGACCCTCAGGCTGTCGATGAAGCCGTCCTTGAAGTCGCCGGTGAGCTCGAAGCGATCGCCATAGGCGATCTGGCCGTTCTCTTCCGTCAGCTTGGCGTTGCCGCTGGCGAAGACCCGGTTGGTGTTGCGGTCATAGATGACCTTGTCGGCCTCCAGCACGCGGCCCTGGTAGTAGAGCTGCGCGTTGCCCACGGCCGAGACCGTGTTCTTGTCCTTGTCGAACACGAGCTGCTGCGATTCGACGACGAGCCGATCCTTGGCCTTGTCGCCCTTCTGCGCCTGCTTGTTCAGGCGATCCGACATGGTCTGGGCATGGGCAACAGCCATGACTCCAGCGCTCGCCGTCAGACCCGCTGCGGCGACAAGGAGAATCGGATTGATACGTCTGAACACCATGCCCGAACCACAACGGCCGAAGTACGCACGGCCCGTCATCACCCGTCCTCCTGATACAGCAGAGCGAGCGTTCCGAGCAAACTGCCAACGACCGCCGGCGACCAGGCCGCGACGACCGTCGACAGGATTCCTGCCGAACCCAGATCCTCAATCAGTTGCGTGGCCACGTAAAGTACGAAACCCGCGGCAACTCCACCGAGAACCATTTTGGCCACACCACCAAATCGGAAAAATCTTAAGGAAACAGAAGCGGCCACGAGAACCATCGCGACAAAAAGCACTGGACTCGCCAAAAGCGACTGAAATTGCAGGCGATAGCGGGTGGCGTCGAGCCCGGCGCGTTCGGTCCTGTCGACGAGGTCGGGCAGTTCCCAGAATGGCACGCTTTCGGGCGAGGAGAAACTCTGGCGCACCTGGTCGACCGTCAGATTCGTCGCGACCGCGTAGGCCTCGAAGGTCTGCGGCTCCTGCTCCGGCATGGTCATGCGGGCGTAGGTCAGCTCCCAGTAGCCGTCCCGCAGGGTCGCCGAGGCCGCTTCGATCCGGTCCAGGAATCGCCCTTCCTTGTCGAACTCGAAGAACGTCACCTGGCCCAGCACCGCGCCCGACTGCGTGGACCGCTCGGCCCGGATGATGGCCTGGCCGTCGATGCTGCGCTGGCGCACCCAGAAGAGCTTGTCGCCGGAATTCTTGGACTTGTTGCCCAGGCGCGCGGTCTCGATCGTCGAGGCCATGTCCTTCAGGCGCGCCGCCACCGGGTTGTAGACCGTCACGGCGAACACGCCGAAGGCGATGGCGACCATGGCCGGCGGAAACATGAACTGCCACACCGAGACGCCGGCGGCGCGCGCCACGACGAGTTCGAGCTTGCGCGACAGGTTGAGCAGGGCCGTCATGGCGCCGAACAGGATGGCGAACGGCAGGATCTGTTCGGCGATCGAAGGCGTGCGAAACAGCGACAGCTGGGCCAGGATGATGGCGGGCACGTCGGCCACGTCGCCGGTGCGGCGCACCAGCTCCACGAAATCCAGCGTGTAGATCAGGACGAAGACGGTCAGGAACACGCCCAGGATCGAGCGTATGAAGCGTCCCGCCAGGTAGAGGCCGAGGGTGCGTCCGATCATCGCCCGCTCACGCCTGCAGGGCCGGGCGCAGGACAGGCGTGGGTCCGCGGCCGCGCCGCACCAGCATGCCCTTGAAGATGACGACGAGGCCGCCGACGAGCCCGACGATCGGCACCAGATAGGCGAGCACGATCGCGTTGCCCGAGCGCACGACGAGGCTCGAGACGGCAAAGCCGGCGATGCGCAGCAGCACCATGACGATGATCGCCGCGCCGATCGCCATGCCGCGACCCTGGCGGGTGGTCCGCGCCGTGCCCAGCGCCGCCAAGGCGATGGCCATGAAGGCCAGCGGATAGAGAGGAGCGGAGAATCGGTCGTGCAGCTCGGCCCGGAACCGGCCCCGCTGCATCTGGACGTAGGGGTCCGCCTTGTTGAGGTCGAGGAGTTCGGGGGTTCCGCGCTCGCGCGGCTTGTAGACGACGATGTCGTTGTCGTTGCCGAACTGGCTCAGGTCGATCGCATAGCGCTCGAACACGACGATGGCGGCATCCGCCGACCCGCGCTGTTCGCGCTGGATGCTGCCTTGTTCGAGCACGAGGTAGGGGACGCCATTGTTCTCGATCGTGCGCCCGCGCTCGGCGATGTAGGTGCTCGTCTTCTCGGCATCGCGCCGGTCCTGCATGAAGATGCCGAGCAGGCTCTCGCCGGACCGTTCCCGATAGTGGAAGGTGATGCCGGCGTCCAGATTGGTGAATTGCCCCTCGCGGACGATGTTGCTCACGAAGTCGGCGCGGATCTTGGTGACCAGGTCGCGCATGTCGCGGAAGCTGGAGGGCATCGCCCACAAGGTCATGAATGCGACGAGCGCCGAGACGAGGAGCGCCAGCGCCAGAAACGGCCGCATCAGCCGCCCCGGGGGCAGGCCGGCGGCGCTCATCACGATGAGCTCCGAGTCGCCGTTCAGCTTGTTCAGCGCATAGAGCACCGCGATGAACAGGGACACGGGCGCGATGATCGTGATCAGGGCGGGGATCGAAAGGCCGGTCACCGTGAGGAACACGAGGATCGTCTGCTTCTTGGCCGTGAGCAGGTCGAACTCGCGCAGGGCCTGCGTGATCCAGATGACGGCCGTCAGCGAAAGCAGCGTCCCGACGAACGCCGTGCCGGCCGTCTTGAAGATGTAGCGGTCCAGTATGCTCATCACGATCCTGCCGGCCGAGGCCAGCCCTACCCAATGCTCCCGGCGCGGACAAGGCCGGCGGGCCTTGTCCAAGCACGATTGCCGCGCTGTGCAGCCCCCGTGCCACGATCCACGCCGCGCCGCGGTCCTTCCCAAGACGCGCGGCGCGGTGCTTGTGGCGTGCGATCGCGGCGAACCCGTGGCTGCGCTGGCATTCGGGCGCACTCCGGATTATTTACCGTGGACGTCCCGAACAAACCGTGACGCCCCACCTTGCCCAGGCCCGCCCCGGGGCCTCTCGTCAGGAGACCGCGATGACGAACCGCATGAAGGTCAGCTTTGCCGCGCCCGCGCTGCCGCCGTCCGGCACCCTGGTGACCTTCGTGGGGGACGACCTCGCCTTGCCGAAGGGCTTCCTGGCCCTGGCGGGCGCGTCGCTGGACGCGACGGTGGGCCGCGCCGCCGCGGCCGAGGGCTTCAAAGGCAAGGCAGGCTCGTCGCTGACGCTGCTGGCGCCCGCCGGGCTCGCGGCCGACCGTCTCGTGGTCATCGGGCTCGGGGCCCCCAAGGACCGGGCCGAGACGAACTACGTGAACCTCGGCGGCCAAGTGGCCGGAGCGCTGGGCTCGGGCAAGGCGGCGACCGTCCATCTCGAAGGCCCTGAAGGGTGGCGCGCCGACGGCGACGCCGCCGCCGACATGGCACTCGGCCTCCAGCTGCGGGCCTACAAGTTCGACCGCTACAAGACCCGCAAGCGCGACGGCGCCGAGTCCGACGCGCCGACCACGGTGACCTTGGCCCTGGCCGATGCCGCCGGCGCCCGCCGCCAGGCGAAGTCGCGCAACGCCGTCGCCGACGGCGTCGTGCTCGCTCGCGACCTCGTGAACGAGCCGCCGAACGTCCTCTACCCGGAGGAGTTCGCCCGCCGGGCCGAGGCCCTGACCAAGCTGGGCGTCGAGGTCGAGGTGCTCGACCGCAAGAAGCTCGAGAAGATCGGCATGCGGGCCCTGCTCGGGGTGGGGCAGGGATCGATCCGCGAGAGCCGGGTGGTCGTGATGCGCTGGAACGGCGCGCCGAAGTCGAAGGCCAAGCCCGTGGCCTTCGTCGGCAAGGGCGTCTGCTTCGACACCGGCGGCATCTCGATCAAGCCGGCCCAGGGCATGGAGGACATGAAGGGCGACATGGCCGGCGCCGCCTGCGTGGTCGGCCTCATGCACGCTCTGGCCGCCCGCAAGGCGAAGGTGAACGCCATCGGCGCGATCGGTCTCGTCGAGAACATGCCCGACGGCAACGCCCAGCG
>NZ_CAMFHB010000058.1 GCF_945952055.1 uncultured Alsobacter sp.
CGCGGGGGGGGGCCCGGCGCGCGCTCTTGTTCGGGGCGGCGGCTCAGAGCGACGAAGCGATCTGTCCGCCGTCGACGCGCACCACGGATCCCGTCACGAAGGATGCCGCGTCGCTGGCGAGGAACACCGCCATGGCGGCAAACTCCTCGACCGTACCGTAGCGACCGGCGGGAATGCGGCTCTTGGCCGTGGCACGGATGTCGTCGATGTCCTTGCCCTGGCGCTTCGCATTGGCTTCGTCGAGCTGCTGGAGCCGATCGGTCGCGATGCGGCCGGGCGCGATCGCGTTGACCGTCACGCCGGAGCCCGCCACTTCGCTGGCCAGCGTCTTGCCCCAGCCCACGAGCGCGGGGCGGATCGCGTTGGAGATCGCGAGGTTCGGAATGGGCTCGATCACGCCGGACGAGATGACGGAGAGGATGCGCCCGAACTTGCGCTCCATCATGTCGGGCAGCGCGAGATCGGCGATCCGCACCAGCCCCACGAACATCGCCTCGAAGGAGGCGCGCCACTGGGCCGGAGCGATCTTCTGCGCCAGCCCGGGAGGCGGCCCGCCGCTGTTGAGGACCAGGATGTCGATGCCGCCCATCGCCGAAACGGCGTCGGCGTAGAGGGCGTCGACCTGGGGCAGGTTGCCCGTGTCGCAGGCGAGCCCGCGGGCCTTCCCGCCGATGCGCTCGGCCGCCGCCTGGGCGCTCTCCAGCGTCCGGCTGGCGATGGTCACCGTGGCCCCCTCGGCCGCGAGACCCTGCGCGATCCCGAACCCCAAGCCCTTGCTGGCGCCCAATACGAGCGCGCGCTTTCCGGCCAGTCCCGTCTTCATGGCTCCGTCTCCCAGTTTGCGGAGTTCTGTCGTTGACCTTGTCAGTCTAGGCGATGTCGCCGGCCTCGTGGCCCGCGCCCGACGCCGCACAGCCCTGCACCAACGCTCGTTTTCCCGCAAGTGGTCGTGAAAGAAGCGCGAACCAAACCGCCCCAGACAAGTTGAAAGGCACGCGCACGCTGCGCCTCTTTTTCAAATGGGAGAATGACATGCTGAAACTGAATCTCGTTGCCTGCACGCTCGCCAGCGCCCTTCTGGCGACGACCGCGATGGCCCAGACCAGCCCGGCACCGTCGACCCAGGCGCCTGCCGCGGCCCCCTCGACCGTAGCCCCCTCGACCATGGCCCCATCCACCTCGGGGACCATGAACAACAGCGCCACGATGAGCAGCAATGCCGCCGCCGGCTCGACGCAGTTCTACACGGTGATGTCGGCCAACCAGTGGCGCGCCTCGAAGTTCGTGGGCGTCGACATCTACGGCGCGAACAACGAAAAGATCGGTGATGTCAACGACATCATCCTCGACAACCAGGGCAACATCAACGCCGTGGTCATCGGCGTCGGCGGCTTCCTCGGCATCGGCGAGAAGGACGTGGCCATCCCGTTCAAGACGGTCGAATGGATGACGACCGACAACAAGGCCCGCACCGCGTCCAACGGCGCGATGGGCACCAACAATGCCCCGTCGGCCAGCAACAACGGCACGATGGGAACCAACAACACGGCCGCCAACAACGCTGCCGGCCGTCCGGCCAACAGCACCGACGTAACCGGCACGACGGTCGCCTCCGGCTCCGACATGCGGGCCTACCCGGACCACGGCGTCCTGCGCATGACCAAGCAGGATCTGCAGAACGCGCCGTCGTTCCACTACACGGACCGGACGGACGCCAAGAACGCCAGCGGCACGCAGAACCCGGTCCCGACCGGCACCAAGCCGTAAGCCCTACGTCCGCAAGGACACGGGTGGAAAGGGGTCCCTCGGGGCCCCTTTCTGCTGTGCGCGGGCTCAGCGCAGCACGAAGAGCCCCGTGGCGCCGATCAGCACCAGGCCGACGACGACGAGCGCCATGAGCCAGGGAGCGCTGCGCCGGCCGGCCAGGTCGGGGCGCCGCGAAGCCGCAGCCGAGGCGATCTCGGGGGCGGTCTCGTGAGCGAGCGCCAGATCGACCTCGCGCGCGCTGGGCGGCCGGCCAGCCGCCTCGTCGTCGGTGCCGAGCGGCGCCGCGGCCGGATCGGGGAAGTCCACCTTGTCGGCGGTCCGTCCCTGGTCGATCGCCGCCCGCAGGCGCTCGGGATTGCTGCGATTGGGGGTGTCGTCGGCAGGCATGGCGGCCTCCTCGGCTGGCGGGGGTCACAGCGCCAATGCCGGCATGGCCCACGGTGTTCCACGGAACGGGGCGGTACGGGCCGGCGTTCGCCTCAAGACACCGGAACCACACGGAGAGACACGGCAATGGACATGGCGCTCGACAAGATCTGCTCCCTCATCCGCCAGGCGCGGCGGTTCGACGTGAAGGAAGGCGTCACCGATCCCGCGTCCGGCTCCAATCCCACCGACGACAACCAGATCGACGTGCTCGAGCCCACGGCGGACGATCCGACCGAAGGCGAGATCCGCTCGTTCATCGCCGGCCTCAACGTCGACGAGCAGGCGACGCTGATCGCGCTGGTGTGGATCGGGCGCGGCGATTTCGAGGGCGAGGACTTTGCCGAGGCCTTCGCCGCGGCGCAGGAGCGCAACACGGGCCGTACGGCCGACTACCTGCTCGGCATCCCCGACCTGCCCGACCTCCTCGACGAAGGCCTGGGTGCCCTGGGCCTCTCCTGCGTGGACGAGGACGGCGGCGCGGGCGTCTGACCCCAGGAGGCCGGAGCCCGCCCTGTCCCCCGCTTGCGTCCGTCCCGCGAAAAGCCGGATTCCACGTTCTCGCCGCATGCTCTAGCGTCGGGCGCTCCTGACGGAGAGTCGCCGCGTGACCGACAATGCCTCGTCCCCGCCTGCCCCGTCGCGAGACATCGCGGCGCTGATCGCCATCATGGCCGCGCTGCGGACACCGGGGACCGGCTGTCCCTGGGACCTCGTGCAGGACTACGCCTCGATCGCCCCCTACACGATCGAGGAGGCCTACGAGGTCGCCGACGCCATCGCTCGCGGCGACCTGTCGGACCTGCGCGACGAACTGGGCGACCTCCTCCTGCAGGTGGTCTTCCACGCGCGCATGGCCGAGGAGGAAGGCCGCTTCGCCTTTCCCGACGTCGTCGAGGCCATCACCCGCAAGCTGATCCGCCGCCATCCGCACGTCTTCGGCAATGCCCGGGACCTGCCGCCGGCCGAGGTGAAGGCGCTGTGGGGAGAGATCAAGGCGCAGGAGAAGGCGGAGCGCCGGGCGCAGCGCGAGGCTGCCGGGCTGCCCCCCGAGGCCGGCACCACCGGAGCACTCGCCGGCGTGCCGGTCGGCCTGCCGGCGCTCACCCGCGCGGTGAAGCTCCAGGAGAAGGCTTCCAAGGTCGGCTTCGACTGGAACGACGCCCGGCTGGTGCTGGACAAGATCCGCGAGGAGATCGGCGAGGTGGACGCGGCGCTGGCCGAAGGCGACAAGGCGGCGGTCGCCGACGAAGTGGGAGACCTCTTCTTCGCCCTCGCCAACCTCGCCCGCCACCTGGACGTGGACCCCGAGGCGGCGCTGCGCGGCACCAACGAGAAGTTCACCCGCCGCTTCGCCTACATCGAGCAGCAGCTCGGACACCAGGGCCGCACCGCGGCGCAGGCGACGCTGGACGAGATGGAAGCGCTGTGGGTGGAGGCGAAGACCAAGGCGCGGTGAGCGCACGGCGGGATGGTGCGTCCTGAGATAGACCCTCTCAGCGCATCTTCCGCGCGGCCGGGAAACGCCTGAGCAGCCGCGGCTCCTTCTCGGGCGCGACACGCACGGCGAGCTGGGTCCGGCCTTCCTCGTCCTCGCGCCGGTCGAGCACCTCGGCTTCCTCGTAGACCCAGTTGAGCCCGGCGCCGTCCTCCGGCGCGATCGAGAGGTGGTAGACGGGCCGCTCGGACGCCAGGCGATCCTCGATGGCCCGCTTGAGCACGTCGATCCCGTCGCCCGTCAGGGCCGACACGAGGACCGGGCGCTCGCCCGCCGGCCTGTGCGACGCAAGCGCCATGAGGCGATTGCGCTCGGGCTCGTCGAGCTGGTCGGCCTTGTTCCAGACCTCCACCACGCGCTCGTGGCTGTCGGTTGGGATGCCGAGGTCGCGCAGGATCGCCACCACGTCGGCCGACTGGGCCTCGGTGTCGCCATGCGACACGTCGCGCACGTGCAGGATGACGTCGGCGGCGATGACGTCCTCGAGCGTGGCCCGGAAGGCCGCGACGAGCATCGTCGGCAGGTCGGAGATGAAGCCCACCGTGTCGGACAGGATCACCGGAGCGCCGTGCGGCAGCTTCACCACGCGGGCGGTGGGATCGAGCGTCGCGAACAGCAGGTTCTCGGCGAAGACGTCGGCGGCCGTGAGGCGATTGAACAGGGTCGACTTTCCGGCATTCGTGTAGCCGACGAGGGCCACGACCGGATACGGCACCTTGCGCCGGCTCTCGCGGTGCAGCGAGCGGGTGCGCTTGACGTTCTCGAGCTCACGCTCGATGCGCACCATGCGCTCCTGGATGAGCCGCCGGTCGGCCTCGATCTGCGTCTCGCCGGGGCCGCCGAGGAAGCCGAAGCCGCCACGCTGGCGCTCCAGATGGGTCCACGACCGCACGAGACGGCTCTTCTGGTAGGCCAGATGGGCCAGCTCGACCTGCAGCGCGCCTTCGCGCGTCCGGGCACGCCGCCCGAAGATTTCCAGGATCAGGCCGGTCCGGTCGATGACCTTGGCGCCCCAGGCCTTTTCGAGGTTGCGCTGCTGCACAGGGCTCAGCGCGCAGTCCATCATCACGAGGTCGATCGTGTCGGTCTTGATGAGACCGCCGATCTCCTCGACCTTGCCCTTGCCCAGGTAGGTGGCCGGGCGCGGGGAAGCCACGTTGGCGATGGAGGCTTGGACCACGTCGAGGTCGATGGCAGCGGAGAGGCCGACGGCCTCTTCCAGCCGCGCCTCCGGCACACGCAGGTTGACGTGATGACCGGCCTCGTCGTCGGACGCGGCCAGGAACGCCGCCCGGCGCCCCGTGGCATAGGGACCGATCACCAGCGTGCGCGTACCCGACGCGATGGCCTTCTCGGGATCGACGACCCGCTTCTTGGGCGGGTCGCGGGGAACGCGCGGACCAGTCAAATCAATCCTTGCCGGAGCCGATGGCGCCCTCTTCGCCGGGCTCGAACAACGACACCGGATGGCCCGGCATGATGGTCGAGATGGCGTGCTTGTAGACGAGCTGCGAATGCCCGTCCCTGCGCAAGAGAACGCAGAAATTGTCGAACCAAGTCACCACGCCCTGAAGCTTGACGCCGTTGACCAAAAAGATCGTCAACGGAATCTTGTTCTTGCGTACGTGGTTCAGGAACGTGTCCTGGAGATTCTGGTTGCGTTCCGCAGCCATGGTTCTTGCCCCTACCCCATTGTTGACGGACCCGGACGGTGTGGGATCGCCCGGCTCCTTGATCAGCCCCGCTCCGCCGCTGCGGACATGACAAACGATAAGTGTCGGCGTCAGGATAACCGCCGCGCCGGGAACGCCTAGGCCTTTCCCCGACGGCTCATCCTACTTTATTCCATGAATAGCGGGACGTGACATTTCTGTCACCTCATGGAATGCCGCACGCAGCGCGAGCGACACCGGTCCCGGCGTGCCATCGCCGACCGGATGGCCGTCGATGCGCACCACCGGCGTCACCGGATTGGTGGCCGAGGTGATGAACGCCTCCGCCGCTCCGCGCGCCTCCTCCACCGAGAAGGCACGCTCCTCGATCGTCAGGTTGCGGCGCTTGACGAGGTCCAGCACGCCCGTGCGGGTGACGCCGCGCAGGATCGAGCGATCGGCCTGACGCGTCACCAGACGCCCGTCATGCGTGACGATCCAGGCATTGCTCGATCCTCCTTCGGTCACGTTGCCCGTGGCGTCGACGAACCAGGCCTCGCTGGCCCCGGCCTCCCGGGCCGCCTGCTTGGCCAGGGTGTTGGGCAGGAGCTGCACGGACTTGATGTCGGGCCGTCCCCAGCGGTTGTCGGGCACGGTGATCACGCCGATGCCCTTGCGGGCCGAACGCTCGCCCGCAGCCTTGTCGACGGCCCGCGCGGTGACGACGACCGCGGGCGGCAGCGTCGGCGGCGGCAGGAAGTGATCGCGCGGCGCCACCCCGCGCGACACCTGGACGTAGACGATCCCGTTGCGCACGCGGTTGCGCGCCACCGTCTGGAGCACAACGGTCATCAGCGCGCCGCGGCTCATGGGCTGGCGGATGCGCAGCTCGTTCAGCGAGCGTTCGAGCCGGTCGAAGTGTCGCGTGCTGTCCACGAGGCGCCCTTGCGACACCTCGCAGACCTCGTAGACCGCGTCGGCGTACTGGTAGCCGCGGTCCTCGATGTGCACCATCGCGTCGCGGTGCGGGACGTAGCGGCCGTTGACATAGGCAATGCGCGACATTTCGGAGGATCCTGGAGAGGAAGGCAGACCGGGCGACGTTCTCAGCCGATGCCGAGCGATTTCAGTTTCCGGTGCAAGGCCGAGCGCTCCATGCCGATGAACTCGGCCGTTCGCGAGATGTTGCCGCCGAACCGGTTGATCTGCGCGGTGAGGTACTCGCGCTCGAAGATCTCGCGGGCTTCCCGCAGCGCCAGCGACATCAGCCGCTCGCCGCCGGCACCGTTGGGCGTCGAAGGCACGAGCGAACCGACCTCGGAGGGCAGCAGGTCGGCCGTGATCTCCGACTGGGGATCGCCCTCCGCCAGGATGAGCAGGCGCTCGATGTTGTTGCGCAGCTGGCGGATGTTGCCCGGCCAATCGTGCGACTGCAGCACGGCCAACGCATCGGCCGCGATGGTGCGCTTGGGCAGGCCCGTCGAGGCGGAGATCTGGTCCATGAAGTAGGAGATGAGCTCGGGGATGTCCTCGCGCCGCTCGGCCAGGCTGGGAAGCCTGATCGGCACCACGCTCAGGCGGTGCAGGAGGTCCTCGCGGAACCGCCCGGCCGCGATCTCGCCCGGGAGGTCGCGCGCGGTCGACGAGATGACCCGCACGTCGACGTGCACGCGCATGGTGCCGCCGACGCGCTGGAAGTTCTGCTCGACAAGGACGCGCAGGATCTTGCCCTGCGTCTCGCGCGGCATGTCGGCCACCTCGTCGAGGTAGAGCGTCCCGCCATGGGCCTCCTCGAGCGCGCCGACCTTGCGGGTGCGCCCTTCCCCGCCCTCGACGCCGAAGAGCTCGATCTCCATCGTCTCCGGCGTGATCGTGGCCGCGTTGATGGCGACGAAGGGCCCGTTGGCCCGGTTCGACAGCGAATGGATGGTGCGCGCGGCGAGCTCCTTGCCCGAGCCCGGCGCGCCGGCGATCATCACGCGGGCATTGGTCGCGGCCACGCGCTCGATGGTCTGGCGCAGCTGGTTGGCCGCCTGCGAATGCCCGACGATCCGGCTCGCCTGCTGCGACTTGACCCGAAGCTCCTTCACCTCGCGCTTCAGCCGGGACGCCTCGAGCGCCCGCTCGGCGACGAGCACGAGGCGGTCCGCCTTGAACGGCTTCTCGATGAAGTCGTAGGCGCCCCGCTTGATGGCGCTGACCGCGGTCTCGACGTTGCCATGGCCGGAGATCATCACCACCGGCAGGTCGGGGTGCTGTTCCTTGATGATGTCCAGGAGCTGCAGCCCGTCCAGCCGGCTGCCCTGGATCCAGATGTCCAGGAACACGAGCTGCGGCCTGCGGGCCTCGATGGCGCCCAGCGCTTCGTCGGAATTGGCAGCGACGCGGCAGCGGTGGCCCTCGTCGTCCAGAATCCCGGCGACGAGTTCACGGATGTCGGCCTCGTCGTCGACGATCAGGATGTCGGCACTCATTGTGCTCTTCTCCGTTCGGGTCTCGCTGTCACGCCGGCGGCCTCAGGCCGTCGCTTCCACGACGGCGCCGCCCGCCGGCTGGCCTGCCGGCGCGGGCGCCAGCGGAAGCCAGAGGCGAACCAGCGCGCCGCGGGGCGCGTCGGGATTGTCGAGCAGTTCGATTCCCCCACCGTGTTCCTCCATGATCTTGCCGACGATGGCGAGACCAAGACCTGTCCCTCCCTCGCGCGTGGTCATGTAGGGCTCGAGCAGCCGTTGCCGGTGCTCGGTGGGGAAACCCTTGCCGTTGTCGGCCACGTCCACGACCGCCATGGCGCCTTCGCGCCGGACGGACACGGACACGCGCCCCGGGCCCCGCTCGGATTCGGGCACGGCGCCAACCGCTTCGGTGGCGTTCTTCACGATGTTCGTCACCGCCTGCGACAAGAGCCGGCGGTCGAAGCGCGCCACCAGCTTGTCGTCCGGCAGCGTGTCGACGAAGGTGATCTCGGGGTTGCCGACCCGCATCAGGAACAGCACCTGGCGCACGACGCCGGCCAGATCCTCGTCGTCGGGCTGGGGCTTGGGCATCCGGGCGAAGGACGAGAACTCGTCCACCATGCGCTTGATGTCGTCCACCTGCCGCACGATCGTGTCCGTGCACTGGTCGAAGACGTCGCGGTCGACCGTGATGACCTTGCCGTACTTGCGGCGGATGCGCTCCGCCGACAGCTGGATCGGCGTCAGCGGGTTCTTGATTTCGTGGGCGATGCGCCGCGCCACGTCGGCCCAGGCGGCGGTGCGCTGCGCCGAGACCAGGTCCGTGATGTCGTCCAGCGTGATGATCGCGCCGTACTCGCCGTCGGAGCCCTGCTCCGTGGTGACCCGCACCGTCAGCGTGCGGTCCTGGCCGCCGCGGCTGATCGACACGTGCCCCTGGCTCGCCCGCGGCCGGTCGCCCGTGGCCTCGCCGATGATGTCGGCCAGCTCCGGAATGGCCTCCTGCAGCGGACGTCCGAGCCAGCGGTCACGCGAGCCGTGCAGCAGCCGCTCGGCGGAGGGGTTGAGAACGGTGATGCGCCCCTTCGTGTCGATGGAGATGACGCCCGCCGACACGCCCGAGAGCACCGCCTCGGTGAAGCGGCGGCGGCGGTCGATGAGATCGCGGGCCGCGGTCAGCCGGTCGTGCTGCTGGCGCAGCTCGGAGGTCATCTTGTTGAAGGTGTCGGCGAGGTGGCCGAGGTCCCCCTCCTGCCGCTCCGACGGAACCTGGACGTAGAAGTTGCCCGAGGCCACCTGGTCGGTGGCGTAGATCAACCTCCGGATCGGCGTGACGAGGCGGTTGGCGAAGGCCAGCCCCAGCCAGATGGCCGACAGCAGCAGGATCAGCGTGATCAGCGCGTACATGCTGGCGAAGGCGACCTGCACGTAGAACTTGCGCTGTGACAGCGTCTCGTAGACCTGCACGGCCTGTTCGGTCTGCTGCGGGAATTCGAGCGTGCTCGGGTCGATCTGGCGCGCGACGAACAGGAACGTGTCGTCGAAGCCCGCCACCTTGATGATGGCGCGGAACGTCGTCCCCTGCTCCGGCTGGATGCACAGCGCCTCCGCGTCGGCGGCGGCGCGCACGTCCTCGACCGAGGGCATCTGGAGGCCGGAAATCGGCTTGATCTCGATCCGTTCGAGAATCGTCATGTCGCTCTTGATCAGGAACGCGACCGGAAAGCCGAGGAACATCGCGCGCGAGCGCATGAAGTCCTGGAAGAAGTCCCGGTTGTTCTGAAGCAGGGCGGCGCGGGCGCGTCCCACGTCCGCCGCCATCAGGCTGATCTCGCGGCCGATCGCGCGGCACTGCAGCTCGCTGTACGACTTGGCCACGTTGTTGGACATCGTCAGCAGGTTGCGGATGTACCCGTTGAACTGAATGTCCGTCTGCCGGCCGATCTCGAGCATCATCCAGCCCACGCCGGCGACCAGGATGGCCGGCAGCACGGCAAGGAAGGCGAAGCGGCCCACGACGCGAACGTGCAGGCCCGCCGCGGCGATGCCGGCGCGCCGGGCGCGCAGCAGCACCCACCCCTCGCGCGCCACGAGCCAGACCATCAGCACGATCAGGATCGCGTTGATCAGGAAGAGCACCGTGACGTTCTGCGTCGTCGGCGCGATGGGCAGCATGTCGGCAAGGCCGAGGAACGTCGCCAACGCCGAGACCAGCGCCAGGGCGACGGTGATGCCCCCGACATAGCCCCAGGCACGCGAAGCCCCGCGCGGCTGAGCATCCACGAGATCGGGCAGGACAACGGTGGCGCCCTGAGACATCGGCAGGGTCAGTCCCTCCGGGAGCGGGGCGACACGGTGCGCCCGCGCAACACTGTTGCATTGGAAGACCCGGTTCGCCGGATCAAACGATGCAACAATGCCACACCTGCCCGCCCGGGCAAACCCCGGCGGGTTCGCTTTCCGGTATCAATCAGCGACCGGTGCGGATCACCTGGATGTCGAGGTCGCGGATCTTCTTGCGCAAGGTGTTGCGATTGAGGCCCAGGAGTTCGGCCGCCTTGATCTGGTTGCCACGGGTCGCCGCCAGGGCGGCCCCGATCAGCGGCTCCTCCACGTCGCGCAGGATGCGGTGATAGAGGCCGGGGGGCGGCAGGTCGCCCTTGAACTGGCCGAAATACTCGGTCAGGTGGCGCTCGACCGAGCCCGCCAGCGTCTCGTCCGACGGGCGCCCGTCGTTGCGGGACCCGGGCACCGAGGGCATGGCCGGCTCGGCGAGTTCGGCTTCGATGAGGGGCTCGGTGATCGTTTCCTGGGGATAGAGGGCGGCCAGCCGGCGCACCAGGTTCTCCAGCTCGCGCACGTTGCCCGGCCAGCGATAGCGCTTCAGCCGCTCGAGCGCGTCGTTGTCGATCTGCTTGCGCGGCAGGCCTTCCTTTTCGACCAGCGCGAAGAAGTGCCGCACCAGGTCGGGCACGTCCTCCGAGCGCTCGCGCAGCGGCGGCAGCCGCAGCGGCACGACGTTGAGGCGGAAGAACAGGTCCTCGCGGAAGAGGCCCTGCTGGATCGAGATGCGCAGGTCCTTGTTGGTCGCGGCGACGATGCGGACGTTGGTCTTGATCGGCGTGCGACCACCCACGGTCGTGTATTCGCCCTGCTGCAGGACGCGCAGGAGGCGGGTCTGCGCCTCCATCGGCATGTCGCCGATCTCGTCGAGGAACAGCGTTCCCCCCTCGGCCTGCTCGAAGCGCCCCGAGGCGCGCTGCAGGGCCCCGGTGAAGGCGCCCTTCTCGTGGCCGAAGAGCTCGCTCTCGATGAGGTCGCGCGGAATGGCGGCCATGTTGACCGCGACGAAGGGGCCCTTGCGCCGCTTGCCGTAGTCGTGGAGCGCGCGCGCGACGAGTTCCTTGCCGGTGCCGGACTCGCCCGTGATCATGACCGTGAGATCGGTCTGCATCAGGCGGGCGAGAGCCCGGTAGATTTCCTGCATGGCCGGCGAGCGGCCGACCAGCGGGATGTCCTCGGGCTGCTCGGGCTCGGCGGGCGACGCCACGCTCTTGGGCCGCGACAGCGCGCGCGCCACGATCGCCACGAGTTCCTTCAGGTCGAAGGGCTTGGGCAGATACTCGTAGGCGCCGCGCTCGGACGCCTTGATGGCGGTCATGAACGTGTTCTGGGCGCTCATCACGATGATGGGCAGGTCCGGACGCAGCTTCTTGATGCGCGGCAGAACATCGAAGGCGTTCTCGTCGGGCATCACCACGTCGGTGACGACGAGGTCGCCCTCGCCAGCGGCCACCCAGCGCCACAGCGCCGAGGCGGTTCCCGTCGACCGGACTTCGTAGCCTGCACGCGCCAGGGCCTGGTTCAGCACCGTGCGAATGGCAGCATCGTCGTCCGCAACGAGAATGGTGGCATTCGCCATACGTCAGTCACCTTTCAATGTCGGGGGCGCGTCCGTCGCGAGCCGAGTGCATCGGCATGAGCACCCGGAAAGTCGTCCTGCGTGGCAGGGACTCGCATTCGACGACGCCACCGTGGTCGCCTACTATTTTTGCAACCAGTGCAAGACCGAGGCCACTGCCGGACGCCTTCGTGGTGACGAAGGGATCGAAGAGGTTCCGGATCAGGTCCGACGGCACGCCGGGGCCGTTGTCGCGAACGCAGAATTCCAGCGGCAGGCTCACCCGCTCGGTGCTTCCAGGGACGGAAAGTCGCACGCCGGGCCGAAAAGCGGTCGTCAGCTCGATTTCGCCGTCGAGGGCGTCCGGCCCGATGGCCTCTGCCGCATTCTTCACCAGGTTGAGGAACACCTGGATCAACTGGTCGCGATTTGCATAAACCGGAGGCAAGGAGGGGTCGTAGGCCTCCGCCAGCCTGATGTGCCGCGCGAAGCCGGTGCCGGCCAGGCGCCGGACGTGTTCCAGCACCGCGTGGATGTTGACCGGCTCGCGCTCCACCGGCCGGCCGTCTGCGAAATGCTCGAACCGGTCCACGAGCTTCACGATCCGATCGGTTTCGTCGCAGATCAGCCGCGTCAGGGTGCGGTCCTGGTCGCTGACGCTCGACTCCAGCAATTGCGCAGCGCCGCGAATGCCGGACAGCGGGTTCTTGATCTCGTGCGCGAGCATCGATCCCATTGCACCCACCGAGCGGGCCGCGCCGCGATGGGTCAGTTGCCTGTCTATTTTTTCGGCAATTGTCCGTTCTTGCAGCAGAAGCACGATGTGGGGATCGGCCTCCCCGGCCGGCGCCACGAAGATGTCCACGATCCGCTCGCTGCCGATCCGCGGCGTCCCGATGTCCACGCGGTACTCGTTCATGCTTCCGCCGCGCCGGCGGGCCTCGTCGACCAGCGAGATGACCGGAGACCCGAACGGCAGGAGATCGGCCAGCCCGTTGCGGCGCATGGTCGAGCGGCTCATCTGGAAGAAGGCTTCCGCGGCGACGTTGGCGTCGACGATCATGTTGCGCCCATCCACCTGCAGGACCGGCAAGGGCAGCAGGTTGAGGATCGCGTCTCCGCGCCGGGTCGTGGAGGCCAGGTCGCCGTAGACTTCGTCGAGCACGTCCAGGGGATCGGTCGTCAGGGGCATGTCAGGCGGCCTCGTCGTAGGCGAACGCACCGTAGAGCCGGCCGATGAGCCGGTTGACGGCATGGGGATCCTCGCTCGTCACCAGCCGCTGTCGCTCCTCGGGCGGCAGGGCGAAGCCGGCCTGCGCCGAGTCCTCGGCATAGGCGGCGAGGTGCTTGCGGGCGTGCCGGACACCGACGGCGGTGCCGTAGGCGGTCAGCAGGTAGTCGTAGTGCTCGAGCACGGCGTCGCGCCGGTCGTCGAGCGACGGGGCGGGACAGTCGCGGCCCAGTTCGAGACCCGCCGCGACCTGACCGACCAGCCATGGCCGGCCCAGCGCCTTGCGGCCGATCATGAGCGCGTCGGCGCCACTGGCCTCCAGGATCGAACGGGCATCGTCCAGGGTCCCGACGTCGCCATTGGCGACCACCGGGATCGACACGGCGTCGCGCACGGCCCGGATCGCGCCCCAATCGGCCCGTCCCTTGTAGAACTGGCAGCGCGTGCGCCCGTGAACCGTGACCAGCGCCACGCCGGCCTGTTCGGCGCGCCGCGCCAGGTCCGGCGCGTTGAGAGAGGTTTCGTCCCAGCCGAGCCGCATCTTGACCGTCACGGGGCGGCTGGTGGCGGCCACGGTCGCCTCGATCAGGCGCACGGCATGGTCGAGATCGCGCATGAGGGCCGACCCAGCATAGCCGCCCGTGACCTTCTTGGCCGGGCATCCCATGTTGATGTCGATGACGTCCGCCCCCGCCGCCTCGGCGACACGTGCCGCCTCGCCCATCCAGTGCGGGTCGCAGCCCGCGAGCTGCACCACGTGGGGGGAAATGCCCTCCCCCGCGGCCCGCAGGTCCGATTCGGCGCTGCCGCGCACGAACTCGTCCGAGGCGACCATTTCCGAGACGACCAGGGAGGCGCCGAACCGCCTGGCTATCCGCCGCATTCCGGCATCGGTGACGCCCGACATCGGGGCGAGCACCACACGGCCGGCCACCGCGACCGGCCCCAGCGAAAATGCGGCCTTGGGGGAACTCTGCATAATTTTTCAGCAACTTGTCCGACTGCCTGCATTCTAATCATATTTTTTGCGCTGCAACAACAGGGTGCGTGAGCTCTGCCGTGGACCCGGCGCGCCGCTCCGGTTTGACCGGCACCGGCGAATTGGGGCAAACCGGCGCATGGCCCAGTCCTCCTCCTCACCGTCCGTCCGTATCGCTGCCGTCATCGTCGCGGCCGGGCGAGGTCTGCGGGCCGGCGGACCGCTGCCCAAGCAGTATGCGACGGTGGCCGGCCGCACGGTGCTCGCGCGAAGTGTCGACGCGATGGCCGGCCATGCCGAGCATATCCAGCTCGTCATCGGCCCCGGCGACGACGAGGTCTGCGCCACGGCGCTCGCCGCGCTGTCCCCTGAAAGCCGCGCCCGACTCGCGGCGGCGGTCACGGGCGGCGACACCCGCCAGGCGTCGGTGCTTGCCGGGCTCGAGGCCCTGGCTCCGTTCGCGCCGGACATCGTGCTCGTGCACGACGCGGCGCGCCCCTTCGCCACGCCGGCGCTGATCGACCGGGTGGTGCGCGCCACCGTCGATGCGGGCGCGGCCATTCCTGGCATCGCGGTGGTCGACACCGTGAAGCAGGTCGATGCCGCTGCGCGCATCGCCGGGACGCCGGACCGCACGATGCTGCGCGCCGTCCAGACCCCGCAGGGCTTCGCCTTCGCCACCCTGCTGGCCGCGCACCGCAAGGCCCGCGACGCCGGGGTCACCACGCTGACCGACGACGCGGCCGTGATGGAGTGGGCCGGCCACTCCATCGTGGTCGTCGAAGGCGATGCGGACAACGTGAAGCTGACGACCCCGCGCGACTTTCTGCGGGCCGAGATCGAGCATGGAGTGGCGATGGAAACGCGTGTCGGGTCTGGCTTCGACGTGCATGCCTTCACCCAGGGAAGCTTCGTGACGCTGGGCGGCATCCGCATCCCGCACGACAAGGCGCTGCTGGGGCATTCGGACGCCGACGTCGTGCTCCATGCGGTCACGGACGCGGTGCTGGGCGCCATCGCCGATGGCGACATCGGCCAGCATTTCCCGCCCTCCGACCCGCAGTGGAAAGGGGCGGCGTCGGACCGCTTCCTGGCCTTCGCGGTGGAGCGGCTGCGCGCGTGCCGGGGCCGGCTGGTTCTCCTGGACGTGACCGTCGTCTGCGAAGCGCCCCGGATCGGTCCGCACCGCGACGCCATGCGCGAGCGCATCGCCGGGATCTGCGGAATCGGTGCCGACCGCGTCGCGATCAAGGCCACCACGTCCGAGCAATTGGGCTTCACCGGCCGGCGCGAGGGCATCGTCGCCCAGGCGCTGGCCACCGTCGAACTGCCGCGGGAGGCCGAAAATGGATGAGGCCAGCTTCGAGCGCCGCACGGCCGACCTGCTCGCCCTGCTGCGCGCCCGCGGCCTCATGGTGGCGACGGCCGAGAGCTGCACCGGCGGCATGGTGGCCGCGGCCCTGACCGCGATCCCGGGTTCGTCGGACGTGGTCGACCGGGGCTTCGTGACCTATTCGAACGAAGCGAAGACGGAGATGCTGGGCGTTCCCGCGGCCCTCATCGCCACCCACGGCGCCGTCAGCGAGCCCGTGGCCCGCGCCATGGCCGAGGGCGCCCTCGCCCGCTCGCGCGCCGGCGTGACCGTGGCGCTCACCGGCATCGCCGGCCCCGGCGGCGGCAGCGACGCGAAGCCGGTGGGCCTCGTCCACCTCGCCGCGGCCCGGACGGGGCACCCGACGCTGCACCTCGAGCGCCGCTATGGCGATCTGGGCCGGCAGGGCATCCGCGAGGCCGCCCTGCGCGATGCCCTCGATCTCGTCGAGAAGGCCGCCGGCTGAGGCCGGCCTAGCGTTTCATCCGGTCGAGCATCACCTCGAGCAAGTTGACCGTGTTGTCGGTCCAGGGCGTGCGCGAGAGGTCAGGATCCAGCGGCTCCCAGTCCCTGGCCTTGGCGGCGGCCTTGAAGGCCTCGCCGCGGCCGATCAGCACGACCTCCGAGGGCGCGCGCATGCGCTGCGCGAAGGGCTCGGTCGCCTTGTCGCGCCGGACCATGGCGTCGGCGCCCATCTCCCGCGCCAGCTGCGCGAGCGGCTTGGAGAGATCGAAATGCCGGTTGGAGATGTGGAAGGCAAGCAGCCCGCCCTCGGCCATCCTGGCGGCATATATCGCCAGCGCCTCGCGCGTCAGCAGGTGCGTCGGAATCGCGTCCGACGAGAAGGCATCGATGATGGCCACGTCGTAGCGCCCGGGCGTATCCGCCCAGGTGAGCCGCGCATCGCCCTGGACGATGCGGGCATCGCGGCCGCACACGTCGAGGAAGCGGAAGCGGGACGGATCGCGCGCGATGCGGATGACCTCCGGATCGATCTCGAAATAGGTCAGGCTCTCGCCCGGCCGGCGCTGGCAGGCGAGGCTGCCGGCCCCCAGGCCGACGACCGCGACCTCCCGCAACGGGCCTCCGCGCAGCGCCCTGCCGACCTCGAGGCTGTCGGCGATCGCCCCGCCCGAGGCGTAGTAGGTGGTCGGCTCCGGCGGCCCGCCGACCGGCCGGCCGTCCTCCTCCTTGAGCCTGATGGCGCCGTGGATGGTGGTCCCGTGGTAGAGGACGCGGAACTTGCCGTCGTTGATGTCGACGATCCTGTGCACGCCGAAGAAGCTGCGCCGGCTCTCGCCCTTGTCCCTGCCGAGCCTGTCGGACTGGGTGGCGACGAGCGCCAGCGCCACGCCGAGCAGCAGGCTGCGCCGCGGAGACCGGCTGCACCCCAGCATGCCGAGCAGGATCCCGATCAGCAGCACGAACTCCGGGGCGACGGCATCGCCGATCACGAGCCCCGTCACGATCACGCTGCCCGTCACCGCCACGATGATGACGGCGATGGGCTTGATCTCCTCCCAGGCGGCCCGCCAGGGACCGCTGAGCGCGCCCGGCCGGCAGGCCATCGCGGCGACCAGGAGCAGCGGATATTCGAGAATAGTGTCGAAGAGCCGCGGCGCGGCCAGGCCGGCGAACAGCCCGCCGACGACGCCACCCAGCGACATGAACAGGTAGAACTCCGTCAGCCGCCGCACGGGAGGGCGGCGGCGGTAGAGCTCACCGTGGCAGAGGAGGGCGTTGACGAGGAACAGCCCCAGCGCGAGCGGCAGCGTGGCCCACAGGGCCGAGCCGCCGAACTTCATCCAGACCAGCGCGGCCGCCGTGCCCCAGGCCTGCAGCCAGCCCAGCAGGCGCTCGGACACCAGCGCGTCGTCGCGGAAGACGAGGACGAAGGTGAGCAGGAAGAGGGCGAGCGGCACCACCCACAGCAGCGGAACGGCGGCGACGTCGGTCTGGATATGGGCGGTGACGGCGACGAGCAGGCCGGACGGAATGGCGGCGAGCGCGACCCAGCGCAGCCTCTCGCCCCAGGTGCCGCCATCCGCCACGGCGCGGTTGCCCGCCTCGGCCGGCCCGCCGGGGGCGCCGCGCAGCGCCATGACGCCGCAGGACAGGATCATGGCCGCGAGCCCCATGAACCCCGCGCTCCACCACCGGCTCTGGGCATCCAGCGGAAGCCACGGCTCGACGAGGAACGGATAGGAGATGAGCGCCGCGAACGAGCCCAGGTTGGACGCCGCGTAGAGCAGGTAAGGATTGCCGCCGCGCCCGCTCGCGGCGAACCAGGCCTGCAGCAGGGGCCCGTTCGCCGACAGGGCGAAGAAGGGCAGACCCACGGAGACCACGAAAAGTCCCACCAGCCAGAGGGCCTCTCCGTCCGCCGGCGGTCGGCCCCAGCCCGCGGCCACCGCCACCGGCAGGGCCAGCATGGCGCAGGCGAGCAGCGCCGCGTGGAACAGGACAGCCAGCCGGAGCGGCAGGTAGCGGCTCAGCAGGTGGGCATAGGCATAGCCGGCCAGAAGCAGGGCCTGGAACACCACCATGGCGACGGACCACACGGCCGGCGTTCCGCCCAGCACCGGGAGAACCATCTTCGCGAACATGGGCTGCACGGCGAAGAGCAGCAGGGCCGAGCCGAACAGCGTCGCGGCGAAGGCGAGCCGCGCCGACGAAGCGGCGCCTGGCTGCGATGTGGTCTCGACGGCGCTCATGATCCCCCCGGCCCGTGGAAGATCCGCAACTTAGACACGTTGATTGAACGGTCGATTAAGCGTGGGGCCGGCCGGGAGAACGCCGACTGGCGCCTATTCGGCCGAGGCCACCGCCGGGCGCCGCCCGGTGCCGTAGACGAGGTCCGCCCGCTGCTCGAACGCCTCGGAGAACTTGCGGAAAGCCCGCTCGAACATGGCGCCCATCAGCAGGCCCAGCGTCCGGCTGCGGAACTCGTAGTTGATGTAGAACTCGACCTCGCAGCCCAGCGGATCGGGACGGAAGCTCCAGCGGTTCTCGAGGTGGCGGAACGGGCCGTCGACATACTCGACCAGGATCTTCATGCGCGGCCGGTCGAGCGTGACCCGGCTCGTGAAGGTCTCCTGGATCGCCTTGTAGCCGACCGTCATGGCGGCCACGAGCACCTCGACGCCCTCGTCGCCGTTGCTGCGGCGGCGGATCGTCAGGCCTTCGCACAGCGGCAGGAACTCGGGATAGCGCTCGACGTCCGCCACCAGATCGAACATGTCGGTCGGGCTGTGGCGCACGCGGCGCGTGGAGCGGAAACTCGGCATCGGCGTGCGATCAGCGGCCCTGGCGCGCCAGGCGAGCGGCCTTGAGCTTGGCGAAGTCCTCGCCGGCATGGTGGGACGAGCGCGTCAGCGGGGACGACGATACCAGCAGGAAGCCCTTGGTCGCGGCGATGGTGGCGAAGCTGCGGAATTCGTCCGGCGTCACGAAGCGCATGACGGGGTGATGCTTGCGGGTCGGCTGCAGGTACTGGCCGATCGTCAGGAAATCGACCTCCGCCGAGCGCAGGTCGTCCATGAGCTGCAGCACCTCGTTCCGCTCCTCGCCCAGGCCCACCATGATGCCGGACTTGGTGAAGATGGTCGGATCGAGCTCCTTCACCCGCTGCAGCAAGCGGATGGAATGGAAGTAGCGCGCGCCCGGCCGCACCTTCAGGTACTTCGACGGCACGGTCTCGAGATTGTGGTTGAACACGTCGGGCCGCGCCTCGACCACGACCTCCAGGGCCCCGTCCTTGCGCAGGAAGTCGGGCGTCAGGACCTCGATGGTCGTCGTGGGGCTGTCGCGGCGGATGGCGCGGATCACCCGGGCGAAGTGCTCGGCACCGCCGTCGGCGAGGTCGTCGCGGTCGACCGAGGTGATCACCACGTGACTGAGGCCGAGCTTGGCCACCGCCGAGGCGACGTTGTCGGGCTCGCTCTCGTCGAGCGCGCCGGGAAGCCCGGTCTTCACGTTGCAGAAGGCGCAGGCACGGGTGCAGGTGTCACCCATGATCATGAAGGTGGCGTGCTTCTTTTCCCAGCACTCGCCGATGTTGGGGCAGCCGGCCTCCTCGCAGACGGTGACGAGCTTGTTCTCGCGCACGATCTTGTGGGTCTCGGCCCATTTGGGCGAGCCCGGCGCCTTCACGCGGATCCAGTCCGGCTTGCGCGCGATCGGCTGGTCGGGCCGGTGCGCCTTCTCCGGGTGGCGCGGCTTCTCCGCGCCGTCGCCCGCCTTGCGCGGGTCGGATCCAACAGTGTCGATCAGCAGGGCCATCGCGACCTCCTCGCACGGGCCGCGCCCGGCCCCCTCGACCTAGTCATTTTCGGTCGCCCGGACAAGGAGCGACAATGGTCGCACCCGCATCAATTGGCCATGGCCCCCTGGGTCATGCCCTTCACGAGGAAAGGCTCCAGCAGCACGAACACCACCAGCATGGGCAGCACGGAGAGCGTTGCCGCCGCCATCAGGCTCGACCATTCGACGAGATATTCGCCCGTGAAGGATTGCAGGCCGACCGTGACGAGCCAGTGCTCGGGCTTGCTCATCAGGGTTCGCGCGAAGACGAGGTCCGACCATGTCACGATGGCCACATAGGCGGCGCAGGCGGCGATCCCCGGCCGGGACAACGGCAGCACGACGTGGCGGAAGGCGCCGAGTTCGCTGGCGCCATCCAGCCATGCCGCCTCTTCCAGTTCGCGCGGGATGGCGTCGAAGAAGCCCTTCAGGAGCCAGGTGGCGAAGGGCACCGCCACCGCGCTGTTGGCGAGCACCAGGCCGAAGCGCGTCTCGATGAGCCCCACGGTGGAGAACAGGATGAAGAAGGGGATGACCACGAGGGCGCCGGGCAGCATCTTGCTCAGCAGCAGGCCCATGCCCATGGCCCGCTGCGCCGCCGTGCGGTAGCGCGACAGGCTGTAGCCGGCCATCGCGGACGCCACGAGCGTGACGGCGAGCGTGCCCAGCATCACGAGCGTGCTGTTGGCGATCCAGGTGAGCAGCGGCTTGCGCAGGAGCACGGTGGCGTAGGCGTCCCACGACATCGCCGAGAGTGGGGGCAGCACCGGGGGCGAGCGCGACAGCATGAGGCTGGTCGGCAGCACCGAAGTCAGCACCATCCAGTAGATGGGAAACAGCGCGAAGCCCATCGCCGCCAGCGCCAGGAGCAAGAGGATCAGACGGCGCCGGTCAGCCATGGGCCTCGTCCCGCTTCAGGCTGAGCCAGGACAGCACCGCGCATCCGGCCAGCAGGAGGATGCCGATGGCCGACGCCATGCCGAGCCGGAAGAACTGGAACGCCTCTTCGTAGACGAGCAGCGACAGCGTCTGCGTCGCGCGCGAGGGCCCTCCCCCCGTCGTGGCGAAGATGATGTCGAAGTCTTTCACCACCCAGAGCGTCTGCAGCACGAGCGCCAGCGCCGCCGCGCCGCGGATCCCAGGCCAGGTAACGTTGCGGAAGAGCTGCCAGCGGTTGGCCCCGTCCATGCGCGCGGCCTCGTAGAGCGCGATCGGGATCGACTGGAGCGCGGCCAAAATCGTGAGCACGAAGAAGGGGAAGCACTTCCAGACGGCCGGAAGCAGCACCGCCCAGGGCGCGGTCCGGGCATTCGAGAACCAGGCCACGTCGCCGCCCGACCAGCCGAGCCCGCGCAGGCCCGCGTTCACGACGCCGTAGGACGCATCGAACATCCACAGGGACGCGATCGCCGCCACCACGCCGGGCACGGCCCAGGGCAGCAGCATCAGGCTGCGGATGACCCGCCGGCCCGGAAACTCGCGGTTGAGCAGGAGGGCGAGGCCGAGACCGATCAGGAAGGCCGGGCCGATGACGCCGACGGCGAAGAACACGGTGCGCCCCGCCGCGGCCCAGACGACCTCGTCCGTGAGCGCCCGCTCGAAGTTGCCGAACCCGACCGGCAACCGATCCAGGCGCGCGATGTTCGGGGCACGGCCGACCCTGAGGCTCGTCGCGACGATGCTGTAGATCGGATAGGCCACGAGACCGGCCACCAGCACCAGCGCCGGCGTGAGCAGGCCCCAGGCAATGAGGGTCTCGCGGCGGGGCTTGAGCCCGCGTGCCATCGACTGGCTCACCGCGTCACCCCAACCGTCCTCATCCTGAGAGCTCGTGAATCAATCCCCGGTGTAGGCGTTGGAACTGACCTTTTTACCGCGCGACCACCTCTCCGCGCGTCCTGCCCGGGCTTGGCCCGGGCATCCACGACTGTGCTGGGGCCAGCCTGAAGTCGTGGGTGGCCGGGCCAAGCCCGGCCATGACGCGGAGAGGGAGGTGCCAGTTGACGCTCGGCTGTTTCGAAGCACGACGACCACTCAGCCTCACCCGTCACTTCAGCGGCACCGCCCGCTCGAGCTCCTTCTGGAGGTCGCCCAGCACCTTCTCCGTGGGGTCCTGCGTCGACTGCAGCTTGAGCATGCCGCGCCCGAAGATCGTGGCGTACTCGTTGTAGCTTTCCATGAGCGCCGGCTGGGTCGGGAACACGGACACGGCGGTGGCGGCCGAGTCCATCACCAGCTTGAGGTGCGGCAGCTTCTGAGCGGCGTCGGCCGGCAGCGAGTCCTTGCGGGGCGCGGGCGAGGCGGACATCACCACGTACTGGCCCTGCCACTTCGGCGTCGCCGCCAGCTGGATGAGCTTCCAGACGAGCTCCTGCTTGTCCTTGGACGCGCCGGCCGCGATGTGGATCGAGTTCGACGTGCCGCCGGTGACGTTGGGAAACGGCACGCGCGTGACCTTCAGGTTGGCACGCACGGCCTCGGGCGCCTTCTCGACGAAGGCCCAGATCCACGGGCCGTCACGCAGGAACGTCGCCTTGCCGTCGATGAACAGCTGGCGCGCGGTCGTGGAATTGGTGCCGGGCGGAGCGTACTTCATCGACGTGCGGTACTGCTCGACGGCCGCGACGACCTTGGGATCGGTGAAGGCGTATTTGCCGTCCTTCACCCAGTCGAGCCCCTGCCCCATCACCCAGGTGCCGGCTTCGACGACCAGGTTCGGATGCTCGATCGAGGTGGCCACCAGGCCGAACTGGCCGGCGTCGCGCTTGGTCGTCTTCTCGATCGCGGCGAGCCACTCCGCCGGCGTCGTCGGCACCTTGGCGCCCGCGTCGTCGAGGAGTTTCTGGTTGTAGTAGAGCAGGCTCCCGTAGCCCATCAGCAGGACGCCCTGGACCTTCCCGTCCCAGGTCATGTCACCCTGCAACGGCGTCCAGGTGGCCGGGATGTCGGTCTTCTTCAACCGGTCGTCGATGGGGAGCAGCCAGCCCTGCGAGGCGAAGGCGGCGAAGTTGCGCGTCGGCAGGTGAACCACGTCCGGCGGATTGTTTCCGGCGAAGCGCACCGTGAGCTGCTGGATGTAGTTGGCGAACGGGATCGAGTAGAAATTGACCTTCACGCCGGGGTTCTGCTGCTCGAACTCGGCGATCAGCGCCTTCCACCAGCCCGACACGCCGGGCTCCTCGGCCTGCCAGCTCGGGAAATCGAGGGTGACGGTCTGGGCCGATGCCGGAAAGGCCCATCCGGCACCGATGGCGAGACCCGCCGCGAGGGCCAGGCCGTGACGACGCGTGACGCGAACCATGGTGCGCTCTCTCCCTGTCCAGTGCTGTGCTCGCACGTTGCCAGGGAGTTTGGGCCGCCAGTGGCAGGTTGCCAAGCGGTAATCGGGCCGCGAGAGAGGGAATGGCGAATGGCGAGTAGCGGGCGTCGTACGTCCACCCTACTCGCTACTCGCCATTTGCTGTCTGCTCCCCAGACCCGCCTTTCACCCCTGTGGCGGCGCGCGGTTGGCCCGGACCTGCCGCCAGACCCACAGCACGATGACCGCGCCGACGACGGCCGCGATCAGGGTGCGGAAGAAACCGAAGACGGGGATGTTGAGCACCTCGGCGAGCTTGCCGCCCACGAAGGCACCTGCCACGCCGACCAAGAGATTGGTCAGAAGTCCATGATCGGACTCGGTGATCTTCTCCGCGATCCAGCCGGCGAGCACGCCGATGACGAGCATCGTGAAGAGCCCGACGCCGGGCTGCCCCAGCGCTGCGAAAGTCCCGTCCATTCCCGTCCCCCGGTCGCCGACCGCACGCTCAGGTGTGGATCACCCGCCCATAGGCGTCGAGCACGCTCTCGTGCATCATCTCCGACAGCGTCGGGTGCGGGAAGACCGTGTGCATCAGGTCTTCTTCGGTCGTCTCCAGGTTCATGGCGACGACGAAGCCCTGGATGAGCTCGGTCACCTCTGCGCCGATCATGTGGGCGCCGAGCAGCTTGCCGGTCTTGGCGTCGAACACGGTCTTGACCATGCCCTCCGGCTCGCCGAGCGCGATGGCCTTGCCGTTGCCGGCGAACGGGAAGCGGCCGACCTTGACCTGGAAGCCCTGCTCCTTGGCCTTGGCCTCGGTGAGGCCGACCGAGGCGACCTGCGGGTTGCAATAGGTGCAGCCCGGGATCTTGAGCTTGTCCATCGGATGGACGTGCATGCCCTTGATCGCTTCCACGCAGATGACGCCCTCGTGCTCGGCCTTGTGGGCGAGCATCGGCGGGCCGGCGACGTCGCCGATGGCGTAGATGCCGGGCACGTTGGTCTTCCCCGTGCCGTCGGTGACGACCGTGCCGCGGTCCATCTTCACGCCGAGCGCCTCCAGGCCCAGCCCCTCGACGTTGCCGACCACGCCGACCGCCGAGATGAGCCGCTCCGCCGACAGCGTCTGCACGGACTTGCCGTCATCGACGGTCGCGGTGACGCCGGCCGCGGTCTTCTCGACCTTGGCGACCTTGGCGCCCGTGATGATCTTGATGCCCTGCTTCTCGAAGCGCTTGCGGGCGAGCGCCGCGATCTCGGCGTCCTCGACCGGCAGGATCTGCGGCAGGAGCTCGATCACCGTCACCTCCGCACCCATGGTGCGGTAGAAGGAGGCGAACTCGATGCCGATGGCGCCGGAGCCCATGACGATGAGCGACTTGGGCATCGAGGGTGGCACCATGGCTTCGAAGTACGTCCAGATGCGGTCCTTGTCCGGTTCGATGCCGGGCAGCACGCGCGGCCGGGCGCCAGTGGCGACGATGATGTTCTTGGCCTTGTAGACCCCCTCCCCGAGCGTGCCCTTGGGTGGCGGGTTCTGCGGCTGCACGGCGGGCTTCGACGGCTTGCCGACGGTGACCTCGCCGACCTTCGTGATCTTGGCCTCGCCCCAGATCACGTCGATCTTGTTCTTCTTCATCAGGAAGCCGACGCCGCCGTTGAGCTGCTGCGACACCCCACGCGAGCGCTTCACCACCGCACCGATGTCGAAGCCCACGCCTTGCGCGGAGAGCCCGTAGGCGCCCGGATGCTGCATGTAGTGGAAGATCTCGGCCGAGCGCAGCAGCGCCTTGGTCGGGATGCAGCCCCAGTTCAGGCAGATGCCTCCCAGGTGCTCGCGCTCGACGACCGCGGTCTTGAACCCGAGCTGGGCGGACCGGATGGCGGCGACATAGCCGCCCGGCCCGCCGCCGATGATGATCACGTCGTAGGTATCGGACATCGTGTTCTCCGGAATGCGCCCGGCCGAACCACGAACGGCCGGGCCGCCGTGACGATCGTGCGAAGCATGCAAAGTCAGCCTGGCTTGGCCGCCAGGGTTTCCAGGCGCCTCTCGATGAGCGCCAGACGCTCTTCGAAATCGCCAAGAAGAAACTTGGCCATCAACGTGTCGGCCCCCATCGCTTGCCGTATCGCCTTGTGGCGGGCGTCCAAGGAGGCGAAGGCGGCGCGCGTCTCATCCTGATGACGATCGATCTTCGTTTCGATCGTCGTCATCTTCGACCTGAGCTCCTGCAACATGGGAATGATCATGTCTGTCGGCTCCGGCATCTGAAATCTCCGTCGGTGCCGAAAAGGAAGGAATGAACATCCTTCAGATCGGGCACCGACCCGAGATCGTCAACCTCTGCTCACACCAGCATGCCCATCGGGTTCTCGATGAGCTGGCGGAAGGCGCCGATCAGCTCGGCCCCCAGCGCGCCGTCGACCGCGCGGTGGTCGGTGGAGAGCGTCACGGACATCACCGTGGCCACGGCCGGCTGGCCGTTCTTCACGATGACGCGCTGCTCGCCGGCGCCGACCGCCAGGATCGAGGAGTGCGGCGGGTTGATCACCGCCGAGAAGTCCTTGATCCCGAACATGCCGAGGTTCGACACGGCGGACGTGCCGCCCTGGTACTCCTCCGGCTTCAGCTTGCGGGCCTTGGCGCGCGCCGCGTAGTCCTTCATCTCGTTGGAGATGGCGGACAGCGTCTTGGTGTCGGCATTGCGCACGACCGGCGTGATCAGGCCACCGGGGATCGACACGGCGACGCCGATGTCGGCGCGCTTGTGCTTGAGCATGGCGCTCTCGGTCCAGGTGACGTTCGCCTCCGGCACCCGCACCAGCGCGAGCGCCAGGGCCTTGATGACGAAGTCGTTGACCGAGACCTTGAAGGCCGGCTTACCGTCCTTGTCCTTCGGGGCCGACGCGTTGATCTGCTCGCGCAGCGCAAGCAGCGCGTCGAGCTGGCAGTCGACCGTCAGGTAGAAGTGCGGGATCGTCTGCTTGGCCTCCAGGAGGCGGCGCGCGATGACCTTGCGCATGTTGTCGTGCGGCACTTCCTCGTAGCTGCCCGGCTCGTAGAGCTTGCGCACGGCATCTTCGGACATGCCGGTCGCCAGCGGGGCGGTGGCAGCGGCAGCCTTCGGCGCGGGCGCCGCGGCGGGAGCCGCTGCCGGCGCAGCCTTCCCGGTACCCCCCTCGATGGCGGCACGCACGTCGCGCTCCACCACCCGGCCATGCGGGCCCGATCCGGACACCTGACCAAGGTCGATGCCGGCGTCCTTGGCGATGCGCTTGGCGAGCGGCGAGGCGAACACGCGACCGCCGGACGGCGCCGCGCCGTTCATGGCCGGTGCCGATGCGGCAGGCGCGGCAGATGCAGCCGCAGGAGCGGCCGCGGGAGCAGCAGCCTGGGTCTGGGCCTGCGGCGCCGATGCAGCCGCCGCGGCCGCGGGCGGTGCCGCCGCGGTCACCACGTCGGGCGCATTCTGGGGCGACTTGGGAGCGGGGGCCGCGCCGCCGCCCGAGGCGACGGCCTTGGGATCCTCGCCCTCGCCCGCGATCACTGCGATGAGGTCGTTGACGGGAACGTCGGCGGTGCCGGCCGGCACCACGATCTTCGCCAGGATGCCCTCGTCGACCGCCTCGACCTCCATGGTCGCCTTGTCGGTCTCGATCTCGGCGATCACGTCGCCGGACTTGATCGTGTCGCCTTCCTTCTTCAGCCACTTGGCCAGGTTGCCCTTTTCCATCGTGGGGGAAAGGGCCGGCATCAGCACGTTCACAGGCATGGGACAGCCTCGGGTTCGGTCAGTTGAAGGCGCCGGGATTGTTGGAAGGCGGCATGTCGTCGAGTTCCGAGCGGATGCCCTCGACGATCCGGGCGAGCGCCTCGGCTTCGTCGAGTTCGGTCTCGGCGGCGTAGATGGTCGCGGCGTGGCGGGCGAGGTCGACGAGCAGCCTCCCCCACACGAACGGGTCGTCGAAGGCGCGGCGCATGGCGACGCTCACGGCGCCGTCCGACACGCTGGCCCGGACCACCTCGTGTCCGCCGTTCTCGACGACGTCGGGTGGGGCCTCGAGCTCATGGAAGACCGCGTCCGCCATGGCGTCACCGGTAGGTCACGGCGCGGCAGGCGTCGATGACCTCCTGGACGTTCGGCAGGGCGAGCTTCTCGAGGTTGGCGGCGTAGGGCATGGGCACGTCCTTGCCCGTGACCCGCTTCACCGGCGCGTCCAGATAGTCGAACGCGCGCTCCATGATCTGCGCGGACAGCTCGGAGCCGACGCCCGACTGGGGCCAGCCCTCTTCCACCGTCACGCAGCGCCCGGTCTTCATCACCGAGGCGACCACCGTGTCGATGTCCATCGGACGGATGGTGCGCAGGTCGATGACCTCGGCGTAGATGTGCTTCTTGGCCAGTTCCTCGGCCGCCTTCAGCGCATAGGTCATGCCGATCGAGAACGAGACGATCGTCACGTGGTGGCCGGGGCGCACGATGCGGGCCTTGCCGATCGGGATGATGAAGTCGTCGAGCTTCGGCACGGGAGCCGTCTGCCCGTAGAGGATCTCGTTCTCGAGGAAGACGACCGGATTGGGATCGCGGATCGCGGCCTTGAGCAGGCCCTTGGCGTCGGCCGCGTTCGACGGCGACACCACCTTGAGGCCGGGAACCTGCGAGTACCAGGCGGTGTAGTCCTGGCTGTGCTGGGCGGCGACGCGGGCGGCGGCGCCGTTCGGCCCGCGGAACACGATGGGGCAGCCCATCTGCCCGCCCGACATGTAGAGCGTCTTGGCGGCCGAGTTGATGATGTGGTCGATCGCCTGCATGGCGAAGTTGAACGTCATGAACTCGACGACCGGGCGCAGGCCCGCGAGCGCCGAGCCCACCGCCACGCCGGCGAAGCCGTGCTCGGTGATCGGCGTGTCGATGACGCGCCGCGCGCCGAACTCCTGCAGGAGCCCCTGGGTCACCTTGTAGGCGCCCTGGTACTCGGCGACTTCCTCGCCCATGACGAAGACGTTGCCGTCACGGCGCATCTCCTCGGCCATGGCATCGCGCAGCGCCTCGCGCATCGTCGTCGGCACCATCTCCGTGCCGGCGGGAATCTCCACCGAGGCGTCGTAGGCGCCGGCGGTTGCCGAGGCGATGACGGCGGGCGCCGCCGGAGGCGCTTCGGCCGGGGCCTCCGCGGCCGGCGCGGGCACCGGTGCAGCGGCGGGGGCCGGCGAGGGGGCAGGCGCCGAGGCTGCGCCCGATGCCGCCGCGGCCACGTCCTCGCCTTCACCGGCGAGCACGGCGATCTTCTCGTTCACCGCGACGTCGGCCGTGCCGGCGGGAACGAGGATCTTGGCGAGGATGCCCTCGTCGACCGCCTCGACCTCCATGGTCGCCTTGTCGGTCTCGATCTCGGCGATGATGTCGCCGGACTTCACGCGGTCGCCCTCGTTCTTCAGCCACTTGGCCAGATTGCCCTTCTCCATGGTGGGAGACAGAGCGGGCATCAGGATGTCGATCGGCATGGGATGAAAGCCCCGTTGTCGGCCGTTGGAAGGGGCCGCCGGCGGGGCGCCGCGCCATCGCGCTGCGCCGGTCCGGCCAGGCGGCCTTTCGGGTTCATTTCAGGATGTCGGTCCACAGCTCGGACGGATCGGGCTCGGGATCGTTGGTGGCGAACTCGGCCGCCTCGTTGACGACCTCGCGCACCTTGCCGTCCACGGCCTTGAGCTCCTCCTCGGAGACCTTCCACTCCTCCAGGAGCCGCCGCCGGACCTGCTCGATCGGGTCCCGCTCCTCGCGCATCTTCTGCACTTCGTCCTTGGACCTATACTTGGCCGGGTCGGACATGGAGTGCCCGCGGTAGCGGTAGGTCTGCATCTCGAGGATGTAGGGGCCCTTCCCGTCACGGCACCACTGGATGGCGCGCTGCGCGGCGGCGTAGACCGCCCGCACATCCATGCCGTCGACCTGCTCGCCCGGGATGTTGAAGGAGATGCCGCGCTTGGAGAAGTCGGTCTGCGCCGAGGCGCGGTTCACCGACGTGCCCATGGCGTAGCGGTTGTTCTCGATCACGTACACGACCGGGAGCTTCCAGAGCTCGGCCATGTTGAAGCTCTCGTAGACCTGGCCCTGGTTGGCCGCACCGTCGCCGAAATAGGTCAGCGAGACGTTGTCGTTGCCCCGGTAGCGGTTGGCGAAGGCGAGCCCGGTGCCCAGCGAGACCTGGGCGCCGACGATGCCGTGGCCGCCGTAGAAGTGCTTCTCGACGCTGAACATGTGCATCGAGCCGCCCTTGCCCTTGCTGAGGCCGCCGCGGCGGCCCGTCAGCTCGGCCATGACGCCCTTGGCCTCCATGCCGCAGGCCAGCATGTGGCCGTGGTCACGGTAGCCGGTGATGACCTCGTCACCGTTCTTCGTCGCCATCTGCATGCCGACGACGACCGCTTCCTGGCCGATGTAGAGATGGCAGAAGCCGCCGATGAGGCCCATGCCGTACATCTGGCCGGCCTTCTCCTCGAAGCGGCGGATGAGGAGCATGTCGTGGTAGGCGGCGAGATCCTGTTCGCGCGACAGCGCGGCCGGACCGTTGGACTTGCGCGCCGCCTTGTTCACCCCGGCCGAACGGCTGGCGGAGGCTTTCGCGGCCACAGGTGTCTTGGAGCTTGTCTTGCGGGCGGCAACCGCCATCGGTTCCTCCTCCTCGGCATCGCAGGCGAGGCTTCATGCGGGCCTCTTGCTGGATCCGGACATTATCGCAGAGATTTGCGGAATGCGAGCGCAGGAATGGTCTCAGGCGCAACCGACGATGCGCTCAAGCTTTTGATTTGCTTAATGTTTGTTTTGATGAACCGGATTTCGGTTCAATGCACGCCAGGCGGCGAATTCGATGCTGCAGCGCCGTTGCTGCAATGCACTCAGTTGGCGCCGGGCCCCGTCATGATCACGACGTCGTTGCGGTGGAGCCGGTTGAGCGTCAGGCGCGCGCGCTCGTCGAGAAGGTCGCGATCGACGTTGTCCGTGCGCAGCATGGCCACGCGGCGCTCCCAATCCTCGCGGTCCGACCTGAGCTCTCCCAGATCGCGCTCAAGCTCGAAGATCTGCTGCTTCAGCGCGGCCTTGGTCTCGATGCCGCGGTTGCCGTGCTGCGCATGGTACATGAAGTAATAGGCCACGCCGCCGGAGACGGCGTAGAGCAGCAGCGGAATCAGGATGGCGCGCAGGCGGTATCGGACGACCATGGCCGTGAGAGTGACGGGCGATGGTTGACGAGTTGCTAACGCGACGTCGACAAACCCGCGGACCGGATGGGCTCACGGCTTTCGCGTCGGCAACGCCTTAGTTCCCCGACAGCACCACCTCGGTGGTTTCGCCTGCCTTGGCCTCGACGCGGTCATAGATGAGGTAGGCGAACTTCTCGTCGGCGCGCTGCCACTGCACGAAGGCCGTGACGAAATAGGGGCCGGGCCGGACGTTCTCGAATTCGAACCGGCTGTGGATGTTGGCCTTCACCTGGCGGGTCAGCGCCAGATAGCGCGGATCGCCCGCATCCGTCCGGTTCAGCCACGTCACCTCACGGCGATGGCGCGGGCCGAACAGGACGCGCATGCGCTCCTCGGCATAGGCGGTGACGGGGATGAGCGTCACCCAGTCGCCTGCCGCCGTGTAGGTGCGCCCGGTGTCGGCATGGATGAAGGCGTTGCCGCGGATGGCCGCGTCGCCGGGCTGCATCTGCCGGGCTGCGGCACTTTCCTGGGTGGCGTCGAAGGCCGCCCTCGTCTGGGCCGTCACGCAGCCGCCGAGCAGCAGGCAGGCCAGGCTGGCGTGCAGCATCGTCCGGAGGCGCGAATGACCATCCGGGACCAAACCTCGCATCATCCCATCGCCCCCGACCGGAGGACACCGTCGGCCGGGCCTCTGAGACGGGCACGATCGCGTCGCTGGAGGTCAACGTCTACGCAGCGATCGTTGCAGCACCCGGAGGACCCACGACGTTCGCTACCTGCGGTTTGTTGTGGCTCCTGACCGTTCGGACCAGCATCGACGGCGGATGGCCCGAGAACCGGACACGACAGATGCCGAGCTACAATCCACTCTCGACGAACCTCTTCGTGAAGTTCCCGCGTCTGAAGCTGGTCTACGACGCCGGGCTCCTGCGCAAGCAGACCGCGGGGGACTGCATCTCCGTCTGCGGACAGATCGCGAGGGCGGCGAGCGGGAAGGAGGGCATGAGGTTTCGCAAGGTCGGCAACGGCGTCCCCACGGTCGCGGAGTTCCTGATGGCCGCCCAACAGGGTCCGCTCCGGCTCACGGGGCGCGGGATCAAGCAGTCGGGCAGCACCTACGAGAAGCACCACGCCGTGGTCATCACGGAGGTCTTCAAGTCGTCGGAAGCGGAGAAGTGCGCCGACATGGCCGTCGTCGTCGACCCGGACGATACCGTTCCGGGCAACGGTTTCGCCTTCACCGTCAAGATCGACGAGCTGATCAATGAGGTGAAACCGGAATACCTCGCCAACGACTCGCCGATACCCGCCTACCTCCCCGTCCTCGAGACGGTGGAAGAGAGCACGAGCTGGTGCACGATCCAGTAGCCGTGGCCTGCGCGGGACCGGATGCTCCGCATCGCGTGGCGACACCAGCCGCCACACGATACGGACCCATCGGGATGCGGCTCAGCGCAGCGACTTCAGGGCTCCCCGTCCGGCGTAGAGCGCCGTGGAGCCGAGCTCGTCCTCGATCCGGATGAGCTGGTTGTACTTGGCGGTGCGGTCGGAGCGGGCGAGCGAACCGGTCTTGATCTGCCCGCAGTTCGTCGCGACGGCGAGGTCGGCGATGGTGGAATCTTCCGTCTCGCCCGAGCGGTGCGACATCACCGCCGTGTAGCCGGCACGGTGGGCCATGTCGACGGCGGCCAGCGTCTCCGTGAGCGAGCCGATCTGGTTCACCTTCACCAGGATCGAGTTGCCGACGCCCTTGGCGATGCCCTGCGACAGCCGGTTCACGTTGGTGACGAACAGGTCGTCGCCGACGAGCTGGCACTTGCCGCCGATGAGGTCGGTGACCTGCTTCCAGCCGTCCCAGTCGTCCTCGGCCATGCCGTCCTCGATCGTGGCGATCGGATAGGCGGCCACCAGCTTGGCGAGGTACTGGGCCTGCTCGGTGATGGAGCGCGTCACGCCCTCCCCCTCATAGTGATAGGCGCCGTCCTTGAAGAACTCGGTCGAGGCGCAGTCCAGCCCCAGCACCACGTCCTGGCCGGGCTTGTAGCCGGCCGTCTCGATGGCCTTCATGACGAAGTCCAGCGCCGCTTCCGCCGAAGGCAGGTTCGGGGCGAAGCCGCCCTCGTCGCCGACATTGGTGTTGTGGCCGGCCTTCTTCAGCGCGCCCTTCAGCGTGTGGAAGATTTCCGAGCCGATCCGCACCGCCTCGAGGAGCGAGGTCGCGCCCACCGGCATGACCATGAACTCCTGGAAGTCGATCGGGTTGTCGGCATGGGCGCCGCCGTTGACGATGTTCATCATGGGCACGGGCAGGACGCGCGCCGAGGTGCCGCCGATGTAGCGGTAGAGCGGCAGCGCGCTCGCCTCGGCCGCCGCCTTGGCCACCGCCAGCGACACGCCGAGGATCGCGTTGGCGCCGAGGCGCGCCTTGTTGGGCGTGCCGTCCAGGTCGATCATCGTTTGGTCGATGAGCACCTGTTCCTCGGCGTCCATGCCGCCGATGGCATCGAAGATCTCGCGGTTCACCGCATCGACGGCCTTCTCCACGCCCTTGCCGCCCCAGCGGCTCTTGTCGCCGTCGCGCAGCTCGACCGCCTCATGGGCGCCGGTGGAGGCGCCCGACGGCACCGCGGCGCGGCCGAGCGAGCCGTCCTCCAGCGTGACGTCGACTTCGACGGTCGGGTTGCCGCGGCTGTCCAGGATCTGGCGGGCGACGATGTCGACGATGGCTGTCATGAGGTTCTCCGTGAGCGTTTGTCCGGTGCTGGCCCGGCTTTTACGCGAGGGCGTGGCACCCGCCAAGGCCGCCGATGCCCGGCGAGGCTCGACGAAGGACGCAAAAGGACTATGGTGCGCGCGATTTCGCCCCGACGGAGCGTTCCCATGACCCTCGAGACCCTGCAGCTCGGCAAGGCCTCCGCCCTCCCCGCCTCTCCCGAGGAGGCCGTGCTCGACCGCGTGCCGAACCCGCATGCCGGCACGCTCTATCTGGCCCGGTTCACCTGCCCCGAGTTCACGTCGCTGTGCCCGGTCACCGGCCAGCCCGACTTCGGGATCCTCGTGATCGACTACGCACCGCGCGACTGGCTGGTGGAATCGAAGTCGCTGAAGCTCTTCCTGGGTTCGTTCCGCAACCATGGCGCCTTCCACGAGGACTGCACCGTGGGAATCGGCAAGCGCCTCGCCGAACTGCTGCAGCCCGACTGGCTGCGCATCGGCGGCTACTGGTACCCGCGTGGTGGCATCCCGATCGACGTGTTCTGGCAAACGGGCGAGCCGCCGAAGGGGCTCTGGCTTCCGGACCAGGGCGTGGCGCCCTACCGGGGACGCTGACCGGCCCGCGCTCACGACGTCGGCATGGCCCGAACGAGCGATTGTCTCGCCGGACGCTCACGCTACCATCCTCGGCGAACCCGGTGGATCGAGGTGCTCCCGCGATGACGTCGCCGCCACCCCAGGACGCCGGCCGGTCGCCGGCACAGAGGGCGCAACGCCTGCTGGCCGCCATGACCGGCGCTCGCATCACCGGCGCTCGCATCACCGGCGCTCGCATCACCGGCGCTC
>NZ_CAMFHB010000059.1 GCF_945952055.1 uncultured Alsobacter sp.
TGGCGCGCCCGAAAGGATTCGAACCTCTGACCCCCAGATTCGTAGTCTGGTGCTCTATCCAGCTGAGCTACGGGCGCGCTGTGCGGGCGGCTGGGCCGTCCGGCAGGGCGGTTGATTAGCGGCTCTCGGGGGCGTTGGCAACCCCCGTCTCGGCCTATCGGGCGGGATCGCTCGATTTCGTTGCGGGGCGGGGGCGCCGGGCGTCAGCCGCCGTTGCGGTTGGGGATGGTGAAGCGGAAGCGGGCGCCTTCGGTGCCGTCGACCAGCGTGAGCGCGCCGCCATGGGCGGCGACGAGTTCGGCGGCGATGGCGAGGCCGAGGCCCGTGCCGCCGGGGCGGGCGGAGCTGAAGGCCTCGAAGAGGTGCTCGCGGACGCTGGCGGGCAGGCCCGGGCCGGTGTCGGCCACCTCGACGGTGACGATGCGGCCGTCGCGGCGGGCGGTCACCACGATGCGCCGCTCGGGGCCGGGGAAGTCGGGATCCTGCAGGATCTGCTGGGCGTTGCGCACGAGGTTCAGGAGGATGCGCGACAGGTGCTCCGGGTCGGCGTCGATCTCGAGGCCCGGCGGCACCTGCGTCTCGAAGGTGATCCGCTCGTCGTCGGCGAGGCCCAGGATGTCGCGCAGTTCCTCCACCTGCGGCGCCAGGCGCTGGCGGCGGCGCTCCGGGGCGCGCTCCGTCGCGCGGCCATAGGTCAGCGTGGCGCGGCACAGCGCCACCGCGCGGTCGAGCGCGGCGACGATGCGGGGCGCCAGGCGCTGCACCGTCGGGTCGCCGACCTCGCTCAGGCGGTCCGACAGGAGCTGCGCCGAGGACAGCATGTTGCGCAGGTCGTGGTTGATCTTGCTGACGGCGAGCCCGAGCGCCGCCAGGTGCTTCTTCTCGCGCAGCTCGCGCGCCAGCGTCACCTGCATGGCGGAGAGGGCCTGCTCGGCGATGCCGATCTCGTCGCGCCGGCCGGAGGGGCGAATCGCGCCTTCCGCGTCCTCGGGATTCGCGCCGAAGCCGATGATGCTGGAGGTGAGCCGGCGCACCGGGCCGACGATGCTCAGGTGCAGCGCCGCGTAGACCAGCACCGCGCTGAACAGGGAGATGATGAGCGACAGCACCAGGATGTTGATCGAGTACCGCAGCATGGCGTCGCGCAGCGGCGTCTCGTCGAGCACGATCTCGACGAACTCCACCGAGTCCATGCCCGGGCCCACGATGCGCACATAGCGCGGCTGGGCGGAGAAGAGGGTCTCGAAGGCGTTGTAGATGAGGCGCACCGGCGAGCTGTCGCGCAGGTCGACGTCCTTCTGCACCGTCGGCGGCATGTCCGTGACGGCGAGGAGGCGACGGGCGCCGCCCGACCGCACGGCCACGCTCAGGGCGCCCACCTGGGCGACCAGCCGGCGCTCGAGGTCCACCGGGACGGCGCCGGCCGGCGCCGCGTCGAGGACGAGCGCGGCGACCTGGGCCACCTGGATGCGGTCGTTCAGCCAGTTGCGGCGGAAATTCGCGATCGAGGGCACGTAGACGAACACCTCGGCCAGCATCACGAAGCAGATCGTCAGCACCAGCAGGCGGGCCGAGATGCCCGGCATGCGGCCGCCCGGCCGCAGGGCCGGCTCGGCAGGCGCTCCCGGTGCGGTCGAAGGCTGCTGCATGGCCGACCGTCGTCCGCTCAGCCGAACAGGCGCAGGAACCGCAGCAGCCGCCCCACCACGGGCCGGCGCGCCTCGCCGGCATAGAAGGTGAGGGCGGCCCGCTTGGAGGCTTCCGACAGGGTGGGGTAGGGGACGATGAGGTCGCGCCAGTCGGCCACCGTCAGGCCCTTCTTCACGGCCAGGGTCCAGGGCACGATGAGGTCGCCGGCCCTGTCGCCGACGATGGCCGCGCCGAGGATCACGCCCTTGGCCGTGGTGAGCACCTTCACTTCGCCGCGGGTGCGCCGCTCGGCCTGCGCCCGGTCGTTCTCCGAGAAGGGCCAGCGCAGCACCCGGACGTTCCGGTGCCGGGCGCGGGCCGTCTCCTCGTCGAGGCCCACGGTCGCGATCTCGGGGTCGGTGTAGACCGCGCGGGGCACGGCCTGCGTCTCCACGGCGGCGCCGAGGCGAAAGAGCGCGCTGCGGATCACGAGGCCGGCATGATGGGCGGCCACATGGGTCAGCCGGTCGCCCGCATGCGGTCCGCCCGCGCAGTCGCCGATGGCGTAGACGCGGCGGTTGCTCGTGCGCAGGCCCTTGTCGACGAGGATGCCGGTGCGGTCGTGGCGAATCCCCGCCTTGTCGAGGTCGAGGCCGTCGACGGTCGGGGTGCGGCCCGCCGCCACGAGGAGATGGGTCCCTTCCACCGCGCCGCCGCCGGGCGCGGCGCCCAGGAGCCGGATGCCGCCGGCCCAGTGCTCGGCCCGGTCGATCCGGGCGTTCTCGTGGAGGACGATGCCCTCGGCCCGCAGGGCCGCGAGCGCGTGGCCGGCGATCTCGGGATCGATTCGCCCCAGCGCCCGGCCGGCTTCGACCACGGTGACGGCCGATCCCAGCCGGCGCCAGGCCTGGGCCATCTCGAGCCCCACGGGGCCGGCGCCGAGAATCAGCAGGTGCTCGGGCCGGGTCGCGAGCGTGAAGATCGTCTCGTTGGTCAGGTGGGGCACGTCCGCCAGCCCCGGCACCGGCGGCAGGGCCGGGCGGGAGCCGGTGGCCAGCACGATGCGCCGGGCCCGGATCGTGGTGTCGCCGACCACGAGGGTCCGCTTGTCCGTGAAGCGCGCCTCGCCGCGCAGCACCTGGACGCCCAGCGCGGCATAGCGCTCCGGCGAATCGTTGGGGGCGATGGCGGCGATCACCCGGTCGACATGCTGCTTCACGCGGGCCTGGTCGACGCGCGGCCGTGCGGCGGCGATGCCGAAGGGGCCGGTGCGGCGCATCGCCTCGGCCGCTTCGGCGGCGGCCAGCAAGGCCTTGGAGGGCACGCACCCGGTGTTGAGGCACTCGCCGCCGAAGGTGCCCTTGTCGACGAGGACCACCGGCACGCCCAGTCCCCCGGCCACCACGGCCACGCTCAGCCCGGCGGCGCCGGCGCCGATGACGCAGATGTCGGGCTTCAGCTCGGTCAAGCGGCATCCCCGGACGGCGGACCGGACCGCCACTGCTTCATCAGGCCGAGCCGGCGCAGGGCCACGGGCACGAGGGCGAGCAGGCCCAGCGCGCCGAGGGACAGGAGGATTTCGGGTGTCAGCACGTGTTTCAGCGTGATCTCGAAGCTGCAGGGATGGCGGCCCGCGGCCACGCATGCATCGTAGACAACCTTTCGCTTCTCGACCACGCCGGCCAGCGCCGCGCCGGCCGATGCCATGGCGAAGCTGCCCGGCAGGATGCCGACGGCGGTCGTGAGCGCGAAGGTGCCCAGCGGAGCGGGCAACAATGCGGCGGCGAGGTTGACCAGCCAGAACGGGAAGACCGGCGCGAGCCTCAGGAACAGCAGGTAGGAGGCCAGGTCCGCCCGCAGCGCGTCCAGCACCCGCTGCAGGCGCGGGCCGGCGCGGCCCGCCAGGAGTGGGCCCAGCGCCGTGCGGGCGATGAGGAAGAGGAGGACCGCCCCCGTCGTCGCCGCCGCCACCGTGGCGAGGCCCCCCGCCAGCCAGCCGAACAGGAGCCCGCCCAGCAGCGTGAACAGGCTGGCGCCCGGCAGGGAGACGGCCACCGCCCCCGCATAGGCGAGCATGAACAGGCCCAGCCCCAGCGGCCGGTTGTGGTCCACGGCCGTCCTCAGCGCGTCGTAGCGGGCCAGGACCAAGTCGAGCGTGACGAACCGGTTGAGCGCGAACACCGCGGCCCCGGCCACGATCACCACGAGGATCGTCACCGCGGCCCGCCGTGCGGAGCCGCGCGCGGCCCGCGCTGCGGCTGGCGGTGGGTCGGTCTGGCTCGCGGTCACGGTGCGGTGCGCCTCGGGGGAATGGGAGCTTGGGGATGCGGGAGAATAGGGCCTTCCGTCCAGCTCCGGCAGGGTCTATCAACCAGCCGTGATGGCCGCGCGTCGCGCCGCGTTGACTTTCATGGGCTCATCCGTCATAAGCCCGCGAGCTTTCGAGCGCTATCGAACAATGCGAAGAGACAGGCGCCGGTGGGCATACCGCCGGTGTTGTTTTTTCGGAGACCAGCAAGACGGGCCCGAGGCTTTGCCGACGGGCCGGACCGGAGTGTAAGTCCGTGAAACGCACCTATCAGCCCAGCAAGCTCGTGCGCAAGCGCCGTCACGGCTTCCGTGCCCGCCTCGCGACCAAGGGCGGTCGCAAGGTTCTCGCTGCTCGCCGGGCGCGCGGTCGCAAGCGTCTGTCGGCCTGAGGCGAGGGCCCGGCCCCGCCGCCATGACCGATCCGTCGCGCGCTCGCACAGTGCCGGAACGGCTGACGCGGCGGGTCGACTATCTCGCCGCCGGGCGCGGTCGTCGCTTTCATTCCCCCCGCATGACCCTGCAGGGCGCCGAGCGTGACGTCGTCACGCCCGCGGTCGAGGGTCCGCGCTTCGGATTGACCGTCAGCCGCAAGGTTGGGACGGCGACCGAGCGCAACCGGGTGAAGCGGCGCCTCCGTGCCGTCCTGAGACACTTGGCCGGGGCCCCCACGGGCATGCCCGGCCAAATCGCGTTCGACTACGTCCTCGTCGCGCGCCGCGATGCCCTCTCGACCGATTTCCAGCGCCTCGTGCAGGACGTCGTCGAAGGAATTGCCGGCGTCCACCGCCCGAAAGGCGGCGGCAGGACGCGCAGACCCGCCGAGGCCGGCGGCCCGACCCCTTCATCCCCGAGCGGCGACTGATCGAGCCATGCAGGACAACAAGAACTTCCTCCTCGCGATCGTGCTCTCGTTGATCGTGCTCGTCGGCTGGAACGTGTTCTTCGGCATGCCGAAGCTCGACCAGCAGCGCAAGGAAGCCCAGCAGCAGTCCCAGACGGCCGCCCCGCCGCCGCCGATCCCGGGCGCCCCCGTCGCGACCACGCCGGCCGCCGACGGATCGGTCGCCGTCGCGGCGACCCGCGAAGCGGCGCTCGCCGCCTCGCCGCGCGTCGCCATCGACAGCCCGCGCCTGCGCGGCTCCATCGCCCTGCGGGGCGGCGACATCGACGACATCGTGCTGAAGGACTACCGCGAGACGGTGGATCCCAAGAGCGCCAACATCGTCCTGTTCTCGCCGGCCAACGGGCCGGATGCCTATTTCGCGCGCCTGGGCTGGCTGCCCTCCGCCGGCGTCGACGTCCCCGGCCCGCAGACGATGTGGACCGCCGACGGCCAGACGCTCACCGAAAAGGCGCCGGTGACCCTCACCTGGAACAACGGCAAGGGCCTCACCTTCAAGCGCGTCGTCGCGATCGACGCCAACTACATGATCACGGTGACGGACAGCGTCGAGGCGCAGGCCGGCACCGAGGCCACGCTGGCCCCCTACGGCTTCATCCGCCGCGTCGGCACGCCGCACACCTCGGGCTACTACATCCTCCACGAGGGCCTGCTCGGCGTCGTGGGCGACCAGGGCCTGCAGGAACTCACCTACGCCGCCCTCGAGAAGGAGCCGCAGCGCTCCGCCACCGAGAAGGGGCGCGAGCTGAAGGACGCGGTCGGCGGCTTCATCGGCATCACCGACAAGTACTGGGCGGCGGCGCTGGTCCCCGACCAGTCGGTCACATACAACGCCACCTTCGCGGTGGACATGCCGGCCAACGCGCCGAAGGTGTACCGCACCATCATGGCCGTGCCCAACGGCCTCAAGGTCGCTGCCGGCACGCCGGCCACCTCGACCACGCGCCTGTTCGTCGGCGCCAAGGAAGTGCGCACCATCGACGCCTACCAGACGTCGCTGAACATCAAGCGCTTCGACCTGATGATCGACTGGGGATGGTTCTACTTCATCACCCGGCCGCTGTTTAAGCTCCTCGACTTCATCTACCACCTGCTCGGCAATTTCGGCCTCGCCATCCTGGTCGTGACCGTGCTCGTGAAGGCGGTCTTCTTCCCGCTGGCCAACAAGAGCTACGTCTCGATGGCCAAGATGAAGGCCGTCCAGCCGCAGATGCAGGCGCTGAAGGAGCAGTATCCCGACGACCGGGTGAAGCAGCAGCAGGAGCTCATGGAGCTCTACAAGCGCGAGAAGATCAATCCGCTGGCGGGCTGCCTGCCCGTCGTGGTGCAGATCCCGGTGTTCTTCGCGCTCTACAAGGTCATCTTCGTCACCATCGAGATGCGGCACGCGCCGTTCTACGGCTGGATCAAGGACCTCTCCGCGCCCGATCCGACGTCGATCTTCAACCTGTTCGGTCTGCTGCCCTACGACGTCCCGCACGTGCTGCTGATCGGCGTGTGGCCCATCATCATGGGCTTCACGATGTTCGTGCAGATGAAGATGAACCCCGAGCCGACCGATCCCATCCAGAAGACGATGTTCACCTGGATGCCGGTGTTCTTCACCTATCTGCTCGCCTCGTTCCCGGCCGGCCTGGTGATCTACTGGTCGTGGAACAACACCCTGTCGGTGCTGCAGCAGTACATGATCATGAAGCGCCAGGGCGTGAAGGTGGAGCTGTGGGACAACATGCGCGGCCTCTTCGGCAAGAAGACCGCGCCGCCTGCGGCCACCCCCGGCAAGCCCGACAAGAAGGCCGACAAGCCGGCCTGAGGCCGGCCGCGCGAGGAAAGAGCCATGTCCGACGAAGTCGAGACCCGGAGCCAGGCCGCCGAGGCGGCCCTGGCCGAGGTCGGGCGCAAGCTCTTCGCGGGCGAGGCTGAGTTCTTTTGGGGAGCGGGCAGCCTCGACGGCCTCCCGCCGATGACCGGCGGCATCGAGATCGCCTTCGCCGGGCGCTCGAACGTCGGCAAATCCAGCCTGGTGAACGCGCTCACCGGCCGCAAGACGCTGGCGAGGACCTCGCACACGCCCGGCCGCACCCAGGAGCTGAACTTCTTCCGCATCGGCGACCGCTTCACGCTGGTCGACATGCCGGGCTACGGCTTCGCCGCCGTCGGCAAGGCCAAGGTGGCGGCCTGGACCGAACTCGTCCGGGCCTATCTGAGGGGGCGGGCGAGCCTCGCCCGCGTCTTCGTGCTGGTCGATTCCCGCCATGGCCTGAAGCCGCTCGACCTCGAGGTTTTCGACCTGCTCGACCAGTCGGCCGTCTCCTACCAGGTGGTCCTGACCAAGGCGGACGAACTCAAGAAGGGCCAGGGCGAGACTCGCGTCGCCGAGACGCAGGCGGCGCTGCTGCGGCGCCCGGCGGCCTTTCCGCAGGTGCTGCTCACCTCCAGCCAGACCGGGGACGGCGTCGCCGACCTTCGCACGGCCGTGGCGCGCCTGCTCGCCGAGCGCGGTGCCTGACATGGCCGCCTGGCCGGCCCTGTTCCTCGGACTGGCGGGCCTGACCGGCGCTGCCGGCGTCGCCGCTGCGGCCGCGGCCGCCCATGTCGGCGGGCCGAACCTGGCCACGGCGGCCCAGATGCTGCTGGCCCATGCGCCTGCCATGCTCGGCATCGCCGCATGGCTGCGCGCCGGCAAGGGTCGGGCGGATCCCGTCGCCTGGGCCGGTCTCGCCATCTTTGCCGGCGTGGCGCTGTTCTCCCTCACGCTGGCCGTCGGCGCCCTCGCGGGCCTGCGGCTGTTCCCCATGGCCGCGCCGACCGGCGGATTCCTGACCATCGCCGGCTGGCTGGGGCTCGTCCTCGCGGGACTGCGCGAAACGCGGCGCTGATACGGGCCGACCTGTTCGCGCGGGGCGACAGATCGTCCGAGATCGGCTAAGAGACCGCCGCCTGCCGCCGTTCCGGGCGGTGCCCATCTCACGCTGGCGAACGCTCATGACCGACAGAAAAGACCCACACCTGACCGCCGAGATCCTGGTGAAGGCCCTGCCGCACATGCTGCGCTACGACGACGCCACGGTGGTGGTGAAGTATGGCGGCCACGCCATGGGCGACGAACAGGTGGCGCGCGACTTCGCCCGCGACATGGTGCTCCTGGAGCAGTCGGGCGTGAACCCGGTGGTGGTGCACGGCGGCGGACCGCAGATCGGCGCCATGCTGGCGCGCCTCGGCATCAAGAGCGAGTTCGCCGCGGGCCTGCGCATCACCGACAAGGCCACCGTCGAGGTGGTCGAGATGGTGCTGGCCGGCCTCATCAACAAGCAGATCGTGGGCTACATCAATTCCGAAGGCGGGCGCGCCATCGGCCTGTGCGGCAAGGACGGCAACATGGTGACGGCGCGCAAGGTGACGCGCACCGTCGTCGATCCCGACAGCCACATCGAGAAGGTCGTCGACCTGGGCTTCGTCGGCGAGCCGGACATCGTCGACAAGACGGTGCTGGACGCCCTGCTCGGCCGGGAGGTCATCCCGGTCCTCGCCCCCGTGGCGAACGGTCCCGACGGCCAGACCTACAACGTCAATGCCGACACCTTCGCCGGCGCCATCGCCGGTGCGCTGGGCGCCAAGCGCTTCCTGCTGCTCACCGACGTTCCCGGCGTGCTCGACAAGAACAAGAACCTGATCAAGGAGCTCACCGTCGACCAGTGCCGCGCGCTGATCGCGGACGGCACGATCACCGGCGGCATGATCCCCAAGGTCGAGACCTGCATCTACGCGCTCGAGAAGGGCGTCGAAGGCGTGGTGATCCTCGACGGCAAGGTGCCCCACGCCGTGCTGGTCGAACTCCTGACCGATCACGGGGCAGGGACGCTCATCACCCCCTGATCGCGCCGACCCGGCCGCAGAGCCGCGATCCCGAGGCGAAAGGCACTCTCCCTCCCCTGCGGGGGAGGGGACAGCACCCCCGCGCGCCGGGGCGCCGTCACTGGCAGATGCGGTAGTCGTTGCGGCGCTGGCGCATGTCGAAGTGCCAGTGCTCGCCGTGGCCCGGCGATCCGGGCCCAAGGACCGTGGCGAAGACCTTGCAGGCGGCCTCGCGCAGCGCCTGCTGCAGGGCGGGCTCCCTGTCGGATCCGACGGGGATTCCTCGCCCGTCCTTGAGCGTGAACCCGGCGATGTCGACCCCGTTGGCGAAGGCATGCTCGCTGAGCTGGGCTCCGGCATCGTGGTTGCGGCCGCGGCATTCGTAGGACGTTCCCACCGCCACGCTCGCGATGGGCTTGTCGGGCGGGGCCGTTGCCAGGCCGTCGCGCGACCACGTCGCCAAAGCCTCCGCGAGCCGGCAGGTCACCACGGGCTGGCCCGAGACCGTGACGGTCGACGACAGCGTCTTGAGCTGCAGGGGATGCGGCGCGCCGCAGGTGCCCGGGCCGTCGATCGCGGGCAGGGGCGTGAACTGTGCACCCAGCTGCACCAGCCTGTCCCGGCAGGCGCGTTCCTCCTCCGGCAGGGCGGCGGCGTCGCCAGGCTTGTCGGGCTGGGGTTCGGGCTGCGTCAGTTCGGGAGGGCGGGGGGGCGGCAGCGGCACGGCGGCGGGGCTGCCAGTCTTGTCGGGCTCGGGTTCGGGCTGCGTCACTTCGGGGGGGCGGGGAGGCGGGAGCGGCACGGTGTCGGCGAACGCCGCCGCCGGGCCCAGGATGGCGAGGGCCGCGACGAGAGGCGCTGTCTTGGCATGACGTGCGATCACGCCCTTCAACGCGCGAGGACGTTGGTCGGTTGTCCCCGGAACATGGCCTCTCCCTCCCGCCGGTAACCGAGGCGCTCGGCAAGCGCCAGCGACGCCGTATTGCCCGGAGCGATGATGCACACCGTACGGGAATGGCCGGCCGCCGTGATCCAGCCCAGCGCCGCCTCCATCGCCTCGCGCGCGTAGCCCTTGCCATGGGCAGCGGGCGAGAGGATCCAGCCCGCTTCGGGCCGGTCGCCGAGCGCGGGCACGATGTCGCGGCGGAAGTCCGCGAAGCCGACTTCGCCGAGGAATTGGCCGGACGCGCGGTCGCGCACGGCCCAGTAGCCGTAGCCGACGAGGGCCCACAGGCCGGCATAGCGCAGGATCCGCGCCCAGACCTCGTCGGGGGCGAAGGGCTTGCCGCCGATGAAGCGCACCACCTCCGGATCGCTCCACAGCGCGATGCAGTCGTTCCAGTCGCGCGGCGTGTGCGCGGACAGGACCAGGCGGTCGGTGGTGAGGGTTGGGGCGGTCATCGGGCCTCGCACAAAAAAATGGCGCCCCGCCGAAGCGGGGCGCCATCATTTCATGATCCGGGGCGTCGTGTCCCGGCCGCGGCTCAGGCCGCCGGGCGCGGAATGCGCGCGACGGGTTTCGGCTTCTTGGGAGCCGGCAGCAGTCCTTCGCGCTGGGCCTGCTTGCGAGCGGCCTTGCGGGCGCGGCGGACGGCCTCGGCCTTCTCGCGCGTCTTGCGCTCCGAGGGCTTCTCGTAGGCCTTGCGCTGCTTCATCTCGCGGAAGATGCCCTCGCGCTGCATCTTCTTCTTGAGGGCCCGCATGGCCTGTTCGACGTTGTTGTCGCGGACGATGACGTGCATGTCGATCTCCTCTCGATTGTGGTTGCGTCGGCTGAACGGTTGGACTTACGCGACCTTGTCGAGCCGGATGTCGGCGACGGGTCGTTCGAAACGCTCGGCGAGGTGCCAGTGCAGCTCGCGCTGCGAATGGTAGCCGTAGGTCCGGTCGACGAGGTGGCTCACCTCGCGGGTCTGGTCGCCTTCGCGATGCCAGAGCTTGCCGATCCTGAAAGTGGCCGCTTCCGCGCCCGGATGGCGACGGTTGCGACGAGCCGTATAATTAAAGTGCATTGATCCTCAGCTTTCAGCGGTGGACGGGCGCGGGCCGGAACCCGCGCCGAAGCGTCACGCCGCCTGGATGTTGTCGACGGCGGTCTTGCCGGTGCGACGGTCTTCGCGCGTATCGAACGCAACCTTCTGACCTTCGGTCAGGCTGCGCATTCCGGCGCGCTCCAGGGCCGTGGCATGGACGAAGACGTCCTTGCTGCCATCATCCGGCTGAATGAAGCCGTAGCCCTTGGTCTCGTTGTAGAACTTCACGGTGCCCGTGTTCATGGATCGTCCCCTTCGTCGGGAGTTGAAATGGCATTGGGCGGCGTGAGCCGCTGCCTGCCTGACTCATCGATGTTTGGGGAGTGCGAACGAGCGCCCCTCCTCAGGAGGGGGCGTGCGGCCCGATAGTCCGGCCAAATGTCGATGGGACTGATGTAGGTGTCCTGAGGCCTTGACGCAAGGGCAATCTGCGCAAGGCCGCCGAACCATGATCGTCAGGCCACTGACCGAGCGCTCCCCTTCGTCGACGAATCCATGGCGTCCGTACCAGTCCAGGAGCTCGTCCTCGTCCGGGCCGGTGCCCGGATCCGCAAGGCTTATGGCCTGCAGGCGCACGTTCAGGCCCCAGCGGTCGGCCAGCGCGAGCACCGCCCGCAGCGCCCGCGTCGCCAATCCGTGCCCGCGCCGCTCGGGCTCGACCTTGATGAAATCGAGCAGGATCTCGCCCTCGTGCAACGTGGCGCGCAGCGTCACGCCGGCCGGCTGCGCGCGCACGAGGCCCCTGATCTCGACCTCGAGATGCGAATCGATGCCGCACCCTCGCCCGCGAAAGGGCTCGGGCGCCCGATGCTCCATTGGGCGTGCCATGCTCCACAACGCAGATCGGGGCGGCGGGGTTCGTCCCTTTGACCGGCCCGAGCTCCCCCGCTACAAGCCCGGCCCTCGGCAGGGACAGGAGACAGTCATGATCTCGATCAGCCAGCGCATCGCGCAGGAACTGAACGTGGCGGAAAGCCAGACCCGTGCCGCCATCGATTTGCTGGACGGCGGGGCCACCGTTCCCTTCATCGCCCGCTACCGCAAGGAGGCGACCGGCTCGCTCGACGATGCGCAGCTGCGCACACTGGAGGAGCGGCTGACCTATCTCCGCGAGCTCGAAGATCGCCGCAAGGCGGTGCTGCAGAGCATCGACGAGCAGGGCAAGCTCGACGCCCCGCTGCGCAAGGCGCTGGAGGAGGCCGACACCAAGGCCCGGCTGGAGGACCTCTACCTTCCCTACAAGCCCAAGCGGCGCACCAAGGCCCAGATCGCCCGCGAGGCCGGCCTCGGCCCGCTGGCGGAACAGTTGCTCGCGACGCCCCAGACCGATCCGCGCACGGCGGCGACCGGCTTCATCTCTGCCGACAAGGGGATCAACACGGTGGAGGAGGCGCTCGAAGGGGCCCGGTCCATCCTCGTCGAGCGGTTTTCCGAGCACGCCGAACTCATCGGCGGCCTGCGCGAGGAGTTCTGGCGCTCCGGCCGGCTGCGTTCCGCCGTGCGGCCCGGCAAGGAAGCCGAGGGGGCGAAGTTCTCCGACTACTTCGATTTCCACGAGCCGCTGACCAAGCTTCCCTCCCATCGCATCCTCGCGATGTTCCGCGGCGAGAAGGAGGAGATCCTCGACCTCAAGATGGAGGCCGAGGGTGCCGACACGCCGCCCGGCCAGCCGGGCCTGTTCGAGAACCGGATCGCGGCGCAGTTCGCCATCTCGGACCGTGGCCGGCCGGCGGATCGCTGGCTCTTCGACTGCGTGCGCTGGGCGTGGCGCACGCGCATCCAGATGAACATCGGTGTCGATATGCGCCTGCGCCTGTGGCAGGCGGCGGAGGACGAAGCCGTTCGGGTCTTTGCCGGCAACCTGCGCGACCTGCTGCTCGCCGCTCCGGCCGGCACCCGCGCCACCATGGGCCTGGACCCCGGCTTCCGCACGGGCGTGAAGGTCGCGGTCGTCGATCGCACCGGCAAGGTGCTGGACACGGCCACCATCTATCCGCACGAGCCGCAGCGGCGCTGGGACGAAGCCATGGCCGTGCTGGCCGCGCTGGCCAAGCGGCACAACGTCGAGCTCGTCGCCATCGGCAACGGCACGGCCTCGCGCGAAACCGACAAGCTCGCGGTCGAGCTCCTGCAGAAATATCCGGACCTGAAGCTGACCAAGGCCATGGTCTCGGAGGCCGGCGCGTCGGTGTACTCGGCCTCGGCCTATGCGTCCCAGGAACTGCCGGGGATGGACGTTTCGCTGCGCGGGGCGGTGTCGATCGCGCGACGCCTGCAGGATCCGCTGGCCGAACTCGTGAAGATCGACCCCAAGTCGATCGGTGTGGGCCAGTACCAGCACGACATCAGCGAGCACAAGCTGTCGCGCTCGTTGGACGCGGTCGTCGAGGACTGCGTGAACGCCGTCGGCGTTGACGTCAACACGGCCTCTGTGCCGCTGCTGGCGCGCGTCTCCGGCGTCGGCGAGACTCTGGCCCAGAACATCGTCCTGCACCGCGACGCCAACGGCCCGTTCCGCCGCCGCGCCGCGCTGAAAGAGGTGCCGCGGCTGGGTCCCAAGGCGTTCGAGCAATGCGCCGGGTTCCTGCGCATCCCCGACGGTGACGACCCTCTCGATCGCTCCGGCGTGCATCCGGAGGCCTATCCGGTGGTGCGGCGGATCCTCGAGGCGACGAAGAGCGACATCAAGGTCGTCATCGGCAACGGCGACGTGCTGCGCAAGCTGCGGCCGGCCGAGTTCACCGACGCGAATTTCGGCCTGCCGACGGTCACGGACATCCTGAAGGAGCTGGAGAAGCCCGGCCGCGACCCGCGTCCGGCCTTCAAGACCGCCGCCTTCAAGGACGGCATCGAGAAGATCTCGGACCTGCGCCCGGGCATGCTGCTCGAGGGCGTGGTCACCAACGTGGCGGCGTTCGGCGCCTTCGTCGACGTGGGCGTCCACCAGGACGGCCTCGTGCACATCTCGGCCATGTCCAAGACCTTCGTGAAGGATCCGCGGGCCGTGGCCAAGCCCGGCGACGTCGTGAAGGTGAAGGTTCTCGAGGTGGACGTGCCGCGCAAGCGCATCTCGCTGACGATGCGCCTCGACGATCCGATCGGCGCGGCGCAGCCCAGCGGCGGCGGGCGGCCGGCCCAGGCGCCGGCGCGACAGCAGCAGGCACCGCGGCGCGAACCCGAAAAGGGCAGCAACGCCTTCGCCGATGCGTTCAAGAAGGCCGGTCTGAAGCCGGACGGGCGGCGGTAGGTCGGTCAGCCACGACCGAGGATCGCCCCGGCGAAGTCGCAAATGCCCGGGCCGAGCCCGGGCGCGACGGCTGAAAGAGCGTGAAATCGTGGATCGCGCGGCGGCACCGGTGGATTGCCGCCGGCTGCCGTCAGCTGTTCAGGATGGCCGGGAGTTCGAGCAGCGCGACGACCGAGGGGCCCTTGACGGCCAGGGTCTTCACGAGCTCGTCGCCGTTGCCCTGGATGGCCGGGGCTGCCTGCAGGTCCGTTTCCTGGATGTCGACGATGTCGGAGACCGCGTCGGCGAGGACGCCGATCAGGCGGTCGCCGATGTCGGTGACGATCACGACGCTCGAGCGGCTCAGTTCAGTCGGGCCGAGGCCGAGGCGACGGCGCAGGTCGACGACGGGAACGATCGAGCCGCGCAGGTTGATGACGCCCAGAACGTGCTCCGCCGAGTTCGGGAGCGGTGTCGTCTGCTGCCAGCCCCGGATTTCGCGGACGGCCGACACGTCGATCCCGAAGGCGCGGGAGTCGGACTGGAAGGTGACAAGGCGTTCAGGCATGGTTCGATCCTGGTTCGATAGTCGTCAAATGCAAAATCTTGGCTTGCCGAAATTGAAACTCATGCGTGTCAGCGCATCCGAATGCCGGGTTTACGCGAAAATCGCGGATGAAGTCTTAATCCGGGGACGGAGTCCGCGCGGCACCGCGATGCCGCGAGGAGGCGCCGCGACGGCGCGCCTTTCGTCGCGCGCGATGACCCGGTAAGGACACCTTCACCCCTCGCGCGTGACGCCATGACCTTCTTCGTCCTGCTCCTCGCCTATACGCTGAGCCAGTTCTTCCGGGCCTTCCTGGCCATCGTCGCCGCCGACCTGGTGCGCGACCTGGGGCTCGACGCCGCGCAGCTCGGGGATTTGTCGGCGATCTGGTTCGCGAGCTTCGCCGTCGCCCAGTTCCCGGTCGGGGTGGCGCTGGACAGGGTGGGGCCGCGCACCACCATCGCCGGCTTCATGCTGGCCGCCGCCGCCGGCGCCGCCGTGTTCGCGACGGCCGGCGGTTTCGCGGGGGCCCTCGTCGGCATGGCCCTGATCGGCATCGGATGCGCGCCGGTGCTGATGGGCAGCCTCTACGTCTTCGGCAGGGTCTATGCGCCCGAGCGCTTCGCCATGCTGGCCTCCCTGATGATCGGCGTGGGCTCCATCGGAAACCTCATCGGCGCCGCGCCGCTCGCTTTGGCCGCGAGTGCCTTCGGCTGGCGCGCCAGCCTCGGCGCGATCGCCGCCTTCACGCTCGTCAGCGTCGCGCTGGTCGCGCTGTTCCTGCGCGATCCGCCGCGGGTGGCCGCACCGCTGGCGGGCGAGGCGCCGCGCGAAGGGTTCGGGAGCCTGCTGGCTCCCGGTCCGCTGTGGACCATGCTGCCGCTCATCCTCGTGAGCTATGCCTTCGTCATCGCGATCCGAAGCCTGTGGATCGGGCCGTTCCTGGCGCAGGTGCACGGCTTCGACGCCGTGGCGCGCGGCAACGGCGCGCTCGTCATGGCGGCCGCGATGTCCGTGGGCGCGCTGGCCTACGGGCCGGCCGAGAGGCTCCTGGGAAGTCCCCGCAAGACCGTCCTGGCCGGGAGCGTCATCACCGCCGCGGGCCTCGTCGGCCTCGGCCTGTTCGGCGCGCGGGGGGCGACGCTGGCCCTCGTCCTGTTCGCCGTGGTGGGCGGCGCCGGGCTCAGCTACGGCATTCTCATGGCCCATGCCCGCCGGTTCCTGCCCGCGCACCTGCTGGGACGCGGCGTGACGCTGATGAACTTCTTCTTCATCGGCGGGGCGGGGGTCGTGCAGTGGATCTCCGGCCGCTTCGTCCGTGCCACGGAGGCGGATGGCTGGGCGCCGGCGGCGACCTATTCCACCCTGCACCTCGCCTTCGGTGTTCTGCTGCTGGCGGCCACGGCGGTTTACTGGTTCTCGCCGGAAGCGCCGCGGCGCAAGCCGTCGGAGCCGTAGTGCGGCAACGCCCCATCTCTTCATGCCCAGAGCATGGGGATGACTAGAACTCCCAGCCTGCCAAAGGTCCTCATCCTGGGAACCTTTGAGTCCGTTTCCGCCCCGCTTTGTCCAACCCTTCCAATGCGCGACCACCCCTCCGCCGTCCTGCCCGGGCTCGGCCCGGGCATCCACCACTTTGCCGGGGCCATTCTCAAGTCGTGGATGGCCGGGCCAAGCCCGGCCAGGACGCGGAGAGGGAGGTGCGAGCTGGACCGCGGAAAGATTCGCAAGCTCTGAGCAGGTCGCAAAGCGACCGTGTCGAAGGACGCAGAATGCCAGCAAACGGAACGATTCTGCGTCCTTCGACACGCCTGCTTCGCAGGCTGCTCAGGATGAGGGAGATCGATGTGGCTGAGAAAAAGAAGAGGTGAGGGGGGACCGCCCCCCTCACGTCAGTAGATCACCACCGAGCGGATCGACTTGCCCTCGTGCATGAGGTCGAAGGCGGTGTTGATGTCGTCGAGCGGCATGGTGTGGGTGATCAGGTCGTCGATGTTGATCTTCCCGTCCATGTACCAGTCGACGATCTTCGGCACGTCGGTGCGACCCCTGGCGCCGCCGAAGGCCGTGCCCTTCCAGACGCGGCCGGTCACGAGCTGGAAGGGTCGGGTCGAGATCTCCTGGCCGGAGGCCGCAACGCCGATGATGATGCTCTCGCCCCAGCCGCGGTGGCAGCATTCCAGGGCCTGGCGCATGGTGTGGACGTTGCCGATGCACTCGAAGGAGAAGTCGGCGCCGCCGCCCGTCAGGTCCACGATGGCCTGCACCACCTTGTCGCGGCCCACCTCATCGGGGTTGACGAAGTGGGTCATGCCGAACTTCTCGGCCATGGCCCGCTTGGACGGGTTCAGGTCGACGCCGATGATCTTGTCGGCGCCCACCATCCTGGCACCCTGGATCACGTTGAGGCCGATGCCGCCGAGGCCGAACACCACCACGTTCGCGCCGGGCCACACCTTCGCGGTGTGGATCACGGCGCCGATGCCCGTGGTCACGCCGCAGCCGATGTAGCAGATCTTGTCGAAGGGAGCGTCCTCGCGGATCTTGGCCAGCGCGATCTCGGGCAGCACCGTGAAGTTGGCGAAGGTCGAGCAGCCCATGTAGTGCAGCACGTCCTTGCCGTCGCAGCGGAAGCGGCTGGTGCCGTCGGGCATCACGCCCTTGCCCTGCGTCGCCCGGATGGCGGTGCACAGGTTGGAGCGCTGCGACAGGCAGGTTTTGCACTGGCGGCATTCGGGCGTGTAGAGCGGAATCACGTGGTCGCCCGGCCTCAGCGACGTCACCCCGGGTCCGACCTCGCGCACGATCCCCGCGCCTTCGTGCCCCAGGATCGCCGGGAACAGGCCTTCCGGATCGGCGCCCGACAGCGTGTAGGCGTCCGTGTGGCAGACGCCCGTGGCCATGACCTCCACGAGCACCTCGCCCGCCTTGGGGCCCTCGATGTCGATCGTCTCGACGGTCAGCGGTTTGCCCGCGGCCCAGGCGATGGCGGCTCTCGTCTTCATGTCTTGTCTCCCTCGGAGGACGTGGTGGTCTCGGCCACCGCGCGCTCGCGGAGCGCACGGCGGATGATCTTGCCAGTGGTGGTCAGGGGCAGTTCGTCCACGAAGGCGACCTCGCGCGGATATTCGTGCGCTGCGAGGCGGCTGCGGACATGGTCCTGGAGGTCGCGCACCAGGGCGGGCGAGCCCGTCACGCCATCGCGCAGCACCACATAGGCCTTCACGATCTCGGTGCGTTGCGGGTCCGGCTTGCCGACCACCCCGGCCATGCGGACGGCCGGGTGGCGCAACAGGCAGTCCTCGATCTCGCCGGGTCCGATGCGATAGCCCGCGGAGGTGATCACGTCGTCGTCCCGGCCGACGAAGCGAAGCAGGCCGTCGGCCTCGCGCACGCCGGTGTCGCCGGTCAGCAGCCAGTCGCCGCGGAACTTGGCCGCCGTCGCGCCGGGGTTGTTCCAGTATCCCAGGAACATCACCGGGTCCGCGCGCCGCACGGCAATGGCGCCCTGCACGCCGTCCGGGCAAGGGTGGCCCTCGTCGTCGATCACGTCCACCACATGCCCCGGCACCGCCCGGCCCATGCGGCCGGGCGCCGCTGCGAACAGCCGCTGGCAGGAGGACACGACCATGTTGCACTCGGTCTGTCCGTAGAACTCGTTGATGGTGACGCCCAGCACGGTCCGGCCCCAGTCGAGCAGCTCCTCGCCCAGGGTCTCGCCGCCGCTCGCCACCGTGCGCAGGTCGAGGCGCGCGCGGTCGGCGGGCGTCGAGGCCGCCCGCATCATCTTGAGGGCCGTCGGCGGGATGAAGGCGTTTCGCACCTTCTGGGCCGCCATCAGGTCGAAGGCCGCCTCGCCCGTGAACTTCGCGAAGCGACGCGCCACCACGGGGACGCCGTGGTGCAGGGCGGGCATCAGGACGTCGAGCAGTCCGCCGATCCAGGCCCAGTCGGCCGGCGTCCAGATCCGGTCGCCCTCCAGCGGAAACAGGTCGTGGCTCATCTCGACCCCGGGCAGATGGCCGAGCAGGACCCGGTGCGCATGCAGCGCGCCCTTCGGCATGCCGGTGGTGCCGGAGGTGTAGATGATCAGGGCCGGATCGTCGGCCTGCGTGTCGACTGGTTCGAAGCGGTCGCTTGCCGCCGCCACCAGGGGCCGCAGGGCCTCGGTGCCGGCGATGCCGGGATCCGTGGCGACGACCAGCCGCAGCGCGGGCAGCGCGTCGCGCAGCGGGGCGAGGCGCGCCGCCCCCTCGGCGTTGGTGACGACGGCCGCCGCGCCGGCGTCGTGCAGCCGGTGCCTCAGCGCTTCCTCGCCGAAGAGCGTGAAGAGCGGGATGGCGATGGCGCCCAGCTTGTAGGCGGCGATGTGCGCGACCGCGGTCTCGACCATCTGCGGCAGCAGGATGCCGATGCGGTCGCCGCGGCCGATGCCACGCGCCGCGAAGGCGTTGGCGAGGCGATTCGAGGCTTCCCGCAGCTCCTGGAAGGTGACCGGGCGCCCGTGCCCCGTCTCGTCGACCTCGACGATGGCCGTGCGGCCGGGGTCCCGCGCGGCCCAGCGGTCACACACGTCGACGCCGATGTTGTAGCGGTCGGGCACCGCCCAGGCGAAGCGCCGGCACAGGTCGTCGTAGCGGTTGGCCTTGGGCAGCATGCGCTGAGGGTCTCGGGCTCGGGCTGCGAACCATATCCGCAGGCCAGCCCGGGCGAAAGCCGCCGCGGGCCGGGGCGGCGCGTCGAGTTTTTCTTGACAGCATGGGGGCGTCCGTCCGCTCATCGGCACATGACATCGCCGAAGCCGACCGTCCGACCCACGCGTGCAGACCTGATCGCCAATCGCCTGGCCGAGCAGATCGTGGCCGGCCATTACCTGCCGGGTGAGCCGATCGACGAAGGGCAGGTCGCGACGGCTTTCGGCGTATCGCGCACGCCCGTGCGCGAGGCCCTGCGCCAGCTGGCCTCGAGCGGTCTCGTCGAGATGCGCCCGCACCGGGCCTCCATCGTCGCCCAGCCCGACGAGAGCACCCTGCGCGAGATCTTCGTGGTGATGGCCGAGCTCGAAGCGCTGTGCGCGGCGGGCGCCGCGACGTCCATGACGCCGCTGCAGCGCAGGGAACTCGAGAAGCTGCACCACACCATGCGCGGTCTCGTGCACGAGGTGGACGCGCTCGCCTACCGCGACGCGAACGCGGCGTTCCACGCGATGATCGCGGGGTCCTGCGCCAACGGCTACCTCACCGACCTGACCCGGGCGACGCAGCGCCGGCTCGCGCCGTTCCGCCGGGCCCAGTTCGACTCCACGCCCGACCGTCTCGCGCGCTCCTACGAGGAGCACAGCCTCGTCGTCACCGCCATTTTGCGGGCCGACGCGGCCGGCGCCGCCGAGGCGATGCGCCGCCACATCGCGCTGAGCGAGCGGGCCTGGGAGGTTCTCGGCGCGAAGCGCGTGGCCGCCGCCTGAGCCCCCTTGGCCTCGACCGTGAAAGGGCGGTAGCCTCCCGGTCATGACGCGGCGCCGGGGGGCGACCGGTCGTCACGGGGAGGAAGAGTTGATGCGATCGTTGATGGCCCTTGCTCTGGCGGGCGTCTCGACACTGGCGACGATGGCTCCGACACAGGCGCAGCAAGCGCCGGCGGGGCTCTCCAAGATCGAGACGATCGTCGTCCTTTACATGGAGAACCGCAGTTTCGACCACCTGTTCGGCACCTTCCCGGGCGCCAACGGGCTGGCCAATGCGGGCGACGCCGCGATCCAGGTCGACGAGACGGGAAAGCCCTACGCCACGCTGCCGGCACCGCTCGACCTGCGCAAGAAGCCGCCCGTTCCCTACGAGAAGCTGCCGGCCGCGATCCCGAACGGCTACTTCCGGCTCGACGAGCACTACAAGCTCTCCGACCAGCTCGGCAGCCTGGTTCATGCCTTCTACCAGCAGCAGGACCAGATCAACGGCGGCAAGATGAACCGCTTCGCCCTGACCTCGGATGCGAAGGGCTACACGATGGGCGTCTATGACGGCTCGTCGCTGAAGATGTGGGAGTACGCCAAGAAATACACGCTCGCCGACAACTTCTTCCACGCGGCCTTCGGCGGATCCTTCCTCAACCACCTCTGGCTCGTGTGCGCGTGCACCCCGGTCTATCCGAACGCCCCGGCCAACATCGTCGCCAAGGTCGATGCGCAGGGGCGCATGATCGAGGACGGGTTCGTCACGCCCGACGGTTACGGCGTCAACACGATGGAGCCGGTCGGCGGCCCCTTCGCGGCCGATACCAAGAAGGAGCGGCTCCTTCCCGTCCAGACCATGACCACGATCGGCGACCGCCTGTCCGAAAAGGGCATCGACTGGCGCTGGTATTCCGGCGGCTGGAACGAGGCGGACGGTGGAACGCTGAAGCCCGGAACGCCCTTCAGCTATCACCACCAGGCCTTCGCCTTCTTCGACCGCTTCCAGAAGGGCAAGCCCGACAGGGCCAAGCACATCAAGGACCTGGAGGACTTCCTCGTCGACATCGACAAGGGCACGCTGCCGCCGGTGGTGTTCTACAAGCCCCGCGCCGGCATCAACCAGCATCCCAGCAACAGCAACGTGCTCGACAGCGACGCCCACACGGCCGACCTGATCGCGCGTCTCGAGAAGAGCCCGCAATGGGGCAAGATGGCCGTCATCGTCACCTACGACGAGAACGGCGGGTTCTGGGACCATGTCGCTCCTCCGAAGCGTGACCGCTGGGGACCCGGCACGCGCGTGCCGACGATCGTGGCCTCGCCGTTCGCCCGGAAGGGCTACGTCGACCACACGCAGTACGACACGACCTCCGTGCTGAAGCTCATCGAGGAACGCCATGGGCTGGCGCCGCTCACCGATGCGGACGCCAAGGCGAACTCCCTGACGGCGGCGTTCGAGTTCTGAGCGGTTGAAAGGCGGCGTGCTTCGACAGGCTCAGAGCTTGTGAATCGTTGGCCAGTCCAGCTTGCGCCACCCTCTCCGCGTCATGGCCGGGCCTGGCCCGGCCACCCACGACTTGAGGACGGCCCCGGCAAAGTCGTGGGTCCCCGGGCCAAGCCCGGGGATGACCGCTGAGGGATGGGCATGAACTGGATTGCCGAAAGTTTCACACGCTCTGACCAGGCCGCACGGTGGCCGTGTCGAAGAACGCGGCATCGTGCCGCGCCGATCTACTCCGCCGGCGCGACCTCGTGCACGGGACGGCGCCTGCGGCGTGACACCCAGGCCCGGGCCCGGTCCATCAGCACGTAGACGACGGGCGTGGTGTAGAGCGTCAGGATCTGCGAGACGACGAGGCCGCCCACGATGGTGAGCCCGAGCGGGCGCCGCAGCTCCGCGCCGGGGCCCGTGGCGATCACCAGCGGCAGGGCGCCGAGCATGGCGGCCAGGGTCGTCATCAGGATCGGGCGGAAGCGCACCAGGCAGGCTTCCAGCGCCGCGTCCTCGGGCGTCGAGCCCTTGCGGCGCTCCGCCTCGAGCGCGAAGTCGACGAGCATGATGCCGTTCTTCTTCACGATGCCGATGAGCAGGATGATCCCGATGAAGGCGATGATCGAGAGATCGGTCTTGGTCGCCTGCAGGGAGAGCAGCGCGCCGAGGCCCGCCGCGGGCAGCGTCGACAGGATCGTCAGCGGATGGACGAGGCTCTCGTAGAGCACGCCCAGCACGATGTAGACGGTCAGGAGCGCCAGCAGGATGAGCAGCGGCTGGTTGTCCGCCGTCTGCCGGAACGCCTTCATGTCTCCCGCGAAATCGGCACGCACCGCATCGGGCATGTGCAGTTCCGCCACGGCCCGGCGGACGGCGGTGAGGGCCGTGTCCATGGGCGTGCCGGCGACTACGTTGTAGGTGACGGTGACGGAGGGAAACTGACCCTGGTGGCTCATCGACAGCGGCGCCTGCGTGCGCTCGACCTTGGCGATGGCCGACAGGGGAATCTGGCGTCCGCCGGCGCCGCTCACATAGATCGCCGTGAGGTCGCTGGGATCCTTGCGGTAGCGGGGCTCCACCTCCAGCACGATCCGGTACTGGTTGCGGCGCGAGTAGAGCGTCGAGATCTGGCGCTGCGCGAAGGCGTTGTTCAGCGCCGTCGAGACGTCCTGCATGCGCACGCCGAGCCGTGCCGCCTCGTCGCGGTCGACCACGACCGTCGCCTGCAGGCCCGCGGAGGGTTGGTCCGTGTTGGCGTCGACCAGGTCGGGCTCCTGCTTCAGCCGCTCGACGGCGAGGCGGGCGTACTTCGCCAGCAGGTCGAAGTCCTCGCCCCACAGGGTGAACTGGTAGGGCGAGCGGCCCGACCGGCCGCCGAAGCGCACGTCCTGCATGGGGGAGAGCCAGACGCTGACGCCGGGGATCTCCTGGAAGCTCTTGCGCATGCGGTCGATGACGCGGGCGGTCACCAGGCCGCGCTCCGACAGCGGCTTCAGGCTGATGAAGAGCCGGCCGTTGTTGACCGCAGCCCCCCAGCCGCCGCCGCCGATGGACGAACCGACATTGGCCACGGCGGGGTCCTTGGCCGCGACGGCCGCGACGCGCTGCTGCAGCTCCGCCATCGCCGGGAAGGAGATGTCTGTCGAGGCCTCCACCCAGCCGCTCACCAGGCCCGTATCGTCCTGCGGGAAGAAGCCCTTGGGCGTGACGACGTAGAGCCAGACCGTCGCGCCCACCGTGCCGAGCAGCACGAGCAGCATGAGATAGCGGTGGCGCAGGGCCGGCTCGAGCGTCCGCGCATAGAGGCGCAGCAGTCCGCCCAGGGCTCCCTCCACGATCCGGTCGAGCCAGTTCGGCGGGCGTTCGGCGTGGGGCTTGATGAAATGCGCGCAGATCATCGGCGTCAGCGTGAGCGACACCACCGTGGAAATGACGACGGCGAAGGCCAGCGTCATCGAGAACTCGCGGAAATAGCGGCCCTGCACGCCGCCCATCAGCAGCAGCGGGATGAAGGCGGCCACGAGCGAGAGGCTGATGGCGATGACGGTGAAGCCGATCTGCGAGGCGCCGTTCAGCGCGGCCCGTACGGGCGACAGGCCTTCGGCGATGCCGCGCTCGATGTTCTCGATCATGACGATCGCATCGTCGACGACGAAGCCCACCGCGATGGCGATGGCCATGAGCGACAGGTTGTCGATCGAATAGCCGACGGCCCACATGGCCGCGAGCGTGCCCGAGAGGGACAGGGGCACGGTGATGCCGGCCGCCAGCGTCGACGCCGCGCGGCGCAGGAAGAGGAACACCACCAGCATCACCAGGGCGATGGTGGCGAAGAGCGTGAGCTCCATGTCCTCGACGCTGGCGCGGATGGTCACGGTCCGATCGGTCAGGACGTTGGTCTCGACGCTCGGCGGGATCCATCGCCTCAGCTCGGGCAAGAGGGCCCGGATGGCGTTCACCGTCTCGATCACGTTGGCGTCGCCCGCCTTGGTGATGTTGAGCAGCACGGCGGGCTGGCCATTGTACCAGGCCGCGGACCGGTTGTTGCGGACGCCCTCCTCGACGTCGGCGACGCTGCCGAGACGCAAGGTCGTGCCGTCGACGGTCTTCACGCCGAGATTGGAGAAGCTCGGCGGGCGGCGGATCTGGTCGTTGGTGGACAGCGTCCAGGCCTGCTGCGGGCCGTCGATGGCGCCCACCGGACCCAGCGCGTTGGCGTCCGCGACCGTGGTGCGCACGGCATCCAGGCTGGTGCCCATGGAGGCGAGCCGTGCCGGATCCACCCGCACGCGCACGGCCGGCTGCTCGGCGCCGCTGACGGTGACCTCGGCGACGCCCGCGACCTGGGACAGGCGCTGGGCGATCGTGGTGTCGGCGATGTCGTAGAGGGCGCTGGGCGTCAGCGTCTTCGACGTCAGGGCGAGGATCAGGATGGGCGCCGAATTGGGGTTCGCCTTCCGGAAGGTCGGCAGGTTCGGCATGTCGGAGGGCAGGTCCACCGCGGCGGCGTTGAGGGCCGCCTGGACGTCGCGCGCCGCGCCGTCGATGGAGCGCGACAGGTCGAACTGGATCCAGATGCTGGTGGACCCGAGCGAACTGACCGAGGAGATATCCGTCACCCCCGCGATCTTGCCGAGCCGGCGCTCGAGCGGCGCGGCCACGGTGGAGGCCATCGTCTCCGGATCCGCGCCGGGGCGCCCGGCATTGACCGTGATGGTCGGCAGTTCGACGGTGGGCAGGCTCGCGACCGGCAGGAAGCGATAGGCCACGATCCCGAGCAGCATCAGCCCGATCGCCAGCAGCGTGGTGCCGACCGGCCTGCGGATGAAGGGCTCGGAGATGTTCACCGGCCTACTCCGCGGGATGCGACGCGGGAGGGGTCGGCAGGGGCTCGTCGTCCGCGAAGCGTAGCGGCCCGGAAGGCCGGCGCGTCACGCGGGCGCGCAGCCTCTCCATGACGAGATACATGACGGGCGTCGTGTACAGCGTGAGCAGCTGGCTCAGCACGAGGCCGCCGATGATCGTGACGCCGAGCGGAATGCGGATCTCCGAGCCGGTGCCGTGCCCGAGCGCGAGCGGCAGCGCGCCGAAGAGCGCCGCCAGCGTCGTCATCATGATGGGCCGGAAGCGCAGGACGGAGGCCTTCACGATGCTGTCGCGCGGCGACAGGCCCTCCACCCGCTCGGCCTCCAGCGCGAAGTCGATCATCATGATCGCGTTCTTCTTCACGATGCCCATCAGCAGCACGATGCCGATGAGGCCGATAAGCGACAGGTCGAGATCCGTCGCCTTCAGCGCCAGGAGCGCGCCCACGCCCGCGGAGGGCAGCGTGGACAGGATCGTCAGCGGGTGGATGGCGCTCTCGTAGAGGACGCCGAGCACGATGTAGATCGTCACCAGGGCGGCCAGGATCAGCCAGGGCTGGCCGGCGAGCGCGGTCGTGAACTCCGCCGCGTCGCCCGAGTAGCGGCCGATGATCGTGTCGGGCAGGCCCGTGTCGCGCTCGGCCGCCGTGATCGCGCGCAGCGCGTCGCTGAGCGATGCGGTGGGGGCGACGTTGAAGCTCACCACGACGGCCGGGAACTGTTCGTCGTGGCCGACCACGAGCGGCGCGCTCGTGCGCGTCACGGTGGCGAAGGCCCCGAGCGGCACCTGGGCGCCGCCGGTGGCGGGCACGTAGATCTTGCCGAGCGACTCGGAGTCCTGCTGGTAGCGCGGCTGCGCCTCCAGGATCACCCGGTACTGGTTCGCGTGGCCGTAGATGGTCGAGATCTGCCGCTGGCCGAAGGCGTCGTTCAGGGCATCGTTCACGGCCTGGAGGGAGACGCCGAGCCGTCCCGCCTTCTCGCGGTCAATGCGCACGAAAAGCCGCCCGCCGCCGGCCTGCGACTCCGAGGCGACGTCGCGCAGCACGGGGTCGCGACGCAGGCGATCGGCCAGCCGGTTGGCCCACGTCTCCACCTCGCCCGCGTCGGTGCCGGTCAGGGTGTACTGGTACTGCGCGCGGCTGGAGCGGGTCGTGATCTGAACGTCCTGGACCGTCAGGAAGGTCACGGACACGCCGGGAATGCCGGCGACCGCGCGCTGCAGCCTGCCGATGACGGCCGTCGCGTCGTCGTCGCGGTCCGCCTTGTCGCGCAGCACGATGGAGAAGCGGGCCGTGTTGCCGGTGAGGTTCGTGGCGCTGACGCCGACGACCCCGACGACGCCCTCCACGTCGGGATCGCGCCGGATGGCATCGCCGACCGCCGTCTGGATCCGCTTGATCTCGTCGAAGGACACCGTCGGCTCGGCCTGGGCGAAGGCGCTGACGAGCCCGGTGTCCTGCGCCGGCAGGAAGCCCTTGGGCATCTCCACGTAAAGCCACACGGTGGCGGCCAGGGTGGCGACGAGCGATCCCATCATCAGCACGGGATGGCGCAGGGCCCACAGGAGGCTGCGCCGGTAGCCCTCGATCACCCGGTCGAAGAGGCGGTCCACCGCGCCGTCCGTCGCGACATGGGCGTCGCGGCCCCGCAGCAGCTTGGCGCACATCATCGGCGTCAGCGTCAGCGAGACGATGGCCGAGACGACGACGGCGATGGTCAGCGTCAGCGCGAACTCGCGGAACATCCGGCCGACGATGCCGGACATGAAGAGCAGCGGAATGAAGACCGCGATCAGCGAGCCGGTGAGCGAGATCACGGTGAACCCGATCTCCCGGGACCCGTCGAGCGCCGCCTTGAGCGGTGGCTCGCCGCGCTCCAGGTGGCGCACGATGTTCTCGATCATCACGATGGCGTCGTCGACGACGAAGCCCGCGCCGATGGTCAGTGCCATGAGAGACAGGTTGTCGAGGCTGAAGCCGCAGAACCACATCACCCCGAAGGTGGCGATGAGCGAGAGCGGCAGGGCCGTGCCCGCGATGATCGTCGCGCGGATCGTGCGCAGGAACAGCAGCACGACGAGCACAACCAGCGCGACGCTGAGCGCCAGGGTGAACTGCACGTCGTGGATGGAGGCGCGGATGGTGCCGGTGCGGTCGTGGACGACGGCGAGCGAGACGCCGGAGGGGATCGAGCGCTGCAGGCGCGGGAGCTCGCGCTTGATGCGCTCGACGGTCTCCACGACGTTGGCGCCCGGCTGGCGCTGGATGTCCAGGATCACCGCCGGCTCGCCCTGGTACCACCCGCCGACGCGCGTGTTCTCCAGGCCCTCGACGATGTCGGCCACGTCGCTCAGCTGGACGGGCGCGTTGTTGCGGTAGGCCACCACCAGGGTTCGGTACGCCTCGGCCGCGTTGATCTGGTCGTTGGCGGCGATGGTGTAGGCCTGCTGGGCGCCATCCAGGGCTCCTTTCGGGCCGGCGACGTTGGCGCTGATGATGGCGTTGCGCAGGTCGGCCAGGCTGATGCCGTACTGGGCGAGGCGGGACAAGTCGGCCTGCACGCGGATGGCCGGGCGAACGCCGCCCTGCACCGCCACGTGGCCGACGCCCGACACCTCGCTGAGCCGCTGGGCAATCAGGGTATCGGCGAAGTCGCTGAGCTGACGGGTCGAGTAGGTCGTCGACGTGAGCGCCAGCGTGATGATGGGCGCGTCGGCCGGGTTCACCTTGGCGTAGGTCGGCGGGTAGGGGAGATTGCGCGGCAGCGTCGAGCCGGCGGCGTTGATGGCGGCCTGCACGTCCTGCGCGGCGGCATCGATGTCGCGGCCGAGGTCGAACTGCAGCGTCACCTGGCTGATGCCGAAGGCGCTGTTGGAGGTGATCGTCGTCAGCGCCGGGATCTGTCCGAGCTGGCGCTCCAGCGGCGCCGTGACCAGCGCGGCCATGGTGTCGGGATTGGCGCCCGGCAGCTGGGTGGTGATCTGGATGGTGGGGAAGTCGACCTGGGGCAGGGCCGACACCGGCAGGCCCCAATAGCCCAGCATGCCGCCGAGCATGACCGCGATGCCGAGCAGGGACGTCGCGACGGGCCGACGGATGAAGGGCTCGGAGACGTTCATCGTCTCACCGGGTGGTGGTGGCGCCGGCCGAGGATTCGGTGCGGGTCCGGTTGCGCTGGCGCGGCTCGGGCGGCTTGGGCGCGCTGCCGTCGGCGGCGGGAACCGAGACCTTGGCGTTGTCGGCGAGGCGGGCAAAGCCCGTCGTCACGACCCGCTCGTCGAGCTTCAGGCCGGCGTTGATGACCGCGTCGGTGTCGTTCTGGTGTCCCACCGTCACCTTGCGGACCACGGCCGTATCCTCCGGCGACACCACGTAGACGAACGGGCCTTCGGGGCCCCGCTGCACCGAGGACGTCGGCACCACCGTGACGTCCTTGAGGGTCTCGACCAGCAGCCGGACGTTGACGAAGGCGCCCGGCCACAGGGCCAGGCCCCGGTTGGGAAACTCGGCCTTCAGTTTCACCGTGCCCGTCTGGGGGTCGACCTGGTTGTCGACGACGAGAAGCATGCCCTTGTCGATGGCGTTGCGGTTCTCCGAGTCCAGCGCCTCGACGGGCAGGGCGCCCTGCGTCCAGGCCTTGTTGATCCGCCCGAGCTGCTGCTGCGGCACGCTGAACACCACGGCGATCGGCTGGATCTGCGACACGACCACGAGGCCGTTGGCGTCGCTGGCCTTGACGATGTTGCCCTCGTCGATCGTGCGGATGCCGGTGCGGCCGTCGATGGGGGCGGTCACCTCGGTGTAGGACAGCGTGGCCCGCGCGTTGTCGATGGCGGCCTGGTCGGAACGGATCTGCGCTTCGAGCTGGGCCACCGTGGCGCGCTGCGTGTCGGCCTGCTGCTTGGTGACGGAGTTCGTCTCCGCCAGCCGCGTGTAGCGCTCCAGGTCGCGGCGAGCATTCTCCAAGAGAGACTCGTTCTGGGCCTTTTTCGCCAGCGCCTGGTCCAGGGCGGCCTGGTACGGCACCGGGTCGATGCGGGCGAGCACGTCGCCCTTCTTCACGTCCTGGCCCTCGCGGAACAGGACCTTCAGGAGCTGCCCGTCGACCTGCGAGCGGACCGTGACGGTGTTGGCCGGCCGCACCGTCCCGACGCCATCGAGGTAGACGGGCACGTCGGCCCGGCGCGCATTGGCGACCAGGACCGGGATGGGATCATCGGCGCCGCGATCGCGGCTGCGGCGGCTGACGCGGCGCTGGGAGGTGTCCGTGCCTGGCTGATCCAGGAAGACCGGCGCGATCAGGGCCCCGGTGGCGATCAGCGCCATCACCGGGAGGGCGACGCGCCATTTCCGTCTCATGTAAATCCTGCCTCCAGGCAGACCAAAACGCACGGTCCCGACGGGACCATGCTGGTCGAGAACACACCCAGACGGCGTTTATATCATGGCCGAGGCTTGGCGTCCGCAGGGCCGGGCTTCACGAACCCGCCACCCAGGGCCTGGTAGAGGGCGACCGCCGCGAGCAGCCGCGACAGGCGGATCTGGGTGAGGCTGTCCTCGGCCTGGAAGAGCGACTGCTGGGTGTTCAGCACGGTGACGATGTCCACCGTCCCCTCCTTGAGCCGCTGCTCGGAGAGTTCGTAGGCCCGCCGCGAACTCGCCAGCGACTCGCGCTGCAGCCGCTCCTGTTCGGCAAGGTAGCGCACAGCCACGAGGGCCCGGTCGACGTCCGAGAAGGCCGTCAGCACGGCCTTGCGGTAGGCCTCCAGCAGTTCCTTCTGGCGCGCGGTCTGCAGGGCCACTTCGGCCTGGAGCCGCCCGTTGTCGAAGATCGGCTGGGTGAGCCCGGCCGCGAGCGAATAGAAGGTGGCGGTGGGATCGAAGAGGCGGCTCAGCGCGAGGCTCTGGAGGCCCGTGCTCCCGGTCAGCGTGATCGTCGGGAAGAGCGCGGCCCGCGCCGTCTCGACGCTGGCGTTGGCCGACGCCAGGTTGGCTTCGGCGAAGGCGATGTCGGGTCGGCGCAGCAGCAGGGACGAAGGCAGGCCGGCGGCCACCTGCGGCACGGTCACCGCGTTCATGCCGGCTCCGGCGACGCTGATCCGCTCGGGCGCCCGGCCGATGAGGACCGCGAGCGAGGCGATGTTCTGCTCGATCTCCTGGTCGAGGGGCGGGATGCCGGCGCGCTGGTTGGCGACGATGCTCTCCTGCTGCGCGAGATCGAGCGCCGTGGCCGTCCCGACGGTCAGCCTCTCGTTGATCAGCTTCAGCACCCGCGTCGCGCTGGCGAGGTTCTCGTTGGCGATGCGGCGGCGGTCACGGGCCGCCAAGATCCGGAAATAGAGCTGCGCGGTCGCCGAGGTCGACGTCAGCGCGACCGTGTCGCGTTCGTAGCGCGCGGCGAGCGCGCTCTGCTCGGCCGAGCGCAAGGCCGCCCGGTTCTTGCCCCAGATGTCGAGCTCGAAACTCGTGCTGAGGCCCAGCGAGTACTGGTTGCGCCCCTCGCCGACGCTGGTGCTGCGGCCCGCGGTCGCGCTGCGGCTGCGCCCCGCATCCGCCGAGGCGCCCACGAAGGGCAGGAGAGGCGCCCCGGCGATGCGTGCCTGGGCGTCGGCCTGCTCGATCCTGGCGACGGCGGCGGCGATGTCGAGATTGCCCGTCTCCGCGGCGTCCGACAGGCGCGCGAGCTCGGCCGACCGGAAGCTGCGCCACCAGTCGGAGCGCACCGGCGGCGCCTCACGGGACGCACCCGCGCGAAAGGCGCCCGGGACGTCCAGGCGCGCATCGGGCGCCTCGACGGCGAGGCAGCCTGACAGCAACAGGAGCGGTGCCAACCGCAACACGGCGAACGGACGATGCACGGACGCAACCTTGGGCCACGCGGAGAGCCCGTCTTCCATGGCCCGCTAGAGGGTTCCGCGCAAGTCCGGTCAGGGCTTCTCCCAGCCTTGTGTGCGCTCCGAGCGGAACAAGGCGTCGATGACGCGCATATTGGTCACAGCGTCGGCGACCGGCCAGTCCCAGGCCGCTTCGCCCCGGATCGCCTTGGAGAACGCCTCGCCCTGCAGCCCGTATTGGTCGCAGGCGGGGAACTCCTCGACGCGGACGCCGCTGTCGAAAATGTCTCGCCCGTCGTCCACGAGGATGCGCGTCGGGCGCGTCGGCAGCGTGTTGAAGGGGACCTCGATCTCCAGCCGACCCTTGGTGCCCAGGACGTGCACCTTCTGGCGCAGGACGCACTGGGTCGACACGGTGAAGGTCACCTGCACGTTGCCCGGATAGGCCATCAGCCCGCTCGTCAGGCGGTCGGTCCCCATGACCGGGTCGCGATCGATCAGCGACACGACCTTGATCGGGTCCGCTCCCAGAAGGAAGCGCGAGCCGGCGATGGCGTAGCAGCCGATGTCGTAGAGGCCGCCGCCGCCGATGTCGGCCTTGTTGCGGATGTTGGCCGGGTCGACGTTGTTGTAGGCGAACATGATGTTGACGGCGCGGATCTCGCCCAGCGTGCCGGCGGCCACGATCTCGCGGGCCCGGATCCATTGCGGATGGAAGCGGATCATGAAGGCTTCCGCCGCGCGCCGGCCGGTCCGGGCCTCCGCCTCGCCGATCAGCTTCGCTTCCTCGGCGGTGAGCGAGATGGGCTTCTCGCACAGCACGTGCTTGCCGGCCTCGAGCGCCTTCACGGTCCAGGGCACGTGCAGGTGGTTGGGCAGCGGGTTGTAGATCGCCTCGATCGCCGGATCGGTCAGGAGCGCCTCGTAGCTGCCATGGGCGCGCGGGATGCCGAGCTCGCGCGCGGCGGCGTCGGCCCTGGCCTGGTCGCGCGAGGCGATCGCCTCGATCCGCAGGAGGGGGCTGCCCTGCATGCCCGGGATCACCTTCTGGGTCGCGATCTTGGCGACGCCCAGGATGCCCCAGCGCACGGGGTCGGTGGTCAGCTTGCTCATGGCGGTCTCCTCCGTCGTTCTTTGGCGTGCGGCACGAACCGCCGGCGACCCATCGACCACAGGTTCCGGCCTTCCGGCAAGCCCGGCGCGGCATGACAGCCGTGCATCGGTTCCGCCGCTTGCCGGAGGCGACATGACGGCCCGCACGTGGCAATGTCCCGGCCGCCTTGAAGGAGAGACCGCCGCCATGCCCGCGTCCGAGCCCGCCGACCTGTTTTCCCTGATCCGCAGCCGCATCGCCGATCCGGCCAAGCTGTTCATCGAGACCAATGACGGGAGACGATTCACCTATGCGGACATGCTGGCCCTGTCCGGCCGCCTGGCGTCCGTTCTCGTGGCCCGCGGCGTCGAGCCGGGGGACCGGGTGGCCGTGCAGGTCGACAAGAGTCCCGAGGCGGTGATCCTGTACCTGGCCTGCCTGCGCGCCGGCGCGGTCTACCTGCCGCTCAACAACGCCTACACCCTGGCCGAACTCGAGTACTTCATCGGCGACGCCGAGCCGAAGGTCGTCGTCGCGACGCCGAAGGCCGGGGCCGACCTCGGCGCGCTGGCAGCGCGCCTGGGCGTGGCGGCGACGGAGACGCTCGGCACGGCCGGCGACGGCAGCCTGATGGCGGCCGCGGCCGCCGCCTCGGCGGACTTCGCCGACGTGGCGCGTGGATGGGACGACCTTGCCGCCATCCTCTACACCTCGGGCACGACCGGGCGCTCCAAGGGCGCCATGCTGACCCAGCGCAACCTCGCCTCGAACGCGCTGACGCTCGTGGACTACTGGCGCTTCTCCCCCGCCGACGTGCTGTTGCACGCCCTGCCGATCTTCCACACGCACGGGCTCTTCGTCGCCACCAACACGCTGCTGCTCGCCTTCGGCACCATGCTCTTCCTGCCGAAGCTCGATGCCGACGAGATGATGCGGCTGATGCCGCGCTGCACGACGATGATGGGCGTACCCACCTTCTACGTGCGCCTGCTGCAGGACGAGCGGCTCACCAGGGCCACCACCGCTCACATGCGCCTGTTCATCTCCGGCTCCGCGCCGCTGCTCGCCGACACCCACCGCGCCTGGCAGGAGCGGACGGGTCACGCGATCCTCGAGCGCTACGGCATGACCGAGACGAACATGAACACTTCGAACCCCTATGACGGGGAGCGGATCGCCGGCACGGTCGGCTTCGCGCTTCCCGGGGTCGACCTGCGGGTGGTCGATCCCGAGAGCGGCAAGGCGCTCGGCACGGGCGAGGTCGGCATGATCGAGGTCCGCGGCCCCAACGTGTTCAAGGGCTACTGGCGCATGCCGGAAAAGACCGCCGCGGAGTTCCGCCCGGACGGCTTCTTCATCACCGGCGACCTCGGCACCGTCGACGCGCGCGGCTACGTGCGCATCGTCGGCCGCGGCAAGGACCTCGTGATCTCTGGCGGCTACAACGTCTATCCCAAGGAGGTCGAGACCGAGATCGACGCCATCCCGGGCGTGACGGAAAGCGCCGTCATCGGCGTGCCCCATCCCGACTTCGGCGAAGGCGTGACGGCGGTGGTCGCCGTGCCCAAGGGCAGCACGCTCACCGAGCGCGACGTTCTGGCCCGGCTCGACGGCCGGCTCGCGAAGTTCAAGCAGCCCAAGCGCGTGTTCTTCGTCGACGACCTGCCGCGCAACACCATGGGCAAGGTGCAGAAAAACGTCCTGCGCGAGCAGCACAAGGACCTGTACGCCAAGGGGTGAGGCGGCGAGGTGCCCTGGTGCGTCCTTCGACACGCCGCCTTCGGCGGCTGCTCAGAGCTTGGAGATCGTTCGCCGGTCCAACTTGCATCTCCCTCTCCGCGTCCTGGCCGGGCTTGGTGTTTAGACCGGGGAGATGGTGGACACCTGTTCGGGGACATG
>NZ_CAMFHB010000060.1 GCF_945952055.1 uncultured Alsobacter sp.
ACGAGTGTTCACCATGTCTCCGGTCTGTACACTTGGCCCGGCCACCCACGACTTCAGGATGGCCCCGGCAAAGTCGTGGATGCCCGGGCCAAGCCCGGGCAGGACGGCGGATGAAGGCGGCGTGTCGAAGGACGCAGGACCTCTCCGCGCGCTGCAGGACTCTCAGCGCGTCGGGACCGGCTTCTCGCCGCGGTAGTCGTAGAAGCCGCGCTGCGTCTTGCGGCCGAGCCAGCCGGCCTCGACATACTTCACGAGCAGCGGGCACGGGCGGTACTTGCTGTCGGCGAGGCCCTCGTGCAGCACCTGCATGACCGAGAGGCAGGTGTCGAGGCCGATGAAGTCGGCGAGCTGCAGCGGGCCCATCGGATGGTTGGCGCCCAGCTTCATGGCCGTGTCGATCGCGTCGACCGATCCCACGCCCTCGTAGAGCGTGTAGATCGCCTCGTTGATCATCGGCAGCAGGATGCGGTTGACGATGAAGGCGGGGAAGTCCTCCGCCACGGTCACCGTCTTGCCGAGCGCGCTGATGAAGTGCTTCGCGGCGTCGAAGGTCGGGTCCTCGGTCGCAATGCCGCGGATCAGCTCGACGAGCTGCATGCGCGGGACCGGGTTCATGAAATGGATGCCGATGAAGCGCTCCGGGCGATCCGTCACGGAGGCGAGCCGCGTGATCGAGATCGACGAGGTGTTGGAGGCCAGCATCGCGTCGGGCCGCAGCACCGGGCACACGGTGGTGAAGATCTTGCGCTTCACCTCCTCGTTCTCGGTGGCCGCCTCGATGACGAGATCGCAGCCGTGGAGGTCCTCGTAGCCCGGTGCGGCCGAGATGCGCTGCAGGGCGGCCTGCCGCTCGGTCTCCGTCACCGTGCCCTTCTGCACGAGCTTGGCGATGTTGCCGTTGATGGTCGCGAGGCCCGCATGGATGCGGTCCTCGTTGATGTCGTTCAGCGAGACCTCGTATCCGGCCTGGGCGCAGACCTGGGCAATGCCGCTGCCCATCTGTCCGGCTCCGATGATGCCGACTTTGCGAATCTCGATACCCATGGTGTCCGCCTGGCGTCCTTGTCTGTTCGCCACAGTGATAGCCCCCGCCGCCTTTCGGTGCGAGGGCTTTTGTCGCGCTGCGAAGCTACTTCGCCAGTTCCTTGTCGAGTTCCGGCAGCAGCGTGAAGAGGTCGCCCACCAGGCCGTAGTCGGCCACCTGGAAGATCGGCGCCTCCTCGTCCTTGTTGATGGCGACGATGACCTTCGAGTCCTTCATGCCGGCGAGATGCTGGATCGCGCCGGAGATGCCGACGGCGATGTACAGGTCCGGCGCGACGACCTTGCCGGTCTGTCCGACCTGCCAGTCGTTGGGGGCGTAGCCTGCGTCGACCGCGGCGCGCGAGGCGCCCATCGCCGCGCCGAGCTTGTCGGCCACGGGCTCGATGTAGGTCTTGAAGTTCTCGGCGTTCTGCATGGCGCGGCCGCCCGAGATGATGATCTTGGCCGACGTCAGCTCCGGACGGTCGGACTTGGCGATCGCCTCGCCCTTGAAGGACGACAGGGCGGGGTCCGCCGCGGCCGAAACCGCCTCGACAGCGGCCGAACCGCCGGCGCCGGTGGCCTGGAAGGAGGCCGTGCGCACCGTGATCACCTTCTTGGCGTCGGTCGCCTGCACCGTCTGGATGGCGTTGCCGGCGTAGATCGGACGCTCGAACGTGTCGGCCGAGACCACCGCGGTGATGTCGGAGATCTGCATCACGTCGAGCAGCGCGGCGACGCGCGGCAGAACGTTCTTGCCCATCGAGGTCGAGGCCGCGAGGACCGCGTCATACGAGCCCGCCAGGCCCACGATGAGCGCGGCGAGCGGCTCGGCGAGGCCGTGCGCGTAGGCCGGCGCGTCGGCCAGCAGCACCTTCTCGACGCCCTCGAGCTTGGCCGCCGCGTCCGCCGCGGCCTGGGCGCCGGAACCGGCCACGAGGATGTGGACCGGGCCGCCCAGCGCACGCGCGGCCGTCAGCGCCTTGGCGGTGACGTCCTTCAGCGAGGCGTTGTCGTGTTCGGCAATGAGCAGCGCGGCCATCAGATCACTCCCGCTTCGTTCTTCAGCTTGCCGACGAGTTCGGCGACCGAGCCCACCTTCACGCCGGCCTTGCGGCCCGGCGGTTCCTTGGTGGCCAGCACCTTCAGGCGCGGCGCGGTGTCGACGCCGTAGTCGGCCGGCGTCTTCTCGTCGATCGGCTTCTTCTTGGCCTTCATGATGTTGGGCAGCGAGGCGTAGCGCGGCTCGTTGAGGCGCAGGTCCGTCGTGACGATGGCCGGCAGCTTCAGTTCCACCGTCTGCAGCCCGCCGTCGATCTCGCGGATCACGGTGAGCGCATCGCCCACCTCGACCTTCGAGGCGAAGGTGCCCTGCGGCCAGCCCAGCAGCGCGGCCAGCATCTGGCCGGTCTGGTTGCAGTCGTCGTCGATCGCCTGCTTGCCGAGGATCACGAGGCCGGGCTGCTCCGCCTCGACCACGCCCTTGAGGATCTTGGCGACCGCCAGCGGCTCGACCGTGGCGTCGACCTTCACCAGGATGCCGCGGTCGGCGCCCATGGCGAGGCCGGTGCGCAGCGTCTCGGACGCCTGGGCCGGGCCGATGGAGACGACCACGATCTCGGTCGCCTTGCCGGCTTCCTTCAGGCGAAGGGCCTCTTCCACCGCGATCTCGTCGAAGGGGTTCATCGACATCTTCACGTTGGCGAGGTCGACACCCGACCCGTCCGCCTTCACGCGGATTTTCACGTTGTAGTCGACCACCCGCTTCACGGGGACGAGGATCTTCATCGTGTCACCTCCACGACGGCCCGGCGGCCGTCGGTTGAATTGCCGGGGCGTTGCGCGGGCTTCGCCTTTGCTGCATCGGCCTTAAGCGGTCCGCTCTCCCCGTCGAACGGGGAGGCGACGGCCTCTGTCGACAACGCGACAGCCGGCCGAAAGGACCGCGATCCGTAACCGCGCGGACCGTAATCGTGGCCCGGAAGCCTTGTCAACGCGCCGAAATGACGAGAGCCCCGCCCTTCAGGACGGATCGGCCGCCGGTGCCGCCTTCAGCCGCAGCGGCAGCACCAGGAGCACGCCGGCGGCGAAGCCGCCGACATGGGCCCACCAGCCCGTCGCCGCCTCGTCCCGCGCGAAGGCGTGGTAGAGCTGGAAGGCGATCCACGCTCCCAGCGCCAGGGCCGCGGGGATGCGCAGCGGCAGCACGTTGAGGACGAGCCCCCAGATCTGTGCCCTCGGATGCAGCACGAGATAGGCGCCGATGATCCCCGCCACCGCGCCGGAGGCTCCGATCAGGGGCTGCTGGGATTCAGGCCCCATCACCGCGTGGGCCATGGCGCCGCAGACGCCGCAGGTGACGTAGAACAGGGCGTAGCGCAGGTGCCCGAAGGCATCCTCGACGTTGTCGCCGAAGACCTGCAGGAACAGCATGTTGCCGATGAGATGGATGAAGCCGCCGTGCAGGAAGATGCTGGTCAGCGGCGTCAGCCACGCGGGCAGCACGTCGTAGCCCGGCGGCAGGACCGCGTGCTTGAACAGCACCGCCGGGATCAGCCCCGCCTCCAGCGCCGCGCGGTCGGTCAGGCCGGGGATGGCCCAGCACACGACGAACGCGAGCGTCGTGACGAGGAGCAGCGCGCGCGTGACATAGGGCGCCCGTGTGTTGACGAGCGGAACCTGATCGCGCAGCGGAATGAACATCGGCCGGGTCTCTCCCGCGTCAGCGGTTCTTGCCCGGAACCCACAGCACGTCCGCCTGGCCGCGATCGTTGACGTGGCGCGAGGCGACGAAGAGGAAGTCCGAGAGGCGGTTCACGTAGCGCAGGGCCGGCCCGCCCACCGATTCGCCCGGCTGCGCGGCGAGTTCCACCATCAGCCGTTCGGCCCGGCGGCACACCGTGCGGGACAGGTGCAAGGCGGCCGCGGCGGGGCTTCCGCCCGGCAGGACGAAGGACCGCAGCGGCTGGAGGTCGGCGTTGAGGGTGTCGATCTCCTGCTCGATTCGCTCAACCTGGCTGTCGAGGACGCGCAGGGGCTCCCACTTGGGCGGCTCGCCGGTTTCGGGCGTGCACAGGTCGGCGCCGAGATCGAACAGGTCGTTCTGGATGCGCGCCAGCATGGCATCGACCAGCGGATGAGCCCGCTCCGTATGGAGGCGCGCGAGACCGATCGTCGCGTTGGTCTCGTCGACCGTGCCGTAGGCTTCCACGCGCAGATCGTATTTCGGGCGGCGCTCCCCGGTGCCGAGCGCGGTGGTGCCGGCATCGCCGGTGCGGGTGTAGATTCGATTCAGGACGACCATTCGTGCCTCCCGCGGGAGGCCGGAGCTTCCGGGATCAGAAGCTGTAGCCGAGGCGCACGCCCGCGTTCGTGAGGCCGCGATTGTTGGAGCAAAGCCCGGCGTTGGACAAGTGCTCGACGCTGGCCATGACGCTCCAGGCCTGATTGAACCTGTAGCCGATCGACGCAGATTCCCGGAACAGCGGCGAGCAGCCGAGCGCATTGTGGTTCACGGGGACGATCCGGTCCGTCTTGCCGTTGTGCACCGCCCCGCCGAACGACGCCTCGACGAAGATCTGCTGCGTGACGTCGTAGGTCCAGGTGAGCCCGGCATAGCCGTGGCTGGTCTTGCCGTTGAAGTTGATCGTGCCGCCGACATGCGCGCGCGGGATCAGCACGTCCCAGGACGAGCCCGTGGTGAACAGCCGGGGGCTGAGCGCCTCGAGGTTCAGGTCGGCGCTGCCCTGCTCGGGGCTCCAGGGGTCATGGGCGAAGACGCCGCCCCGGATCTCGAAGCGCGACGCGCCGTCCGTGGTGAACACGGGTGCGCGCGGTACGGGCGAGGCTCCGAGGTCGGCCGCCAGGGATGGCAGGCTCGACGACATGACAACCGCGAAAACGCCGAAAGCACCAAGTCCGGTCGAGACACGCATCATGCAATCTCCGGGGCGCGACGCACCGCGCGAACCCTATTTCCCGATAGAAGCAGGGATTTGCGAGGATGGCACAAGACCGCGCTGCAGGAAATCGGGCACTATCTCAGCGTGTGTTGCCTAGCCGCCACGAAACCAGATGGCCGCCAGCACGAGCACGATCGCCAGGAACTGCAGCCCCACGCGCCAGCGCATCAGGCGCTGCGAGGTGTTGGCACTGCCCCCGCGCAACATGTTGGCGAAGCCGAGCAGGAGAACGACGACGACCGCCGCCATGGCGACGGGAACGAGGGTATCGAACGAAAAGGACACGCTGGTCTCCGGGTCGAAACGGCCGACCGGCCCCCGTCCGGGGCAAGCCGCCCGCCGGCACGCGGCATGGCCGGGCCGGCAATGAAGGCGGGCCGCGATCCGACCGGACCCCGGCACGCTTCCGCGGATCGCTTCTAAACCATGTCGGCCCGCCCGGGGCAAAGGCGATGACGGTCGCGGCGGCGATCTGCCGCGACGCGGACCGTCATGCCGTCAGTTCGCCGGCATCAGCCGCTGCAGATAGTCGAGTTCCTCCTGCGGCCGCGTGGGATCGCCCATGCGCCGGCGCAGCTCTTCCATCACTTCCTGGGCGCGCTGCTCGAGCGTGCCGTTCTTGCCGCCGCGACGGTACTTGGACCGGTCGCCCGGGTCGGTCGTCGGCGTCGGCCGGCCGAGCGGATCGTCGTTGGGCTCGTTGGACTGGGCCCGGCGGTTGCCGCGCTGGCCGGGCTGGCCGTTCGGGTCGCCATCCGCCTGCTCCGTCCCGTCGCCCTGCTGCATCTGCTGGGCGAGCCCCTGGGCGCCGCGGCGCAGGCCTTCGAGGGCCCGGCCCTGGGCGTCCACGGCCGAACCGTCGTCGCCCTTGCCGAGCGCGCCTTCGGCCTGCTTCATCGCCTCCTCGGCATCCTCGAGGCCTTGCTCCCCGTTCATGCCGTACTGCTGCATCTTCTTCTTGAGCTGCTCGAGCTGCTGGCGGAGAGACTGCTGGCGCTGGCCGAGGCCCTGCATGTCCTCCTGCTCGTCACCCTCGCCCTGCCCCATGTCGCCGTCGCCGTCCTCGCCCTGCTGGCCCTGTTGTCCCTGCTGGCCCTGCTGGCCGCGTTGACCGCGCTGCCCTTGCTGACCCTGCTGGCCCCGCTGCCCGCGCTGGCCCTGCTGGCCCATGTTCGGGTCCCGGTTGCCCTGGCGCATCTGGTCGCGCTTGCGCTGCCCTTCCTTGAACGTCTTGTCGCGCAGCTGCTGCTGGTCCCGCGCCATCTGGTCGAGATCGTCCAGCGCCTGGTCCATGTCGCGCTGGGCCTGGTTGCGCTGCTGCTGCCCGGGCCGCGCCGTGCGCAGGTTCTCCATCATGCGGCGCAACTGGTCGAGCATCCGCTGGGCCTCGGCCATCTGGCCGTTGCGCGCCATGCGCTCCATCTGGTCCATCATGGATTGCAGGTCGCGCGGCGTGATGGTCCGCATGTTGCGGTCCATCTGGCTCTGCATCTGCGGATTGTCCCGCATCTCGCGCTGCATGCGCTCGGCGAACTCGCGCAGGTACTTGTCCATCGCCTGACGCAGGTCCTGCATCAGCTTCTGCAGTTCCTGGTCGGTCGCGCCGCGCTCGAGCGCCTGCTTGAGATTCTCCTGGGCGGCGCGCAGCTGCTTCTCCGCGTCGGACAGGTCGCCCTCTTCGATCTGGAGCGCCATGGTCCACAGGTAGTCGGCGAGATCGATCAGGTCCTGGTCGGTCCTCGCCGTCCGCAGCCGCGTGGTGGCGGTGCGCAGGCCCAGATAGACGCTGGCCTCGGGCGTGAACTGGGCCGGCGAGATCATCAGGGCCTGCAGCGCGGTCATGAGGCGCTGGCGGTTGGCGGGATCGAGGATGAGGTCGCGGCGCTGCTCCACCAGCGCCTTGGCGAGCGGCTTGGAGAACGGACGCTGCGGCAGGGTCACCAGGAACGGGACGCTGAGGCCTTCCTGGCCCACCTCGTCCTTCGCCGCGAGCGTCACCTCGACCCGCGCTCCGGCCCACGGATGGGCGGAGAGGTCGGTGGTGGTGCGGGCCTCGCCTTCCCGGTTGTCGCCGCCCGGCAGCATCAGGGGAATGGTGGGCGCCGGGACCAGCGGAGGCTTGCGGCCCTCGACGGCCTTGCCGTTGCGCATCGCCTTGCCCACGCGCGCCTCGGCCGAGGCCACGCCGTAGTCGTCCTTCATCTCGTAGGTCAGCGTCATCGCGCCGCCGGCATCCGCCTGGGGCTCGCCCGTCGGCTGGATGGTCGGCGCGGTGTCGGGCACGGTGGCCACGGTGATCTGGCCGAGCGTCTCGACCCCGCGGCGAATGGTGACTGCCCCGTCGCCCTTGATGTCCCAGCGCTGCTCGAAGCCCTTGGGCTGGGCCTGCTGGCCGGCGGCCGCCTTGCCGTCCGCAGACTTGGATCCCGCAGACTTGGATTCCGTAGACTTGGCCTCGCTGGCCTTGGCCTCGGGCGAGACCGCCGCCGGATCGACGGGCACGGCGCTGACGGCGCCGGAGGTGGTCACCGAGATGCCCTCGGATTCCGAGGCGCGCACCACCAGGACCGACTTCACCGGCACCTTCACGTTGGCCGAGGCAGGACCGTTCGGCCCGCTCCTCAGCTCCAGGAGGACGGGCGGGACCTGGGTGTAGGCGGGCGGATCGATCCATCCATCGATGCGGAAGGCGACCGGCTCGGCCCGCGGGCCGGCCCAGTCGAAGGCCGCGGCGAGGCGAACCTGACGCTCCGCGCCGGCGACGAAGAAGGCAGCCACGAGCGCCAGGCCCGCCGCGAAGCGCAGCGCCTTGGGGTCGAGGTCGGCGAGGCGCGGCCGGGGCGGTGCGACCTTGAGCCGCGCCGCCTGCTCCAGGACACGCGCCCGATGCGCTTCCCACAGGGCGCGCGTGGCGGGGTCGCCGGACGTGCTGGCGAGTTCGTCGGTGATCGCCGTGGCCGGGCGGTGGGGGAGATCGGAATCGCGGTCGAGCCGCGTCAGGGCTTCGCGCCAGGACGGCCGTGGCGTCAGGATCGCCGCGACCGCGACGGCACCCAGGGCGGCGCCGGTCACCAGAACGCCGGCGATGCGGACCCAGACCGGCGCATTCATCCAGGCGCCCATCCACGAGGCGGCCAGGAACAGGGCGATCACGACGAGGCCGATGGCGAGGCGCGGCCAGAGCCGCTCCCAGTACACACCCATTGCAGCCCGGCGGCCCAGCAGTGCCACCTTGTCGGCGGCGCGCACGGCGCGGTCGTTGCTGGTGGCCGGCAGCTCGGCCGACGCGTCGTCGCTCATCGCGGCATCCTTTCGCGCCCCATGGGCATGAAGGTAACACGACGACGACGTCTGACCACCCCCGGCTCCCGGGAGCGTGATCGCAATCTTGTGTGGTGGGAGGCCGCAGACCCGCGTCGGATTAGCCGAGCCAGCCCGGAATCCGGTCGAGTCCGATCAGTTCGTCATAGGTCTGGCGCGGCCGCACCACCGCGAACTCGTCGCCGTTGACCATGACCTCGGGCACCAGCAGCCGCGAATTGTAGGTTCCCGCCTGGGCCGCCCCATAGGCGCCGGCCGTCATCACGGCCAGGAGATCCCCCGCCCGCGGCCGTGCCATCGCCCGGTCGAGCGCCAGGTAGTCCCCCGTCTCGCACACCGGGCCGACCACGTCGGCGACGATCCGGGCCGTGCCCGGCGCCGGCTCCGCCACCGGCTTGATGTCGTGGTGCGCCTCGTAGAGCGTCGGGCGGATCAGGTCGTTCATGCCCGCGTCGACGATGACGAAGGTCTTGCCCTCGCCGTCCTTCACGTAGACGACCTTCGTCACGAGGATGCCGGCATTGCCCACGATGAGGCGGCCGGGCTCGAACACCAGCGTGCAGCCCAGATTGTGGGTGTTGCGCTTGACGATCTCGGCGTAGCGCTCGGGGTGGGGAGGCGGCTCAACGCCCTCGCGGTAGGGAATGCCGAGCCCGCCGCCGAGATCCACGTGGTCGATGGCATGGCCGTCCGCGCGCAGCGCCCGCACGAACTCGGACAGCAGCGCGAAGGCGTCGTCGAACGGCTGCAGGTCGGTGATCTGGCTGCCGATGTGCATGTCGACGCCGGTCACCTTGATGCCGGGGAGCGTGGCCGCCCGGGCATACACGCCGCGCGCCTGCGAGATCGGGATGCCGAACTTGTTCTCGCTCTTGCCCGTCGAGATCTTGTGGTGGGTCTTGGCGTCGACGTCCGGGTTCACGCGGATCGCGATTCGGGCTGTCTTGCCGCGGGCCGTGGCCACCGCCGACAGCACCTCCAGTTCGGGCGCCGACTCGACGTTGAAGCAGAGGATGTCCTCGTCGAGGGCGTAGGCCATCTCCGCCGCCGTCTTGGCGACCCCGGAAAAGGTGATGCGGGAGCCGGGCACGCCGGCCGCCCGGGCCCGGCGCAGCTCGCCTTCCGATACGACGTCCATGCCGGCGCCGAGACGCGCGAGGGTCTTGAGGACGGCCTGGTTCGAGTTGGCCTTCAGCGCGTAGCAGACGAGGCTGTCCATGCCGCCGAACGATTGCGAGAACACCTTGAAATGGCGTTCGATGGTGGCCGTCGAATAGCAGTAGAACGGGGTCCCGACGGCGTCCGCGATCCGGCGAAGGTCGACGCCCTCGGCGTGCAACACACCGTCGCGATAGTCGAAATGGTGCATGGCCCGGCCTTCAGAGGATGGGATCGAGGACGAAGCTGTCCTTGGGCGCCGTGATCGGCTTGCCCTTTCGTCCGCTGCCCACGGGAGAGATGCTGGGCACGAGCGTCTTCACGGTCGGATTGGCGGACTCGTTCTGCTCCGACAGCTTGTCCGCCTTGGCGTCGACGGCGCCCGGGGGCGGCTCGAGCGGCCCCTTGCGGCCGCAGGCCGACAGCGACAGGACGACCAGGGCGGACACCGCCAGGACGCGGACGATGGACAGGCTCGGCACTGACGGGCTCGACACTGACGGGTTCGACTTGGGCAAGGCAACGACTCCGTGACGCGCGTCACTATAGCGGACGCCGCGTTGATGGCGAGTGAAGCGCGGCGGGCCGCGCTCAGACCTTCTGTTCCTTGCCCAATCGCGATTTCCAGCGCCGCACCTGGACACGCACCTGCTGCGGGGCCGTGCCGCCGTAGCTCACGCGGCTGCGCACCGACTTGTCGACGCCCAGCACCGCGAAGACGTCCTGCGTGATGCGCGGCTCGACCGCCTGCAGGTCCGCCAGGGTCAGCTTCTCGAGGCCCACGCCCTTGTCGGAGGCGACACCCACGAGCCGCGCCGTGACGTGATGCGCCTCGCGGAACGGCGTCTTCAACGTGCGCACCAGCCAGTCGGCGAGGTCGGTGGCGGTGGCGTAGCCCGCGCCCGCCGCCTTCTTCATGACCTTCACGTTGGGCTCCATGTCGCGCACCATGCCGGCCATGGCCGCGATGCAGAGCGACAGGGTGCGCAGAGCGTCGAAGGTGCCCTCCTTGTCCTCCTGCATGTCCTTGGCGTAGCTCAGCGGCAGACCCTTCATGACGATCAGCAGCGCGTTGAGCGCCCCGATCACGCGCCCGGTCTTGCCGCGCACGAGTTCGGCCGCATCGGGATTGCGCTTCTGCGGCATGATCGAGGAGCCGGTCGAGAACCGGTCAGACAGCCGGACGAAGTTGAACTGGGGCGTCGCCCACAGCACGATTTCCTCGGCGAAGCGCGACAGGTGCATGGCGCAGATCGAGGCGGCCGACAGGGACTCCAGGGCGAAGTCACGGTCCGAGACGCTGTCGAGCGAATTGGCGGTCGGCCGGTCGAAGCCCAGGGCCTTCGCCGTCATCGCGCGGTCGATCGGGAACGACGTGCCGCACAGCGCGGCCGCGCCCAGCGGACACTCGTTCATGCGCTTGCGCGCGTCCTGCAGTCGGCCGCGGTCGCGCCCGAGCATCTCCACATAGGCCATGAGGTGATGGCCGAAGGTGGTGGGCTGGGCGGACTGCAGGTGGGTGAAGCCCGGCATGACGGCGCCGGCGAAGGCTTCCGCCTTGTCGAGCAGCGCCAGCTGCAGGTCGCGAAGCTGGGCGTCGAGATCGTCGACGGTGTCGCGGACCCACAGCCGCATGTCAGTGGCGACCTGGTCGTTGCGCGAGCGCGCCGTGTGCAGGCGTCCGGCCGGCGCGCCGATGATCTCGGCCAGCCGCGACTCCACGTTCATATGGATGTCCTCGAGGGACCGCGAGAACGTGAAGCTCCCTGCCTCGATTTCGGCATGGACGGCTGCTAGACCCTTGTCGATCGCGGCGGCGTCGGCCTGCGTCACGATGTCTTGCTGCGCCAGCATGGCCACGTGGGCGCGCGATCCCGCGATGTCCTGGCGCCAGAGGGTCTTGTCGAAATCGATGGACGCATTGATCTCTTCCATCACGGCGTCCATGCCGGTCGAATACCGGCCGCCCCACATCTTGTTGCTCATGACCCTCGACCGATCCTGAAATCCTGCGTCCCGGCCCGGCATCCATGACCAAGCTCACGAGACACCCCCGCTCCGCCCGCGCCCGCAAGGGCCGTCACCTGGCCGCCGTGCTCGGCCTCGCGGTCCTATACGGGACGAGCATGGCTTCCGGCAACGCCGCCGAGGCCGTCGACTGCGCGCCCGCCCAGGCGAGGAGCCAGGCCATGGCGCCGCTGGCCCGTGGCGAAGTGGCGGCCGTGCAGGTCGCCAAGACGCCCAAGCCCTTGCCGAACCTGAGCTTCATCGGCCCGGACGGCCAGGCGATGACGCTGGCGGACCTGCGCGGCAAGACGGTGCTCCTCAATCTCTGGGCCACCTGGTGCGTGCCGTGCCGCAAGGAGATGCCGGCGCTGGACACGGTCCAGAGCAAGCTCGGCGGCCCCGATTTCCAGGTCGTGGCGATCAACATCGACACCCGCAACCTGGACAAGCCGAAGGCCTGGCTGACGGAGACGGGCATCAAGACCCTCGCCTACTATGCCGATCCCGCGGCCAAGGTCTTCCAGGAGCTGAAGACCGTCGGCAAGGCCTTCGGCATGCCCACGACCCTCGTCATCGATCCGAAGGGCTGCGAACTGGCCACCATCGCCGGCCCCGCCGAGTGGGCGAGCGAGGATGCGTTCAAGCTGCTGGGCGCGGCGCTGGGGAAGTAGCGCACGACGGTCCTGCGTCCTTCGACACGCCCGCTGCGCGGGCTGCTCAGGGCGATGACGTGTGTGCAATTCCAGGCACTCCAATGGTCCTCATTCCGAGCAGCGGCCCAAGGCCGCGTGTCGAAGGACGCACCACAGGGCCGTTCCCTCTCCATATCCTCGGACGAGCCCTTCCCTTAGTGTGAGCAGCACACCGCGGAGACGACCATGACCGACACCACCGGAAACCCGCTGCTCGACGCCTGGAGCACGCCCTTCGGCCTGCCCCCCTTCGAGCGGATCCGGCCCGAGCATTTCCGGGCGGCCTTCGAGGCGGCGTTCGCGCAGCACCGGGCGGAGATCGACGCGATCGCCAACGACCCGGCCGAGCCGACCTTCGCCAACACGATCGATGCGCTCGAGCTTTCCGGCGAGACGCTGTCGCGCGTCGGCGGCGTGTTCTGGAACCTCGCGGGATCGCACACGAATCCCGAGTTGCAGGCCATCGAGCGTGAGATCTCGCCCGTCGCCGCCCGGCACTACAGCGACATCGGCATGAATCCGGGCCTGTTCAGGCGCATCGACACGCTGTTCGTGAAGAAGGACGCACTGGGTCTGAACTCCGAGCAGGCGCGCGTCCTCGAGCTCACCCACCGCCGCTTCGTCCGCGCCGGCGCCAAGCTCGGCGATGCCGACAAGGAGCGGCTCGGCGCCATCGTGCAGCGGCTCGCCACGCTGGGCACGACGTTCAGCCAGAACGTGCTCGCCGACGAATCCTCCTTCGAGCTCGTCCTGGAGACCGCAGAGGACCGCGCCGGGCTGCCGGACTGGCTCGTCGCGGCCGCGCAGCGCATCGGCGAGGAGCGCGGTAAGCCGGGCAAGGCCGTGATCACGCTGGCGCGCTCGGTGGTGGAACCGTTCCTCACCTTCTCGACCAACCCGGGCCTGCGCGAGATCGCCTTCAACGCCTGGACCCGGCGCGGCGAGAACGGCGGCGAGACCGACAACCGGGCCATCGTCGCCGAGACGCTGCAGCTGCGCGTCGAGCGGGCCCGTCTTCTCGGCTTCAAGACCTTCGCCGATTACAAGCTCGACCCCACCATGGCCAAGACGCCGGCCGCGGTGAACGACCTCCTCGGCCGCGTGTGGCCGATGGCGCGCGCCCGCGCGCTCGAGGAGCGCGCCGAACTCGAGGAGATGGCCAGGAGCGAGGGTGACAACGCCGGCATCGGCGCCGCCGACTGGCGCTACTGGTCGGCCAAGGTGCGCAAGGCGCGCTACGACTTCGACGAGGCGGCGATCAAGCCGTACCTGCAGCTCGACAACGTCATCGCCGCGTCCTTCAACACCGCGACGAAGCTCTTCGGCGTCACCTTCACGGAGCGCCCCGACCTCGGGCTCTACCACCCGGACGCACGCGCCTGGGAGGTGAACGACGCGCAGGGACGGCACGTCGCGCTCTTCATCGGCGACTATTTCGCCAGGCCGTCGAAGCGCAGCGGCGCCTGGATGAGCAGCTTCCGCGGCCAGCGCAAGCTCGGCGCCGACGTGCGGCCCATCGTCGTCAACGTGCTGAACTTCGCCAAGGGCGCCGAGGGCAAGCCCGCCCTGCTCTCCTTCGACGACGCCCGCACCGTCTTCCACGAGTTCGGGCACGGCCTGCACGGGATGCTGTCGGACGTCGTGTATCCGTCCGTGGCAGGAACGTCGGTCGCACGCGACTTCGTCGAGTTCCCCTCGCAGGTCTACGAGCACTGGCTGATGCGCCCGGAGGTGCTGAAGCGCTTCGCCCTGCACGCCGAGACGGGTGAGCCGCTGCCCGACGCCCTGCTCGCCAAGATCCAGCGTGCCCGCAACTTCAACCAGGGCTTCGCGACGGTGGAATACACCTCCTCCGCCATCGTCGACATGGAGTTCCACGCGCTCGAGGACGCCGAGGGCATCGATCCCATCGCCTTCGAAAAGAACGTCCTGCAGCGCCTCGGCATGCCGCAGGGCATGGTGATGCGCCATCGCACGCCCCATTTCGCCCATGTCTTCTCAGGCGACGGCTATTCGGCCGGCTACTACTCGTATCTGTGGTCGGAGGTGCTGGACGCCGACGGATTCGAGGCGTTCCGCGCGAGCGGCGACGTGTTCGATCCGGAATTGGCGAAGCGGTTGAAGGAGCACGTCTACGCGGCCGGCGGCCGCCAGGACCCCGCCGAAGCCTACCGCGCCTTCCGCGGCCGCGACCCGGACGTCGAAGCCCTGCTGCGCGGCCGTGGCTTCCTGGGCGAGACCGCGGAGGCCGGCGGCGAGGAGCGGTAGTCCGCGGCCGAGGCCGCTCCCTCTCCGCCGTCCTGTCCGGGCACCGGAGCCTTTGCCGGGGCCGTCCTGAAGTCGTGGGTGGCCGGGCCGAGCCCGGCCAAGACGGCCGAGGGATGGCGCCTCGACGCCCCGGCGCCGGATACGGCTCCCGGCCTACAGCACCGCCCAGCAGGCGACCTTGCGGCCGTGCTTCATCTCCAGCGGCGGGTTCTCGACCAGGCACCCGGCCAGCACCGAGGGGCAGCGCGGGTTGAAGGGGCAACCCTTGGGCGGGTCGAAGGGCGAGGGCAGTTCGCCCTGCAGGACGATCCGCTCCTTCTTGGCGCCGGGATCGGCGACCGGCGTCGCCGACAGCAGGGCTCGCGTGTAGGGGTGCTGCGGGTTCTCGAAGATCGCGTCGCGGCTGCCCACCTCCACCGCGTGGCCGAGATAGATGACCATCACGTCGTCGGCGATGTGGCGCACGACCGAGAGGTCGTGGGAAATGAACAGGTAGGCGAGCTGGAATTCCTGCTGCAGTTCGGCGAGCAGGTTCAGCACCTGGGCGCGGATCGAGACGTCGAGCGCCGACACGGGCTCGTCGAGCACCAGGATCTTGGGCCGCAGCATCAGGGCTCGCGCGATGGCGATGCGCTGGCGTTGGCCGCCCGAGAACATGTGCGGGTAGCGATCCACGTATTCGGGACGCAGGCCCACCTTCGCCATCATGTCGCGCGCGGCCTTGCGGCGCTCGGCGCCGGACATGCCGGTGTTGACCGCCAGCGGCTCCTCAAGCGCGGCGCCGATGGTCTGGCGCGGGTTGAGGGAGCCGTAGGGGTTCTGGAAGACGATCTGCACCTCGGAGCGCAGGCGCGCCCGTTGCTCGGCGGTGGAGCCGACGAGATCGATGCCGTTGATCTTCAGCGTGCCCGTCGTGGGCTCCTCGATCATGGTCACGAGGCGGGCGAGCGTCGATTTGCCCGAGCCGGATTCGCCCACCACCGCCAGCGTCTTGCCGGCCTCCAGGTCGAACGACACGCCCGCGAGCGCCTTCACCTCCGCAGGCGGGGCGAACAGGCCGCGCTTGGCCATGTAGTTGCGCGAGAGATTGCGCCCTTCGAGGACGACGGTCATGCGGCGCGCTCCCGGTTGGTCGGCCGGCCGGCGACGAGGGGATAATGGCAGAGCGCCCGCCCGAGTTCGGGCGCGGCGGGCTTGGGCGGAATCGCGCGACAGCGATCGTCGGCGAAGCTGCAGCGAGGCGAGAACAGGCATCCCTTGGGCCGGTCGAACTGGCCCGGCACCACGCCCGGGATCGACGGCAGCACGCGCTGCGTCGCCCGCTCCGGCAGCGCCGCGAGGAGCGCGTGCGTATAGGGGTGGTGGGGATCGTTGAACAGGCCGTGGGTCTCCTGGAACTCCACCTGCTGGCCGGCATACTGCACGACCACGCGGTGGGCGGTCTCGGCGACGACGCCCATGTCGTGCGTGATCAGCACCAGCCCCATGCCGGTCTCCTGGCGCAGGCGCAGCAGCAGGTCGAGGATCTGCGCCTGGATCGTCACGTCGAGCGCGGTCGTCGGCTCGTCGGCGATCAGGAGCTTCGGCCGGCAGGCGATCGCCATGGCAATCATCACGCGCTGGCTCATGCCGCCCGACAGCTGGTGCGGGAAGGCCGAGAGCCGCCGGGCCGGATCGGTGATGCCGACCTCCTCCAGCAGTTCCACCGCGCGCTTGCGCCGGGCCGCGCGGTCGAGGCCCAGATGCGTCTTCAAGGTCTCGCCGAGCTGGAACCCGACCGTGAAGCACGGGTTCAGCGACGTCATCGGCTCCTGGAAGATCATCGCGATGTCGCGGCCGACGATCGACCGGCGCTCGCGCGCGGTGATCTTCAGGAGGTCACGGCCGTCGAAGCTCATGCGGTCGGCGGTGACCGTCGCGGTCCAGGGCAGGAGGCCCATGACCGCGAGCATCGCGACGGACTTGCCCGAACCGGATTCGCCGACGATGGAGACCACCTCGTTCTGGTCGACGGTGAGGTCGACCCCGTCCACCGCCTTGAAGGCGCCGGAGCGGGTGGCGAACGTGACGGAGAGATTGCGGATCTCGAGAAGAGCCACCGGTCAGCTCCGTTTCAGCTTCGGGTCGAGCGCGTCGCGCAGGCCGTCGCCCATAAGGTTGATGGAAATGACGGTGACGAGGATGGCGAGGCCCGGCAGGGTGACGATCCACGGGTTGGAGCGGATGAACTCGCGGCTGTCGGCCAGCATCGAGCCCCACTCGGGGATCGGCGGCTGCGCGCCGAGGCCCAGGAAGCCCAGCGCCGCGGCCTCCAGGATCGCCTCCGACACGCCGAGCGCCGCCTGGACGATCAGCGGTGCGAGGCAGTTCGGCAGCACCGTGCGCAGCATCAGCCGCAGGCCCTTCACGCCCGCGACCCGCGCGGCCGTGACGTATTCCTTGTTGATCTCCCCCATCGCCGAGGCCCGCACCAGGCGGACGTAGCGTGGCAGGAAGACGATCGTCACCGCGACGATGGTGTTGGCCAGGCTCGGACCGAGCACCGCGACGATGAGGATGGCCAGCACCAGGCCGGGGACCGAGATGATCAGGTCCATGACGCGCATGATGACCACGTCCACCACGCCGCCGGCGAACGCCGCGACTAGGCCGAGCGACACGCCGATCGCGATCGACACCACCATCACGGCGAGGCCGATGAACAGTGAGATGCGCGCCCCGTAGATCAGCCGGGACAGGGTATCGCGGCCCAGAGCGTCGGTGCCGAGCCAGAACTTGGTCGTGCCGCCTTCGACCCAGAAGGGGGGCAGCTTGGAGAACTCGCGGAACTGCTCGATGGGCGAGTAGGGCGCCACGAACTCGGCGAAGATCGCCACGAGCACGATGATGCTCAACAGGACGAGGCCGAAGACCGCGCCCTTGTTCTCGGAGAAGGAGGCCCAGAAGGCACGCAGCGGGCCGGGCGGGGCCGGAACCGCGTGGACCTCGGCGACGGCGGCGTCAGCGGCCATGGCGGATCCTCGGATTGATGGAGCCGTAGAGGACGTCGACCGTGAGGTTGACGAGGATGACGATGGACGAGATCAGCAGGATGCCGCCCTGGAGGGCCGGGTAGTCGCGCCGGCCGATCGATTCGATCAGCCATTTGCCGACGCCGGGCCAGGAGAAGATCGTCTCGGTCAGCACCGCGCCCGCCATGAGCGAGCCGACCTGCAGGCCGACGATGGTCACCACCGGGATCAGCGCGTTGCGCAGGGCATGCAGGCCGATGACCCGGAACGGGCTCAGCCCCTTGGCGCGGGCGGTGCGGACATAGTCCTCGCTCAGCACCTCGAGCATCGAGGAGCGCGTCATGCGCGCCAGCGTGGCGAGCGGCACGGTGCCGAGCACGATGGCCGGGAGCACCAGGTGGTGCAGGGCCGACCAGAACGCGCCCTTCTGGTCGGACAGCAGCGCGTCGATCAGCATGAAGCCGGTGACCGGCTCGAAGTAATACTTGATGAGGTCGATGCGACCGGACACCGGCGTGAGGCCGAGGCGCTCCGACACCAGCATGATCAGCAGCAGGCCCCACCAGAAGATCGGCATGGAGAAGCCGGTCAGGGACAGGCCCATCAGCGTCTGGTCGAAGATGCTGCCGCGTTTCAGCGCCGCGATCACGCCGGCCGGGATGCCGATGCCGATGGCGAACACCATGGCGAAGAACGACAGCTCGAGCGTCGCGGGGAACAGGGCGAAGAACTCGGTCAGCACGCGCTCGTTGGTGACGATCGAGGTCCCGAAGTCGCCGTGCAGCAGGTTCCAGACATAGTCCAGGAACTGCTGCCAGATGGGCCTGTCGAGACCGAGTTCGTGGCGGAACTGGGCGAGACGTTCTGGCGAGATGCCCCGCTCACCCGTGCGCACCTCGACCGGATCGCCCGGCACGAGCCGGATCGCGAAGAAGGTCACGAACATCAGCGCGAAGAAGGTGGGAAGGGTCAGCGCGGCGCGCCGGAGGAGAAACTTGAACATGGAGCCCTGCGGGCAGGAGGCGGTGTCCCGGCCTCGGATGGATGACGGCGAAAACCATGCAAGAGCGGGTCCAGTCGGGCGATGCCCCGACTGTCCGGTCTCGACGGTGCGAAACGCGATGGCGATGCGATCCGGCCTTGGGGCTGCCGCCTGTGAAGGCCTCAGGTCACCGCGCCGGGATGCGGTGCCGAGGCAATCCGGCCCGGGGACGGATCCCCGGGCCGGACGTCAGTTCCGGTGGGACGACCTTACTGGACGTCGACGCCGTTGAACTTGTGGCCGCCGAACGGGCTCTGCTTGTAGCCCGTGACGCCCTTGCGCATGACCTCGTAGACGATCGAGTGCGCGATGGTCATGTCGGGAGCTTCCTCCTTCATGATCACCTGCATCTCCTCGTACAGCTTGGTGCGCTCCTTCACGTCGGCCGTCGAGGCCGCCTTCTTCAGGCGGTCGTCGAACTCCTTGTTGCACCACTTGGTCAGGTTCTGACCGCCGGCACCCGCCGCGGAGCAGCCGCGCAGGAAGAAGAAGTTGTCCGGGTCGCCGTTGTCGCCCGTCCAGCCGAGCTGAACCGTCATCGGCTCGCCCTGCTGGGCACGCTTGCGGTACTCACCCCACTCGTAGGTCACGAGCTTGGCGTTCACGCCGACCTTGGCGAGGTCCGCCTGCATCATCTCGGCGATGCGCTTGGCGTTCGGGTTGTACGGACGCTGGACCGGCATGTACCAGAGGTCGATTTCGAGCGGCAGCTTGACGCCGGCCTTCTCGAGCATCTCCTTCGCCTTGGCCGCGTCGTACGGATAGTCCTTCACGGAGTCGTTGTAGGACCACAGCGTCGGCGGGATCAGGTTCTTGGCCGCCTGGCCCGTGCCCTGATAGACGTCCTTGATGATCGAGGCCTTGTCGATCGCCATGTTGAAGGCCTGGCGGACCTCCTTCTTGTCGAACGGGGGCTTCGTGTTGTTGAAGGCCCAGTAGGCGATGTTCAGGCCGGGCTGGTTGATGACCTGGATGTTCGGGTCCTTCTGCATCTCGGCCAGGTCGGCCGGGCGCGGATAGGGAACGAACTGGCACTCGTTGGCCTTCAGCTTCGAATAGCGAGCCGTCGGATCCGGCGTGATCGCGTAGACCAGGTCGTCGACCATGGCCTTCTCACCCCAGAAGTCGGGGTTCTTCTTGTACCGGATCACCGCGTCCTTCTGGTAGGCCACGAAGGAGAACGGGCCCGTGCCGACCGGAACCTGGTCGAACGTCTCGGGCTTGCCGGACTTCAGGAGCTGCTCGGCGTACTCGGCAGACTGGATCGACGCGAAGTCCATGGCCAGGTTCGCCAGGATCGGCGCGTTCGGCTGGTTCAGCGTCATGACGACGGTGTAGTCGTCCTTCTTTTCCAGGCTCTTGAGGAGCTTGGGCATGTCCATGTCGGCGAAGTAGTCGTACTTGCCGCCCGACACCTTGGCGAAGGGGTGATCCGGCTTCCACTGGCGGTTGAACGACCACAGGACGTCGTCGGCGTTGAACTCACGGGTCGGCTTGAAGCCGGTGACCGTATGCCACTTCACGCCCTTGCGGAGCTTGAAGGTGATGACCGTGCCGTCCTCGCTCACCGTCCAGCTCTCGGCCAGGCCGGGGCCGACCTTGGTGGAGCCCCGCTCGAACTCGACGAGCTGGTTGTAGATCGGGCGGGCCGCGTCGAAGCTGGTGCCCGTGGTGTTCAGGGCCGGCGTGAAGTTCTCCGGGCTGCCCTCGGAGCAGTACACCAGCGTCTTGGCCGACACTGCCGTCGTGCCCATCAGCAGCGTCGCGAGCGCGGCGCCCACCAGGCCTCGTTTCAGACCGATGCTCATCAACTTTCCCCTCATCCAGAACGGGTCCACAACGTCTCGCCGCTCTCTTCGCGGCGGCGTGGGCGCTAGGTAAGCGCTTTTCGCTGGATGGCGCAATCCACGGATGCGTGCGGGAGAACGAAGGCCCGCCGGGCCGTCAGTGCAGCAGGCCCCGGTCGGCGAGGCCGATCTCGGTGATGGCCTCGCGCAATCCTTCCAGATGCGGGTTGATCGACAGCGCCACCTGGAAGCTCGCCCGGGCCTCGGCCAGCCGGCCATGGCGCAGGCAGATCTGGGCAAAGCCGGACACGGCGCCGAAATGACGCGGCTCGATCAGCAGGGCCCGCTCGATGTCGTGGATGGCCTGGGCATCGCGCTTCTCGACGAAGTGCATCGTGCCCCGCTTGTTCCACGCCTCGGCCCAGTCGGGATGGGTTTCGACGAGTTCGTCGAGAATCGGTTCGGCGAGGTCGAGCGCGCCCGCCGCCATGGCATCGACGGCGATCGCCATCGCCGAGGCCGCGCCCTGGTCCTTGTTCGCGATCCAGTGCGCCCAGATCAGGTCCTCGATCTCGTCCGGCGATCTCTGCGGCGACGCCTGCGCCAGTTCGCGGAACAGCGCGTCGAGGCGGCGGGGCAACCCGCGCCCCGGACTGCGATGCGGCAGGTCGATGACCAGGGCAAAGACGTCGTCGAAGCGCGCCGGGGGGACGATGCGCTTGACGGAAGGAAGAACGAGGTCGGTCCGCGTTGTCATGTGTTCCATTGTAGGACGGTTCGAACGGCCATGTTGTGACGTCGCGCACACACTCGCCGGCGATTTCGGGCCTAAGCTTGGCCTCCCGGGTGGACTCCCGACCCGTCCCGGCGCTGGCGTGGTGCGACGGCCCCGGCTATACGGAGGCCGCCCGTCTCCAGCGCCAGTCACCGATGCCGAGCTTCGAAGCCCTGCGGGGCGCCCTGCCCCTGGGTCTGATCGCCGCGCTCTGCGCGGCCGTGACGGCCGCGGCCCTGCCCCTGCTGCTCCCGGTCCTGCGCCGCTACGCGCTCGCCAGGCCCAATGCGCGGTCGAGCCACCGCGTCCCCACGCCCCAGGGCGGAGGCATCGCGGTCGCCGGGGTGGCCATCGTCGCCACGCTCCTCCTGACCCTGGCGCCGGGCATCCCGACGGCCGAGGTCCAGTCCCTGAGCGTGCTGGCGGCCGCGGCGAGCGCCCTGGCCCTGCTGGGCGCGTGGGACGACATCCGGCCGCTGGCCGCCCTGCCGCGCCTCGGCGTGCAGGCGTTGGCGGTCGCGGCGACGGTCCTGGCTCTGCCGGACACGGTCAGGCTGTTCCCCGACCTGCTGCCGGCCATGGCCGAACGCGCGTTGCTGGTCGTCGCCGTGCTGTGGTTCGTGAACCTCACCAACTTCATGGATGGCCTCGACTGGATGACGGTGGCCGGCTTCGCGCCCCTGTGCGGCGCCATCGCGCTGCTGGCCGCCGCGGGCGCCGCGCCGCTCGCGGCCGGGCTGGTCGCCGCGAGCCTGGGAGGCGCGCTCCTGGGTTTTGCGCCTCTCAACCGACCCGTCGCCCGCGTCTTCCTGGGCGACGTCGGCAGCCTGCCGATCGGGCTGCTCGCCGCCTATGCCCTGATCCGCCTGGGCGGCGACGGGCACCTCGTCGCGGCCGTGATCCTGCCCCTCTACTACGCGGCGGACGCCACCATCACGCTTACCCGGCGCGCCTTGCGCGGCGAGAAAGTGTGGGAGGCGCACCGCTCGCACTATTACCAACAAGCGACGAGCCACGGCCTCACCGTCATGGAGGTCATCGGCCGCATCGCCCTGCTGAACCTCACGCTGGCGGGTGCCGCGATCATTCTCGCGCTGGCCTGGACCCCTGCCCGCGGCGCCCTCGGCGTCCTGGTCGCGGTCGCATCGGTGGGCGCCATCCTCGCGCATTTCGGCCAGCGACGGGCCGGCCCGTGACGACCCGCGGCCGCATCCTGCTGACGGGAGCCGGCGGCTTCATCGGCCGGGCGCTCGCGGCCTCGCTGGCCGCCGACGGATGGACCGTCAGGGCTGCCATGCGGGCTCCCGGCCGCCTCCCCGGCGTGGCGGAGACGGTCACGGCGGATCTCGCCGCGCCCATGGACTGGACCGATGCCCTGGCGGGGGTGGACGCGGTCATCCACTCCGCGGGCATCGCCCATGCGGGACCGGGCCTGCCGGACGCGCTCTACGAGCGTGTGAACCGGGACGCGACCCTGGAGCTGGCACGCGCCGCGGCCGGACGCGTCGGGCGCTTCGTGTTCCTGTCGTCGATCCGGGCCCAGTCCGGCCCCACGGCCCCCGGGCGCCTGACGGAGGACACGCCACCGGCGCCCACCGACGCCTATGGCCGATCGAAGCTCACCGCCGAGGAGGCGCTGGCGGGCCTCGATCTCGCCTGCGTCGCGTTGCGGCCGGTCGTCGTCTACGGACCCGGCGTGCGGGGCAACGTGGGAACGCTGCTCAGGCTCGCCAGGCTGCCGGTACCCCTGCCCTTCGCGAGCCTCACCGCGCCGCGGGCCTTCCTGGCGCTGGACAATCTCGTCGACGCCGTCCGCCTGCTGCTCGACCGGCCGGAGCCGGTGCGCGGGCCGCTGATCGCGGCCGATCCGTCGCCGACGTCGCTTGCCGAGTTCCTGGCCGCCATGCGCCGCGGGATGGGGCGGTCGCCGATGATGCTGCCGCTGCCGCCGGCCGTCATGGCCACGGCCGCCGCTGCGCTGGGAAAGGCCGACCTGTGGGAGCGCATTGCCGGCCCCCTCGAGGCCGATCCGACGCGTCTGCTCAGCCTTGGCTGGCGGCCGCCGGCACGCTCGACGCCGGAGGGGGTGGAGCGCTGGCTGCGGTCTGATCGCGGTTGAGTTCCGGCACCGCGTCGATCAGGACCGCCTCGGCGGCGGCCCGGTCCTCCGCGTCGAGGGCGGCGGACAGCCGCGCCAGCCAGGTCTCGATGCGCTCGCGGTCGGCGAAGAAGGGCTTGGCCGCCATCACGCCGCCGACGCCGGTCTCGACGGTCGGCTCCTCCTTGCCGAAGAGGATCTCGTGCATGCGCTCGCCGGGCCGCACCCCGGTGAAGACGATCTCGATGTCGCTGCCCGGCTCGAAGCCCGCCAGCCGGATCATGCGCTCCGCGAGATCGAGGATCCGCATCGGCTGGCCCATCTTCAGCACGTAGACGGACGGACGGTCCTGTGCGGTTCCCGCCGCGCCGCGCATGTCGGCATCGGCGTGCGAAGCCGCGGTGAGCACCAGCTCCGCAGCCTCGCGGACGGTCATGAAGTAGCGGACCATGTCGGGGTGGGTGACGGTCACCGGGCCGCCCAGCGCGATCTGCTGCTTGAACTTCGGCACGACCGATCCGTTCGAGCCCAGCACGTTGCCGAAGCGCACGGCCACGAACCGGGGCGCCTCGCGATTGCCGGGCGCATGCTCCGCGTCGAGCGCCTGGGCATACATCTCGGCGAAGCGCTTGGTGGCGCCCAGCATCGACACGGGCTCGATCGCCTTGTCGGTGGAAATCATCACCGCGGCGCGCGCCCCCACCTGGCGTGCGGCTTCCAGCACGTTCACCGAGCCGAACACGTTGGTCTTGATCGCCTCGTCCCAGTCCTGCTCCAGATAGGGAACGTGCTTGAGCGCCGCCGCGTGGAACACGAGGTCCGGCGCGAAGGTCTGGAAGACGCGTGCGATGCGCTTGCGGTCGCGCACGTCGGCGATGATGCCGTGCACCACCGTGTGGCTGCCGATCCGCGCCAGGTCCTCGGTGATCCGGTGCAACGCCGGTTCGGAATTCTCGACCACCGCCAGCTCCGCGGCACCGAAGGCCGCGATGCGCAGGCACAGCTCGCTGCCGATGGATCCGCCGCCGCCCGTGACCAGCACGCGCCGGCTCTGGAGCAGGGTTTCGATGCGCGCGCGCTCGATCTCGACCGTCGGCCGCAGCAGCAGGTCCTCGATCTCGACGGGAGCCAGGGCCACGTCGCTTCCGGCCGCCCCGCCATCCTCGAGCGTCTGGAAGCGCAGCAGCGGGATGCCGAGACGGCGAGAGGCGGCGAGCAGTTGCTCGGGATGGCTGTCCGCCGCCAGCGCCGAAGGCGCCACGATGAGGCGCTTCACGGGGACACCCCGCTCCACGAGGTCGGCGACGGCCGTCTCGATGCCCAGGACGTTGCCCACCACCCGGACCGACCGGATCGTCTGGCCGAGGTCGGCGTCGCGCGTCGCGACGATGCCCACCGCATGGAACCGCCCGAGCTGCCCGTTCTCCATCGCGCGCAGGGCAATTTCAGCCTCCGACCCGCGCCCCACGATCAGCGCGGGCGCGCTCGCCCGGCGCGCCACCAGGTCGCGGGCCCGGACAAACCGCAGGTAGCGATAGGCCAGCCTCGGCCCACCCAGGCAGAACACCTGGAGGAGCCAGTAGAGAAAAATGAAGACCTTGCCGAAAAAGAACGCGCCGTAGAACGTCGGCGTGACGAGCACGTAGTCGAGCACCAGCAGGCCGAGCGCCAGGGCCGTTGCCGACTTTACGATGTTCGACAGGTCGGGCAGCGAGGCGAAGCGCCAGCGCGACTGATACAGCCCGAAATACCAGTAGACGCACGAGGCGACCGCCAGGAACAGCGGCAGCAGGGGCAGGTAGGGAAGCCGCAGGGCGATCTCGCCTGGCTCGAACCGCATGAGAAACGCGGCGATGAGCGCGACGGCGGTCATCACCACGTCGTGGACGATCACCGCGGTGCGCTTGTAGTTCGCCAGTGTCTGGAGCCCTGCCATCGCGGCGGTATCATGCCGCCCACGAGCGATGTCAACCCGAGCGAGGCTTCACGACAGCGCGTCGATCTCGGCTTCGCCCAGTTGGCCCGGCACGATGGCGATCGGCACCGCGAAGGTTCCCGACGCACCGCCGGCGAGCGCGGTCACGAGCGGCCCGGGACCGTCGGTGTCGGTTCCCGCCGCCAGCACGAGCAGGGAGATGTCCTCGTCCTCCTCGATCAGGGCGACGATCTCCTCCGAGGCCGCGCCCGTCCGCACCACCGCCTCGGGATCGAGCCCGGCGACGGCGCGGATGCGGGCACCGACCGTGTCGAGGCGCCGGCGCGCCTCCTCCTCCGCCTCGGCCTGCATGACGTCGCCGACGCCGAGCCAGCCCTGGAAGTCGGGCGGGGGGACGACCGCCAGCATGACCACGTTGGCGCCGATTCGCATGGCGCGCCGGGCCGCGTAGTACGCGGCGCGATCGCACTCGGGGGTGTCGTCCACCACGACGAGAAGCTTCGGCCGATGGCCGGCCTCGTAGGAGCGCCGCGGCTTTCCGGTCATGCTGCTTTCCGGGAACGGGAGAAAACCGGCCTCATGCTGCCAGCCGGCCGCGGGCAGGGCAAGCGTGGGCGCGGGACTTGGGAGAGACGGGCCAAGAACGAGTGGCGAGTGGCGAAGGGTGCAACCCAGCAACGGGCCGCTCCCTATTCGCTACTCGCCATTCGCTGCTCGCCCCCGAACCGCGTTCCGCTCAGCTGCGGATGAACCCGACGATGTCCTTCACCTGGTCCATCACCGGCTTGGCGATGGCCCGGGCCCGGGCCGACCCGTCGGCCAGGATGGCGTCGATATAGGCGTGGTCGGACTGCAACTTCTTCATCTCGGCGCTGATCGGGCCGAGACGGGCGACCGCGAGGTCGACGAGCGCGTTCTTGAACGTCGAGAACTGCGCGCCGCCGAAGTCCTTCAGCACGCTCTCGCGGCTCACGTCGGCCAGGGCCGAGTAGATCACCACGAGGTTTTCCGCCTCGGGCCGCCCCTCCAGGCCCTCGACCTCGCTCGGCAGCGGCTCGGGGTCGGTCTTGGCCTTGCGGATCTTCTGGGCGATGGCGTCGGCATCGTCACGGAAGGTCAGGCGCGAGTAGTCGGACGGGTCCGACTTGGACATCTTCTTCGTGCCGTCGCGCAGGCTCATGACCCGCGGCGCCGGGCCCTGGATCAGGGGCTCCGGCTGCGGGAAGAACGCGCCGCCGGCAATGCCACGCGCCGCGATCGCCTCGGCATAGTCGTTGTTGAACTTCTGCGCGATGTCGCGGGCGAGCTCGAGGTGCTGCTTCTGGTCCTCGCCCACGGGCACGTGCGTCGCCTTGTAGACGAGAATGTCGGCGGCCATCAGGTTCGGGTAGGAGTAGAGCCCGACGGACGCGTTCTCGCGGTCCTTGCCGGCCTTCTCCTTGAACTGGGTCATGCGGTTCAGCCAGCCGATGCGGGCGACGCAGTTGAACACCCAGGCGAGTTCCGCGTGCTCGGACACCTGGCTCTGGTTGAAGACGATGTGCTTCTTGGGGTCGATGCCGCAGGCCACGAAGGCGGCGGTCACCTCGCGAATGGCGGCGGTGAGCTCGGCCGGATCCTGCGCCACGGTGATCGCGTGCATGTCGACCACGCAATAGATGCACTCATAGTCCTGCTGCAGCGCCACGAAGCGCTTCACGGCCCCGAGATAGTTGCCGAGATGCAGGTTGCCTGTCGGCTGAACGCCGGAAAAGACACGCTGGTGGAAGGCGGTCATCGTCATCACTCCTGAAGGGCGCCTTCGTCGGAAGGCCGCGGTTTATGTCAGGCGCGACGGAAAGGCGCAAGCGGCGGGCGAATCCGAGCTCTCTCGACCGGGTTTGAGTACTGCTAGGATATCGAGCGCGGCGAGCACGATGGCGATGCTAGCTGAGGAGGTTTTCCCATGGTCTTGCCGGTTCCATCCGGGTTTTCATTGGGGCCTGGAGCACGGGAGGTCTTGAGAACGCATGCCGATCGCCTGAAATCCGACGGACACCCGTTGAATTTCGCGTGTCTGTGGATTCCCACCCAGACCCCGAAGGACACGGAACCGTTTCTCGACCTGGCGATCGGGCTTTCCTTTTCGCCAAGTGAGATGGGCCTCCAGCACGACGACATCAGCGAGGTGGATGGCATCCGCCTCGTCCTTGATCTCGACCCGCGCGCCATCCCGTACTTCGAGCACAGGATCCTCGACTGTACGGCTGAGGGACAGTGGCACATGAGATCGGCGGCAGGCCGGGGGCACACGCCGTTGCCTGACTTGCGACGCCCGCCCTCGACATCCGGCTTTTGTCAGTACCGGATCGACGTGACGTCGCATGCCAACGAGAACGGCACGGCTACTTCCGGGTGGTGAGGTCAGCCAGGGTGAAGGCCCCCAGGACATACGTGGCGCCCATGTAGGCGACGACACCGGCCCCGCAGAGGCCGGCAAGGGACAAGGCCCGGACGAGGAGGTGAGCCGAGGGCGCGAGGGCGGCCGCAAAGTGACCGGCCAGCACGACCACGCAGGCTCCCATCACGAGCGCACCCACCGCGCCGGCGCTTGCCCTTTGCAGGACCTTCCGGTCCGGACGCCAGAGGTCCGTCCGCAGTGAGCCGAAGGCCAGCAGGCCGGCATTGAGCCAGGCCCCCGCGCTGACGCCCGCGGCAACGCCGGCGACGCCGAAGCGGGGCTCCAACGCGACCGCCGCTCCGTAGGCGACGACCACGCCGACCAGCGCCGCGACCAGCGGCCACCGCAGGCTCTCGCGCGCGAACCAGGCCTGGGAGAGGATGCGCGTGAGCGCCGCCGCCGGCAGACCCCAGGCCAGGGCAGCCAAAGCCGCCGCCGTTTTGCGGGCGTCCTGCGGCCCGAAGGCACCGCGCTCGAACAGAATGGAGATGATCGGCTGGGAGAGCACCCAAAGCCCCACGGCCGCCGGCAGCGCCAGCAGGAGGGCGATCGCGAGCGCCTCGTTCTGCGCCGCATGCGCCTCCGCGGCGCGGCCGTCCCGCTGCAGCCGCACGAGCAGGGGGAGGAGCACCACCCCGGATGCGGAGGCGACGAACCCGAGCGGCAGCTGGAACAGGCGGTCGGCATAATACAGCCGCGCCACCGAGGCGGGGCTCGACGAGGCGGCCTGCGTCGCCGCGACGATGGCGAGTTGCGAGGCGGCGAGCACGGCCAGGCCCGGCAGGCCCAGGACCAGCATGCGCCGGACCGGCGGCGACAGACGGGGCCAGGACAGGCGGGGCCGTTCGGGCAGGCGCGCGATCGCCGGAACGAGCGCGAGGAGCTGGACGATCCCGGCCCCCGACACGGCCAGCGCGGCCCAGCGGCCGAGGCGGTCGGGCGGCAGGCCGGTGAGCATCAGGACGCCGAGGACGACGACCAGGACGATGTTGACCGTCACCGGCGCGAGCGCGGCGGCGAGGACCCGGCCCTGGGCGTTGAGGAGCGCCGAGGCGAGCGCTGCGAGAACGGTCGCCGGCAGGAGGGGGAGCATCAGCCGGGTATAGGCGGTGGCCAGTTCCAGGCGGACCGGATCCTGCGCATAGCCCGCGGCGAGAGCGAGGACGACGAGACCGGCCGCTACTTCCATCACGGCCGTGGCCGCGAGCAGCCACAAGGCGGCGACCGAGAGGGCTTCCCCCGCGAAGACACGAGCCGCCTCCGGCCCTTGCTCCTGGCGCAGCCGCTGTGCCACGGGGACGAAGCCTGCATTGAGCGCTCCCTCCCCGACCACGCGCCGGATGAGCCCCGGGACCCGGAACGCCACGACGAAGGCATCGGCGGCCGGCCCCGAGCCGAGCAGGGCCGCCAGCATCACGTCGCGCACGAAGCCGAGCACGCGCGACCCCGCCGCCGCCGCACTGACCACGGCGGTCGATCGGACGAGGTTTGTCTCAGGCATGCGGGGCGATCCGGTTGCGCGCCGACCCTAGCGGGGGCGCGGATGGGTGCAACCAGTTTGCGGGGAATGTTTGCGACGGTTGTATCGCGTGTGAACCGAAGCGGGCTGACTCAACCGGCGGGTAGCAGACCCCATGGGCCGGCAGCCTCAGAACGGCAGGTTGAACACCCGCACGGGCACGAACTCGCCCTTCTCGACCTGCCCGACGGCGATGACCACGCCGCCGCAGGTGCCGTAGACGGCGCCTTCGGCCGGCGCGTCGCGGCCGCGCAGGATCACGGACTGGCCACGGCGCAGGCGGGTGGCGGCGTCGCGGTTCAGAACCACGCAGGGCAGCTCCACCAGGCCCCCCTCGACGGACACGAGGAACTCCTGCGCCTTTTCCGGCGCGCCCTCGAGATCGGCGAAGGGCACCGCGTCGGCGAGCGAGAACGGTCCGACGCGGGTGCGCCGCAGGGCCACGACGTGCCCCATGCAGCCGAGATGGCGCCCGAGGTCGCGGGCGATGGCGCGCACATAGGTGCCCTTGCCACACTCGGCCTCGAAGGTCGCGGTGGCATCGTCGTGCGCCACGAGGCGCAGCGCCTCGATCTCCACCGGACGGGCCTTGAGTTCCACGGCCTCGCCGTCGCGGGCCAGGTCGTAGGCGCGCTCGCCGTCCACCTTGATGGCCGAGTAGCGCGGCGGCACCTGCATCACGGTGCCCATGAACAGCGGCAGCGCCGCCTCGATCTCGGCGATGGTCGGGCGGCCCTCGCTGGTGCCCACCGCGCGACCCTCGCTGTCGTCGGTGTCGGTCTCCACGCCCCACTTCACGGTGAAGGTGTAGGCCTTCTCGCCATCCACGACGTAGGGCACCGTCTTCGTCGCTTCGCCGAAGGCGAGCGGCAGGATCCCGGAGGCCAGCGGGTCGAGCGTGCCGGCATGGCCGGCCTTCTTGGCGTTGAAGATCCGACGCACGGCCGAGACCGCGTGGGTGGAGGTCATGCCGACGGGCTTGTCGAGCACGATCCATCCGTTGACGTCGACACGGTGCCGGCGCGGCGCATTCATGAGGTCACTCGTCGTCTTCGTCGGAGAGGTCGTCGGGCTTCGTCAGGTCGCGCTGGACGGCCGGCGTGCGCAGCAGCGCGTCGATGCGTGCCGCCTCGTCGAGCCCTCGGTCGGCGCGGAAACGGAGGTCCGGCGCGAACTTGAGGTTGACGCGATGGGCCACCTCGGTGCGCAGCATCTTGCGGTTGGCCTCGAGCGCCCGCAGGACCCCGGTCTCCTCGCGCTTGTCGTGCAGCGTCACGTACACGGTCGCGATCTTGAGATCCGGGCTCATGCGCACTTCGGGAATGGTCACGAAGGCGCGCGCGAACACCGGCTCCGGCAGGTCGCCGCGGGCGAGCAGCTCGGTCATGGCGTGGCGCACGAGTTCTCCCACGCGCAGCTGGCGCTGGGAGGGACCTTTGCGGTCGTCCTTGCTGGGTTTCATGGTCTCACCGTCCGCCCGGGATCGGACCGGTGCGGCGTTGGTCTTGAAGGTTGAACGGAATACGGGCCGCGACTGGCGCGGCCCGTCCTGGACTTAGAGCGAACGCCGGACCTCTTCGACCCGGTAGCACTCGATGATGTCGCCCGTGCGCATGTCCTGGTAGTTCTCGAAGGCCATGCCGCATTCCTGGCCCGAGGGAACTTCCTTGACCTCGTCCTTGAAGCGCTTGAGCGTCGAGAGCTTGCCTTCGTGGATGACCACGTTGTCGCGGATGAGGCGCACGCTGGCGCCGCGCTCGACACGGCCGTCCTGCACGAGGCAGCCCGCCACCTTGCCGACCTTGGACACCGCGAAGACCTGCAGGATCCGCGCCTCGCCGAGGCGCTCTTCGCGCAGCGTCGGGGCGAGCAGGCCGGACATGGCCTGCTTCACGTCATCCACGAGGTCGTAGATGATGTTGTAGTAGCGGATCTCGACGCCGGCACGCTCGGCCGCCTCGCGCGCTTCCTTGTTGGCACGCACGTTGAAGCCGATGACGACGGCACCCGAGGCCTCGGCCAGGGTGATGTCGCTCTCGTTGATGCCGCCGGCGCCTGCATGGACGATGCGGGCCGCGACCTCGTCGTTGCCGATCTTGTCCAGCGCGCCGGAGATCGCTTCCACCGAACCCTGCACGTCGCCCTTCACGAGGAGCGGGAACTCCTTGCGGCCGGTCGACTTCAGCTGGTTCATCATGTCGGCCAGCGAGCCGCGGGCAAGGCCCGCACGCGCCGCCTGACGCTCGCGCTTCTGGCGCTGGCGATACTCGGTGACCTCGCGGGCGCGGGCCTCGTTCTCGACCACCGCGACGCGGTCGCCCGCCTCCGGTGCACCGTTGAAGCCGAGGATCTCGACCGGGACGGAGGGACCCGCCTGGCTGACCTGGGCGCCGAGGTCGGACACGAGGGCGCGCACGCGGCCCCATTCCGAACCCGCCACCACGATGTCGCCCGTCTTCAGCGTGCCGCGCTGCACCAGCACGGTGGCCACCGGACCACGACCGCGATCGAGCTTGGCCTCGATGACCGTGCCTTCGGCCGGACGATCCGGGTTGGCGCGGATGTCGAGCACTTCCGACTGCAGGGAGATCGCCTCGAGCAGCTTCTCGAGGTTGATCTTCTTTGTCGCGGAGACCTCGACTTCCAGCGTCTCGCCGCCCATGGATTCGACCTGCACCTCGTACTGGAGGAGCTCGGTGCGGACCCGCTCGGGCTTGGCGTCGGGCTTGTCGATCTTGTTGATCGCCACGATCAGCGGCACCTTGGCCGCCTTGGCGTGGTTGATGGCCTCGATCGTCTGCGGCATGACGCCGTCGTCGGCCGCCACCACCAGCACCACGATGTCCGTCACCTTGGCGCCGCGGGCGCGCATGGCGGTGAACGCCGCGTGGCCGGGCGTGTCGATGAAGGTGATCTTGCCGCCCAGCGGCGACTCGACCTGATAGGCGCCGATGTGCTGCGTGATGCCGCCGGCCTCGCCCCCCGCCACGTTGGCGTGACGGATGGCGTCGAGCAGCGACGTCTTGCCGTGGTCGACGTGACCCATGATCGTGACGACCGGAGGCCGCGCCTGCAGCGTCTCCTCGGCGTCGGGGTTGTCGAAGAGACCCTCTTCGACGTCCGACTCGGCGACGCGCTTCACCGTGTGACCGAACTCCTCCGCCACGAGCTGGGCCGTGTCGGCGTCGATCACGTCGGTGATCTTCACCATCTGGCCCTGCTTCATGAGGAAGCGGATCACGTCCACCGCGCGCTCGGCCATGCGGTTGGCGAGCTCCTGGATGGTGATCGTCTCGGGGATCGTCACCTCGCGGGCGATCTTTTCCTTCGGCTCGTTGGAGGCATGACCCTTCATGCGCTGCACGCGGCGGCGGAAGGCCGCCACCGAGCGCGTGCGCTCCTCGTCGTCACCCGTCGCCGTGGTGACGGTCAGGCGGCCACGGCGCTTCTCGTCGCCCGGGCGGGTGCGCTCGGGCTTCGGCGGCGTGATGACCTTGGTCGGCATGCCGGGCCGACGAATGATGCGCTTGGTCTCTTCCTCTTCCTCGGCCGGCACGCCGGCGGGACGCACGCCGAGCGGACGGCGGGCGGCGGCTGCCGGATCGGGGGTCGGGGTGGGACGCACGCGCTGCTCGGTCGGCTGGTCGCCCAGGCGGCGCTTGGCTTCGTCCTCGGCCTTGCGGCGAACCTCTTCCTCGCGGCGATGGCGGGCCTCTTCCTCGCGCTTGCGCGCTTCGGCGGCGTCACGCTCCACCTTCTCGCGCGCCTCACGCTCGGCCCGCTCGCGGGCCTCCACGGCGGCACGCTTGCGATCGTCTTCCTCGCGGCGGCGGGCTTCCACCAGCGCCATGGCGCGGGCGTCGCGCTCCTCCTCGGTCAGCGTGCGCAGGACCATGCCGGAATTGCGCGACGAGGACGCGGAACCCTGACCCGGACGGGACGAAGGCTGCGACGGCGGCTGGGCGCGGCCCGACGGCGCCGAGGTCGGCGGCAGAGCACGGCCGGACGGCGTCTGGGTCGGCGCGGGACGCAGCGGCGCAGGCGCCGGCTTCGGCGCGGGAGCCGCAGACGCGGCAGCGGCAGCGGCCGGAGCGGGCGCGGCAGGTG
>NZ_CAMFHB010000061.1 GCF_945952055.1 uncultured Alsobacter sp.
GTGACGAGGTCGATGGCCTGGATGCCGTTCGTGCCCTCGTAGATCGCGGCGATGCGGGCGTCGCGCAGGTGCTGGGCGGCGCCGGTCTCCTCGATGAAGCCCATGCCGCCATGCACCTGCACGCCGAGCGAAGCCACCTCGATGCCGATGTCGGTGGAGTAGGCCTTGGCCACGGGCGTGAGCAGCGCGGCGCGATCGGCGGCGGCCTTGCGCCTCGCCGGGTCCGTCTCGCGGTGGCTGCGGTCGAGCGCCTCGGCGGTCATGTAGCAGATGGCGCGGGCCGCCCGCGTCTGGGCGCGCATGACCATGAGCATGCGGCGCACGTCGGGATGGTCGACGATGGCGCTCATGCCGTCGCCGCTGGCGCCGGGCGCTCTTCCCTGCCGGCGGTCGTTGGCGTAGGCGACGGCCTGCTGGTAGGCCCGCTCGGCGATGGCGACGCCCTCGAGCCCGACCCCGAGACGCGCCGCGTTCATCATCGTGAACATGCAGGCGAGACCGCGATTCTCCTCGCCGATGAGCCAGCCGACGGCACCGTCCTTGTCCCCGTAGACCATGGTGCAGGTCGGCGAGGCGTGGATGCCCATCTTGTGCTCGAGCGAGTGGCAGCGCACGTCGTTGGGCTCGCCCAGCGACCCGTCCTCGTTCACCAGGATCTTCGGCACGAGGAAGAGCGAGATACCGCGCGTGCCGGGCGGCGCGTCGGGCAGGCGCGCCAGCACCAGGTGCACGATGTTGTCGGTGAGATCGTGGTCGCCGTAGGTGATGAAGATCTTCTGCCCGAAGATGCGGTAGGTCCCGTCGCCGGCGCGCTCGGCACGGCTGCGCAGCGCGTTCAGGTCCGAGCCGGCCTGCGGCTCGGTGAGATTCATCGTCCCCATCCACTGGCCGGAGACGAGCTTCTCCAGGTAGGTCCGCTTGAGGTGCTCGGACCCGTGCTGGGCCACGGCCTCGATCGCGCCGGCCGTGAGCAGCGGGCCGAGCGCGAAGGCGAAGGCCGCCGAGCTCCACATCTCGCTGCAGGCCGCCTGGATGAGCTGCGGCAGGCCCTGCCCGCCATAGGCCGGGTCGGCGATGAGGCCGTTCCAGCCGGCCTCGGCCCAGGCCGTGTAGACCTCCTTCCAGCCCGGCGGCGTCACCACCTTGCCGTCCTTCAGAACCGAGCCGGTCTTGTCACCCACCCGGTTCAGCGGCGCGACGACCTCCGAGGCGAACTTGCCCGCCTCCTCCAGCACCGCGTCGGCGACGCCGTCCTCGAGTTCGGGCGCCAGACCGTCGGCCACGAGCTGGTCGAGCCCGGCGACCGCGCGCAGCGTGAACAGCATGTCCTCGACGGGGGCGCGGTAGGTCATCGCGGATCTCTCCTCCTCAGCGGTGGCGTTGCGTGCGGCTGGCGATCGGACGCCCCCGATGCTACGGGAGACCGCACCCGGCCGATGCCGGACCTTTGGGCATGGATCGGTTGTCGTCAACACACCTCAAGACTGAGATCCTCGCCGCCGATCCCGGCGGCATCGCGGCGGCGGCAGCCGTCCTGCGGCGTGGCGGGCTCGTGGCCTTTCCGACGGAGACGGTCTACGGCCTCGGTGCGGACGCGACCGACGGCAAGGCCGTCGCCGGCATCTATGCGGCGAAAGGACGCCCATCCTTCAACCCGCTGATCGCCCATTGCCCCGACGCCGACTCCGCCGCCGCCTTCGGCGTGTTCGACCGAACGTCCCGGGCACTGGCCGAACGATTCTGGCCGGGGCCCCTGACGCTGGTCGTGCCCTGCGTTCCCGGCTCGCCGGTCAGCGACCTGGTGACCGCGGGTCTTGACAGCATCGGCCTGCGGGTCCCAGACCATCCTGTCGCCCGCGCGCTTCTCGTCGCGCTGGGCAGGCCCGTGGCGGCGCCCTCGGCGAACCGCTCGGGGCGGATCAGCCCCACCGCGGCCGCTCATGTCATGGAAGACCTCGACGGCCGCATCGATGCGGTGGTGGACGGCGGCGACACGAAGGTGGGGGTCGAGTCGACCATCGTCTCGTGCCTTGGCGACCGCCCCGTCCTGCTGCGGCCCGGAGGCGTGCCGCGCGCCGCGATCGAGGCCGTGCTCGGCCAGGCGCTGGCGGACCCGCCGGGCGCCGACGCCGGGGACGCGCCGCTCGCCCCGGGCATGCTGGCCTCCCATTATGCGCCCGCGGCCAAGGTGCGGCTGGATGCCGGGCAGGTGGCGCCGGGCGAAGCCGCCCTGCTGTTCGGCCCCACCCCGCCCGCCGGGATCGAGGAGGCGGCCGCCGTGCTGAACCTCAGCCCCGCCGGCGACCTCGTCGAGGCCGCCGCCAATCTCTTCGGCATGCTGCGGCGGCTCGATGCCACAAGGGCGCCGACCATCGCGGTGGCGCCCATCCCGCACGACGACCTCGGCGAGGCGATCCGCGACCGGCTGGCCCGGGCGGCCGCGCCACGCCCCTGAAACGCGAAGCGCGCCGGCGGGGGCCGGCGCGCTGAGCCGTGTTGCGTCTGGGGTCCGCGTCAGGCGGTGCGGGGCACCAGACGGTCGACCAGCGGCAGGGCCGCGGTGCGGATCGCGAAGGCGCCCTCGCCGGCCAGCGCCACCACGACGTTGGCGACGATCAGGAAGAGCGGGTATTCCCAGCCACCGTTGGCGTTGGTGAAAAGCCAGCCATTGCCGGAGTGGACGAGGAACGCGCCAATCAGGACCGGCGTCAGGGCGGCCGCGACCCAGCGGGCGTAGAGGCCGAGGATCAGCGCGATGCCGCCGAGGAGTTCCGCGAGGAAGATCGGCCAGGCGAGCGCCGCCGGGTAGCCGATCTGCTGCAGGAAGCCGGCCCAGCCCGGCATCGTGAAGACGAAGTACTTCAGGAGCGCGTGGGCAATGAACATCGAGCCCAGCGAGACGCGCAGCAGGAACATGGCCAAGGGAGCGGTGCGGGTGTCGATCATGGTAGCCTCCTTCGGGGGTTGGCGCCGGGGCGCCGTGATGTGAGCGGAGACTGATCTTTTCTTTTCCGCAAATCCAGATTACAAAACGCACGCCTATTTTTGCGGAGATGCAAATGGAGCGCCTGGCCTGGGACGACTTTCGCCTGGTGAAGGCGATTGCCGACAGCCGCTCGCTGACCGGAGCGGCCGAGAACCTCGGCGTCAATCACTCGACCGTCTTCCGCCGCCTGGGCGAGGTGGAGAAGCGGCTCGGTGCTCCGCTGTTCGAGCGCCACCGCACCGGCTACGCGCTCACGCCCGCCGGCGAGGAGATGGTGGCGCTGGCGGACCGCATGGACCGCGACGTCACGTCCTTCGCGCGCAAGCTCGCCGGCAAGGCGCTGACGCCGTCCGGCGAGGTGCGCGTCACCACCAACGACACGCTGCTCATCTACCTGCTGATGCCGGTGCTGGCGGTGTTCCGCGCCCAGTATCCCGACATCCGGGTCGACATGGTCCTGTCCAACCAGGCGCTCAACCTGTCCAAGCGCGATGCCGACATCGCGGTGCGCGCCACGGACAATCCGCCCGAGACACTCGTCGGGCGACGCATGTCCTCCCTGGCCTGGACGATCTACGGCCGCCGCAAGGACTTCCCGCACCTCGATGCGGGGTCGGAGGAGAGCCTCGACAGCCTGCGGGCCCGGGACTGGGTGTCGCTGGGCGACCAGTTCGGCCACCTGCGCGCGGCCGGATTCGTGCGCGACCACGTCCCGCCGGAACGTGTGGCGATCAAGGTCAACAGCGTGCTCGGCCTGACGGAAGCGGTCGAGGAGGGAATCGGGGTCGGGCCCCTGCCCTGCTTCATCGCCGACAAACGCCCCTCGCTGGTGCGCCTCACGCCGATCAACCCGGCCTTCACCGCCGGCCTGTGGCTGCTCACGCACCCCGACCTCAGGGCCTCGCCGCGAATCCGCGCCTTCCTCGACTGCGCGGCGACGGAACTGGTGAAGGCCCGCGCGGCCCTGGAAGGCGACCTGCGGGTCGACGCGGCGGCAGCGGGCAGCTAGGCGGTCCCGCGTCCTTCCCTAGCCCTCGATCGCCACGATCTCGGCCTCGCCCTGGCCGGCGGCCACCACCTCGCCCACCGGCTTGCCGAGCAGGGCGCGGGCGAGCGGGGAGACATAGGAGATCTTGCCCTTGGGGGGATCGGCCTCGTCCTCGCCGACGATGGCGTAGGTCCGGCGCGTGTCGTCCTCGCGCAGGATCGTCACGGTCGAGCCGAAATGCACGACGTCGGCGTCGGGCGCCGCATGCATCAGTTCGGCGGACGAGAGCCGGTGCTGCCAGTAGCGCAGGTCGCGGCCGAGCCGCGCTCGAGCCTCGCGGTCGTCGCCGGCCAGCGGGATCTCCGCCTGCAGGCGCGCGACTTCCGCCTCGATGGCGGCGAGGCCAGCGGCGGTGACCAGATTGGGATGGGGGCTCAGGGGGCGGTCGGGAAGGTCGTCGAAGACGTCCTGTCCGTCCGGCTCTTTCACGAATGCGCGGCTCATGACTTACAATCGATAGATGTAAGATGAAGTTCCATGCAACTTTCCTGATCCTAGGTGATGGGGCTAGGGTGTGAAGCGACCGTCAGGCGGACCGGCGGCCACGGGGTCAGGGAGAGCGACATGAGCGGACATCTCGGCGCGAACATGAGCGGCGGACAGCCGACCGGGGCCAGCCTGGGAGGACCGATCCAGGCGTTGCGCGACCGGTGGGGCTGGATCGTCGGCATCGGCATCGCCTTGTCCCTGTGCGGCCTGATCGCGCTCGGCAACACCGTGGTCGCGACCTTCGCGGTCGTCGCCTTCGCCGGCTCCATGATGATCGTCAGCGGCATCATCGAGATCATCCACGGCTTCAACATGAAGACCTGGGGCCGCTTCTTCCTCTGGATCGTCATCGGCCTGCTCTATGTGGGGGCCGGCATCATCACGGTCACCGCCGCCCCGCAGGCCGCCGCGATCCTGACCCTCCTGGTGGGGGCCGCGTTCGTGGCTTCGGGCCTCGTGCGCATCGTGCTCGCCTTCCAGATGCGGGAGGGCACGCCCTGGATCTGGGCCGCGATCTCCGGGCTCATCACCGCCCTCCTCGGGGTGATGATCCTGGCCCAGTGGCCCTTCTCGGGGCTCTACGTGCTGGGCCTCTTCCTGGGCGTCGACCTCCTCTTCGCGGGCGCCAGCTGGGTGACGATCGGCCTCGCCCTGCGCCGCCGCGCCTGAGGGAACCCGCGCAGCAACTCCTCCGTTGGCCGGCCAGCGTGGTCGGGACCATCGCCGAATCGCCGCGATTGGGTGGCCTGGCTCGACCGTGACCGGGTCTTAACCCCGTCTGGGGCATGCATGTCCCGTGGGGTTATTGCCTTCTTTGGCAATTGCTTTTTGCAGGCGCGTGGGCAAGGAGATGCGCACGGCCTTCAATCGGCTTCGAGAGGATGGGCGGATGAGCAAGTGGGTCTACACGTTCGGTGACGGTCAGGCGGAAGGCAAGGCGGGCATGCGCGAGCTGCTCGGCGGCAAGGGCGCCAACCTCGCCGAGATGAGCAATCTCGGTCTTCCGGTCCCCCCGGGGTTCACGATCTCCACCGAGGTCTGCACCTACTACTACGCCAACGGCGAATCCTATCCGGCCGAACTGACGGGGCAGGTCGAGGCAGCGCTCGCCCATGTGGGCAAGCTCGTCGGCAAGACCTTCGGCGATCCCGCCAACCCGCTGCTCGTCTCGGTGCGCTCGGGCGCGCGGGCCTCGATGCCCGGCATGATGGACACGGTGCTCAACCTCGGCCTGAACGACGTCACGGTCGAGGCGGTGGCGGCGAGCTCCGGCGACGCGCGCTTCGCCTATGACAGCTACCGCCGCTTCATCCAGATGTATTCGGACGTGGTGCTCGGCGTGGAACACCACCACTTCGAGGATCTGCTCGACAGCTACAAGGACCGCAAGGGCTACGAGCTCGACACCGACCTCACCGCCGACGACTGGAAGATCCTGGTCGGCCAGTACAAGGCCGCGGTGCAGACCGAGCTGGGCAAGCCGTTCCCGCAGGATCCCAAGGACCAGCTGTGGGGCGCCATCGGCGCCGTGTTCGGGTCCTGGATGAACCAGCGCGCCATCAAGTACCGCGAGTTGCACGCGATCCCGGCCAGCTGGGGCACCGCGGTCAACGTGCAGGCCATGGTGTTCGGCAATCTCGGCGAGACGTCGGCGACGGGCGTCGCCTTCACCCGCAATCCCTCCACCGGCGCGAAGGAGCTCTACGGCGAGTTCCTCATCAACGCCCAGGGCGAGGACGTGGTGGCCGGCATCCGCACCCCCCAGGACATCACCGAGGCCGCCCGCAAGGCCGCCGGCTCCGACAAGCCCTCGCTCGAGAGGGCGATGCCGGAGGCCTATGCCGAGTTCATCCGCATCTGCGGGCTGCTCGAGAAGCACTATCGCGACGTGCAGGACGTCGAGTTCACCATCGAGCGCGGCAAGCTGTGGATGCTGCAGACCCGCAGCGGCAAGCGGACCGCCAAGGCGGCCCTGCGCATCGCGGTGGAGATGGCCAGCGAGAGCCTGATCACGCGCGAGGAGGCGGTGGGCCGCATCGACCCCGCCTCGCTCGATCAGCTCCTGCATCCCACCATCGATCCGAAGGCCGACCGGCGCGTGCTGGCGACCGGTCTGCCCGCCTCGCCCGGCGCGGCGGGCGGCGAGATCGTGTTCGACAGCGACGACGCGGAGGCGGCCAAGGCCGCCGGGCGCAAGGTCATCCTGGTGCGCATCGAGACGTCGCCCGAGGACATCCACGGCATGCATGCCGCGGAAGGCATCCTCACGACCCGTGGCGGCATGACCTCCCACGCGGCCGTCGTGGCGCGCGGCATGGGCAAGCCCTGCGTCTCGGGCGCCGGCGGGCTGCGCGTCGACTACGCCGCGCAGACCATGACGGCCGGCGGCGTCACCCTGAAGAGGGGTGACTGGCTGACCATAGACGGGGGCACCGGCCAGGTGCTCGCCGGCGAGGTGAAGATGCTCGAGCCCGAGCTTTCGGGCGAGTTCGCGACGCTCATGGGCTGGGCCGACGGGGTGCGCCGCATGAAGGTGCGCGCCAACGCCGAGACGCCGCTCGACGCGCGCACAGCGCGGCAATTCGGCGCCGAGGGCATCGGGCTGTGCCGCACCGAGCACATGTTCTTCGAGGGCGACCGCATCGTCGCCATGCGCGAGATGATCCTCGCCGACGACGAGAAGGGCCGCCGCGCCGCGCTCGCCAAGCTGCTGCCCATCCAGCGCGGCGATTTCCTCGAGCTGTTCACGATCATGAGCGGCCTGCCGGTCACGATCCGCCTGCTCGACCCGCCGCTGCACGAGTTCCTCCCGCACACGGACGAGGAGGTGGAGGAGGTCGCCAAGGCCATGGGCGCGACGCCCGAGAAGCTGAAGCGCCGCGCCGCCGAACTGCACGAGTTCAACCCGATGCTCGGCTTCCGCGGCTGCCGCCTGGCCGTCGCCTATCCCGAGATCGCGGAGATGCAGGCCCGCGCCATCTTCGAGGCGGCGGTGGAAGCCGCCCGCACCTCCGGCAAGCCGGTGATCCCGGAGGTCATGGTGCCTCTGGTGATGACGAAGGCCGAGCTCGACCTCGTGAAGGGGCGGATCGTCGCCATGGCCGAGGCCGTGAAGAAGGAGACAGGGGCCGACCTCGAGTACCAGGTCGGCACCATGATCGAGCTGCCCCGCGCCGCGCTGCGGGCGGCGGAGATCGCCGAGTCGGCCGAGTTCTTCTCCTTCGGTACGAACGACCTCACCCAGACGACGCTCGGCATCTCGCGCGACGACGCCTCCTCCTTCCTGGGGCCGTACACGGCCAAGGGGCTCCTGCCGGCCGATCCGTTCGTGACGCTCGACCAGGACGGCGTCGGCGAACTGGTGAAGCTCGCCGCCGAGCGCGGCCGCAAGACCCGCGCCGCCATCAAGCTCGGCATCTGCGGCGAGCATGGCGGCGACCCGGCCTCCATCGCCTTCTGCGAGGGCGCCGGCCTCGACTACGTGTCGTGCTCGCCCTATCGCGTGCCGATCGCCAGGCTCGCGGCGGCGCAGGCCGCGCTGGGCACCAAGGCCGCGAGCCAGGCCTGATGCCCCAGAACCGGCTCACCATCGTCTTCGTCGCCGCCCTCGCATTGTCGGGGGCGGTGGTCGCCTTCATCGTGAGCCGCAATCCCTCGCTCGAACAGTCGGCGTTCCCGCCGTTCTTCTGGCCGCTGGGACTGGCACTGCTCTTCGACATCGCCTCGCGCCCCCTGATCCACCAGGGCAAGCTGCCCGAACTGCCGATGCAGGCCCGCTTCATCGGCGTCATCGCCGGGGCCATCGTGTACCAGCTGACGCGCATGGTGCTGCCGGCGGCGTGAGTCACGGGCTGCTCAGAGCTTGTGAATCTTCAATCAAACCGCTCCCAAGCCCCTCATCCTGAGCCACGGCCCGTCGGGCCGTGAGTCGAAGGACGCACAAAAGGGCCACTGCACCAGCCTGCGTCATTCGACTCGGCCGCTTTGCGGCCGGCTCAGGATGAGGGAGATGGGGGCGGGGATAGCTTCACAAGCTCTCAGGATGAGGGGCATCGGGGAGCTGAGAGAGGCGGGTCCCGTCGGCCATTAACCGGCGCTCAACCTTACCCGGCGATAAAGAAATCCATGGGCATTCGACGGTTCGGTGTCGCTTCGGCGACACGGCGTCGGTCGCGTGGAGTGGTTCGTTCGCATGGGTCGGTCGAGTCTGCGTTGGGCGGTCGGCACGGTCGCTCCCTGGGTTTTGGCGACGGGCGTGCTGGTGTCGATCAGCGCCGACGCCGGCGTCGACGTCTCGGCGGGCTACCAGGTCACGGCCAAGACCGGCCTGGGATTGTCCGCTCCGGACGATCTCGTGCCGCGCCAGGACAGCGTGCAGCTCGCCCTCGCTCCCCGCGTCCTCGGCTGGCAGGCGGGTGTCATCCACAGCGTCCGGCTGCCCGTGGCCGATCCGCCCCTGCAGCCCATCGCGCCCGATGCCCGGCCGCGCGAGGAGTTCAAGAAGGGTGTGGCCGGCGCCTTTCCCGCCATCGACCGGACCCGCAAGGGCGACCCGGTGATCGGCCTTCGCCCCACCATGACGAAGCGGCCGGAGGCGCCCGGGCGCACGCTGTTCTCTTCTGGCGACGGCCTGCTTCCGCCGACGCTGCTGCAGCCGATGGGCGGCGACATTCCCGGCCCTGATTCCGTCGCCAGCTTCGAGGCCGTTCCCTCGCTCGAGGCGACCACCCCCTCCGCCCTGGCCAGCCAGAACAGCCCGACCGCGGGTCGCAGCCAGCTCACCGCGGCCGCCCGCGCCTCCGGCACCTCGACCAGCGGCGTCGGGTCGACGCCCACCGTGCCGCGCGCCGTGTCCCTGTCGTCGACGACGCCCGCCCCCATCGATGCCGTGCCCGTCGAGATCGCCGCCGCGCCCGTTTCGGCCGCCGGTCTTGCGGCGCTTCAGGCGCGCATGCCGCTGACGGTCGTGCCCAAGGACGAGGTCCGGCCGAGCTACGCGAGCCTGCTCTCGCCCGAGGCGATCGAAAAGGAAGAGCGCTGCCTGGCGGAAGCCATCTATTTCGAGGCGCGCAGCGAACCCGAGGAAGGCCAGGCCGCCGTGGCGCAGGTGGTGCTCAACCGCGTGAAGAGCGGGCTCTATCCGACCAGCGTCTGCGGCGTGGTCTACCAGAACCGCCACCGCCACCTCGCCTGCCAGTTCACCTTCGCCTGCGAGGGCAAGGCCCTGCGCATCACCGAGCAGGACAGCTGGAAGACGGCCGTGCGGATCGCCAAGGAAGTGACCTACGGCAAGACCTACCTGAGCGACGTCGGCGCCGCCACGCACTACCACGCCAACTATGTCCGGCCCTACTGGGCCAAGCGGCTCAAGAAGATGGACACCATCGGCCGCCACGTCTTCTACAAGCTGAGGCCGGGACAGACTTAGAGATTCTCACCGCCCTCTCCGCCGTCCTGCCCGGGCTTCGGCCCGTGCATCCACGACTTTGCAGATGCCACGGTGGCCGTCCCCAACGAAGGCGTGGATGGCCGGGCCAAGCCCGGCCAAGACGCCGAGAGGTTGAGCCCTGGGCGGGAGAGGCTCAATCGATGGCGATGTCGAGCCCAAGGTCCAGCACCGGGGCCGAATGGGTGAGCGCGCCGACGGAAATCATGTCCACGCCGCTCTCGGCCGCGGCGCGCACGGTGTCCAGGTTGATGCCGCCGGAGGCTTCCGTGGCCATGCGGCCGGCGATGCGGCGGACGGCCTCGGCGAGGAGGTCCGGCCCCATGTTGTCGAGGAGCACGACGTCGGCGCCCTCGGCGATCACCTCGTCGAGCTGGTCGAGCGTGTCGACCTCGATTTCCACCTTCACGAGGTGCCCGACGGCGGCCTTCGCTGCGCGCAGCGCCTGGGCCACGCCGCCGGCCACGGCGATGTGGTTGTCCTTGATGAGAACGGCGTCGTCGAGGCCGAAGCGGTGGTTGAAGCCGCCGCCGCAGCGCACGGCGTATTTCTCGAAGGCGCGCATGCCGGGTGTCGTCTTGCGGGTGCAGACGATGCGGGCGCGCGTGCCCGCCACACGCTTCACGAACGTGGACGTGAGCGTGGCGATGCCGGACATGCGCCCCATGAAGTTGAGGGCCACGCGTTCGGCCGAGAGCACCGAGCGCGCCGGCCCCTCGATGCGGGCGACGACCTCGCCCGGCGACAGCGGATCGCCGTCGGCGAGCTTCGAGGTGAGGGTCACCTCGGGGTCGTAGGCGTGGAAGGCGGCCACGGCGACGGGCAGGCCCGACACGATGCCGGGCTGGCGGGCCGCGATGACGGCCACCGCGCGGGCCCGCGCCGGGATCGTTGCCAGCGTCGTGATGTCGCCGGCCCGGCCGAGATCCTCGTCCAGTGCACGGCGCACCGCGTCGGCGATGATGAGCGGGTTCAGGAACAGCGCGGGATTGGCCGGCACGGTCGCTTGTTCGGGCGTCTTGTGGTGGGTCATGGCTTCGTCCTCAACGCCTCGTCGAGTGTGATGCGCGACCGGCGCGCCTGGGCCGGATCGGCGTGCGGATGGTCGGATCGGAAATGGCCGCCGCGGCTCTCGGTGCGCGCCAGGGCGGACGCCGCGATGAGAAGCGCCGTCGCGGCCATGTTGCGCAGGGCCGCCGTCGGCGCCGCCGCATGGATCGTCCGCAGCGCGTCGCAGGCCTCGGCCAGGCCCGTGCCATCGCGCAGCACGCCGACGCGCCGGCTCATGAGCTGGCGGATGCGCTCGACCGTGGCCGGATCGGTTCCCGCCGGGCCGGCCTCGGCGCGGTCGTGCTCGGCCGCGGCGGGCGCCACCAGCGACGCGCTCGCCAGGTCGTCGGCAATGCGGGCGGCGAAGACCACGGCCTCCAGCAGCGAATTGGAGGCGAGGCGGTTGGCCCCGTGGACGCCGGTGGAGGCCACCTCGCCGGCCGCCCACAGGCCGGAGAGCGAGGTGCGGCCCCGCGCGTCCGTCCAGATGCCGCCCATGTGGTAGTGCTCGGCGGGCGCCACGGGGATCGGCGCGGTGACGGGATCGATGCCGGCCGAGCGGCAGACGCCGTAGACCGTCGGGAAGCGCTCGGGAAACTCCGCTCCGACCGCCTGCCGGCAGTCGAGGAACGCGCCCTTGCCCGCCGCGATCGAGGCGAACACACCCCGGGCGACGATGTCGCGCGGCGCGAGCTCGGCGTCGGGGTGGATGTCGAGCATGAACCGGCGGCCGTCGCGGTCGATCAGCGTGGCGCCGTCGCCACGCAGGGCCTCGGTGGCTAGCGGGGCCGGGTCGCGGCCGATGTCGATGGCGGTCGGGTGAAACTGCACGAACTCGGCATCCGCCACCATGGCGCCGGCCGCCGCCGCGATGGCGACGCCGTTGCCGTTGGCCTGCGGCGGGTTGGTGGTCACGGCGTAGAGGTGCCCGACGCCCCCGGTCGCGAGCACGACGGCCGAAGCGGGGATGACGCGGGCCACCGCGGCGGCCCCGGCCTCGGCCCGCGAGACGACACCGCGCACGCGGCCGTCCTCCACGACGAGGCCCTCGGCGACTTCACCCTCGCGCACCGTGATCGACGGCGTGCGGCGGACGGCGGCGACCAGCGCCTCCATGATGGCCTTGCCGGCCATGTCGCCCTTCACGCGCACGATGCGACGCTCGGAGTGGGCGGCCTCGCGCGACTGCACGAGCCGGCCCTCGAGGTCGCGGTCGAACGGCACGCCGAAGGCGAGCAGGTCGCGGATGCGGTCGCCCGCCTCGCGGGCCATGGCGAGCACGACGCCCTCGTCCACCGTGCCGGCGCCCGCGACGAGCGTGTCGGCGGTGTGCTTCTCGGGGGTGTCGCCGTCCGACATGGCGGCGGCGATGCCGCCCTGGGCCCACGCCGAGGAGGCGCCCTCCCCGATGGGCGCGGCGGCGAGCACGGTGACGGGATGCGGGGCGAGCTTCAGGGCGCAGAACAGCCCCGCAAGCCCGCCGCCGACGATGAGGATGGGTGATGTCATGGCCGTCCTCCGGCGGCGCCCGACCTCGCGGTGCTGGGCGCCATGGGACGCGCGGGCTCCCGGCCCGCCCGGATGGCGGACCGCGGCGCCGGCGCCGCGGTCCAGGAGAACACCCGCCGTTTCCGGCTCAGTTCTTCAGGTTGATCATCCGCTCGATCGGCAGGCGGGCGCGCTCGGCGATCGCCGGGTCGATCACGACCTCCTCGGTCATGGTGAGCAGGCTGTCGAGGATCTTCGGCAGCGTGATCCGCTTCATGTGCGGGCATAGGTTGCACGGCCGCACGAACTCGACCTTGGGCGCCTCGGCGGCGACGTTGTCGGCCATCGAGCACTCGGTGACCATGACGACGCGCTTGGGCTGACGGGTCTTCACCCAGTCGATCATGTGCGCGGTCGAGCCCGTGAAGTCGGCCTCGGCCAGCACGTCCGGCGGGCACTCCGGATGCGCGATGATCTGCACGGACGGATCGGCCTCGCGATAGGCGCGAAGCTCGGCACCGGTGAAGCGCTCGTGCACCTCGCAGTGCCCCTTCCACAGGATCAGCTTCACCTTCGTCTGCGACGCGACGTACTTGCCGAGATACTCGTCCGGCAGGAAGATCACGCGGTCGACGCCGAGGCTCTCCACCACCTGCACCGCGTTGGACGAGGTGCAGCAGATGTCGGTCTCCGCCTTCACGTCCGCCGACGAGTTGACGTAGGTGACCACCGGCACGCCCGGGTACTTCTGCTTGAGCAGGCGCACGTCCGCGCCCGTGATGGACGAGGCGAGCGAGCAGCCGGCGCGGCTGTCGGGGATCAGCACGGTCTTCTCGGGGCTGAGCAGCTTGGAGGTCTCGGCCATGAAGTGCACGCCGCACTGGACGATGATGTCCTCCTTCGCCTTCGCCGCGAGGCGCGCGAGCTGGAGGCTGTCGCCCACCACGTCGGCGACGCAGTTGTAGATCTCCGGCGTCTGGTAGTTGTGGGCGATGATCACCGCGCCGCGCTGGGCCTTCAGCTCGTTGATGGCCTTGACGTAGGGCGCGAAGAACGGCCACTCCACCGACGGGATGATGGTCTTCACCCGCTCGTAGAGGTGCGCGGTGGCGCGCTCGACCTCGGGGGTCCAGGTGAGGTCGGGCCTGGGCAGGATGCCGTAGCGGCGCTGCGCCGGGGTGAGGGTGTCGGCCGGAGCCCGGAAGGACTTCGAAGCGGCGGTCTCGACGTGCATGCCCGACATGGCGGCCTCCGTTATGCTCAAGTTGAGCAAAAGAGGGGTTCAGAGAAACCGGCCGCGGTGTCCCGGGCCGGGGTTATGCTCACTTGGAGCATAAGGATTATAGTGATCCCCTCCCCGAATGAAAAGGGCCCCTGCGACCAATTGCGCCAACCACATGTCTGATCCGTGTTTTTGGAAGCACGGGCGTTGCCGCCGTGCATCGCGCGGTTCAACGGGGCGCCCCCGCCGAGCCGCCGCTGGACGCCTAGGCCCCTATCGTGTACCTACACGATATGTCCGATCCCCTGCCCTGGCCCGACACCCTGCCCGCCGACATGCCGTCGTGCTACGCCCGCTCGGCGCTGATGGTGTCGCGTTCGCTGGTCCGGGCCTACAACGCGGCGCTGCGGGAGGTGGGCCTGCCCATCACGCAGGTCTCCCTGCTCGTCGCGATCCGACGCCACCCGACCGCCACCCTGACGAGCCTCGCCGAGGGCCTCGCCCTCGAGCGCACCACGCTGCTGCGCAACATGCGCCAGCTGGAGACGACGGGCTTCGTCGAGCCGGCTCCCTCGCGCGGCCGCGCACGGCACTACCGCGTGACCGAGGCCGGCGAGGCCGCCCTGGCCCGCGCCTACCCGGCCTGGGTCCGGATGCAGCGCACCCTGCAGGAGGCGCTCGGGCCCGATGGCGAGACGACGCTGGCGGCGCTGCGCCACCTGCGCCAGGTCGCCGGCGCGCTCGCCGCCGCCACGGATCCATCCGCAGACGAGGATACGCCATGAACGCCCCCGCCGCCTTTCCCGCCGAACCCCGTCCCACCGGGCTCGTGCCCCACGCGACCGTCGCCGGCATGAGCGGGCTCGACTTCCTGCGGGCGATGTTCGCCGGGGACTTCCCCGCTCCGCCCTTCAGCCTGCCGAGCCAGATCTACGGCCTGGAGGTCGAGGAGGGCCGCGTGCTGTTCGGCGGCAGGCCCAGCGAGCAGTTCTACAATCCGCTCGGCACGATTCACGGCGGCTGGACGACGATGATCCTGGACTCGGCGCTCGGCTGCGCCGTCCAGAGTGTCCTGCCCGCCGGCCAAGGCTTCACCACCATCGAGCTCAAGGTCAATTTCGTGCGCCCCGTGACGGCCGCCACCGGCGAGGTGCGCTGCGTCGGGACCATCGTCCACAAGGGCGGGCGCATCCTCACCTCCGAGGCGCGCCTGACCGACGCGCGCGACCGTCTGCTCGCCCACGCCACGAGCACCTGCATGGCCCTGGAGCTGGCCGGCGCCAAGGGCTGAGCCATCGCGGATTGCGATGGCATCCATCACACAGTGTCGTTTCACCCGGCGAGGCCGGGCTGGTACACGGCAGGTTCACGCCCTTGCGAGGTCGGTCATGTCCGCTTCCCCCTCTGCCCAGCCGTCCGCCCCCGCGTCGCGCTTCTCGCCGGAGCTCGTCCTCGTCTGCGGATGCCTCATCGGCCTCATCACCTTCGGTCCGCGCGCGGCGGTCGGCCTGTTCCAGATCCCGATGTCGACGGAATACGGCTGGTCCCGCGAGGTGTTCTCGCTGGCGATCGCCGTGCAGAACCTGCTGTGGGGCGTGGGACAGCCTTTCGCCGGCGCGGTGGCCGATCGCTTCGGCACGACGCGCGTCCTGATCGGCGGCGCCATCCTCTACGGCCTCGGCCAGGCGCTGATGGCCTATGCCGCGACGCCGTCCATGATGACGCTGAGCGCCGGCGTCATGATCGGCTTCGGGCTCGCCGGCTGCTCGTTCAACCTCGTGCTCGCCGCCTTCACCAAGGTCCTGCCCGGCGAATGGCGCGGCCTGGCGCTCGGCGCGGGCACGGCGGCCGGCTCATTCGGCCAGTTCCTCTTCCCCCCGATCGGCAGCATCCTCATCGAGAGCGTGGGCTGGCACCAGACGACGGTCATCTTCGCCTCGACGCTTCTCCTGGTCCTGCCGCTCTCCCTGACGCTCGCCACGCGCGGCAGCGCCAGCCAGGCCGGCACGGCGGGGGCGCCGCAGCAGTCGATGAAGCAGGCCCTCGCGGAGGCGTTCCGGCACCGCAGCTACGTGCTGCTGGTGCTTGGCTTCTTCACCTGCGGCTTCCAGCTCGCCTTCATCACCTCGCACATGCCGGCCTATCTGCGCGACATCGGCATGCCGGCCTGGGTGGGCGGATGGACGCTGGCCACGATCGGCCTCGCCAACGCGGTCGGCTCGCTCACCGCCGGCTACCTGTCGAGCCGCATGCCCAAGCGCTGGATTCTGTCGGCCATTTATCTGGGTCGCGCGGTCGCGGTGTTCGTCTTCATCATGGTCCCCGCCACGCCCACCACCGCCATCCTGTTCGGCGTGGCCATGGGCCTTCTGTGGCTGTCGACGGTTCCGCCGACGTCGAGCCTCGTGGCGCAGATGTTCGGGCCGCGCTACGTGGCGACGCTCTATGGCTTCGCCTTCTTCTCGCACCAGCTCGGCGGCTTCCTCGGCGTGTGGCTCGGCGGCGTGCTCTACGAGCAGTCCGGTTCCTACATGATCGTGTGGTGGCTGTCGGTGGCGCTCGGCGTCGCGTCCGCGCTGATTAACCTGCCCATCCGCGAGCAGCCCGTCGCACGCCTCGCGGCGGCCGCCTGACCCTCCTGCCCCGGCGCTTGCCCGACGGCCCGCGATGGGCCAGAACGGCAGCGCCGCATCAGCAGGAGGGACGGACATGGCTCAGTTTCGCGCAATCGTCGTCGAGAAGGGCGATCAGGGCACTTCCGCCGCGCTGAAGACCGTGGACGACGCCGACCTGATGGACGGCGACGTCACCGTGCGCGTCAGCCACTCCACCGTGAACTACAAGGACGGCCTCGCCGTCACCGGCAAGGCGCCGGTCGTGCGCCGCTTCCCGATGGTCCCGGGCATCGACTTCGCCGGCGTCGTCGAAAGCTCCACCCATCCCGACTGGAAGCCCGGCGATGCGGTCGTGCTCAACGGCTGGGGCGTCGGTGAAACGCATTGGGGCGGCTATGGCGAGCGCGCGCGCGTCAAGGGCGACTGGCTGATTCCGCTGCAACCCGGGCTGTCCCCGGCCCAGGCGATGGCGGTGGGCACCGCCGGCTACACCGCCGCCCTCTCGGTCGCGGCGCTGGAGCGGTTCGGCATGACCCCGGACCGTGGCCCGGTGCTGGTCACCGGCGCGGCCGGCGGCGTCGGCTCCGTCGCGGTGGCCCTGCTCGCCAAGCGCGGCTGGACCGTGATCGCCTCCACCGGGCGCCCCGGCGAGGCCGACTATCTCAAGGGGCTGGGCGCCAGCGAGATCATCGATCGCGCCGAACTGTCCAACCCCGCCCGTCCGCTGGGCAAGGAGCGCTGGGCCGCGGCGGTCGACTCGGTCGGCTCGCACACGCTCGCCAACGTGCTCTCCATGACCCGCTACGGCGGCGCGGTCGCGGCCTGCGGGCTCGCGCAGGGCATGGACCTGCCCTCCTCCGTGGCGCCCTTCATCCTGCGCGGCGTCTCGCTGCTCGGCATCGACAGCGTCATGGCCCCCAAGGCCCGCCGCCTGGAGGCCTGGCGCCTCGTGGGCGAGAGCCTCGACAAGGACAAGCTCGCCGCCATGACCACCACCATCGGGCTCGATGGCGTGCTCGAGGCCGGCAAGGCGATCCTGGAGGGTGCCGTGCGGGGGCGGACCGTGGTCGAGGTGAAGTGAGCGGCTGAGAGGTCGTCCGTCCTTCGACACGTCGCCTGCGGCGGCTGCTCAGGATGAGGAGCTTTGTGGGGCTGAGCTAAAGACGAAGACGGTCCTGATCCTGAGAGCTTGTGAATCGATCCCCGCCCCCATCTCCCTCATCCTGAGCCGGCCGCAACGCGGCCGAGTCGAAGGACGCAGGACCTCGCCGTGCTTCAGGCCTCGGCCTCGACGCCCCGCACCGACTCCAGGAGACGCCTGCAGTCCATCAGGTCCGCCAGCGCTCCGCGCAGGCGCTGTTCGTCGTCGGCCGTGAGGCGGGAGCCGCTGTCCTGGAAGCCGGGGCCCGGCGCGGCATCGTCCATGTCCGGGAACAGGGAGGGCGCCTCCTCCGCCGACAACGACACGACCTCCGCGTCGCCGTCGGCGTCACGCAGGTCGGGAGGCGGGGCCACGGTCTCGCCGCGGCCCAGCGACTGCACCGTCTTGACGCCCTGCTCCTTGAGGATGCGCTGGACGCCGCGGATCGTGTAGCCCTGGCCGTAGAGCAGGTGGCGGATACCGCGCAGCAGATCGACGTCGTCGCGGCGATAGTAGCGCCGGCCCCCGCCCCGCTTCAGCGGGCGGATCTGGGAAAACCGGGTCTCCCAGAACCGCAGCACGTGCTGGGGGAGATCGAGGTCTTCGGCGACTTCGCTGATGGTCCGGAACGCGTCGGGGCTCTTGTCCATTCAGGTCTCCCGCCCGCCGGAAGGATCAGTCTTCCTCGCCGGCGCCGTCTAGTCCGTTGATTCGTGCCTTCAGGATATTCGATGGCTTGAACACCATCACCCGCCGCGGCTCGATCGGGACTTCGACACCGGTCTTGGGATTGCGTCCGACCCGCTGCCCCTTGCTGCGGACGACGAAGGATCCGAACGACGAGAGCTTCACGGTTTCGCCCTTGGCCAGGCAATCCGAGAGCTCCTTCAACACGAGCTCGACGAGGGCCGCGGACTCGGTCCTGGAGAGACCGACGCGCTGGTAGACGGCTTCGCTCAGCTCAGCCCGCGTGATGGTGCGATCAGCCACTTGTGCCCCCCGACTTCGACCTATCGCGATCCCGGCCTGCGCTTCGCAGTGTCGATCGTCGCGGTGGTCACGACCTCCTGAACCCGGAAGCCGTATCTTCATGATCCTGCACGGTATTCGCGCGCCGACCCGCGGTCAACGCACATCCTTACCAACGAATGAGTGCAGAGCCCCAGGTGAACCCGCCACCCATCGCCTCGATCAGGACAAGCTGGCCCTTCTTGATCCGCCCGTCGGCACAAGCCGTTGAAAGGGCGAGAGGAATAGATGCCGCCGAGGTGTTGCCGTGGTCGCCCACCGTGAGCACGACGTGGGCAGGATCGATGCCGAGCTTGCGCGCCGTCGCGTCGATGATGCGCCGGTTGGCCTGGTGCGGCACGAACCAGTCGATGTCGGCGGCCGTCAGGCCGGTGGCCTTGAAGGCGGCCTCGATCACTTCGGCCAGGAAGGTCACCGCGTAGCGGAAGACCTCCTTGCCCTCCATGCGCAGGTGGCCGGTGGTCGCCGTGGTGGAGGGCCCGCCGTCCACGTAGAGCTTGTCGAGATGGCGCCCGTCGGCCCGCAGATGGGTGCTGAGGATGCCGCGGTCGGCGATCTCGCCGGCACCGGGCTGCGCCTCCAGGACCACGGCGCCCGCGCCGTCGCCGAACAGCACGCAGGTGGTGCGGTCCTCCCAGTCGAGGATGCGCGAGAACGTTTCTGCGCCGATCACCAGCGCCCGCTTGTGCGAGCCCGAGATCAGGAACTTGTCCGCCGTCGTCATGGCATAGACGAAGCCGGAGCACACGGCCTGCAGGTCGAAGGCGGCACCCTGGGTGATGCCCAGCGCGGCCTGCACCTGCGTGGCGGTGGCGGGGAAGGTGAAGTCCGGCGTCGCGGTCGCCAGGATCACGAGGTCGATGCTGGAGGCCTCGATCCCCGCGTTCTCGATCGCGGCGCGGGCCGCGCGGGTGGCGAGGACCGAGGTCGTCTCGTCCTTGGCGGCGATGTGGCGGGCATTGATGCCCGTGCGCTCCACGATCCACTCGTCGGACGTATCGACCCGGGTGGCAATTTCAGCGTTCGTCATGCGGTGGGCGGGCAAGGCATGCCCGCAACCGAGGACGACGGATCGCAACACTGTCACGCTTGCGTCTCCTGACCCCGCGCCACGGCGCCGGGATGGGGGATGTTGGCATCGAGGCTGGCGCGGATCTTCGACATCAGCTCGTAGCGCACCATGTCGTAGCCGATGTCGATGGCCGTGGCGAACCCGGTGGCGTCGGTGCCGCCGTGGCTCTTGATGACCACGCCGTCCAGGCCCAGGAACACACCGCCGTTGACCTTGCGGGGATCCATCTTGTCGCGCAGCAGGTCGAAGGCGCTCTTGGCGAGCAGGTAGCCGAGCTTTGCGCGCCACGTGCGCGACATGGCCCCGCGCAGATAGCCGGCGAGTTGCTTGGCCGTGCCCTCGGCGGTCTTGAGCGCGATGTTGCCCGCGAATCCCTCGGTCACCACCACGTCGACCGTGCCCTTGCCGATGTCGTCGCCCTCGACGAACCCCGCATAGGTCATGCACGGGAAGGCGTTGTCCTTGAGGATGCGGCCGGCCGCCTTCACCTCCTCGAGCCCCTTGATCTCCTCGACGCCCACGTTCAGCAGCCCGACGGTGGGCCGTTCGATGTCGAAGACGATCTGCGCCATCGCCGAACCCATGATGGCGAGGTCGACGAGATGGCGCGCGTCGGCGCCGATGGTGGCGCCGACGTCCAGCACGATGCTCTCACCGCGCATGGTCGGCCACATCGCGGCGATCGCCGGACGGTCCACATGCGCCATGGTGCGCAGGCAGAACTTCGCCATGGCCATGAGCGCGCCGGTGTTGCCGGCGGAGACCGCGACGTCGGCCTCGCCCTTCTTCACCGATTCGATGGCCCGCCACATGGACGACTTCCAGCGGCCCTGGCGCAGGGCCTGGCTCGGCTTGTCGTCCATGCGCACGGCGACGTCCGCGTGCACGAAGGTGGAGACCGCCTTGAGCTGCGGATGCTGGTCGAGCAGCGGAAGGCAGAGCGATTCCTGGCCGTGAATGACGAACTGGCTGTCGGGATGGCGGACCAGCGTCAGCGCTGCGCCCGGTATGACCACGGAAGGCCCGTGGTCGCCGCCCATCGCGTCGAGGGCAATTCGTACCGGTCTCGTCATGGACGTCGATCAGTCCTCGGGCACTTGGAACCAGGGGGAGCGCCGCCCATGGAGGGCGGACAATAGCGAAGCAAAGCGGACAGGCAACTGAATTCGAGGCGAGGAAATCAGGTTTGCGGGGGCTTCTTGAGGGCCTCCAGCGCGGCGAAGGGCGAGGGCTCCGGGGCGCCCTCATCCCATGTGAAATCCACGCCTGGCTTACGAGGGTAAGGGTCGAGGGCCAGCGCCAGGAACTCGGCGGTGACGGCTCCCAGGTCCACACGGCCGTCGACGATCGGGTCCGGCGCGTCCACGGGCGCTTCGTGCTCGCCCGCCTCGTCCGCCGGATTCAGCTTCACCGGGTCGTCGGTGAACTTCAGGGCGACGGGCTCATCCACCTTGGCCGGGAAAGGCTCCAGCGTGACGACGCAGGTCTGCGTGACGCTCGCCGTCACCTTGCCGTCGACGAGCACGGTGCGCCCGCGCCGATTGACCTTGTAGGTGCCCTTCAGCTCCTCGATCGAGGCCAGTCCGAACTCCTTGGCGAGGGCGGCGCGCTCCTGTTCGGACGCCTCGACGACGGTCTCGAGCCCCAGGCCGGGAATGGTGTCGACGCGAAGGGGCCTCGCCAGCGGCGACGGCTTGGCGGGTGCTTGCGTCATCGGGACACTCCCTCGATGGACCCCGGCTCGGGGAAGGACAGTCGGGCGGCGACGATGTCGTCGAAGCTCGTGCGCTCGAGTGCGGCGGCGGCGGAGCGCACATACTGAACGGCCACGGTGCCGCGCGCGGCGGGCTCCGCGGGCCCGAAGAGATTGCGCGCCAGTGCCGCGGCGAGCTCGCCGTCGTCGGCGAACGCGTCCTCGTAGGCCTTGGCCCTGCCGTAGAAGGCCGACGCCATCGTCTTCATGCGCTTGGGAACGGTCAGGTCACCGACGCCCAGTTCGCGCAGCGCCCGGTCGAACTGGGCGAACACCGCGTCGACGAGATCCTGCGCGAGGTCGCCGGCGGGCGGCGGAAGAGCCTTGAGCCGGCGCAGGAGCAGCACGACGTGCAGGGTGAGCATCTCGAAGCGGCCCTCGACGGTGTCGGGCACGCCCCAGCCGGCATAGAATGCGGGCCGGCGGGAGGCTTCCGCGACCGCCAGATAGAGGCCGTCCACGATAGCGGCATTGCCGCGCCTGCGGAAAAGATTGAAAATCATGCGGGAACGCGGCCCGCCGGACGGAATTTCGCCACCGTCACCGCTCCTTGCTTTTCATCCGCTCGCGGGTTACGGCATCGATGCTGGACCCCGCAAGAGAAATCCTCCGGCCGGGTTCGATTCGACCTCGCGCCGGCCGGCTACGAGCCGCGTGTTTGTTCCAGGGAGCCTTTGCATGCCGTCGATGGATCTTGCCCGCCCCACAACCCGGAGCGAGCGGATGGCAGCCTGTGCCCTGGCCCTGCGCCTCGCCGCGGCCGTCGCCGCGGGCCTTGCCGTCAGCGGCTGCAACACCGAGCCGATGACCAGCGGCTACATGATGGACGAGAAGTCCCTGGGCGAGCTCAAGGTCGGCCTTCCGGCCGAGCGGGTGCTGGCCATCATGGGCACGCCCTCGACCGTGTCCACCGTGGGCAACCAGAGCTGGTACTACATCACCCAGGTGAAGACCCAGCGCTTCAAGTTCATGGACCCCTCGGTGGTCGACCAGCGCGTCCTGGTCGTGAACTTCAACAAGGGCATGAAGGTCGAGAAGATCGCCAGCTACGGCATGCAGGACGGCGTCCTGTTCGACTTCGTGAGCCGCACCACGCCGACGGGCGGCAACGAACTGTCGCTGGTTCGCCAGATGATCAACGCCACCGGCCTGGGGCGGTAAGGCAGCCGTTTCGGAGCACGCCACGATCCCGGGTCCGACACGCCCGGCCCCGGGGGGCTTTCCACGCCCAAACTTGACGTTCCGGCCGCGGCCACGGAAAACGGCACCGGAGCCGGACCCGTCATGACCACTGTCACCCTCGTCGACAACTACGACAGCTTCACCTGGAACCTCGTGCACGATCTCGGTCGGCTCGGGGCGACCGTGACCGTGGTGCGCAACGACGAGACCACCGCCGACGCGCTGGTCGCCGCGGCGCCGGACGCGATCGTGCTGTCGCCCGGCCCCTGCACGCCCAACGAGGCGGGCATCTGCCTGGACGTGATCGCCAAGGCCGGCCCCATCATCCCCATCTTCGGCGTGTGCCTCGGGCTGCAGGCCATGGGCCAGGCCTATGGCGGCGAGGTGGTGCGTGCCCCGGTGCCGATGCATGGGAAGGTGTCGACCATCCGTCACCGCGGCCAGGGCGTGTTTCGCGGCATCAACGGCCCCGTGCGCGCGACGCGCTACCACTCGCTGGTGGTGCGGCGCGAGACCTTTCCCGACGATCTCGCCATCACGGCGGAGAGCGAGGACGGCCTCGTCATGGGCCTGTCGCACCGGCGCCATCCGGTGCACGGCGTGCAGTTCCACCCGGAAAGCATCCTCTCCGAGCACGGGCTGACGATCTTCAAGAATTTCCTCGACCTCGCATCCGAATGGAATAAGACGAGGCAGGCGCCGGCCCTGGCCTGAGCGCCTGGGGTTTAAAGGTCGTCGCATGCTTTCCGCGAGAAGCCGGCTTCCACCTTTTCGCAGCATGCTCTAGCGGAGTGTCGCATGGACGCGTTCAAGCCCATCATCGCCAAGGTCGCAGCCGGCGGCCCGCTCTCGCGCGAGGAGGCGGAGCACGCCTTCGACACCATCCTTTCGGGCGGCTCGACGCTGTCGCAGACCGGCGCCTTCCTGATGGCGCTTCGCGTGCGCGGCGAGACGGTCGAGGAGATCGCGGGCGCCGTGACGGCCCTGCGCAGCAAGATGCTGCGGGTGAGCGCGCCGACCGACGCCATCGACATCGTGGGCACCGGCGGAGACAATTCGGGCAGCTACAACGTGTCCACGCTGGCCGCGATGGTGACGGCGGCCTGCGGCGTGCCGGTGGCCAAGCACGGCAACCGGGCCGCCTCGTCGAAGTCCGGCGCCGCCGACGTGCTGACGGCGCTGGGCGTGAAGGTGGGCCTGGAGCCCGCCAAGGTCACCGACTGCATCGCCCAGGCGGGCGTCGGCTTCATGTTCGCCCCCACCCACCACGCCTCGATGCGCCACGTCGCGCCGGTGCGCGTGGAACTCGGCACCCGCACGATCTTCAACCTGCTCGGCCCGCTTTCCAACCCGGCGGGCGTGAAGCGGCAGGTGCTGGGCGTGTTCTCCGAGACCTGGCTCGAGCCGGTCGCCCGCACCCTCGCCGCGCTCGGCTCCGAGCGCGTCTGGGTGGTGCACGGGCGCGACGGCCTCGACGAGATCACCACCACCACCGAGACCGCCGTCGTGGCCCTCGAGAACGGCAAGATCCGTTCCTTCGTGGTCACTCCCGAGGAAGCCGGGCTGACGCGCTCGGCGCCCGAGGACCTCAAGGGCGGCGAGGCACCGGTCAACGCAGAGGCGCTTCGCGCCGTGGTCGCCGGGCAGCGCACGGCCTATCGCGACATCGCCGTCATCAACGCGGCCGCCGCGCTGGTCGTGGCCGGCAAGGCCGACACGCTGCGCCACGGCGCACAGATGGCGACCCGCGCCATCGACTCGGGCGCCGTCGCCTCCGTGCTGGACCGGCTGATCGCCGCTTCGAACGGCTGAGCCATGGCAGACGTCCTCGCCCAGATCGAGGCCTACAAGCGCCGCGAGATCGTGGCGGCGCGGGAGGCCGTGTCGCAGGCCGAGATCGAACGCCGCGCGGCCGCCGCTTCGGCCCCCCGCGGCTTCGCGCGCGCCATTCGCGCCCATCTCGACGCGGGGCGTCCGGCGCTGATCGCGGAGATCAAGAAGGCGAGCCCCTCCAAGGGCCTGATCCGTCCGGACTTCGATCCCCCGGCGCTGGCGCGCGCCTACGAAGCCGGCGGCGCGACCTGCCTTTCGGTGCTCACCGACGAGCCGTCCTTCCAGGGGCGGCCGGAATACCTGACCCAGGCGCGTCTCGCCTGCCCGCTGCCGGCGCTGCGCAAGGACTTCCTGTTCGAGCCCTACCAGGTGTTCGAGGCGCGCGCCTGGGGCGCGGACTGCATCCTCGTCATCATGGCGAGCCTGTCCGACGCGGATGCGCGCCTGCTGACCGACACGGCCCACGCGCTGGGCATGGACGTGCTCGTCGAGGTGCACGACCGGGCGGAGCTGGACCGGGCGCTGCCGCTCGGCACGACGATGGTCGGGATCAACAACCGCAACCTGCGAACCTTCGAGACGCGGCTCGAGGTGACCGAGGAACTGGCTCCGCTGATTCCGGGCGATCGGATCGTGGTGGGCGAGAGCGGCATCTTCACCCATGCCGACATCGAACGTCTCGGTCGCAGCGGCGTGTCGACCTTCCTGGTCGGCGAGAGCCTGATGCGCCAGGCCGACGTGGCCGCGGCCACCCGGACCCTGCTGTCCGGGTCCTGACGGGAGACGCGCCGGCATGAGCACGCTCACCCATATCGACGCCAGCGGCGCCGCCGCCATGGTCGACGTGTCGGCCAAGGACGTCACCCAGCGCACCGCGGTGGCGGAAGGGCGCGTCGTGATGCTGCCCGAGACCGTGGCGCTGATCCGCGCCGGCGACGCCAAGAAGGGCGACGTTCTCGGCGTCGCCCGCGTGGCCGGGATCATGGCGGCGAAACGGACCCACGAGCTCATTCCGCTCTGCCATCCGCTGCTGCTCACCAAGGTGTCGGTCGACCTCGCGCTCGACGACGCACTGCCGGGCGTGACGGTGACGGCCACCGTCCGCGTCTCGGGGCAGACCGGCGTGGAGATGGAAGCGCTGACCGCCGTCTCGGTGGCCTGCCTGACCATCTACGACATGGTCAAGGCCGCCGACCGCGGCATGCGCATCGAGGGTGTGCGGCTGCTGCAGAAGGACGGCGGCAAGTCCGGCTCCTGGCGGGCCGGGGACTGACCGGACCGCCGCCTTTTTCGAGAGGTTTCCCATGTCGATGCTGTCGGTCGAAGAGGCGCTGCGCAAGGTTCTCGCCTGGGCCGCGGAGCCTGTCGACAGCGAGCGGGTGCCCGTGGCCGACGCGTTCGGCCGGACCCTTGCCGCGCCGCTCGCCGCGCTGAGGACGCAGCCGCCCTTCGCCGCCTCGGCCATGGACGGCTATGCGGTGCGCAGCGCCGACGTCACGGCCCCCGGGGCCCGTCTCACGGTCATCGGCACGGCTCCGGCCGGGCATGCCTTCGCCGGCCGGGTCGGACCGGGCGAGGCCGTGCGCATCTTCACCGGCGCCCCCCTGCCGGACGGGGCCGACGCGATCCTGATCCAGGAGAATGCCGAGGCGACCGAGGGCGGCATCGTGGCCCACTCGGCGGAACCGCCCGGGCGGTTCGTCCGGGCCGCCGGACTCGACTTCCGCACGGGTGAGGCCCTGCTGCCGGCGGGACGGCGGATCGATCCCCGCGCCCACGCGCTCGCCGCCGCCATGGGCCACGCCACCCTCCCCGTGCGGCGCCGCCCGCGCGTCGCGATACTGGCGACGGGCGACGAGCTGGTCCGCCCCGGTGAGGACGCCCGCCCCGACCAGATCGTCGCCTCCAACGGCTATGCCGTGGCGGGCATCGTGACGGCGCAGGGCGGCGAGCCGATCGACCTCGGCATCGCGACCGACGATTTCAGCGCCCTGGAGCAAGCGATCGAGGCCGCCGAGGCGGCGCGCGCCGACGTGCTGGTGACGCTGGGCGGGGCCTCTGTGGGCGACCACGACCTGGTCCAGTCGGCCCTGACCGCGCGGGGCATGCAGCTCGGCTTCTGGCGCATCGCCATGCGCCCGGGCAAGCCGCTGATCTTCGGCAGCCTGGGCCGCATGGCCATCCTCGGGCTGCCCGGCAACCCCGTGTCGTCCATCGTCTGCGCGACCCTGTTCCTCGTTCCGCTGCTGCGGGCGCTCGTGGGCGATCCCGCGGCGGGCGAGGACCGCAGCGAGGCCGCCACCCTCACCGTCGACCTGCCGGCCAACGACATGCGCCAGGACTACCTGCGCGCGATGCTCGGCCGGGACGGCGACGGCCGCCTGACGGCGACGCCCTTCGGCCGGCAGGACTCCTCGATGCTGCGCGTGCTGGCCGAGGCGCAGGGCCTCGTCCTCCGGCCACCGCACGCGCCCCCTGCCACGGCCGGTACGGTTTGCAGGGTCCTGCGATTTTGAGCCGTCGCGTTCACGCGGGCGGGACCGGGTGAAGCACGATTGTCGAACACAGCACGAACATGTACGGTTCGTTCGTGATTTGTTTGCAATGACTCGGTTACCGTGGTGACCGTCTCAACCGCAAGGGCTCCGAAAGGCCTCCGGCATGCTCACCAGGAAGCAGCACGAACTCCTCCGGTTCATCCACGACCGGCTGCGTGAGGACGGGGTCCCGCCGTCCTTCGACGAGATGAAGGAAGCGCTCGACCTGCGGTCGAAATCCGGCATCCATCGGCTGATCATGGCGCTCGAGGAGCGTGGCTTCATCCGCAGGCTCCCCAACCGGGCCCGCGCGATCGAGGTGGTGAAGTTGCCCGAGCAGGCGGTGCCGAACGGCGCCCCGCGCGGACGGTTCACGCCCTCCGTCATCGAGGGCACCCTGGGCAAGGTCCGGCCCCGGCTCCAGCCGGTGGGCGGGAGCGACGACGAGCGCGATCCGCCCGTGTCCATCCCGGTCATGGGCCGCATCGCGGCGGGTACGCCGATCTCCGCCATCCAGAGCCGCAGCCACACCATCAGCATGCCCCCCGACATGCTGTCCGGCGGCGAGCACTTCGCCCTCGAGGTGCGTGGCGACTCGATGATCGAGGCCGGCATCCTCGACGGCGACACGGTGATCATCCGACGCCAGGAGGCCGCCGACACCGGCGACATCGTCGTCGCGCTGATCGACGACGAGGAGGCCACCCTCAAGCGCTTCCGTCGGCGGGGATCCTCGATTGCACTCGAAGCCGCCAACCCGGCCTACGAGACGCGCGTGCTGGGGCCCGACCGGGTCCGCGTGCAGGGCAAGCTCGTGAGCCTGCTGCGGCGGTACTGAGCGGACGTCCATCGGCTGTCGTCCCGACGAGCGAGCGCTCTGCTGCCCACAGGTGTAGCGCAAGCGTCCGTGAGTATTTTCGAGCCGAGGTCTGTGTAGTGCGGTTGCCAGCCGCGCCGCGGCTCACCTGTTGTCATCGTTCCTCCCCCTTTCAGCCGTCCTGCCCGGGCCCGGCCCGGGCACCCACGACTTTGCCGGAGCCATCCTGAAGTCGTGGATGGCCGGGCCGAGCCCGGCCAGGACGCCGAGAGGCTGATGCAAGCTGGATCGGTAGGTCCCGGCACAAGGACCGAGCGTCGGCGGGCGGCTGCCCAGGGAGGGGCGACGGCGCGCCGATGACCCTGCGGCGCGCGGCTGCCCGGACCTTGCACGTCCAGTCGCGAAACACCGGTGGCCTACGGCAGTCCCTCGTCGGCCTGCCCCTCCGGCTCGTTGCTCTCCCGCGGAGACGGCTTGCGGCGCCACGGGCGGTCGGTGCGAGGGGTGCGCTCGGCCTGCTCGCGAACACCCGCCGCGCCCCAGAGCACACTGAACGCTCCGCCCTCGGCCAGGCGCGCCCGGTCCATGAGCAGCGCGGGCCGGCACCAGCCCGGCGCCGGCAGCGATGTGACGATCGCCGCGGCGCGGCGGCAGTCGGTCTCGAAGGCTTCGGGCAGGCGGACCAGGGACAGCGCGGCACCGTCCGGCAGGCGCGCCACGCAGGCCGATGCGTCGCAGCGCCCTCCCCCGGCCGCCAGGGCCTCCGTCGCGGTGCGCGGATCGCCGGCGGCGCGCAACCACTGCTCGGCCACGAAGCCGCCGGGTCCCCGGCCGACGAACACCAGTTTGCCCGAGGGATCCCGGACGGCCGCCGCGCGGCCGTCGCCCGCGACGAAAAGGTCGGGCGGGCGTTCGGCCAGCGCCAGTGCAAGCCCGACGGCGGCCGGCGCCACGCCCAGCCACCGCAAGGGGGTGATCCAGATCACGCACCACATCAGGCCCGCGACCATGAGGGCCAGGGCGCCCGGCCCGAAGGCGTGGAGCCCCGCCGTCGATCCCGGCCAGCCCGCGACGAGCGCGGACAGCCTCAGCATCCAGTCCGTCCCCACTCCCATGGCCATCCAGGCCGGCGCGTCGAGGCCGAAGGGCCAGGCCACGGCGCCCAGGAGCGCCATGGGCATGACGATGAAGGACACCAGCGGCAGCGTCAGCGCATTGCCGATGAGCCCATAGGGCGAGATGCGCTGGAAGTGATAGAGGCTGAACGGCCCGGTCGCGGCCTCCGCCGCGAGCGTCGTCAGGACGGCGCCGATGGCGGCGCCGGCGCACCAGCGCGCCGCGCGGTAGGGCCACGGCAAGGCGGACGACGGCGCCCCGTCCCCCGGCCGCCCCAGGACGGCGAGGAGCCCCGTCTCGGCTCCCCGGGGATCGGAACCCGTACGCTCGTAGAGGGCGATGAGTGCCGCGACGGCCGCGAAAGACATCTGGAAGCTCGGCCCGGGCACGCTCTCGGGCTCGAGCGCCATGACGATCAGCGCGGCGATGGCGAGATTGCGCATGGAGATCGCGGCGCGCGACACGAGCATGGCGCCGAACAGGATCATGGTCATGATCAGCGAGCGCTGGGTCGCGATCTCGGAGCCGGCGAAGACGTTGTAGGCGAGCCCCGCGGCCATGGCCGAGGCGGCGGCGACCTTGCGGATGTCGCGACGCAAGGCGAGGCCCGGGAACGCGGCGAGAAGCGCGCGGACGATCCAGAACGCCATGCCCGCCGCCAGCACCATGTGCAGCCCCGAGATGGAGACGACGTGATAGATGCCGGCGCCGCGCAGGTCGTCGTTCACCGCGTCCGGGATCATGCCCCGCTTGCCCGTCACGAGCGATGCGGCCACGGCACCGGGCGCCCCGCCGATGACCGCGATGATGCGCTCGGTGAGGCTGTTGCGGGCGCGGTCCACCGCCGCTGTCGCCCAGGTGTCCCAGGGGATCGGAACGGCTGCGGGGGCCAGGGAGACGGCGCCCGACAGCGAGCCGATGGCGCCGATCTGCTGGAAGTAGGCCTCGCGGTTGAAGGCGTATCCGCCCGGGCGGGACGCCTCGGGCGGAGGCAGCAGGCGGGCCTGCGCGGCCACGTGCTCGCCGGGCTGGATCGTGCTGCGGCCCTGGATGGTCACCCGCACCCGAAGCGGCCTCGAAGCCTCGGGCAGGTCGCCCAGCGCGGTGACACGGATCAGCAGCCTGGCGCTGCCCAGGCGCGGATCCACCGTCTCGACGAAACCCTGCAGCGGCGCGGACAGGCTCCCCTGGAGCACCGGCGCGGACACCCGTCCGGTGCGCCACGTGGCACTGGCGAAGCCTGCGAAGGCGAAGGCCGCCAGCACCGCCAGCCCGGCGCCCGCGTGCCGGCGCAGGAGCACGGCGAGGGCGGCGAACAGGGCGAAGCCCGCCGGGCCTGCCCAGGGCGTCGGCTCGACCTCGGCGGCGAAGTAGACGACGATGCCGCCCATCGCCGCCACAGGGAGCCACAGCCCGGGACGGCGGGCGTCGATCTCGCGGCCGGTCCAGGCGCGCACCCGGTCCGCCAGGACCTCCGCCGCGGACGCCAGGCGCGCCTCCAGCCCCCTGACTGGAGCAAGGGCCCGGCCCGCCCGCACTGACGTCGCGGCTTTCATGCCTTTGGTCCCGGCTGCACGGGAGGCGCCCTTAACCTCGCCCCGCAATGATGCTACAGAGCGCGCTCCGCGGACCAGCGCCGGGCAATTGCAGCCCCGGCTCCGCACATCCGGAACGTGTCAGCTCGATGTCCAAACCCGTCGTCACGCGCTTTGCGCCGTCGCCTACCGGCTTCCTCCACATCGGCGGTGGCCGCACGGCGCTGTTCAACTGGCTCTATGCCAAGCGCTTCGGCGGCACGATGCTGCTGCGCATCGAGGACACCGATCGCGAACGCTCCACCGAGCCCGCCATCCAGGCGATCATCGACGGCCTGTCCTGGCTCGGCATCACCTGGGACGGCGACGTCGTCTACCAGTTCGCGCGCGCGGCCCGGCACCGCGAGGTGGCCGAGCGCCTGCTCGCGGAGGGCAAGGCCTATCACTGCTATGCGACGCCGCAGGAGCTCGAGGAGATGCGCGAGAAGGCGCGCGCCGAGGGCCGGCCGATGCGCTACGACGGCCGCTGGCGCGACCGCGACCCGTCGGAGGCGCCGGCCGGCGTGAAGCCGGTGATCCGCCTGCGCGCGCCGCTCGAGGGCGACACCGTGGTCGAAGACCGCGTGCAGGGCCGCGTGGTCTGGCAGAACAAGGACCTCGACGATCTCGTCCTGCTGCGCTCGGACGGCACGCCGACCTACATGCTCGCGGTCGTGGTCGACGATCACGACATGGAGGTGACGCACGTCATCCGCGGCGACGACCACCTGACCAACGCGGCCCGGCAGACGCAGATCTACCAGGCCTGCGGCTGGGAGGTGCCCAGCATGTCTCACATCCCGCTCATCCACGGGCCGGACGGCGCCAAGCTCTCCAAGCGCCACGGGGCGCTGGGCGTCGACGCCTACCGGGCGCTCGGCTACCTGCCGGTGGCGCTGCGCAACTACCTCGTGCGGCTGGGCTGGAGCCACGGCGACCAGGAGTTCTTCTCGACCGAGGAGATGGTGGCGGCCTTCGATCTCGACGGCATCGGCCGCTCGCCGGCGCGCTTCGACTTCGCCAAGCTCGAGCACATCAACGGCCACTACATGCGCACGTCGTCGGACGAGTCGCTCGTCACCGACCTCGAGCGCATCCTGCCGGAGATCGGCCCGGCCAAGGGGGCCCCGACGACGCTCCCCGCCCCGCTGCGCGCCCAGTTCGTCGCGGCCATGCCGGGGCTGAAGGAGCGGGCCAAGACGCTCGTCGAACTCCTGGACAGCGCCTACTACCTCTATGCCACCCGGCCGCTGACGGTGGAGCCGAAGGCCGAAGGGCTGCTCGCCGAGGGTGGACGCGAGCGCATCGCTGCCCTGCTTCCGGCGCTGCAGGCGCTGCCCGAGTGGACCGCCCAGTCGACCGAGGCCGCCGTGCGCGCCTTCGCCGAAACCGGGGGCCTGAAGCTCGGCCAGGTGGCGCAACCCCTTCGCGCGGCTCTCACGGGGCGCTCCACCTCGCCGGGGCTTTTCGACGTCATGGTGGTGCTCGGGCGCGAGGAGTGCCTGGTCCGGCTCCAGGACCAGGCGACTGCACGCCGCTGAGGCGGGGGGCACCCGCCTTTCGGTGCGGTTGAACCCCCTGCGGAATTGAGCTAGCAAACCTGAGGCGCCAGCGAAATTGCGTGGGAACCTTGGCGTTTGCCGACGAATTCGGCAAATTGTCGCCAAACCATGCGATGTCGCTGACGTGGTGACCGTCGGGAGTGCGTCCGGCTCCCCGGTGCACAGTTCTGACCGGCCGAGGGATACCGACATGAGCGAGCCAGCTTCTCTCCTCGTCGACAACAAAAAGATCGAGCTGTCTCTCAAGAAGGGTTCGATCGGCCCGAGCGTGCTCGACATCGCCAAGCTCTATGCCCAGACGGGCATGTTCACCTACGACCCCGGCTTCACGTCGACGGCGAGCTGCGAGTCGCAGATCACCTACATCGACGGCGACGAGGGCGTGCTGCTGTACCGCGGCTACCCGATCGAGCAGCTCGCCGAGCACGGTGACTTCCTCGAGACCTGCTACCTGCTGCTGTACGGCGAGCTGCCGACCGCCGCGCAGAAGGCCGACTTCGACTACCGCGTCACGCGCCACACGATGGTGCACGAGCAGATGATGCGGTTCTTCCAGGGCTTCCGCCGCGACGCCCACCCGATGGCGGTGATGGTGGCCTCGGTCGGCGCGCTGTCGGCGTTCTACCACGACTCGACCGACATCTCCGATCCGCACCAGCGGATGATCGCCTCCATGCGCATGATCGCCAAGATCCCGACGCTGGCGGCCATGGCCTTCAAGTACTCGATCGGCCAGCCCTTCGTGTACCCGCAGAACAACCTCGACTACACGTCGAACTTCCTGCGCATGTGCTTCGCCGTGCCGTGCGAGGAGTACAAGGTGAACCCGGTGCTGTCGCGCGCGCTCGACCGCATCTTCATCCTGCACGCCGACCACGAGCAGAACGCCTCGACCTCGACGGTCCGCC
>NZ_CAMFHB010000062.1 GCF_945952055.1 uncultured Alsobacter sp.
TGAGCCACATCACTCGCAGTGTCTTCGCGCAAAGGTCTCCATCCTGAGCCGGCCGTGCAGCGGCCGTGTCGAAGGACGCAGGATCGTAGAGCGGTGCGATTGTGCGTCCTTCGACTCACGGCCCAACGGGCCGTGGCTCAGGATGAGGAGATTGGGTCGGTATCCGGGTCACGTCCAAGCCGTGGAGCATGGGGGCCAGCCAACAACCCCGAACCCTCAGAACGGCTTCACCACCACCAGGATGACGACGAGGATCATCAGCAGGGTCGGGACCTCGTTCCAGACGCGGTAGACGGTCGCCGAGCGCGTGTTGCGATCCTCGGCGAACCCCTTGCGCCATGCCGCGAGGAGACCGTGAACGCCGGTCATACCGAGCACGAGCAGCAGCTTGGCGTGCAGCCAGCCGGACTTGAGCCAGCCGCCCTGCCAGACCAGCCAGAGGCCCGCCAGCCAGGCGACGATCATCGCCGGCGTCATGATCGCCTTCAGGAGCCGGCGCTCCATCACCTTGAACGTCTCCGACAGCTCGGAGCCCGGCGTGGCCGAGGCGTGGTAGACGTAGAGCCGCGGCAGATAGAGGATCGCCGCCATCCAGGCGATCACGGCGATGACGTGAAGGGCCTTGATCCAGTCGTACATCGCCCTGTCCTTACTGGCCGCGGACGCGGCGGACCAGCGTGGCCACGTGCTCCGGCGGGGTCTCGGGCACGATGCCATGCCCGAAATTGAAGATGTGGCGGCCGCCGCCGAAGTCCTCGAGCACCCGGTCGATGCCACGCAGCATGGCGTCGCCACCGGCCACGACCGTCAGCGGGTCGAGGTTGCCCTGGACGGCGATGTGCGGCTGCAGGGTCTTGGCGGCCCAACGCCCGTCCACGCCCCAGTCCAGGCCGGCGGCATCCGCGCCGGTCTCGATGACCCGCGCATGACCGACGCCGGCGTTCCGCGTGAAGACGATGATCTTGGCCCCGGGGACCGCCTTCCGGACGCCCGCGATGATCCGGGAGATCGGCTTGATCGACCAGCGGTCGAAGGCGTCGGGGGTCAGGGCCCCGGCAAAGCTCTCGAAGATCTGGACCGCATCGACGCCGGCCTGGAACTGCCGGATGAGATAGGCGGTCGAGGCTACGACCAGCCGATCGATGAGGGTGTCCATGAACGCGGGATCGCGATAGGCCATCAGCCGCGACGGTGCGAGCTCCGGGGTGCCCTTGCCCGCCACCATGTAGCTGCCCACGGTCCAGGGAGCCCCGCAGAAGCCCAGGAAGGTGGTCTCGCGGGGCAGCGCACCCTTGATGCGCTCGATCGCCTCGAAGACCGGTCCCAGGCGCTCCAGATCGATCTCTTCGGAGAGCCCCTTGAGAGCCTCCATCGAGGTGATGGGAGGCAGGCGTGGGCCTTCGCCTTCGGCGAAGCTGACCTGCTGGCCCAGGGCGTCCGGGACGACCAGGATGTCGCTGAAGAGAATGGCCCCGTCGAAGCCGTAGCGCCTGATGGGTTGCAGGGTGGCCTCGGTGGCCATCGCCGGCGTGTAGCAGAAGTCGATGAAGGACTTCGCCTTGGTCCTCAGCTCGCGGTACTCGGGGAGATAACGACCCGCCTGCCGCATGATCCAGATCGGAGGCCTGGATTGGCGGTGTCCGTTCAGGACGTCGAGAAGCGGCTTTCCGGTCGGGCTAGGCACGGCTGTGGACGAAGGGGCCACTTCATAGACCTTTTGATTCAAGGACTCTCTGAGTTTGTTTCTAGACCGGGAGATGCCGGGTTTCCAAGTCGTCCACAGGCCGTGCACAAGTTGGCCCTGTCAACGCCAAGCGCCCGTCCAGGCTCGCGCCGGATGGGCGTTAACACTTCCTTAAGGATTCGCATGGGCTCTGGCCTCATGGATGCGGCGGATCGGGCCCGCCTCGGCGCGCTGTCCCCAGCTGTGGCCAAAACCGGCGGGATCGTGTCCCCCGCAAGAGCCCTGTTGATCGCGCGGTGGGTGCGCGCCACAGTGACTCGGCGCTGCCGCGGCGGTGAGGGGGAGTCATCCACGCTCATCCACAGCCATCCACAGGGCTGTCGAAGCACGCAAGGCATCGGGGGGCGCGCGTGAACCGCAGCTATTTCCATCTCCATCTGGTTTCGGACGCGACGGGCGAAACGCTGATCGCGGTCAGCCGGGCAGCCGCGGCGCAATACCAGGGAATTTCGGCCATCGAGCATGTCTATCCGCTGGTGCGCTCCTCCGCCCAGCTCGATCGCGTGCTGAACGAGCTGGAAGCCTCGCCGGGGATCGTCCTCTACACCCTCGTGGAACCCGAGCTCGCCAAGCGGCTCGAGGATGCCTGCCAGGAGTATGGCTGTCCCTGCCTCTCGGTGCTCGACCCCGTGCTGATGCTGTTCCAGTCCTATCTCGGCACGGCATCGACCCAGCGTCCCGGCGCCCAGCACGTCCTGAACGGCGAGTACTTCAAGCGCATCGACGCCTTGAACTACACGATGATCCACGACGACGGGCAGCTTCCCCACGATCTCGACACCGCCGACGTCGTGCTCGTGGGCATCAGCCGCACGTCCAAGACACCGACCTCGATCTACCTCGCCAACCGCGGCATCAAGACGGCTAACATTCCGCTCGTCCCCAACATCCCGCCTCCGCCCCAGCTCGAAACCGTCCGCAAGCCGCTGGTGGTCGGGCTGGTGGCCACGCCCGAGCGCATCGTCCAGATCCGACAGAACCGGCTCCTCACGCTCAACGCCCCGGAGGACAGCCCCTATGTCGACAAGGCCGCCGTCACGGAGGAGGTCGCTTTCTCCCGCAAGCTCTGCGCCCGCAACAACTGGCCGGTGATCGACGTCACCCGGCGCTCCATCGAGGAGACGGCCGCGGCGATCCTGGAGCTCTACCGGGCCCATCGCATGCGGTTCATCGCCGAATGAGCGCCCTGTGGCTCGCATCCGAGCCCGTCATCCTCGCCTCGGGCAGCGCGACGCGCAGGCAGATGCTCGAGAAGGCCGGGGTCGCCTGCGAGGTGCGCCCGCCGGAGGTCGACGAGCGGGCGCTCGAGACCGAGGCTCTCCAGGCCGGGCGCGGCGCGCAGGACATGGCGGGCCTGCTCGCATCGGCCAAGGCGCTCGACGTGTCGCGCCGATGCCCTGGACGCCTCGTGCTGGGCGCGGACCAGACGCTGACGCTGGATGAAACCCCGCTGCACAAGCCGCGCGATCGTGCCGATGCCGCCCGCCAGCTTGCGCGCATGGCCGGGCGACGCCACGTGCTGCGGTCGGCGGCCGCGCTGGCGAGAGACGGCGCCGTGGTATTCGAGGCCGAGAGCCTCGCCGTTCTGTCGGTGCGCCCGCTCAGTGGATCCGCCATCGAGCGCTACCTGGAGGTCGCCGGAGACGCGGTCCTGGCCAGCGTCGGCGGCTACCAGGTCGAGGGCGCCGGCGTGACGCTGTTCGATGCCATCGACGGGGACCACTTCACCATCATGGGGCTGCCGCTGCTGCCGCTGCTCGCCTGGTTTCGCGGGGAAGGACTGATGCCGTGAGCTTCATCCTCGGCCTGACGGGGTCCATCGGCATGGGCAAGTCCGCGACGGCGGGCATGTTCCGCGAGCTCGGCATTCCGGTGCACGACGCCGATGCGGCGGTCCACGCTCTCTATGCGGGCGCCGCGGCACCGCTCATCGAGGCCGCCTTTCCGGGGACCGTCCGCGACGGCGTGGTGGACAGGCCCGCGCTCTCGGCCCGCGTCCTGCGCGACGAGGAGGCGATGCGCCGGCTCGAAGCCATCGTGCATCCCCTCGTCACCGCCCACAAGGCGGCCTTCCTGGAGCACTGGTCGGCGCGGCCCCTGGTCGTGCTCGACGTCCCGCTGCTGTTCGAGACCGGCGGCGAGCGCCGCTGCGACGCCGTCGTGGTGGTCTCGGCGGAGGCGGCTGTGCAAAGGTCACGCGTTCTGGCCCGTCCGGGGATGACGCCCGAGCGGTTCGAGGCGATTCTCGCCCGTCAGGTTCCTGATTCGGTGAAGCGACAGCGCGCGCACGCGGTGATCGACACCGGCCGGGGGTTCGACGCGGCCCGCCGCCAGGTCCTCGACCTGGTCCGCTGCCTGGCCGGTCGGCCGGGCAAGGTCGACGGGTCGAAAGGCTGACCGGTCCAAAGGTCGACCGACCCGGGGCTGGCGCAAACGGAGAGACATGGGCCGATGGCCGTTCGAGAGATCGTGTTCGACACCGAGACGACGGGCCTCCATCCCAACGGTGGCGACAGGATCGTCGAGATCGGTTGCGTGGAGATGCTGAACCACATCCCCACGGGCAACACCTTCCACGTCTACCTCAATCCCGAGCGGGACATGCCGGAGGAGGCCTTCAAGGTCCACGGCCTCTCCTCCGCCTTCCTCTCCGACAAGCCCGTGTTCTCGGCGATCGCCGACGCGTTCGTGGCGTTCATCGCCGATGCCCGGCTGGTCGCGCACAACGCGTCGTTCGACGTGGCCTTCGTGAACGCCGAGCTGGCCCGGCTGGGTCACGCGGCCGTCGAGGAGCAGCGCGTCGTCGACACGCTGGCTATCGCGCGGCGCAAGCATCCCTTCGCCCCCAACAGCCTCGACGCGCTCTGCCAGCGCTACGGGATCGACAACTCGCGCCGCACCAAGCACGGCGCCTTGCTCGACGCCGAGATCCTGGCCGAGGTCTATGTCGAGCTTCTCGGCGGCCGTCAGGCCGACCTCGGACTGGCGGAGGTGCGCAGCGCCGATCCCGTTCGGACCCGCACGGCGACTGCCCGGACCCTGGTGCGCCCGGCCCCGCTTCCGCCGCGCCTGAGCGAAGCCGAGATCCAGGCCCACAAGGCTTTCGTGGGGACCCTGGGCGGAACCGCGCTGTGGGCGACCTATCTCTCGGACGGCGAAGAACGCGCGGCTTCGTGAGCCGCGTCCCGGGCGCCGAGCCCGGGCCGGACGACCGAGCGGGTCGCGTGCATTCAAGCCACCCCACCTTGACCCTCACACGAAAAAGCCGGCCACGAGGGCCGGCTTCAAACGCGTCCGCGATGCGGCAGGCTCAGGCGCTGACGGGAGCGCCCTGGCCCTGCATCTCCGAGATCCGCTGGCGGAACAGCGCCGCGAAGTCGATCGGGTCGATGAACAGGGGCGGGAAGCCGCCGTTGCGCACCGCATCGGCGACGATCTGCCGCGCGAACGGGAAGAGCAGCCGCGGGCATTCGATCATGACGACCGGATGGCGGTTCTCTTCCGGGATGTTCTGCAGGCGGAACACGCCCGAATAGACGAGCTCGAACGAGAACAGCAGGTTCGGGGCTTCGCCGGCCTTGCCCTCGAGCGTGAGGTCGACCTCGAAGTCCGTATCGGAGAGCTGCTTGGCGTTGACGTTGACCGAGATCCCGATGTTGGGAGCCTGGTTCTGCGGCTGCAGCGAACGCGGGGCGTTCGGGTTCTCGAAGGACAGATCCTTGATGTACTGGGCGAGGGCATTGAGAGAGGGCATCGCCTCTTCGCCGGCCGGAGGTGTGGTTCCGTTGGTGGTTGCCATCGATTGGTCTCCCTGCCCGGGTCCCACCCGGTTCACCTTGGTGCGGACCGATGGGTCCACGTCGCATGCGGGCTAGCATGGAACCGGGGCCTGTCACAAGGCATCGCGACGTCCGCGGCCCCCCCGACGGATGCAAGCGGTAAACGCCCGGACGGCGTGAGGGTTGTGCCACCGGGTGGATAAGACGACAGTTCTTCCATATATGCTGCTGAGGAGTCGGCAAGGTGCCGGCCTTCGGGTGGACTGGACGGCACTCATGCAGGATTCCTTCGATCTGACGACCATCATCTTCCTGGCGCTGGCCGTGTTCGTGATCTGGAAGCTGCGGTCCGTCCTCGGCACGCGCACCGGGCACGAGCGGACCCCGGCCGAGATCATGCGTCGGTCGGAACCGCCGCAGGCCCCGCCGCCGGCGAACGACACCAACGTCGTCCGCATGCCCGGTCGCGGCCAGGACGACGCCCCGGGGGCCGAACCCGTCGCCGATCCCGACCGCTGGAAGGGGTTCGCCGAGCCCGGTTCGCCCTTGGCCGCCAACCTCGACGCGATCCTGGCCACCGACCGCACCTTCGACCTGCGTGAGTTCCGCGAGGGCGCCAAGGCGGCCTACGAGATGATCGTCACGGCCTTTGCCCAGGGCGACAAGCGAGTCCTGAAGGACCTCCTGTCGAAGGACGTGTTCGACGGCTTCGTCGGCGCGATCACCGAGCGCGAGAAGCGCGGCGACCGCATCGAGACCACCTTCGTATCCATCGACAAGTCGGACATCGCCGACGCCCAGGTCCGCGGCAAGGTCGCCCAGATCACCTTGCATTTCGTGTCGAAGCTCATCACGGCGACCTACGACAAGGCCGGCACCGTGATCGACGGAGCCCCGGACAAGGTCGTCGACGTGACGGACATCTGGACTTTCAGCCGCGACCTGAACTCGCGCGATCCGAACTGGAAGCTGATCGCGACCGAGTCCGGACATTGATCGCCCGCGGCCCCGTTCTTGTCGGGGCCGCGCTTCTGACAGCCCTCGCCATGACCCAGCCCGCCGAAGCGACGTCGAGGCCCGGTCCGGGGGGCTCGACCCTGGAACCGGTTCGGTTCCGTGACCTCCCGGGCTGGGACGCGGACGACCATGCGGCCGCCTTCACGGTCTTCCGTGGTGGGTGCGAGACACTCCTGGGCACCGATCCCGTGCTCCGGCCAGGCCTGCCGCCGCCCGCCGGTCTCCTGAAAATCTGTCGCGAAGCGCTGGCCGAGCCTCCCGTCGGCGCGGACAGCCGCAGCTGGTTCGAGGCGCGGTTCAAGGCCTGGCGGGTGAAGCCCGCCGAGGGCAGCCCCTTCCTCACCGGCTACTACGAACCCGAAATCGCCGGCTCCACCACGCGCAGCGAGGCTTTCCCGATTCCCGCGCTGGGCCGCCCGGACGACCTCGTCACCTTGCGGCCTGGTGAAGCCCCTGCCGGTCTCGACCCCACGCTGCAGGCCGCGCGGCGCACGCCGGAGGGGCTTCGGCCCTATCCCGACCGGGCGGCGATCGAGGACGGGGCGCTCGACGGCAAGGGCCTTGAACTGCTCTGGCTGCCCGATCGCGTCGAACTCTTCCTGGCGCAGGTCCAGGGGTCCGCGCGCGTGGTCCTGCCGGACGGCGGCGTCAGGCGCCTCGTCTATGCGGGGCGCAACGGCTGGCCCTACACCTCGATCGGGCGCGTCATCGTCGCCGAGGGCCACATGGACCTCGAGACCATGACCCTGGCCAAGCTGAAGGCCTGGCTCCGGGCCCATCCCGACGACGCGCGCCGGATCATGCGGCTCAACCGCTCGTATATTTTCTTCGCGCTGGGGGAGGGCATGGACCCGGCCGCCGGACCCATCGGCGCCGCCTCCGTCCCGCTCACCCCATGGCGGTCGATCGCGGTCGACCGGACGCTCTGGTCGTATGGTCTTCCCGTCTGGCTCGATCTCGACCTGCCGACCCCTGGCGGCTCCACCCGCAGCTTCCGCGCGCTCACCGTCGCACAGGACACCGGCTCGGCCATCCTCGGCCCGGCCCGGGCGGATCTGTTCTGCGGCTGGGGCGAGGAGGCCGGTGTCGTGGCCGGCCAGGTCCGCCACCGCCCCGGCTTCGTCGTGCTGTTGCCGGCCACGGACGGCGAGTGATGCGTCGGCGCCGTACACTCACCGGCGACGAGCAGGCGCTCTGGTCCCACGTCACGCGCCACGTGGCCCCCCTGAATGGCCGCCTCGCCGAGCCGGCCGTCGAAACGCCGCCGCAGCCCGTCAAGGCCGAGCCCGCGCCGTCCGGGAAATCCGTCGCGCCGGTTGCCGCGGCACCCGTCCGTCCGCCTTCGCCGCCACCGGCTCCGCCCCTCGCTCCGATCGAACGGCGGCTCAAGCAGCGTCTCTCGCGGGGCAGCCAGCCGATCGACGCCGTGATCGACCTGCACGGCATGCGCCAGGCCGAGGCCCATGACGCGCTGCGCCATTTCATCCTGCGCGGCCAGGCGGCCGGCCACATGGTCGTGCTCGTCGTGACCGGGAAGGGCGGCAGCGCGCCGCAGGAGAGGGGCGGGCTCTTCGAGGAGCGCGGTGTCCTGCGCCGCGTGGTGCCGCATTGGCTGCGCCTGCCGGACCTGCGCCCGGCGGTGCTGGGCTTCGACGAGGCGGTGGCCCACCACGGCGGCTCGGGCGCCCTCTACGTTCGCCTGCGCCGGCGCAGCCGAACGGACGCCTGGTCGTGACGCCGTTCGGCGAGCGGCTGCGCGCGCTGCGCGCCGAGCGCGGGATCGCGCTGATCGACATGGCCCGCGCGCTCGACGTGTCGCCGACCTATCTGTCGGCGCTGGAGCACGGCCGGCGGGGTCGGCCGAGCTGGGGGTTCGTCCAGCGCGTCATCCAGTATTTCAACGTCATCTGGGACGATGCGGAGGCGCTGCAGCGGCTGGCCGACATGTCCCATCCCCGCGTCGTCGTCGATACGGCCGGCCTGTCGTCCCGGGCCACGCGGGTCGCCAACCGCCTGTCGCGCAGCATCGCCGAGCTGTCGGACGAGGACCTCGCGGCGCTCGAGGCCGTTCTGGACAAGGCGTCCGCGGCGCGCTGACCAAGGCGGACCTTGACCCCCGGCGGTCCCGATGCCAGTGAGCGCAACCGAAGCGGCCGGTGCCCGGCCCGCCCTGAGGAGCATCCATGACCGACCTTCGCTATGACGTCCTCGGCCTCGGCAACGCCATCGTCGATGTGCTGGCCCGAACGGACGAGGCCTTTCTCCTGGCGAACGAGCTTCACAAGGGCGCCATGCGCCTGATCGACGAGCCGGAAGCCGAGCGTCTCTATGCGGCCATGGGCCCGGCGACGATCATCTCGGGCGGCTCCGTCGCCAACTCGATCGTCGGCGTCGCGTCCTTCGGCGGACGGGCCGCCTATATCGGCAAGGTCAAGTCGGACGAAGTCGGCCGTCACTTCACCCACGACATCCGGGCCAACGGGGTGCATTTCGCCACCAAGCCCGCCGAGGACGGCCCGGCAACGGCCCGCAGCTTCATCCTCGTGACGCCGGACGGCGAGCGCACGATGAACACCTATCTCGGCGCCTGCCAGAACCTGGCACCGGCCGACGTCGACCAGGAGACCGTCGCCGCCTCCGCCTTCGTCTATCTCGAGGGCTATCTGTGGGACCGCGAGCACGCCAAGGAGGCCTTCCGCACGGCGGCCGGCATGGCCCACGCGGCGGGCCGCAAGGTCGCGCTCACCTTGTCCGACAGCTTCTGCGTCGACCGCTTCCGCGACGAGTTCCTCGGCCTGATGCGGGGAGGGGCCCTCGACATCCTCTTCGCCAACGAGCACGAGCTGAAGAGCCTCTACCAGACGGCGGACTTCGACACGGCCCTGGCGGCGCTGCGCGACGAAAAGGTGCTGGGGGTCGTGACCCGCTCCGCCGAGGGCTGCCTGGTCGTCACCCGTGACGAGACCCACGCCGTCCCGGCCTTCCCCATCGAGAAGCTCGTCGACACCACCGGCGCGGGCGACCTCTTCGCCGCGGGGTTCCTGTTCGGCCTTGCCCGCGACCGCGACGCGGTGACCTGCGGCCGCCTCGGCGGCCTCGCTGCCGCCGAGATCATCCAGCACGTCGGCGCCCGTCCCGAAGCGAGCCTCAAGGCCCTCGCCGAGCAGGAAGGCCTGCTCTGAGGGTCAACGCCTCGCGCCAACGACGAGCCTTCCAACCGACCGGGCCAGCCCCGGTCGGGAACATGTGCGAGGGGACGCGCCGGGGATCCGGGAGCGGATCGGCCCGCGTCCCGCCCGGGTTCAGCGCTCAGTGATTCACGTGAAACACAGCGCTCAGAGCTTGCGCAACGCGACCTGCTCGATGCGGTGGCTGGCGCCCTTGGTCAGCACCAGGTCGGCGCGGGGCCGGGTGGGGAGCACGTTGTCGCGCAGGTTGGGCAGGTTGGTGCGGTGCCAGATCCCGCGCGCCGTGGCCTCGGCCTCGGCGTCCGTCAGGTCCGCGTATTTCTTGAAGTAGCTGCGCGGATCGCGGAAGGCGGTTTCGCGCAGCCGCATGAAGCGCTGCACGTACCACTTCTCGAGCAGATCCTCGTCCGCATCCAGGTAGACCGAGAAGTCGAAGAAGTCCGAGACGAAGGGAACGGCCTTGCCGTCCTTGCCCATGCGGCTCGGCAGAAGGACGTTGAGGCCCTCGACGATGAGGATGTCCGGCCGGTCGACGCTCACGGTCTCGCCGGGCACCACGTCGTACACGAGATGCGAATAGACCGGCGCCTCCACATGGGCGCGGCCCGCCTTCACCTCGGACAGAAAGCGGATCAGGGCCGAGCCGTCATAGCTTTCCGGGAAGCCCTTCTTCTCCATGATCCCCTCGCGCGAGAGCACGGCATTGGGGTGGAGGAAGCCGTCGGTCGTGACCAACTCGACCTTGGGGGTGTTGGGCCAGCGCGAGAGCAGGGCGCGCAGCACGCGCGCCGTCGTCGACTTGCCGGCCGAAACCGATCCGGCGATCCCGATGACGTAGGGGACCTTGCCGTCCTCGGCCATCAGGAAGCGCTGCGTCGCCTTGAACAGGCCCTGCGTGGCGGCGACGTAGAGCGAGAGCAGGCGCGACAGCGGCAGGTAGATCGCCACCACCTCCTCGAGCGAGATCGGGTCGTTGAGAGACTGGATCCGCATCAGGTCGTCGACGGTCAGGGTGAGGGGCGTGTCGGCGCGCAGCGCCGCCCACTCGTTGCGGCTGAACACGCGGAAGGCGGAGTAGTCCTCCTGCCCCTGGCCGATGGCAACGCGGGCGTCCATGGGTACTGTCCTGATCGACGGCGGCGATCAGCCGGCCGGGCGCGAGGCCTTTTCCTGAAGACCGGACTGCGCCGTGCGCCGCTCCAGCTCCGAGACCACATCCTGCAATGCAATACCGCGTGTGCGAAGTACGACCAACAGATGATACAGCACGTCGGCGCTTTCCATGACGAGCGCCTTTCGGTCGCCCTCGACGGCGGCGATCACCGCCTCGACCGCTTCCTCGCCCAGTTTCTTCGCCGCGTAGGCGGGCCCCTTCTGGACGAGCTTGGCCGTATAGGATTCCTCGGCCGATGCCGTGGCCCGGACGGCGAGGAAATTCTCGAGATCGGAGAGCGAGAAGGCCATCAGTCCATCCTCACCGGCAGACCTGCGGACGCCAGGCGCTCCTTGGCCTCGCGGATCGTGTGTTCGCCGAAATGGAAGATCGAGGCGGCGAGGACGGCGCTGGCATGCCCGTCGCGCACGCCGTCGACCAGGTGGTCGAGATGTCCCACGCCGCCGGAGGCGATGACCGGGACCGGCACGGCGTCGGCGATGGCCCGGGTCAGGGCCACGTCATAGCCGATCTTGGTGCCGTCGCGGTCCATGGAGGTGAGCAGGATCTCGCCCGCGCCCAGCTCGCAGACCTCTTCCGCATAGGCGATCGCGTCGAGGCCGGTCGGGCGACGCCCGCCATGGGTGAAGATTTCCCAGCGGTCGGGCTCGCCGTCCGCCGAGACGCGCTTGGCGTCGATCGCCACGACGATGCACTGGACGCCGAACTTCTCGGCGGCGCGCCGCACGAACTGCCGGTCGTTCACGGCGGCCGTGTTGATCGACACCTTGTCCGCGCCGGCAAGCAGCAGGTTGCGGATGTCGTCGACGGTGCGGACGCCTCCGCCCACCGTGAGCGGCATGAAGCAGGCCTCGGCCGTCCGGGTCACGACGTCGAGCAGCGTGCCCCGGTTCTCGTGGCTGGCGGTGATGTCGAGGAAGCAGAGCTCGTCGGCGCCGGCCTTGTCATAGGCGATGGCGCTCTCGACCGGATCGCCGGCATCCCGGAGATCCAGGAACTGCACGCCTTTCACCACTCGCCCGTCCTTGACGTCCAGGCACGGGATCACGCGGACCTTAAGCATCGGCCGCCTCCCGGATGAGGGCGAGAGCCTCTGTCGGGTCGAGCCGGCCATCGTAGAGCGCACGGCCGGAAATGGCGCCCTCGAGGACGGCGCAATCGGGTTCGAGCAGGCGCTTCACGTCCTCGATCGAGGCCAATCCACCCGACGCGATCACCGGGATGCCGACGGCATTGGCCAGCGCCAGCGTCGCCTCGATGTTGAGGCCCTTCAGCACGCCGTCGCGGGCGATGTCGGTGTAGACGATGGCGGCGACGCCGACGTCCTCGAAGCGGCGGCCGAGATCCTCGGCGGACATCTCCGACAGGCGGGCCCAGCCCTCCACGGCGACGCGGCCGTCCTTGGCGTCGATGCCGACGGCGATCCGGCCGGGGAAGCGGCGGGCCGCCTCGCGGACGAACTCGGGATCGCGCACCGCGGCGGTGCCGATGATCACGCGGCGGATGCCGTGGGTCAGCCAGCCCTCGACGGTCTTCATGTCGCGAATGCCGCCGCCGAGCTGCGCCGGCACGCCGACCCGCGCCAGGATGGCCTCCACCGCCGCCGCGTTCATCGGCTTGCCGGCGAAGGCGCCGTCCAGGTCGACGAGATGCAGCCACGGAAAGCCCTGGTCCTCGAAGGCCTTGGCCTGCGCGGCGGGATCGTCGTTGAACACCGTGGCCTGCGCCATGTCGCCTTGTACCAGGCGGACGCAGCGACCCTCCTTGAGGTCGATCGCAGGAAACAGGATCACGGGCGCCACCTGAGGAAATTGGTGATGAGGGCGAGCCCGAGCTTCTGGCTCTTTTCGGGATGGAACTGCGTGCCGACCACGTTGTCGCGGCCAACCACGGCGGTGATCGGGCCGCCGTATTCGGTCTCGGCCACCACGTCGGCGCGCTGCGCGGCCGCAAGATGGTAGGAGTGCACGAAATAGGCGTGCCACCCGTCCGGCCCGGTCGGAATGCCCGACAGCAGCGCGTGGTCGCGGCACAGGGACAGCGTGTTCCAGCCCATGTGCGGGATCTTGAGCGACGGATCATTCGGCTCGATCAGCGTCACGTCGCCGGGGATCCAGCCGAGCCCCGTGCTCGTGACGTATTCGAGGCCGCGGGCCGCCATGAGCTGCATGCCGACGCAGATGCCGAGGAACGGCCGCCCGCGCCGCCGAACGGCCTCTTCCAGCGCGTCCACCATGCCGGTGACGCCGTCGAGGCCGGCGCGGCAGTCGGCGAAAGCGCCGACGCCGGGCAGGACGATACGCTCGGCCGCCAGCACGGCGGCCGGGTCGCTCGTGACCTGGATCGTGGTCGCGAGGCCCGCCTCGCGCGCCGCGCGCTCGAAGGCCTTCTGGGCCGAGTGCAGGTTGCCCGAGCCGTAGTCGATGATGGCGACAGTGCTCATGACCGCCCTGCCTCCGGGAACAGCCCCAGCACGGCCGGCGCCGCATAGGTACCTCGCCCGGACGCCGGGGCGGCCGGGGCCACACCCGTCGGGACGGCCGCGTCGGTCGGCGAAGCCAGCCAGCGATCGGCGAAGCGGCGCGCCGCCTCATCCTCGTCGGCGCCCGTCGCGACGCCGGCCAGCGGCAGCCCGCGCCGGGACAGTCCACGGCTCTTCAGTTCGGCGGCGAACACGCCGACGCCGAGTCCCAGCAGCGCCTGCAGCGCGAAGGTGAGCTGATCCGGCAGGGAGAGGAGCGTATCCGCCACCGCGACAGCCACCGTGGCCGCCAGGACGACGAGGAACGGCAGCCAGAGCCGGTTGAACAGCAGCCAGACCAGCGGAACGAGGAAGGCAAGCCAGTGAAAGCGGTCCTTCACCAGGACCATGCGGTCCAGTCCGTCCGCGGAGCCGGGACGCGCCTCCGCGGGAAGGTGGACGAGATAGGACACCATGACGACGCCTCAGAGACTGCCCTTGGTCGAGGGTACGCGACCCTCTTCGCGCGGATCGAGGGAGCAGGCCTCACGCAAGGCGCGGGCCAGACCCTTGTAACAGCTCTCCGCGATATGATGGGCGTTGTCGCCGTAGAGCGTCTCGACGTGCAGCGTGATGCCGCCGTTCATGGCGAAGGCCTGGAACCACTCGCGCACGAGTTCGGTATCGAACGTGCCGATCTTTTCCCGCGGGAACTCCGTCCGGAAGACCAGAAAGGGCCGGCCGGAGATGTCGATCGACACGCGGCTGAGAGTCTCATCCATGGGCAGGTGCACGCTGGAATAGCGGCGGATGCCGCGCTTGTCGCCGAGCGCCTGGAGGAAGGCCTGGCCGAGCGCGATCCCCACGTCCTCGACCGTGTGGTGCTGGTCCACGTGTAGATCGCCCGTGCAGCGGGCGGTGATGTCGAACAGGGCGTGGCGGGCGAGCAGTTCCAGCATGTGGTCGAGGAAACCGACGCCGGTCGCAATCTCCGACCGGCCGGTACCGTCGATGGCGATGCTGACCGAGACGTCCGTCTCGGCCGTCTTGCGCGACAGGCTCGCGGCACGCATGGAATTCTCCTCGCCCCGGGCTCGGGCCCGGCAGGAATGGGCAACGGACGGGCTTCTAGCAACTCGCGTGCCCGAATACCACCTCGGTTGCCTCATGACTGTGCAGCATGGCTGGTGTCCTGTCACCAAGCCTCCTTGGTGGCGCGGCCGGGCTTGCCTACATGAAGGGCTCGCAGGTAACGCTCCGCCGGCGGGTGGAGGGAGAAAGCCATGGCCGAACACGACGACAAGCGCTGGCGCGCCACGACGATCCTGATGGTGCGGAAGGGCGGGCGCGTCGTCATCGGCGGCGACGGCCAGGTGAGCCTCGGCCAGACGGTGATGAAGGGCAACGCCCGCAAGGTGCGCCGGTTGGGCAAGGGGGACGTGATCATCGGCTTCGCCGGCGCCACCGCCGACGCGTTCACCCTGTTCGAGCGGCTGGAGGCCAAGCTCGAGCAATATCCCGGGCAGCTGATGCGGGCCTGCGTCGAACTCGCCAAGGACTGGCGCACCGACCGCTACCTGCGCCGCCTGGAAGCCATGATGCTCGTCGCCGACCGCAAGGTGGGCCTGGTGCTGTCGGGCAACGGCGACGTGCTCGAGCCCAACGACGGCGTCATGGCCATCGGCTCGGGCGGCAATTACGCGCTCGCCGCGGCCCGCGCCCTGGTCGACACCGAACTCGACGCCGAGGCGATCGTGCGCAAAAGCCTGGGCATCGCCGCCGACATCTGCGTCTACACGAATTCCAATCTCACCATCGAGAGCCTGGACACGGAATGACCACCTTCTCACCGCGCGAGATCGTCTCCGAGCTCGACCGCTTCATCGTCGGCCAGCGCGACGCCAAGCGCGCGGTGGCCATCGCCCTGCGCAACCGCTGGCGCCGCCAGCAGCTCACCGGGCCGATGCGCGAGGAGGTGCTGCCGAAGAACATCCTGATGATCGGCCCCACCGGCTGCGGCAAGACGGAGATTTCCCGCCGTCTCGCAAGGCTGGCCGGTGCGCCCTTCCTCAAGGTCGAGGCCACCAAGTTCACGGAAGTCGGCTATGTCGGCCGCGACGTCGAGCAGATCGTCCGCGACCTCGTCGAGGTGGGCATCGGCCTCGTGCGCGAGGCGCGCCGCAAGGACGTCGAGGCCCGTGCCGAGAAGGCGGCCGAGGAGCGCGTCCTCGACGCGCTGGTCGGTCCCGGCTCGAGCGCTGCCACCCGCGACAGCTTCCGCCGCAAGCTGCGCGCCGGCGAACTCGACGACAAGGAGGTCGAGATCGAGTTCCAGCAGGCCTCGGGCGGGATGCCGATGTTCGAGCTGCCGAACATGCCGGGCGCCTCGGTGGGGGCGATCTCCATCGGCGACATCTTCGGCAAGGCCATGGGCGGGCGCACCAAGGCCCGCCGGCTGACCGTGGCGGAAGCCCGCGACCCCCTGGTGGCGGAGGAAAGCGACAAGCTCCTGGACCAGGACCAGATCGTCGCCGAGGCCATTCGGCAGGTCGAGGACAACGGCATCGTCTTCCTCGACGAGATCGACAAGATCTGCGCCCGCGAGGGCAGGGGCGGGGCGGACGTCTCCCGCGAGGGGGTGCAGCGCGACCTGCTGCCGCTGATCGAGGGCACGACGGTGTCGACCAAGCATGGCCCGGTGAAGACGGACCACGTCCTGTTCATCGCGTCCGGCGCCTTCCACGTGTCCAAGCCATCCGACCTGTTGCCGGAACTGCAAGGCCGCCTGCCCATCCGCGTCGAGCTGAACTCGCTCGACGAGGCCGATTTCCGGCGCATCCTCACGGACACCGAGGCGAGCCTCGTGAAGCAGTACGTGGCGCTCCTGGCGACCGAAGGCGTGACGCTGGGCTTTGCCGACGATGCCATCGACGCGGTGGCGCGCATCGCCGTGCAGGTCAACTCCAGCGTCGAGAACATCGGGGCCCGGCGCCTGCAGACGGTGATGGAGCGAATCCTCGACGAGATCTCCTTCACCGCGCCCGACCGGGCCGGCGAAACGATCACCATCGATGGGACCTACGTGGACAAGGCGGTGGGGGATCTCGCCAAGAACGCGGATCTGAGCCGGTTCGTGCTGTAGCGGGTCCGCTCACGTTTCCACGATCGAGCTTACAATTCGGCAACCCATGGGGGCTATCCTGCCCTTATGACGACCGGACCCGCCGATATCGCCGCCTCGCTGATCAGCGCCCAGCAGGACCTGCTCACGCAGCGGGCGGGCTATGCCGTGATCAAGGCCCAGAATCAGGCCGAGCAGCAGCTGATCGCGATGATCGACAAGTCCGTGGAGGCCTCGGCGCCGCCGTCGCCCGCTCCCGGCACCGGGCTCGTGGTCGACCGCCAGGCGTGACGCTGCGGCGAAAGACGCGGCCACACCCCCGCCGCACCGGCTTCACAAGGGCGTCACGCTCCTTATAGACTGTGAATCGGGACGGATATGTCCCGTCGCGGTCGAAGGAGTCGGTCTCGGTGACGATCCACGTTCACCAGCCCGTATCGCCGGAAGCCTGCCCGGCGCTGGTGCTCAACGCGGATTATCGCCCGTTGAGCTACTACCCCCTTTCGCTCTGGAGCTGGCAAGACGCCATCAAGGCCGTCTTCCTGGACCGGGTGAACATCGTCTCGCACTACGACAAGACGGTCCGAAGTCCGAACTTCGAGCTCCGCCTCCCGTCCGTCGTTTCGCTCAAGACCTACGTCAAGCCCTCGCGCCATCCGGCTTTCACGCGCTTCAACGTCTTCCTGCGTGATCGTTTCACCTGCCAGTATTGCGGCTCGCGCGAAGACCTGACCTTCGACCACGTCATTCCCCGCTCGAAAGGTGGACAGACCACCTGGGACAACGTCGTCGCCGCCTGCTCCCCCTGCAACCTGCGCAAAGGCGACCGCATGCCCCGCGACGTCGGTATGTGGCCGGCGCAGCATCCCTACGCGCCGTCCGTGCACGACCTGCACCAGAACGGCCGCCTGTTCCCGCCGAACTACCTGCACGACAGCTGGCTGGACTACCTCTACTGGGATTCCGAGCTGGAGCCCTGACCGGTCACGCCCGGTGGGGCGTCGTGGGCCACGGCCGCTGCGCCGGGCGCCGGGTCTCGATCAGGTGGGCGACCCGCAGCACGCCGAGATCGTCGAAGCGACGACCGGCGACCTGCATGCCGATGGGCATCCCGTCGGGATCGTAGGACCAGTTGACCGAGACGGCCGGGTTTTCGGCCATGTTCCAGGCAACCGTGAAGCCGATGTGCTCGAAGGGCTCCTCGGGATCGTGGACCGGGCTCGCCAGTTCGGCCCCCCAGGCGACGACCGGGCAGGTGGGCGACAGCACGAAGTCGAGATCGTGGAACAGCCGCGCCCCCGCGATCCGCATCGCATGGGTCTGGTTGTAGCCGCGCATGACCTCCAGCCCGGACCGGGCCGCGCCCGATTCCGCCCACTGGCGGATATATGGCAGGATCAGCGCCCGCCGCTCCGCCGGCAGCTTCGACACGTCGTCCCAGGCCCGCACGCGCCAGAAGTCGTCGAGGCCGTCCAGCATCGCCCGGGTCAGGATCGGGCGCACCGGTACGATCTCGGCCCCGGCCTCCCGCAGCATGGCCGCCGTCTCCTGCAGCGCCGCCGCGACGGCCGGAGCGACGGGAAGGCCCGCCCCGGCCTCCTCCATCAGGCCCACCCGCAGGCCGCGCACCGCCCCCTCGGTGCCGACCGTCGCCTGGCGCCAGTCGATGCCGGACGGGGGCAGTTCGGTCGGATCGCGCCAGTCCGGCTGCGCGATCGTCGCCATCATCAGGGCGGTGTCCGCCACGGTGCGGGTCAGGGGGCCGGCGATGCGGCCGAGATAGGCGGGGTCGATCGGCACCCGGCCGTGGCTCGGCTTCAGCCCCACGAGACCGCAGAACGCCGCCGGCAGGCGCACCGAGCCGCCGATGTCCGTGCCCAGATGCAGCGGCCCATACCCGACGGCCCCCGCGGCGGCCGCACCGGCGCTCGATCCTCCCGGGTTGCGATCGAGGTTCCAGGGATTGCGGGCGAGCGGATGGAAGCTCGACAGGCCCGACGTGAGCATCCCCAGGTCCGGCATCGTCGTCTTGGCGAAGATCACCGCGCCGGCGTCCCGCAGCCGCTGGGCCGGGGGCGCATCGGCCGTCGCCGGCGTGAGCTCGGTGGCGGCGCAGCCGAGCGGCACCGGAACACCCTGCGTGGCGATGTTTTCCTTGATGGTGACGGGAACGCCGTCGAGCGGCCCGCGCGCCTCGTCCCGCATCCACCGCACCGTCGACCGGTCCGCGGCGGCACGGGCGCCGTCCGCATCGAAGGCATAGAGCGCCTGCACCAGCGGTTCGCACGTTTCGATCTGGGCGATCACCGCGTCGATGACCTCGCGCGGGCTCACCGCGCGCCTGGCATAGAGCGGCCCGAGTTCGGCGGCCGAAAGATCGATCAGGCTGGTCACGACAAGCTCCGGCGGGCGTTCGGTATCAGCGGCAGCCTAAGGCGCGCATCGCCGGCTGGGGAGGCCCCAATTGCATGGCCGGCACGCCGTTCGGGAACCGGCTCGCGGCGCAGCCGTTGAAAGGGCGAACAAAAAAGGAACAGGAGACGGCCCATGGCCCGATCGTCGGCGAAAGCTTCCCCTGCCAAATCTGCCCCTTCCAAGTCTGCGCCTTCCATGTCTGCGCCTGCCAGCTCGGCACCGCCCCGGTCGGCCAATCCCAAGCAGGCGTCTGCTTCGGACGGCCCATCCAATCGGATCAAGGATCCGCAGGACTGGGTGACGGGCGAGGAGCCCATGACCGGCGCCCAGGCGAGCTATCTGAAGACCTTGTCCGAGGAGGCTCACGAGCCGGAGGCGTTCGATCCCGCTCTCGACAAGGCGGACGCGTCCCTGCGCATCGATGAACTGAAAGAGAAGACGGGACGCTAGAGCCGGCAAGACTGCGCCCGCGCCACGGCGAATGCGTCCATCGTGTCGTGAGACCTTGTGAATCAACCTCGCGGGTCGACCCGTGCCTCAGTTTTCGCGTTCACAACACCCTCTCAGCCGTCCTGCCCGGGCTTGGCCCGGGCATCCACGACTTTGCCGGGGCCATCCTGAAGTCGTGGATGGCCGGGCCAAGCCCGGCCAAAACGCGGAGAGGGAGGTGCAAGCCGGACTGAGACAAAGATTCAAAAGCTGTGAGATGCCGGGGACGCCCGAAGGGTCAGCGGGGCGCCGTGGCGAAGGCCCGCGCGGCGCCCGCCAGGGCGAGAGCGGCGAGGCCGGCCGCGATCACGGCGTTCCAGGCCGCGAGCGACAGACCGAAGATGCGCATCGCGACCTCGTCGCAGCGAACCACCTTCACCGTATCGAGCTGCTTCAGGAAGTCGGACATGGCCGCGGGCTTGGCGATGGTGCCCGTGCAATCGCTGGGACCCGCCCACAGGCCCCATTCGACACCGCTGTGATAGCCGCCCATCACCGCCCCCACGGCGAACACGAGCGCCAGGAGGCACAGGCCCACGGCCGGTCTCAGCCCGGTGCGGGCGCGCGAGGCGGCGACCGCCACGACGACCGCGAGCGGGACGCCGGCATAGTAGGGGATCCGCTGCTTCAGGCAGAGTTCGCAGGGCTTCACGCCCAGCACGTGCTCGATGTACAGGGCCCCCAGGATCGTCGCCAGGGCCACCGCCGCCACCGTGGAGGCCGCGACCGAGGGCCGGGTGAGGGTGCCGGCCAGGCTGCGAAGGGACGTGGACTGGGCCATCGGCGGATCTCCCGGTCAGGCGAGGCGGGTCAGCAGCCAGAAGCCCGCGACGATGAAGGCGATGCTGCCGAGGGCGACGGCCGTGAGATGTCGCTCGATGAAGGCCTTCAACGGGGTGCCCCACCGGTTGAAGATGCCCGCGAGGATGAAGAAGCGCGCGCCGCGGGTGAGCACCGACAGCAGCACGAACATCGGGAAATTGTAGCCCAACGCGCCGCTGACGATGGTGACGACCTTGTAGGGGATGGGTGTCAGCCCCTTGATCAGGATGAACAGCGCGCCCCAGGCCGCGTACCAGGTGCGGACGGACTCGATCTTGTCACCCAGCCCGTAGAGGTTGAGGAGCCAGAGCCCGACGCTGTCGAACAGCAGCCAGCCGATCAGGTAGCCCAGCATGCCACCGAGCACGGACGTGACCGTGCAGACCGCGGCGTAATGCCACGCCCGGTCGGGCCGGGCCAGCGCCATCGGGGCCAGGACCACGTCCGGCGGGATGGGGAAGAAGGAGCTTTCCGCAAACGACACGAGGCCCAGGGCCCAGGGCGCGCGCGGCGACGCCGCAAGAGAAACAGTCCAGTCGTAGAGGCGCTTGAACATCGAAGCTCCCGTTTCGCCGCTCCTGTTACTGCAAGCGTGGCGATAAGGGAAATCGGCTTTCCGCGCCCTTGTGGCGCGTCCCGGGGAACCGGGTGATCGCGGCTGTCGTTCGCACCATGACGGACCGGGTTCCGAGCGATCGGACTCCGTGGTGATCCGATCCTTGACTTTTCCGTATTGGATTCCAGCACCGGGTAGAGGGCGGGGTCATGGGCGAGATCGCAGGCGTACGACGCAGGTTCGTCAAGGCAGCCATGGACGCGCCCTTCCTGACACGGGAAGACGAGCACGCCCTGGCCGTGCGGTGGAAGGACGAGGGGGACGAGGATGCCCTCCACCGTCTCGCCGCCGCCCATATGCGGCTGGTGATCGCGATCGCCGCCCGGTTCCGGCACTACGGACTGCCGATGGCGGACCTCATCCAGGAAGGCCATGTCGGCCTGCTGGAGGCGGGAGCCCGGTTCGAGCCGGACCGGGAGGTCCGCTTCTCGACCTACGCCACCTGGTGGATCCGCGCCTCCATCCAGGACTACATCCTGCGCAACTGGTCCATCGTGCGCGGCGGGACGAGCTCCGCGCAGAAGGCCCTGTTCTTCAACCTGCGGCGTCTGCGGGCGAGGCTGTCCCAGGCCGCGGCCGGCGACACGACGGTCGACATCCACCAGAGCATCGCGGACGCCGTCGGCGTGTCACGGGACGACGTGGCGGTGATGGATGCGCGACTGTCGGGCTCCGACATGTCGCTCAACGCGCCGCTCAGCGAGGATTCCGGCGGCTCGACCGAGCGCATGGATTTCCTCATCGACACCCAGCCACTGCCGGACGAGGCGGTGAGCGAGTCCATCGACACCGAGCGTCGCCTGAGCTGGCTGCGCTCGGCCCTGGGCGTGCTCTCGGACCGCGAGCTCAACATCCTGCAGGCCCGACGCCTGTCCGAGGAGAGCGCGACGCTCGAATCGCTGGGTGACCGGCTGGGCATCTCGAAGGAACGCGTCCGCCAGATCGAGAGCCGGGCCATGGAAAAGCTCCGGCGGGCTCTTCTCGACCGTCATCCGGAAGCCGCGATGGCCATGGTCTGAAGCCCCTCGGGGGCCTCGCTCATTCCACGACGATCTTGTACGACTGCCCGGGCTTCACGGCGCTCGGGCGGTCGAGCCCGTTCAGAACCAGGAAGCGGTCGACGGCCCTGTCCGTCGTCGCCATGCGTCCCGCAAGGCTTTCCGCCGTGTCGCCTGGCTTGGCCGTGACCAGCACCAGCCGAAGCGGCCGCGCGGTGGCGATCTCCGCCGGGGTCATGGCCCGGAAGCTGTCGATCGCCTGGCGGAAGGTCCTGTCGAGGTCCGGGGTCATCGCCTTCGAGGCCAGGATGAAGCGGTAGGTGCCCGCGCCGAGCTGGATCGCGGCCAGCCGGAAGCTCCAGTCCTCACCCTTGGCAAAGGCGGTGACGGCGGTCAGCCCGTTCACCGAGATGTCCTCGATGGGGCCGAGCTTGGCACCCTCGATCCATCCCGACGCCATGTAGGTGGAGAGAGTCTGGCCCTCGGGCAGCTTGACGCTGTCGAACCGCAGGGCCTGGGCACCGCCGGGCGTGAGGCCCACCACTGCGCTGGAGGAGTTCTCGAGCACGAATCCGGGCGGGGCGGAGAAGGTGAAGCCGAGCTGCGGGTGCAGGAACTTGGTGTTCCTGACCATGCCCTCGTTCGGATCGTCGCCGAAGGTGATGCCGTCGATGGCGGCAAGGTAGGACTGCCGGTCGCTCTCACCGATGCCCGGCCCGCCGATCGACCGCGCCGCCGACAGCGCCTGCGCAACGCGCTCGGGGGTCGAAGGATGTGTCGACAGGAAGTTCATGCCCTGCTGCCCGGGCTTCTCGCCGAGCATGGTCGCGCGCATCGAGGTCTGGCGCCCGAGCGACGCCAGGAAGCGGGCCGCGCCGAACGGGTCGAACCCGGCCTTGGCGATGCTGCGAACGCCGATCTGGTCGGCTTCCAGCTCCTGGGAGCGCGAGAAGCTGGCCAGCGAGAAGCGCGAGCGCGCCTGCACCACCTCGCCGGCGGCGGGGTCTTCGAGCACCTCGGACACCACGCGGCTCACGAGCTGGGAGCGGCGCTCGAGTTCCGCGCGCTGCATGGCATGGTTGGCGGTGACGTGAGCCACCTCGTGCGCCATGACGGCCGCGATCTCGGACGTGTCGTTGGCCAAAGCCAGCAGGCCGCGCGTCACGTAGAGATTGCCGTTGGGCAGGGCGAAGGCGTTGACGACCGGCGAATTGAGGATGGTGACGCGATATCCCTGGTCGGGGCGCTCCCCCGCGGCCGCGACGCGGGCCATCACCGCGTTAAGCATCTTCTCGGCCGCCGGCCAGGAATACTCGCCGCCGAAAAGCGCCACCAGGCGCTTGTGCTCTCGGGAGGTGATGGACTCGATGCCGGTGATGCGTGGAACGGCCGCCGGGACCGAGACCGACGCGGTCTTCTCGGGCAGGCCGATCCGCTCCGCGGCGCAACCGGCCACGAGCAAGGCCAGGGTCACCGCGCCCGTGCGCGAGAGCCACTGCCGCATCGTCGTCGTTCCGCGTGGTGCCGGACGTGTCACCGTTCTGCGAATCCTAGTCGAGGCGCTCGATCTCCTCGGGCCGCCCGACCGCCAGCGTCGGACGCCCCGTTCCGGCCACGATGCCGCGCACCCGAACCCGGCGCCCCTCGATCGAGGACCACGTCATGCCCGAAGCCTCCAGCCTCTGCAAGGCTCGTTTCTGGACGGTAACGCTCAGGTCGTGCCGCGAGATCGTGCCAAAATTGAGGTAAATATTGACACGTCCGTGACCAAGCCGGCTCACCCGACCCTCGACGATGGTAAACCGTCCATGAAGGTCCGGCCGGCCCGCGACGGCGCCGGCGTCCAGCACGGCGTCGGCCTCGGCCCAAAGCCCCCGCCGGGCGCGGCGAGCCTCCTCCTCCAGGCGCAGCAGCTGGCGCAGGCATACGGGCGGCGTCTCGTCGGGCCGCACCCGGGCGAGCCCGTCCCGGACGAGCAGCGCCGCAAGCGGTTGGCCGGCCAGCGCCACCAGGGCCGGGATCCGGTCCCACCGGTCGGCCGGGCCCAGCGGTTCGACGGAGGCGGGGATGCCGGCGAGGCGGGCTTCGAGCGCGGCGGCCAGGGTCAGGGCCGCGATGCCGGCCCCCGGCGGGGGAGCCTCAATGCCGGCCAGCCTGACGGACCCGCCGCGGCCGCGCACCAGGTCGAGGCCGCCGGCCGGCGCCAGGCTTTCCGCCGTCGACCCCCGCCGCGGCAGGCAGGCCGACCACCCGGCCGGGGTCTCGGGCACCGCGGCGGATGCGTCGAGCGCGGCCAGCAGGGCGATGACGACAGGTAGGATCCGGCATCGTGGCATCGCGCGAGTCTGGCCCGCGCCCGGGCGCGGTCTACGCACCACGGATTGAACTCGCTGGCGCGCGAGACGGCTGCAAACGCTTTTCGACTGTGCTAGACGCAAATCCGTGCGGTTCCGTAGCTCAGCAGGATAGAGCAGCGGTTTCCTAAACCGAAGGTCACAGGTTCGAGTCCTGTCGGGACCGCCACTTTCCGGGAACTCCCCTCGCCACAAGCTGTTGTTCGGCCTCCATGATCAACCGGAGAGCACGACGATGGCCGCAGCCGCCAAGGAAAAGACCCTCGAGGACCTGTTCCTCGAAACGCTGAAGGACGTCTATTCGGCCGAGAAGCAGATCCTGCGCATGTTGCCGCGCATGGCCAAGGCCGCCGGCACCGCCGAGCTGCGCAAGGCCTTCGAGACGCATCGCGACGAGACCGAGGGCCAGGTCGAGCGCCTCGAGAAGGTGTTCGAGATCATCCAGAAGCCGGCGCGCGCCAAGACCTGCGAGGCGATGCAGGGACTGGTGGAAGAGAGCAAGGAAATCCTGGAGGACTTCAAGGGCTCCGAGGCGCTCGATGCGGGCCTCCTGGCATCCGCCCAGACGGTGGAGCACTACGAGATCTCGCGCTACGGCACGCTGAAGACCTGGGCCGGACAGCTCGGCCTGAAGGAGGCCGTCAGCCTGCTCGACCAGACGCTGCAGGAAGAGAAGAAGACAGACGCGCTGCTGAGCCAGCTCGCCAAGCAGGCGGTCAACCAGAAGGCGGCGTGATGTGACGTGGGCTTGCGAAGACGTGGGCTCGCGAAGAGGTCTCGATCGGCACCTCTTTATCGGGCCGAAATACCTCTGCGCGTCATGCCCGGGCTTGGCCCGGGCACCCACGACTTCGGGATGCCCGCGGAAAAGTCGTGGGTCCCCGGGCCAAGCCCGGGGATGACGGCGGAGAGGGTGCAGTGAACGCGAAGGCGTCCGCAGTACCTCAGTACCGGTAGTGGTCCGGCTTGTACGGGCCCTGGGACGGCAGGCCGAGATACGTCGCCTGCTTGTCACTGAGCTTGGTGAGCTTCACGCCGATCTTCTCGAGGTGGAGCGCGGCGACCTTCTCGTCGAGGTGCTTGGGCAGGGTGTAGACCTTCTTGTCGTACTGGCCCTGCTTGGTCCACAGCTCGATCTGAGCCAGCGTCTGGTTGGTGAAGGACGCCGACATCACGAAGGACGGGTGGCCGGTGGCGTTGCCGAGGTTCACCAGGCGGCCTTCCGACAGCACGATGATGCGCTTGCCGTCGGGGAACTCGACCTCGTCGACCTGCGGCTTCACGTTGTGCCACTTCAGGTTGCGCAGCGCGCCGATCTGAATCTCGCTGTCGAAGTGGCCGATGTTGCACACGATGGCGCGGTCCTTCATCGCGCGCATGTGGTCCACCGTGATGACGTCGACGTTGCCGGTCGCGGTGACGAAGAGGTCGGCGCGCGGGGCGGCGTCCTCCATCGTGGTGACCTCGTAGCCTTCCATCGCGGCCTGCAGGGCGCAGATCGGATCGATTTCCGACACGAGCACGCGGCAGCCGGCGTTGCGCAGCGAAGCGGCCGAGCCCTTGCCCACGTCGCCGAAGCCCGCGACCATGGCGACCTTGCCGGCCATCATGACGTCGGTGCCGCGGCGGATGCCGTCGACGAGCGACTCGCGGCAGCCATAGAGGTTGTCGAACTTCGACTTGGTGACGCTGTCGTTGACGTTGATCGCCGGGAAGAGGAGCTTGCCCTCCTTCTCCATGATGTAGAGGCGATGCACGCCCGTGGTCGTCTCCTCGGTGACGCCCTTGATGGCTTCGCCGTTGCGCGTGTACCAGCCGGGGTTGCTCTTCAGGTGCTTCTTGATCGAGGCGAAGAGAACCTCCTCCTCCTCGTTCGTCGCACCCTCGAGGAAGGCGGTGTCGCCCTTCTCGGCGCGCATGCCGAGGTGGATCAGCAGCGTCGCGTCACCGCCGTCGTCCAGGATCATGTTCGGCGTGCCGCCGTCGGCCCACTCGAAGATGCGGTGGGTGTAATCCCAGTAGTCCTCGAGGCTCTCGCCCTTGATGGCGAAAACGGGCGTGCCGGCCGCGGCGATGGCGGCGGCCGCATGGTCCTGGGTCGAATAGATGTTGCACGAGGCCCAGCGGACATCGGCGCCGAGCGCCTTCAGCGTCTCGATGAGCACGGCCGTCTGGATGGTCATGTGCAGCGAGCCGGCGATCCGGGCGCCCTTGAGGGGCTGCGACGGGCCGTATTCGGCGCGCGTCGACATCAGGCCGGGCATCTCGGTCTCGGCGATGGTGATTTCCTTGCGGCCCCAGTCGGCGAGCCCGATGTCGGCGATGCGGTAGTCATTGAAATGATGGGTCATGGCTCGGCTTTCGCTCCGGGAAATGGGTCGGCGGCTCTATACCACCGCGCCCGTCGGTGTTCAATAAAGACATAAAGAATTCTTTATGTCTGGTTTCCACGGTCCCGGAAAAGCGTGACCGAGGCCATGACGGCCGCCGCGACGGTTTCATGCAGAGATTGCAGAGCGAAGGTATTACACTCGTAAAGAGGCGTCCTCATGCGGGATACGGCAGCGACGTCTTGTAAACTTGACAGAGATACAAAATCATAGTCCAGCTTGGGCCATGCCACAGCGGACCGTAAGACATTCCAATGGGAGAGATTTTCGCGCCAGCCATGGGTCTTGAGCGCCTTGATCGTGCTCGGAGTCTGAGCAACCTCAGGGTTGCGCTGCGCGACATCGTCCACGAATACAATGTCGAGCATGCAGGCTATTGGGGTGTTCCTCCCCTCGCGGAAGGCGACACGCAAGCCTGGGTTCCGGTATCGACCCTCCCCGAAGCCTGGCTGCGCCACTACGCGGCGGCCGACTACGTCCGGATCGATCCGGTGGTGCGGGCCGCGCGCCAGGCCATCGGGCCGGTCGACTGGCGCGATCTGCCGCCCGCCGACGCGGCGGGCCGCCGGATCGCGGCCGAGGCTCGCGAGTTCGGCATCCCGCGCCAGGGCCTCTCGTTTCCCATTCGTGGCTCGGGCGGCGATTTCGGCGTCTTCTCGGTGATGGCCGACGTGGCCGACGCGGCCTGGGACGCGCTGAAGCAGGGACGGCTGCTCGACTGGCTGACCCTGGCACAGGCCATCCACCGGCGGGTCCTCGACATCGGAGCCGCCCAGATGCGCGGCGGGCTCGGCAAGCTGTCGCCCCGGGAGCGCGACATCCTGCAACTGATCGCTCACGGCCTGACGAGCGACGAGGTCTCGGCGGAGCTTGGCATCTCCGAGCGCGTGGTGCGCGGCTACCTCCAGGGGTGCCGCAACAAGCTGAATGCCCGGAACTCGACCCACGCCGTGGCGCGTGCGGTCAAGCTCGGCCTGGTCTCGGCGAACTGACCGGCGGGGGCCACATCATAAGGCCAGCGGTTCGCCGAACCGTGCGATCGGCGCGCCGGCAACGCCGACGTCGAGCACCATCAGGGTCCCGAACTGCTTGGGTCCCAGCCGATCGGTGGCCAGCGAGGTGACGTAAAGCGTCTTCAGGCCCAGACCGGCAAAGCACGGCATTGTCGGCGCTGCGGCCGGCATGGCGATCTTGCGCACGATGGTCCCGTCCGGCGCGATGCGATTGAGCACCCCGGCCGACACCCCGGCCGACCAGTAATGGCCCTCCGCGTCGCACGCGGCGCCGTCCGGGCGTCCGTCCTGCTCCTCCAGCATGCGGATCCGCTTGCCGTTGGCCAGCGCACCGGTCCGGGCGTCGAAGTCGAAGGTCTGGACGAACCGCTGGCGGCTGTCGGAGTGGTACATGGTGCGCCCGTCGGGCGTCCACGCCAGCCCGTTGGAGACCGTGAGGCCGGTCAGGACCTTGTCGCAGCGGCCCTTGATGTCGATGCGGTACAGGGCGGCCGTCGGCTCCTTGTCGCCAGGCCGGTCGTCCATGCTGCCCACCCAGAAGCAGCCGTCGGGGCCGATCTTCCCGTCATTGTAGCGGTTGCCGGGAATGTCGGCCTCCGGATGGACGAGGAACTCGAGCTTGCCGCTCTTGGGGTCGAAGAAATGGATCCCGTGCTTCAGCGCCACCACGAGGCGTCCGTCGGGCACCAGCCCGAAGCTGCCGATGGCGCTCGGCATGGCAAAGCGCTGGAGGTCCTTCGTCGCGGGGTCGTAGCGGAAGAGGGTCGGGCCCGGAATGTCCACGAACCAGAGCACGCCCTCGGCGGCCGACCAGCAGGGACCTTCGCCGCAACCGAGCGGAACGTCGATGAGCTGCGTGACGACGGGGGTCTCGATCTGCATGGCGTTCCTCCGGACAGTGCCGATTGACTCGGAATGGATTTGATATATCAAGTTTCAACAGCGAGGCAACGGGCCGCCGGAGAAGGCTGCCGGACCCGCAGAGCACGGAACCGCCGGTCCCATGTCCGCAAAGTCCGATCCGGCCGATCCGCTCCGCGTCCCCCGCCCCAGGCTCGAGCCCGTCGATCCCATCTTCCTGAAGGGCCTGCGCGAGCACGTCCACGAGACCTTGCGCCGGGCCATCATCGCCGGCGAGATCGCCTCCGGAACCGTGCTGAACGAACGCCAGGTCGCCCACGAGCTCGGCGTGTCCACGACACCGCTGAAGGAGGCGCTGCGCCGGCTGGAGGGCGAGGGCCTCGTCATCACCGAGCCGCGGCGCGGCGTCCGGGTCACCTTCGATGCCCGCCAGGCCGAGGAGATGGCCCTCGCGCGCGCCGCGCTGGAAGGCATGATCGCCCGCGTGGCCGCCGGCCGCATGGATGCCGAGGGCGCCGCGCGCCTGCGCGCCTGCGTCGCCGACATGACGCAGGCGACCGCCGACGGCGACACGGACCGGCTGATCGAGCTCAACGAGCGCTTCCACGATGCCATCCACGAGCTTTCCGGCTGCCGGTACCTGCAGCGGATTCTCGTCGGACAGCGCATCTACGTCCACACCGCCCGCGCCCTCATCCTCGGCGACCCCGAGGAGCGCCAAAGGGCGCTCACCGAGCACACGGCCATCTGCGAGGCGCTGATCCGCGCCGACGCGGACGCCGCGGAACGCTGCATGCGCGACCACGTGGTCCGCTCGGCAAGCCAGCACGTCAAGACGGCCTTCGAACACCGCAGGGAGAGCACATCATGAGCCAGTCCATCCGCACCGCCCTCGCGGGCATTTCCGGCGTCCACGTCACACCCTACGACGCCGACGGCCAGATCGACCGCGCCCTCATGGCCCGCGTCGTCGACCGGATCGCCGTCGCCGGGATCCACAATATCGTCTCGGCCGGCAACACCGGCGAATTCTACGCGCTGACGCCCGACGAGGTCCGCCTCGTGCACGACACCGCCATCGAGGCGAACGCCGGTCGCTCGAAGCTGACCGCCGCCGTCGGGCGCTCGCTCAAGGAGGCGCTCGAGCTCGGCCGTCGGGCCAAGGCCCAGGGCGCCGACGCCATCATGGCGCACCAGCCGCTCGATCCCTTCGCCGCCCCGCAGTCCCAGGCGGCCTATTTCATGGCCATCGCCGACCAGGTCGACCTGCCGCTCGTCGCCTATGTGCGCTCCGACGCCATGAGCCTCACCGACCTGCTCGGCATCGCCAACCACCCGAACGTGGCCGGCGTGAAGTTCGCCACCACCAACCTGATGATGCTGTCGGAGGCCGTCCGCTCCTCATCGGCCACCACGGCGCTGTGGGTCTGCGGCCTCGCCGAGGGCTGGGCCGCGCCGTTCTACGCGGTGGGCGCGCGCGGCTTCACCTCCGGCCTCGTCAACGTCGATCCGGCCCGCTCGCTGGCGATCCATGCGGCGCTCGAAGCCGGCTATCTCGACCGGGTGCGCGACCTCGTCTCCACCATCGCCCGCTTCGAGACCATGCGGACCAAGTTCGGTAACGGCGCCAACGTCACCGTGGTCAAGGAAGCCCTGCAGCAGATCGGCTTCCCGGTCGGCCCGGTGCGCCTGCCCGGACTGCCCGAGCTCAGCGGCGCGGATCGCGAGATCCTGGCCGACGTCCTGCGCAGCTGGGGCCTGCTCGCCGCGCGCGCCGCCGCCGAATGAACGACGCCGGCGGGTGACACCGCCGCCAAGCCGCTTATGCTGGCGGCCGGCTCCCGCCGGCTCGCCGGCCCATGATCGATCACGACCGGAAACGCTCCAATGACCCGCAAGAAGACCCCCGAAAGCCTGCGCAGCCAGCGCTGGTTCGGCGCCTCGGACCTCCGCGCCTTCGGCCACCGCTCGCGCACCCTGCAGATGGGCTACCGCTACGAGGACTTCGTCGGGCGGCCGGTGATCGGCCTCATCAACACCTGGAGCGACATCAATCCCTGCCACACCCACCTGCGCCAGCGCGCCGAGGAGGTGAAGCGCGGTGTCTGGCAGGCGGGCGGATTCCCCATCGAGCTGCCGGCCATGTCGCTGGCCGAGGTCATGGTGAAGCCGACCACCATGCTCTACCGCAACTTCCTGGCGATGGAGACCGAGGAGCTGCTGCGCTCCCACCCCATCGACGGCGCCGTGCTGCTCGGCGGCTGCGACAAGACCACGCCCGGCCTGCTGATGGGCGCCATCAGCATGAACGTGCCGGCGATCTTCCTGCCCGCCGGTCCGCTCCTGCGCGGCAACTGGGGCGGCAAGGTGCTGGGCTCCGGCTCCGACGTCTGGAAGTACTGGGCCGAGAAGCAGGCCGGCCGCATCACCGAGGCCGACTGGCAGGAGATGGAGGCCGGCATCGCCCGCTCCTTCGGCACCTGCATGACCATGGGCACCGCCTCCACCATGGCGGGCATCGTCGAGGCCATGGGCATGATGCTGCCCGGCGCCGGCTCGATCCCGGCGGCCGACAGCGGGCATTCCCGCATGGCGATGGACTGCGGCAGCCGCATCGTCGACATGGTCTGGGAAGACCTGACGCCCAAGAGCATCCTCACCCGCAACTCGTTCCACAATGCCATCGTGGCGCTGATGGCGATGGCGGGCTCCACCAACGGCATCATCCACGTGCTCGCCATGGCGCGCCGCGCCGGCATCAACCTGACGCTCGACGATTTCGAGGCGCTGTCGAACGAGGTCGGCGTCATCGCCAACCTGCGTCCGTCCGGCGACTGGCTGATGGAAGACTTCCACTACGCCGGCGGCTTCAAGGCCTTCTTCAAGACGCTGATGCCGCACCTCAAGCTCGACGAGCTGACGGTGACCGGCAAGACGATGCGCGACAACATCGCCGACGCCAAGGTCTGGAACGAGGACGTCATCCGTCCGCTCGACAATCCCATCGCCAAGGGCGGCGGCATCGCCGTGCTGCGCGGCAACCTGGCGCCCGGCGGTTGCATCATCAAGCCGACGGCCGCCGAGCCGCGGCTCCTGAAGCACACGGGTCCCGCCATCGTCTTCGACAGCTACGACGCCATGTCGAAGGCGGTGAACGACGAGAGCCTCGACGTGACGCCCGATCACGTCATGGTGCTGCGCAACGCCGGCCCGGTGGGCGGTCCCGGCATGCCAGAATGGGGCATGCTGCCGATCCCCAAGGTGCTGCTGAAGCAGGGCGTGCGCGACATGGTGCGCATCTCCGACGCGCGCATGAGCGGCACCAGCTACGGCGCCTGCATTCTCCACGTCGCGCCGGAGTCCTATGTCGGCGGTCCGCTCGCCGCGGTGAAGAATGGCGACATGATCACCGTCGACGTGCCGGCCCGCACCATCCGCCTCGAGATCTCCGACGAGGAGCTCAAGACCCGCCTCGCCGCCTTCACGCCCAAGCCCCGCCCGGAGCTGCGCGGCTACGTGAAGCTCCACGCCGAGCACGTGAAGCAGGCCGACGAGGGCTGCGACTACGACTTCCTGGAAGGCACCGCGCCCATTCCGGAGCCGGAGATCCACTGAGGGATCGGACTTTCTCGAGGACCTCTCTCTCTCTCCGCGCGTCATGCCCGGGCTTGGCCCGGGCACCCACGACTCTGCCGGGCAAGGCTCAGTGTTCTGCCCGAAGTCGTGGATGGCCGGGCCGAAGCCCGGCCAGGACGGCCGAGAGATTGCGGGGAAAAGGGGAGCGGAGCAGCGCCTCTAGCGACCCGCCAGTCCCTCTTCCCTGTCCAGCACCGGCTCCACGAGCGCCCGCGTTTTCGCCGACGGCACCACGGGCACGATCTCGAATGTGACGCCCGTGCCGCGCCAGCCGAGCACCCATTCCTGCAGGAGCGCGGCGTCGTCGCACTCCATGAGCTGGAAGCAGCGGCCGAAGCCGGGCTCGACCCAGCTGTCGCGATAGACGAGGCCGTCTGGCAGCATGCGGCCGCGCTCGCGCAGCCGCCGGTAGACCGGCACCATGTCGGCGTCCCTGAACGTCTCGATCACCATGAACAGCATCGGCGTGCTCCGGCCACGAAAAAGGGCCCGGCATGGGATGCCGGGCCCTTCATCATAGGCGAACGCGCGGTGCGGTCACTGCGCCGCGAGCTGGCTCACGGGTGCCGCGGCCTTCACGTCCGCGTCCACATGCTGCTCGAACTTCTCGAAGTTCTTGTTGAACATGGCGACGAGCTTCTTGGCCGTCTCGGCGAATTCCGCCTTCGAGGCCCAGGTCTTCACCGGATAGAGGATGTGGGGCTCGACGCCCGGCACCGAGGTCGGCACCGCGAAGCCGAAATAGGGGTCG
>NZ_CAMFHB010000063.1 GCF_945952055.1 uncultured Alsobacter sp.
TCCCCGGGCAGGCCGACCAGGGCGGCCGCGACGGCATCGCGCCGCACCGGCCCGGCACGCCCGAGGAGGCTCGCGACGACCGGAGCCCAGAGCTGTGGCGCGCCCGCGAAGATCGCCGCCACCGCGGCCGGAGCCTCGCCCGCCAGGCCCGCGGCGGCGAGCAATTGCCGGACGCGGCGCGGACGCAGGGCGGGCGGCAGGCCGTCAGCGTCCCGGTCCGCGAGCGTCTCGGCGGCGAGGGCCGGAAACGCCTTCGCCGCCTCGCCCCGCGTGGCGAGCCAGTCGGCGACGATCGCCTCCTCGCTCGCGCCGTGCCCCGGTCCGTCCAGGGAGAGCGCGAAGAGTGACGCATTGGACGCCGCCGGCGCGAAGGGGGCCTCGCCTGGCACCGCAAGGCCGTGGGCCGCCACGAAGCGACGCCGCTGCGCCGCGAGCAGCGGCAGCATGCCGAGCCGCGTCCAGCCCTCGGGCAGGCGCCATCCGGCCGCCTCGGCCGCATCGGCGAGCGCCAGCACGCGCGAACCCGCACGGCCGGCCGCCCAGGCCGAAGCCTCCGCGAGCAGCGCCGTGGCTCTCTCCCCGGCACGCTCGACGTCGTCGAGAACGAGCAGAACCGGCTCGTCCCCGGGCGCACCGGTGCCGTCGCGCGCCATCACCTGCGCCAGCGTGGCGCCCGGTTCCGCGCTCAGCAGGACGGGGAGGGGCCAGGGGCCGGGCCATGCCTCCGGCAGGGCGTCGCCGAGGTCGTTGCGGGCGATCGGCCCGGCGTCCGGCCACGCGCCGGCAAGCCTGGCCTGCGCCAGCGTCTGGGCCAGGTGGCGGGCCAGCGTGGTTCGCCCGCTGCCGGCCTCGCCGGTCAGCAGCAGGGCCGGCGTTTCCTGGACCATCTCCGCCACGGTGAAATGCACGGGGGGCTGCGGCACGGCGTCGGCGGCGAGCTTGCGCAGGCCCTTGGCCGCCTTGTCCTCGTGCGTCCAGGCCACGATGCGCGGGATCGGGCCGTCGGCCAGGCGGACGAGGGCGCGCCCGTCGGCGGCGGTCAGCAGCGGTTCGCCGGACAGCCGGGCGACGATCCTCCGGCAGGCCTCCTCGGCGGACATCGGCGGCGCCTCAGCGAAACAGCGCCGCCACGGCCGGATCGTGAAAGCGCTGGATTTCCAGGGCGTAGCCGGCCGGATCCTCGAAGAAGAAGTGGTCGCAATAGGTGCCCTTGCGCAGCTCCGTCAGCTTGGGCACGCCGATCCTGGAGAGCCGCGCGTGCCATCCCTCGACGTCCTCGGCCACGATGGTCAGGAGCGCCGCGTTCTTCTCCTGGTGTCGAAGGTGGCCCTTGTTGCCGTCGACGATGCCGAAATAGCAGTTCGGGGCCAGGCGGTAGATCTTGGCGAGGCCCTGGTCGAGCACCAGCTCGAAGCCCAGCGTCTCCTCGTAGAAGGGCGCCACCGCGGCGATGTCGGGGTAATAGAAGAAGGTGATGCCGTAGTCGCGGGTCATGGGATCCTCGAGGGTCGTTGGGTCAGCCGCCGATGACGAGCGTGCCCTTGCAGTCGATGGAGAGGCCGCCGAGGCCCGGGCGCATGCCCAGCACCTCGACGGGATGCAGCAGGTAGAGCCATGGCGGGTCCTCGTTGAGGCGCTCCAGGCACCGGGCATAGGCCCGCTCGCGGTCGGCGTCCGGCACGGCCGCGTTGGCCGTTGCGATGAGGGCCTCGGCCCGCGCGTCGTCGTAGCCCTGCCACCAGACGGCCTTGTGCCGGCTCGTGATCTTGTCGTCGAGCACGCGGAACGTGCTTTGCGGCGATGAGTCGAAGATCGCCAGGTCGCCGATCCGCTTGGCCCCGATCTGGCGGGCGTAGTCAGGCCGGTCGAGCACGAGATCGGTCTGCACCGTGAAGCCGACGTTCGCGAGGCTTTCCGCCACGAAGGCGCTGATGGCGGGCGAGCGCTCCGGCATGTGGGTGGGCGTGCGCAGCGTCAGGGTGCCCGGCCCGCCGGCCCGGTCGAGGAGCGCCCGGGCCCGGTCCGGATCGTGCGGGATCGGCGCGACCCGGGCCCGGCCCATGCCGAGATGGAAGGGGCTCACGATGGTCGCGGCGGGGATCGCGAGGCCGTCGAAGACGTCGCGGATCAGCCGGTCCTTGTCGACCGCGAGATTGGCCGCAAGCCTCGCCTCCGCCGAGCGAAAAACGCCCTGGCTGCAGTTCAGGTAGAACATCACCGACAACGTGTTCGCGCTGCGGCTCCAGGCGATGTCGGGGCTGAAGGCCAGCGGCCCCTCGACCCGCTCGAGGTTGAGCGCCGCATCGGCGCCGCCGCCCCTCAGCATGGCGAGCCGGGCCTCGGCCTTCGGCTCGCACAGCGCCACGATCCGTTCGGGCCCTGCGCCGGACAGGCGCGCGAGCTCGGCCCGCGCGTTGGGCGCGTAGGCCGTCACCCGATAGGGCCCGGTGCCGAGCAGCGGCTCGTCGGCCTCGGTGAGGCGACACGGGTAGAACTCGCAGAAGATGTCGAGGATGTCGGCGAAGGGCTCCGGGTTCGTCACCACGAGCGTCGAGTCGTCCGGCGCGCTGACGACCGCGTCGCGCAGGTAGCGCGCGTATGACCACTTCATGCCGAAGGTGTCCACGGATTCGCGGATCGCGTCGACGAAGGCCACGGCGTCGCCTGCCACGAAGGGCCGCCCGTCGTGGAAGCGGGCGCCTTCGCGCACCTTGAAGGTCCAGACCCGGCCGCCGTCCGTCGCGCTCCAGGAGGCGAGCAGCGCGGGGCGGGCGAAGCCGCGGTCCCACCGCAGGAGCGGCTCCAGCACGAGGTTCTTGAGCGTCAGAACGCTGGTGTCGTCGGTGACGCGCGTCGGCGGCAGGAAAGCGACCTTTTCCAGCGCGATGGTGAGCGTGGTCATGAGGGCTCAGTCCCGTTCGGCCCGGCGGCGCGGATCGAGCCAGTCGGCGAGACCGTCGCCGACGAGGTTGATGGCCAGCACCGCCAGCAGGATCGCTCCGCCCGGTGCCAGCGCCACCCACGGCGCGCTGCGGACATAGTCGAGGTTCAAGGACACGTCGGCCCCCCATTCGGGTGCGGGCGGCTGCGCGCCGAGGCCGAGGAAGCCCAGGCTCGCCGTCTGCAGGATGGCACTGCCGAGCGACAGCGTCGACTGGACGAGGAGCGGACCGACGCCGTTGGCCAGCACGTAGCGGGTAAGGATGCGACCGCGCGTCAGCCCGAGCGTCACGGCGGCCTCGACATAGGGGCGCGAGGCGATGGCGACGGCCTGCCCGCGCGCCACGCGGGCGAATTGCGGGGCGAGCGTGATGGCCACCGCCAGCATGGCGTTCTGCAGGCTTGGCCCGAAGGCCGCCGCCAGCGCCGTGGCGAGCACCAGTCCGGGGAAGGACAACATGGCGTCGACGACGCGCATGATGACCGCGTCCACCCAGCCGCCCGCATAGCCCGCCAGCGTGCCGAGCGGCACGCCGACGAGGAAGGCGAGCGCCACGACGCCGAGCCCGATCGCCAGCGTCACCTGCCCGCCATAGAGCACCCGGGTCGCCACGTCGCGGCCGAACGCGTCGGTGCCGAGCCAATGCGTCGGCCCGGGCGGGGCGAGCTTGTGCAGGATGTCGAGGCGCGTCGGCGTGTAGGGCGAGAGCCACGGCACGAGCGCCGAGCCGATGGCGAGCGCCAGAAGCAGCACGAGGCCGGCGAGGGCGAGCGGGTTGGCCCGCAGGAAGGCGACCGCGTCCTTCACGAGGCCACCTTGCGGCGGATGCGCGGGTCGAGCAGCGCGTGCAGGATGTCGACGACGATCGAGCTCGCCACGAAGATAAGGGCGAAGAGCAGCGTCGTGCCCTGGATGACGGGGTAGTCGCGGTTGCGGATCGCCTCGAACATGTAGCGGCCGATGCCCGGCCAGGCGAAGATCGTCTCGGTGAGCACCGCGCCACCGAGCATCTCGGCGAACTTCAGCCCGACGACGGTGATCGCCGGCAGCAGCGCGTTGCGCAGCCCGTGGCCATAGACGACCTCGGCCCGCGTCAGCCCCTTGGCACGTGCCGTGCGGATGAAGTCCTCGCCGAGCGTCTCCATCAGAGCGTTGCGCACGAACCGCCCCAGCGTCGCGGCGAGGAAGGCGGCGAGCACGGTGGCGGGCAGGATCACGTGGGCGAGGCCGTCGAGGAAGGCCCTCGGGTTGCCGGCCAGGAGGCTGTCCAGGAGCGCGAATCCGGTCGCGCCGGCGCCCGTCGCGAACGGGCTGGCGCGGCCCGACACCGGCAGCCAGCCGAGCCAGACGGAGAAGACGAGCTGCAGGATCAGCGCCAGCAGGAAGGCCGGCACGGAGACCCCGACCAGCGAGCCCACCCGCAGCGCGTGGTCGAGCGCCGAGTTCGGCCGCGTCGCCGAGACCACGCCGAGCGGAATGCCCACCAGGATGGCGCCGATCAGCGCCACGAACGCGAGTTCGAGCGTGGCGGGCAGGCGCGAGAGGAGCTCCCTCGCCACCGGCAGGCCGCTCTTCAGCGACTGGCCGAGATCGCCCTGCGCGAGCCCGCCGAGATAGGACACGAACTGCAGGGGCAGCGACTTGTCGAGGTCGAGCTGCAGCCGCAGCGCGGAAATCTGCTGCTGCGTCGCGCCGGGCCCGAGCAGCGTCACCGCCGGATCGCCCGGGATGAGACGCACCAGCGAAAACACGATCACGAGCACCAGCGCCAGCACCGGCACCATGGCCAGCAGCCGGCGGATGAGGAAGGCGGTCATGGGGAGGGGACCTGCCGAAACGCCCAGTCCTTCAGCCTTGCCCTCTCAGCCGTCATGGCCGGGCCTGGCCCGGCCATCCACGACTTTGTCTGGGCCGTCCCGAAGTCGTGGATGCCCGGGCCAGGCCCGGGCATGACGCGCTGAGGGGGAGCGACCAGCCTTCGATACGGGCGACTGAGGGGGCGGCGAAGCCTCACTGCTTCGACACGCTCCAGTACTCGTTCAGCGGCGGGGCGCTGTTGACGACGAGGCCCTTCACGTTGGAGCGGGCGAACACGATCAGCTTGGGGCTGAACAGGTAGGCGCCCGGCACGCGCTTCACGATCTCTTCCTGGATCTGGAAATAGAGCTGCTTGCGCGCCTCGGTGTCGGCCGTCTGCTGGGCCTTGGTGATCAGGCCGTCGAGCATCGCGTCCTTCGGCATGCGGAAGGTCATCGCCGTCGCGGCGAGGTCGGAGAGGTAGCCGATCGTGATGTGCGCGTCGGGGTCGTTGTACCAGGGCTGGCGGCCATCGAGCGCGACGTCGAACTGGCCCGAGGTCTGCAGCGCGCGCAGCGCCGGGAACTCGGTCTGCTGGATCGTGGCCTTCACGCCGATGTCGGCGAGGTTGGCCTGCACGAAGGTGGCCACCGCGCCCCACAGCGCGCCCTGGAAGCTGTAGAGCTTCAGGTCGAGCTTGGCGGGGTCGACGCCGGCCTCGGCGAGCAGCGCCTTGGCCTTCTTCGGATCGTAGTTCGGGGCGAGATCCTTGACCTTCGGGTTGAAGGCCCAGTTGTTGCTCGTCAGCGGCCCGTAGACGCGCTCGGCCGTGCCGCCGAAGATGCCCGACAGCAGGCCGTCATAGTCGATGGCATGGGCGATGGCGCGCCGCACGCGGACGTCCGTGAAGGGACCCTCGGTCTTGTTGTTGTTGAACTCGAGCTGCCGGATGATCTGGCTCGGGCTCGTCAGGATGGCGACGTTCGGGTTCTTCGCGAGCGCCGCGACGTCCTCGGCCGCGATGGCCGCGAGCTGGCCGCCCTGCTGCACCACGTCCACGCCGCCGCTCTCGATCTCGAGGCGACGGGTGGAGGCCGCCGGGATCACCCGGAAGACGAGGCGGGAGAGCTTCGGCGCCCCCCGGAAATAGGACGGGTTGGCCTCCAGCACGACCTCGGTGTCGGCCTTGTAGCTCTTGAAGACGAACGGCCCGGTCCCGACCGGGTTGGTCGCGAACTTGTCGCCCGACGCCTTCGCCGCGGTCGGGCTGACGATGGCCGACTGCGGCTGCGCCAGGATCGACAGGAAGGCGGGATAGGGATCCGAAAGCGTGATGCGCACGCCGGTCGGCGAGGTGACGGCGATCTCCTTGATGAGATTGAAGGTCGCCTGGACGTAGGGATTGGTCGTCTTCGTGCGCTCGAGCGAGAACTTCACGGCCTCGGCGTCGAAGGGCGTGCCGTCGTGGAACTTCACGCCCTCGCGCAACGTGAAGTCGAACACCTTGCCGTCGGGCGACACCGTCCAGGCGGTGGCGAGGCGGCCTTCGAGCTTGCCGAACTCCGGCGGCGTCCAGGCCACCAGCGTGTCGAACACGTTGAGGATCACCTCGCTGCCGATCGGCTCGGCGCGGTTCGTCCCGGGCTCGAGGTTGACCGGGTCGGAAGGCACCGCGACGACCAGTGTCTTGGCCCGGTCGGCGTCCTGCGCGAGAGCCGCGCCGGAGAGCAGCGGCACGGCCACGAAGGCCGCCAGGATGTGGGTCGTCAGGCGCATGGAAAACCTCTCGGGCTTCGGCAGGGGCGGGCTGTGGAAAGCGGTCTAATATATCAGGCGAACCTTAGCCACGGCGAAGGCGAAGTAAAGGCCGATCGGACGGCAGGTTGCCTCTTCGAAACGCCTGTTCTCTGGGCAGGACGCCTGGGAGACGATTATTCTCTGGCCAGAGATGATCCTCCCTCTCTCCGCCGTCTTGGCCGGGCTCCGGCCCGGCCATCCACGACTTGAGGGCGGCCCCGGCAAAGTCGTGGATGCCCGGGCCGAAGCCCGGGCAGGACGCACGAAGGGGGCTCATGAACCGATCAACGTCCCTCTTGCGAGGCCCTCTCACCGCGGCTTCGCTCCCACGACCACAGGCCGGCCGGGATCGTGCACCCAGGCCGACCACGAGCCCGGATACATGGCGGCCTCCACCCCGATCGAGGCCAGCGCCAGCACCGTGTGGGCGGCGGACATGCCGGCGCCGCAATAGACGCCGACCGGCCTGCTGCCGTCGGCGCCCAGCGAGCCGTAGAGCTCCCCCAGCGCGAAGGCATCGATGAAGGTGCCGTAGTCGGTGACGTTGTCGGGCGCGGGCGCGCTGAGGGCGCCGGGGATATGGCCGCGCGGGGGCTGGCCGGCCGGCACGGGGCCGCCGATGTAGTTGGTGCGGATGCGAGCGTCGAGCAGCACCCCGGCCTCGGCAAAGCGCGCGGCCTCGTCCGGGCCGAATTCGGGAACGTTGCCAGGGGTCAGCACGATATCGCTGGGCGCGGGCCGGCCGGGTTCGGACGCCGTCGGCAGGCCGGCCTTCTCCCAGGCCCACAGCCCGCCGTCGAGGACGCGCACGTCCTTCAGGCCCGCCCAGCGCAGCACCCACCAGGCGCGCGCGGCGGTCAGGCTGCGATCGTCGTCGTAGACGATGACGGTGTGATCGTGGGTCAGCCCCCAGCGCCGCGCGGCCGCCTGCAGCGTTTCGATGCGCGGCAGGGGGCGCTGGCCGGCCTCGGGAGAGGGAGGCGACTGGAAGTCGGTGTAGGCCTCCGCATCGACCGCGCCGGGCACTCGCCGGTCGCGCACCGACGGGCGGCCCGTGTAGTGGTTGATCGACTGCACCGCGATGACGCGGACGGGCCTCCCGCTTTTCATCAACGCGTCCGCCTCCAGAGGCGTCGGCAGCACGCGCTGGCGGTGAGTGTCCGTCATGGCTGGTCCCCGGCTTGCAACGCGGGCATGATCGCCCGCCGCCGCAGGTGGTACAACCGGAGAGCCTTGCGTGACCATTCTCGCCGTCGACGATCTCACCGTCAGCTTCCGCCGGGCCGGGGCGTGGTCGACCGTGGTCGACGGCGTGGCGTTCCGGGTCGATGCCGGCGAGACGCTGGCCATCGTCGGCGAGTCGGGCTCCGGCAAGAGCGTGACGGCGCTTGCGACCATGCGCCTCCTGCCGGAGCGCACCGCCCGCGTGACCGGCTCCGTTCTCCTGGAAGGCCGCGACCTCCTCGCGCTGCCCGAGACCGAGATGGAGCGCGTGCGCGGGCGCGACATGGCCATGATCTTCCAGGAGCCCATGACCTCGCTGAACCCGGTGCTGACCGTGGGCCGGCAGATCGCCGAGGCGTTGCGCCGGCACGAGGGGCTCGACAAGGCGGCCGCTCGCGCGAGGACCGTGGCCCTGCTCGACCGGGTGCGGATTCCCAGCGCCTCGAACCGCTTCGACGAATATCCGCACCAGCTGTCCGGCGGCATGATCCAGCGCGTCATGATCGCGATGGCGCTCGCCTGCCGGCCGCGCCTGCTGATCGCGGACGAGCCGACGACGGCGCTCGACGTGACCGTGCAGGCCGAGATCCTGGCGCTGCTGCGCGACCTCCAGCGCGAGGACCGCATGGCGGTGGTGTTCATCACCCACGACATGGGCGTGGTGGCCGAGATGGCCGACCGCACCCTCGTGATGCGCCGCTCGAAGATGATCGAGAGCGAGCCGACGGCGGCCCTGTTCGATCATCCCGCCCAGCCCTACACCCGCGCGCTCCTGGCCGCCGTGCCGCGCCTCGGCACCATGGCCGGCCATCCGGGGCCCGCGACCTTCCCGATCGTCGATGCGGAGACGGGCGGCCAGTCACCGGCCCGCGACATGCCGGCGGTCGCGGCGGACGCGGCGCCTGTGCTCGAGGTGGAGAACCTCGTGGCCCGCTTCGACCTGCGCAAGGGCGTCCTGGGCCGCGTGCGCGAGCGCGTGCACGCCGTCGAGAACGTCTCCTTCACGGTGTCGGCCGGCGAGACGCTGGCGCTCGTCGGCGAATCCGGCTGCGGCAAGTCGACGACCGGGCGCTGCATCCTGCGCCTCGTCGAGCCGAAGTCCGGGGCGATCCGAGTCGACGGCCAGGACGTGCTGGCGCTGGAGGGCGAGGCGCTGCGCCGGCAGCGCAGCCTGGCCCAGATGATCTTCCAGGACCCCTTCGCCAGCCTCAACCCGCGCCTGCGCATCGGCGAGGCGCTGGTCGAGCCGCTGCTGGCGCTCGGCAAGGCCGACCGCGGCGAGGCCCGCGACCGCGTGGCCGAGCTGCTGCGCCGGGTCGGCCTCGACCCCGCCATGGCGGCCCGGTTCCCGCACGAGTTCTCCGGCGGCCAGCGGCAGCGCATCGCCATCGCCCGTGCACTCGCCCTGCAGCCGCGCCTCGTGGTGGCCGACGAGGCCGTGTCGGCGCTGGACGTGTCGGTGAAGGCCCAGGTCGTGAACCTGCTCCTCGAGCTCCAGGCCGAACTCGGCCTCGCGCTCCTCTTCATCTCCCACGACATGGCCGTGGTGGAGCGCGTCAGCCACCGGGTGGCGGTGATGTATTCCGGCGAGATCGTCGAGATCGGCCCCCGGGCCGCCGTGTTCGGCAACCCCCGCCACCCCTACACGAAGCGGCTCCTGGCCGCCGTGCCCGCCATGGACCCCGCCCGCCGCCACGGCGCCGGCGCCCCGCCGCCCCGCGAGATCGCGAGCCCGGTGCGCCCGGTTGGCTTCGTTCCGCCCGTCCGGCGCTACGTGGAGGCGGGGCCCGGGCACTTCGTGCAGGAGGCGGAGAGGCTCGCCGGCTAGTTTTTTTGCCGCACTCTCTCAGCCGTCATGCCCGGGCTTGGCCCGGGCACCACGACTTGCGCTGCCGGACCGAAGTCGTGGGTGGCCGGGACAAGCCCGGCCATGACGGTGGAGGGAGTGAGGGAAGCGATCACCGCCCCGCCAGCGCCCGCTCCATCCGGTCCAGCCCCTCGTCGAGCAGCGCCCGCGGGCAGCCGAAGTTGAGGCGGACGTGCTGGCCGTAGGGCGTGCCGAACTCGTGCCCCGCGCTGAAGCCGACGCGGCCCTTCTCGAGGAAGAAGGCCTGCGGGTCGGGCAGCCCCAGCGCGGCGCAGTCGAGCCAGGCCAGGAAGGTCGCCTCGGGCGCGATGCAGCGGATCGTGGGGAAGCGGCGGGCGAGCTCGCGCATCAGGTGGTCGCGGTTGGCGCCGAGATAGGCCAGGAGCGCCTGCCGCCAGGGCTCGCAGTCGCGGAAGGCCGCCTGCGTCGCCACCAGGCCCAGCGCGTTGACGCTGTCGACCATGCCGAGCCGGCACGCCGCGAACCGCGCGCGCAGGTCAGGGTCCGGGATGATCGCGAAGGCCGTCTTCAACCCCGCGATGTTGTAGGTCTTGCTCGCCGCCATGAGCGTGATCGTGCGGCGGGCGACCTCGGGCGACAGCGACGCCAGGGGAACGTGGCGCCGCCCGTCGAACAGCAGGTCGCAATGGATCTCGTCCGAGATGATGGCCACGTCCCGGACGAGGCACGCCTCGGCGATGGCCTCCAGATCGGCGCGGTCGAAGGTCCGCCCCGTCGGATTGTGCGGGTGGCAGAACAGGAAGGCCTTCGAGCGGTCGAGCGCCGCCGACAGCGCGTCGACGTCGAGCCCGTGCCGGCGCTCGCCGGGCACCAGGGGCACGTCGTGGCGCACGAGCCCCCAGTGGCCCGGAGCCGACAGGATCGGCCGGTACATGGGCGTCTGCACGGTCACGCCGTCGCCCGGCTGCAGCTGCGCCCGCAGGGCCATGTTGAAGCCGGGCTCCACGCCCGGCAGGAAGACGAGGTCCTCGGGCGCGATCGTCCAGCCGTAGCGCTGCGCCATCGCCGCGACGATGGTCTCGCGCAGCCCGTCCTGCGCCACCGCATAGCCGAGCACCTGATGGGCGAGCCGGTCCTGCAGGGCGGCGACGACGGCCGGCGGCGCGGCGAAGTCCATGTCCGCCACCCACATCGGCAGCACGTCCGAGGGATGGCGCGACCACTTCGAGCTGCCGGTTCCAAGGCGGTCGATGACCGTGTCGAAGGCGAAGGTGGCCATGGGCACTCCGGTGTTGGCAGGCGGTCCTTCTACACGCTCCCGGCCGGGGTGGCACGGCGGCGAACGGATTCCGACGAATTGTCCATGAGTGCCATGGGGAAAAGTCGCCGTCGTACGAACGTCACAATGGTCATCGGCGGCGTTATGGGACATGGAAGGGCGGTGCCGGGCCGAGTGCGGCGATCCGGCCGACTGCCGCGTGGAGATCCCGGTCATGATGCGCTGGTTCCAGAAGCTCCTGCCCCGCGAGGACGCCTTCTTCGACCTCTTCGAGAAGCACGCGCAGACGCTGGTGGCGGGTGCCGACGCTCTGCACGCCATGCTCCAGGGCGGCGAACAGGTTCCGCACTGGTGCAGGGAGATCGTCACCCACGAGGCCCGGGCCGACGCCATCGCCCACGACGTGCTGGTGGCCGTGCGGCGCACCTTCATCACGCCATTCGACCGCAGCGACATCAAGGACCTCATCCAGTCGATGGACGACGCCATCGACCAGATGAACAAGACGGCCAAGGCCATCACGCTGTTCGAGGCCCGCACCTTCGATCCGCCGATGCGCGAGATCGCGGGGCTGGCGGTCGACGCCGCCCGGCGCACCGCCGTGGCGCTGCCGTACCTGCGCGAGATCGGCCGGCATGCCTCGGCCATCAACAGCTACACCGAGGAGGTCGTGAAGCTGGAGGAGCGGTCGGACCAGCTGCACGACGAGGGCCTGCGCGAGCTCTACCGCCGCCACAAGGACGGCAACGCCATGGCCTTCATCGTCGGCGTGGAGATCTACGACCACCTGGAGAAGGTGGTGGACCGTTTCGAGGACGTCGCCAACGAGATCAACGGCATCGTCATCGAGCACCTGTGAGGGGCCGGGCGCCATGACCGAGATCCTGAGCCTTCCGATCCTCGTCGGCCTCATCGCGGTCGCGCTCGCCTTCGATTTCCTCAACGGCCTCCACGACGCGGCCAACTCGATCGCCACGATCGTGTCGACCCGGGTCCTTCGCCCGTCCTACGCGGTGTTCTGGGCGGCGTTCTTCAACTTCATCGCGTTCCTGTTCTTTGGCCTGACCGTGGCCGAGACGGTCGGCAAGGGCATCGTCACGCCCGACATCGTCACGCCGGGCGTCATCTTCGCGGCGCTGACCGGCGCCATCGCCTGGAACGTGATCACCTGGGTGCTGGGCATTCCGTCCAGCAGCTCGCACGCGCTCATCGGCGGGCTCGTGGGCGCCGGCATCGCGCGCGCCGGCTTCGGCGCGGTGGTCTGGTCGGGTTTCGGCAAGACGGCCGCGGCGATCGTCCTGTCGCCGCTCTTCGGCTTCGTGCTCGCGCTCCTGCTCGTGGCGGCCGTGTCGTGGATCTTCGTGCGCTCGACGCCGCTGGCCGTCGACAAGACCTTCCGCACCCTGCAGTTCATTTCCGCCGCGCTCTATTCGCTGGGCCACGGCGGCAACGACGCGCAGAAGACCATGGGCATCATCGCCGTTCTGCTCTACTCGCAGGGCTACATGCCGGGCGGCTTCCACGTGCCGTTCTGGGTGGTGATCTCCTGCCAGGCGGCCATGGCGCTCGGCACCCTGTTCGGCGGGTGGCGGATCGTCCACACCATGGGGTCCAAGATCACGCGGCTCACGCCCATGCAGGGCTTCTGCGCCGAGACCGGTGGGGCGATGACGCTGTTCCTGGCGACCTGGCTCGGCGTGCCCGTCTCCACCACCCACACCATCACCGGCGCCATCGTCGGCGTGGGCGCCGCGCGGCGCACCTCGGCGGTGCGGTGGAACGTCGCGAGCAACATCGTCTTCGCCTGGGTCCTGACCCTGCCGGCGGCGGGCCTGATCGGCGCAGGCACCTATCTCGTCGTCCGGGCGGTGTCCTGAGAGGGCCGCCCGCAGGCAACCTTCGGCGCGCATCCGCCGTTGCAAGCTGTGACGGTGCAGACCTGCCATGACGGCGGGGGCTCGTCACACGTCCGCCACTGCCCCATGTTCCGATCACGCGCTGCGCCGGCCAGCGGCGAACCCGCCTGGAGCTCTCATGACCCATTCCCTGACGCTCACCGTCAACGGTGAGGAGAAAACCGTCGCGCTGGATGATCCGCGCGTCACCCTGCTGGATCTCCTGCGCGAGCGCCTGGGCCTCACCGGCGCCAAGAAGGGCTGCGACCGCGGCCAGTGCGGCGCCTGCACGGTGCTCGTCGACGGCCGGCGGGTGAACGCCTGCCTCACGCTCGCGCTCACCGTCGACGGCAGCGACGTGCTGACCATCGAGGGTGTCGCGCGGAACGGGTCGCTGCACCCGGTGCAGGCGGCCTTCATCGCCCATGACGGCTTCCAGTGCGGCTTCTGCACCCCCGGCCAGATCATGAGCGCCATCGGTCTCATGGCCGAGGCGGGCCCGCTGGACGATCCCGAGCGCATCCGCGAGGGCCTGAGCGGCAACCTTTGCCGCTGCGGCGCCTATGCCGGCATCACCGAGGCGGTGCGCGACGCCAGCAAGATCCTGTCGGGCAAGGGAGGTGCGGCATGAAGCGCTTCGCCTATGTGAGGCCCTCCACCCTCGACGAGGCGCTCGCCGCGGGGGCGCGCCCCGGCGCCGCCTATCTCGCGGGCGGCACCAACCTGCTCGACCTCATGAAGACGGGCGCGCGCCGCCCGGACGTGGTCGTCGACATCACTCGTCTTCCCGATCTCTCCGCCGTCACGGTGCTGGAGGACGGCGACGTGCGCGTGGGCGCGCTCGTGCGCAACGCCACGCTGGCGGCCGACCCTGCCTTCGCCAGGGCCTACCCGGCAATCGCCGAGGCGCTGCTGTCGGGGGCTTCCGGGCAGCTGCGCAACATGGCGACGCTGGGTGGCAACCTGCTGCAGGAGACGCGCTGCGCCTACTTCGCGGACCCCGCCAGCGCCTGCAACCGGCGCCGGCCAGGCACGGGCTGCGACGCGCGCGGCGGCGAGAACCGGCTGCACGCGGTGCTGGGCTGGAGCGAGGCCTGCATCGCCACCCATCCGTCGGACCTGTGCGTGCCTCTCGCGGCACACGACGCAGTCGTCGAGATCGTCGGCCCGGCCGGGGCGCGCGAGGTGCCGTTCGGTGAATTCCATCGGTTGCCCGGCGACGAGCCGCAGGTCACGACGGCGCTGGAGCCGGGCGAGATCGTCGCCGCCGTGCGCCTGCCGGGCCACGGCAAGGCCTTCGCCCCGCATGCACGCTACCTCAAGGTCCGGGAACGCACGTCCTACGCCTTCGCCGTCGTCTCCGCCGCGGCCATGCTGCGGCTCGACCGCGGCCGGATCGCCGAGGCGCGCATCGCGCTGGGCGGCGTCGCCGCACGGCCCTGGCGCGCCGCGGCCGCCGAGGCCGCCCTCGTGGGGGAGGTGGCCGACGATGCCGCATTCCACCGCGCGGGCGAGCTGGCGCTCGCCGAGGCGCGGCCTTCGGGCGAGAACGCCTTCAAGATCGAGCTCGGCCGCCGCGCCGTGGCCCGCGTCCTGCGGCTCGCCGCGGCCGGCACGCCGGACTTCGCGCCCGCCTTGCCGGCATCCCCCTTCGCCTCCACGACCGGAGTGGCCCTCCATGGCTGAGACGCTTCCCATCCGCGAAACGGCCCAGGGCTCGGCCCATGCCCGCCACGGTTCCAACATCGGCCAGCCCGTGACCCGCCGCGACGGCGAGCTCAAGGTCACGGGCGCCGCACGCTATGCTGCCGATCACCGTCCGCCGGGGCTCGCCTATGCCGCCATGGCCGTGAGCACGGTGGCGCGCGGACGCGTCGCCGGGCTGGACGTGGCGGCCGCCAAGGCCCATCCCGGCGTGATCGAGGTGATGACGCCGGCCAACCGGCCCGCGCTGGCGCAGGATCCGGACGCCAAGCACCATCCCTTCATGTTCCGCATGGATCTCCTGCAGAACGACCGGGTGCGCTACGCCAACCAGCCCATCGCGGTCGTCATCGCCGAGACGCTGGAGGCGGCGACGGAAGGGGCGGCGCTGCTGGCGCCCCGCTACGAGGCCGAGGCTCCGGCCGCGACGCTTGCGGACGGCGAGGTCTTCGTGCCCAGGGCCGTGGGGGTCGGCAGCCCGGCCGACCTGGCGGTCGGCGACGTGGAGGCGGGGATCGCCGGGGCCGTCCACCGTGTCATGGCGACCTACGACACGCCCGCGCAGTACCACAACGCGATGGAGCCGCACGCCATCGTCGCGGAGTGGACCGGAGACGGCCTGTCCATCGACACGCCCAGCCAGGGCCTGGCCATGGCCCGCGGCCGCATCGCCGGCCTGTTCGGCCTGAAGCCGGAGGCGGTCGCGATCCGCAGCCCGTTCCTCGGCGGCGGGTTCGGCTCCAAGGGCATGCTCTCCGGGCCGCAGGTGCTGGGCATCCTGGCGGCGCGCCTGGTGGGGCGGCCGGTGAAGCTGGTGCTCAGCCGGGCGCAGATGTACGGCCCCGTCGGGCACAGGGCGCCGACGCGCCAGACGCTGCGCCTTGGGGCGGACGGCGAGGGCCGGCTCACGGCCGTGCACCATCACACCCGCACGGCGAGCAGCCGCTTCGACGACTTCTTCGAGGCTGCGTCCGACGTGTCGCACACGGTCTATGCGAGCCCGGCCATCCGCACGTCCTACGACGCGGTGCGGCTCGACACCGGCACGCCGCTGTTCATGCGCGCGCCCGGCGAGGCGCCCGGCTCCATCGCCCTGGAGAGCGCCATCGACGAGATGGCGGCGGCCTGCGGCATGGATCCGCTGGCCTACCGCCTCCTCAACTACGCCGAGACCGAGCCGATGTCCGGGAAGCCGTTCTCCTCCAAGGCGCTGCGCGCCTGCTACGAGGAGGGGGCCCGCCGCTTCGGCTGGGAGGGCCGGCCGCTCGCGCCGCGGACGATGCGCGACGAGCAGGGACTGCTGGTGGGCTGGGGCGTCGGCACGGCGACCTTCCCGGCCCTGATGTTCGAGGCGCAGGCCCGCGCCGTCATTCGCCGCGACGGCCGCGGTATCGTCGAGACAGGGGCGCACGACATGGGGCAGGGGGCCTGGACGGCCTTCGCCCAGATCGCCGCCGACAGCCTCGGCCTCGACATCGACGCGGTGGACTTCCGCGCGGGTCATTCCGACCTGCCGGACGCCGGCATCGCGGGCGGCTCTGCCCACACGGCCACCGCCGGCATGGCGATCCACCATGCCGGGGCGGCGGTGATCGCCCGGCTGGCGGAACTCGCCATGGGCGACGAGCGCTCGCCTTTGTTCGGCGCGGGCAATGCCGGCGTCGTGGCCCGCGGCGGGCGGCTCCTGCGCCGCGACGATGAGACGCGCGGCGAGACGTTTTCGGCGATCCTGGACCGTGCCGGGCTTGCCGAGGTCGAAGGCAAGGGATCGTCGAGCGACGGCGGGCCGGCGGCGGGCGACTATGCCAAGCACGCCCACGGCGCGGTGTTCGCCGAAGTGAAGGTGGATCCCGATCTCGGCCAGGTCCGCGCCACGCGCCTCGTCGGGGCCTTCGCCGCGGGCCGGATCGTCAACCCGCACCTCGTGCGCAGCCAGTATCTCGGCGGCATGATCTGGGGCGTGTCCTTCGCGCTCCACGAGAAGGCCGTCGTCGATCCGCGCACCGGGCGCGTGTTGAACGCCGATCTCGGCGAGTATCACGTGCCGGTCAATGCCGACGTCCCGTCGCTGGAGGCGATCCTGGTCGCTGAGGAGGACCCGCACGTCAACGCGCTGGGCATCAAGGGTGTCGGCGAGATCGGCGTCACGGGTTCCGCGGGCGCCGTCGCCAACGCGGTCTGGCACGCCACCGGCGTGCGCGTGCGCCAGTTTCCCATCCCGATCGAGGCGCTGATCGTGTGAGGGGGACGGCTATACCCTCCACCCGTGACGCACCTCGGCTCATTCTCAGGTTCGCGACGACCTCTCGGCCGTCCTGCCCGGGCCAGGCCCGGCCAAGACGGCTGAGGGGTTGCCGCAAACTGGAAGCCACCTGCGGGCCCCCGTCGCAAGCCCGCCCTCAGGCGCGCTTCACCAGCCCGATGATGAACAGCAGGATGCAGGCGCCGATCGCGGCGTTGATGATGTCGCCGATGACGCCGCCGCCGATGAACAGGCCCAGGCGCGGCAGGATGGCGCCGGCCAGAGCCGCGCCGACGATGCCCACGACGATGTTGCCGAGCAGGCCGAAGCCCGCGCCCTTCATGATCAGGCCCGCAAGCCAACCGCCGACGGCTCCGATGAAGAGCCAGATGATGACGCCCATTTCCACAACCTCCGCGGGAGAACCGGAGCGGCCATGGTGAAGCCGAGTTAACGGTTTCGGCAAGTTGAATTCTGGAATGGCAATATCAGTAATGCGGCGGGGGCGGCTCGTCCTGGACGTCGTGCCCCTGCGACTCGCGCATCTCCCTGAGCCGCTCCTCGAGCTCGGCCACCTTGCGCAGCGCATGGTCGAGCTTCGTCCACTGCTGGACGACCATCTCGTTCAACTCCTCGATCGCCTGGTCCTGGTAGGCGCAGCGGACCTCGAGCGTCTCCAGGCGGGCGGCGAGGGCTTGCAGGTCGTCTGTCATCGAATGATCCGGTCGGTGGGTGTTGCCGGTTGCGCCGGCCGCCGCGGAAGCAGAGGATCGCCCCAGCCAGCAGCCGCTCGGGACTTAGCATGCCGACCGCCAGCAATCTCCTCGCCTTCGCCGTCGTGGCGCTGGGCATGGTGCTCACGCCGGGGCCGAACATGCTCTACCTCGTCTCACGCTCGGTGTGCCAGGGCAGGGCGGCCGGCTTCGTGTCGCTGGCGGGCGTGGCCGCGGGCTTCCTCGTCTACATGCTGTGTGCCGCGCTTGGCATCACCGCGCTCGTCATGGCCGTGCCCTTCGCCTACGACGCGTTGCGCCTCGCGGGCGCCGTCTATCTCCTCTGGCTGGCTTGGCAGGCGGTGCGCCCCGGTGGGCGCTCGGTCTTCCACGTGCGCGAGCTGCCGGCCGACTCGCCCCGGAGGCTCTTCGCGATGGGGCTCGTCACCAACCTGCTGAACCCGAAGATCGCGGTGATGTACCTCTCGCTGCTGCCGCAGTTCGTGACGCCCGAGACCGGCAACGTGCTCGCCCAGTCGATTGCGCTGGGCCTCGTCCAGATCGCGATCAGCCTGTCGGTGAACGCCTGCATCGTGCTGGCGGCCGGCACGATGGCCCTGTTCCTCGCAAGGCGGCCCGGCTGGCTGCTCGTGCAGCGCTGGATCATGGGCACGGTGCTCGCGGCGCTCGCCGTGCGCATCGCCACGGAAGCCAGGCGGTGAGGAGGACGCGATGCATATAGGTCTCATCGGCGGCATCGGGGTCGCGGCGACAGTCGTCTACTACCAGCGGCTCACGGCGGCGGTGGCCCGGCGCGGGGCAGGGCGGCTGGACCTGACCATCGCCCATGGCGACATCCAGGAGCTCATCCGCAACAACCTCGCCGACCGCCGCCAGGAGCAGGCGGAGGCGTTCCTGCCCCTGGTCCGCCGGCTCGCCGATGCGGGTTGCGACGCGGTGGCGCTGACCTCGCTGGGCGCGCACTTCTGCTTCGACGAACTCGCCGCGCTGTCGCCGGTCCCGCTCGTGTCGGGCGTGACGCCCCTCGACGACCATTTCGCCGCCGAAGGCATCGGCAGCGTCGGTCTTCTCGGGACCCGCGTGATCATGCGCACGCGGCTCTACGGCCAGCTGCGGAAAACCCGTGCCCTGGCGCTCGATGGCGAGATCGACACGATCGGCCAGACCTACCAGGAGGTCGCCGTCGCCGGCACCTGCACCGCGGCCCAGCGCGCGCTCCTTCTCGACGCGGGCCGCCGGATGATGGCGGAGGGAGCCCAGGCCATCGTGCTCGCCGGCACCGACCTGAACCTCGCCTTCGATGGGGCGGAGCCGGGCTACCCGGTCATCGACGCGCTGGACGTGCACGTGGCGTTGCTGGCGGAGATGGCGGCGGGGCGATCGACGCCCTGACGGGTGAGCGGACGGAGGAAGCGGGTTACCCCACAAAAAGTGCGTTGTGGGGTAACGAACCCTTGTCGAGTTACCCCACAAATGATAGTTTGTGGGGTAACTCGACGAGGCCGCCATGTCCGCGATGCTCTCCCTGCAGTTCCAGACGATGTATGCCCAACTGGTCGACATTGCCCATTTGGGTCGGCTGCAGTCGGATTTTGCCTCTACCGGAAACTTCGTCTCGCGAACGATCAAGGGCCGCCGCTACTGGTATTTCAGGACACCGATGGAGGGGGGGAACCGGCGCGACCGGTACGTCGGACCCGACAGCCCCGAACTGGAGGAGCGGATCCGAAGGCACGGCGAGCAAAAGGAGAGCCGCCGGGAACGGCGTACACTCGTGACGGGACTGCAGCGGGCCGGTCTCAAGGGGCCCGATGCGCGCACCGGCGCCATTCTCGAAGCTCTAGAGGCTGCGGGCATCTTCAGGATGCGGGCGGTCGTCGTCGGCACGGTCGCCTACCAGGCTTATGCGGGGCTTCTCGGCGCGAAGCTGCAGGACCGCAACTTCATGACCCAGGACCTCGACGTCGCGCAGTTCGATGCGATCTCGATCGCGGTCGGGGACGCCGTGGCCACGCCTTTCCTTGACATCCTGAGGCAGGTCGATCCTTCAGCCGACGCGATTGCCGAGACCTTCGAGCCGACCAAGGCCTGGCGATATCGCCTGGGCACCTACCAGGTCGAGATCCTGACCCCCAAGCGCGGCCCTGACGGGGATGCGCTCGTTCACCTTCCCGCCCTGAAGACCGATGCGAGACCCCTGCGGCATCTGGACTTCCTGATCTACCGGGAGATCCCGGCCGTGATCCTCCATGGGCTGGGGATCGCGGTCAATGTGCCGGCCCCCGAACGCTATTGCCTGCACAAGCTGATCGTCAGCCAGCGGCGACAGGCCACCGATGCCGTCTCCTACGCGAAATCGAGAAAGGATCTCGCGCAGGCGCAAGAGCTCATGGCCGCACTGATCCAGCAGAAGCCCCACGAGTTGCGTGACGCGTGGGACGAATTGCAGGACCGTGGGCCGAAGTGGCGCGAGCGTGTAGCGAAGGGCCTGGCGATGATCGACCCCGGCGTTCGCTCCGCCTTCGAGGGATTGGTCGGCCCGTCCGGGCCGACCTGATCGAGCGCGCGTCCACTCTTGCCTTTCCGCTGCGCCGAGCCACGTCCGGCGTGTCGTGCAAAGGAGGACACCCCATGACACCGCAGCCCGATCCCGTCGCGCCCGGCCAGGAAAGCGTCTGGCGCTATCCCCGCCCGGCCATCGCCGAGCCAACCTCGGCCCACATCGTCATCGAGCACGCGGGCCTCGTCATCGCCGACACGCGATCGGCCATCCGCACGCTCGAGACGAGCCACCCGCCGAGCTACTACATTCCGCCGTCCGACATCCGCCCCGGCGTCCTGCGGCAAGCCACCGGCAGCTCCGTCTGCGAATGGAAGGGCAGGGCGGCCTACTGGGACGTCGTGGTCGGCGACACCGTTCTGGCCCGCGTCGGCTGGAGCTACCCGGACCCGACACCACCCTTCGCTCTGCTGCGCGACCACGTCGCCTTCTACGCCCGCCCCTTCGACTGCTGCACGGTCGACGGCGAGACAGTCGTGCCGCAGGAAGGCGACTTCTATGGCGGCTGGATCACGAGCAAGGTCGCCGGCCCGTTCAAGGGCGCGCCGGGCAGTTGGGGGTGGTGAGAGGGGGCTGGGGGGGAGCAGCGCTGACGGCAGGATCCCGGCCGTCTCCTCGTGCCCCTCAGCGACGCTCGAACACGACCGTTCTCGCCAGGAGGCAGCCGACGGAGAGGGAACGCACCGCCCCTCCCGGATCGCGTCGGACCTGGACCGTCCACTCGCCCGGCGCCGGCGCGTCCAGCGAGCGATGGCAAGCCAGGCGCCAGACATCACCTGCTGCTGGCGTGAGCGGCATGAGCGGTCCGTCTCCCAGCGGTCCCGAGAAGCCGGCAAACCAGCTTCCGCCGGCATCCACGACCTCCATGTCCGCTTCGAGTTCGGGCGAGTGGTAGGTGCCGGCGACGTCCGTGGCTGCGGGGCCGGACAGGCGGGCGGCGCGCGATCGGATCGCGTCGGCAGCCCGGGTGATGGCGAGCATGGTGCCGTCGGGAGCCAGAGCCATGTCCGAGCCGCGCGCGACGCCGTCGTGTCCGATGGCCAAGCTGTCGGCCACACCGCCGTAGACGGTCCGCAGCGCTCCCGAGGACTCACGCACGACCTCGAGCAGCAGGCCGGTGTCCTGGTCGAGCCAATGTCCTTCGAAAAAGCTTGTACTGCCGGGCACCGGCGTGGTCGTCGGCTCGGCTTCTCCCAGTGCCGACGCGAGAACGCGCATCGCGGCGCCCTTGCTGTCGCTTTCGTGATTGAATGCGACAGCAACCGACAATCGTTCCGAAGCAACGTGCAGACGTTGCAACCGCCACCCGCGGATCGCACCGCCGTGGCGTGTCATCGCGCGGCCCCAGACCGTCTTGCGGGAGAGACCCAGACCATAGGAGGCCGGTGAGCCGTCCCTGTAGGTCACCGGGGCGGACAGCCTGCCGTAGACACCGTCGGGGTCATCGCGCGTGCGGTCGATGAACTGCTCCCAGGCGATCATGTCGTCGAGCGAGGCATGGAGGCCCGCATCACCGCACCAGTGGATGCGATTGACGCCCGGCCTCCATCCGGTTGCCATCGTTCCTTCATATCCCATGGCTCCGCCGGGAACCGCACCGGTATCGGCCTGGAACACGGCGGTGTTCATGGCGGCGGGGCCGGCGATCCGGTCGATGAGGAGCTCGCCGAAGTCGCGGCCCGAACGTTCGGCGATGGCGGCCGCCAGCATCCGGAAATTGCCGTTCGAATACGAGTAGGCCGTTCCCGGCCTGAAATGCAGGCTGCTGGTGAGCCTGACCAGGGCGTTGGCGTCCGCGAGCGTGAAGACGCCCTCCGGCATCGCGCCAGCCAGCACTGTGAGCGCCCAGTAGTCGCGCAGCCCCGACTGGTTATTGGCCAGATCGAGAGTGCTCGGCCTCTCGCCCTCGAGCCGAGGGAGGGAAGCGGCGATCACGCCATCGAGAATCGACGGGTCCGGTGCGACGGACAGAAGCGTCGCGCACGTGAACTGCTTGGTGATGGAGCAGATCGGCGCCAGCGTGGCGGGCGTATAGGGGATCCGTCGTTCGAGATCCGCGAAGCCCCATGCGTGGCGGACGACGGCCACACCATCCTTGACGACGCAGACGGCCCCGCCTGGACCCGGATAGCGGCGGGGCAGGTCCTCGATGACATCGTCCAGGGATTGCGACACAGGAACGCGCATCCGACAGTCTCCGAGAGCCACCGCGACCCGATTGTGCCGCGTCAGCCGCGTCGTGAACAGCCGGCCAATCCGACACGGCGGCGCCACTGCAAGCGAAACGCCGTGACGGCACCGTTCTGTGTCCAGCACAATTGCTGGCCGGCAGGGGCCAGTGTTGGTGGAACAGACCGCCTGTGTGTGACACAATCGCGGCCTGTGCACACATCCCGCTGCGGAGTCCGCCATGACGCCTCGCAAGTCCTCGGCCAAGCGCGGGCCCGGCGTGGAGCGATCCACGCGCGGGTCTTCCCGAACCGCGCGGATGCCGATGGCCGCGGCCCATGCTTCGCTCCTCGAGGAGGCTCGCGTCGCCGGGCTCCTCGACGGCGAGAAGTCGGAGCATGTGAGCTTCAGGGCGCCGCCGGCCCTGATCGAGGCCGCCAAGCGCGAGACCGGGCTGAGCTCGATGAGCGAACTCGGCACGCTGGCTTTGGCCATGCTGGCCCAACCGGATCCCGCGGGCCGCTTCCTCAAGCGGACGCGGGGGCGCCTGGGGAAGGCGCACACGCTTGAAACCTGATCTGCGTGCAGCGCTGCGGCGGCGGAAGCCGGAGCGGCAGCGCGACGCACTCGTTCCCCGCAGTCCGTCTGCCCAGGTCAGCGCCATGGATCTGCGTGGCAGGCGCGTGGCGCTTGTCCTCGACACCAACGTCTACATCAACGCTGCGGCCGGGCGCCTCGACCCGCAGGTGGGAGCGCTCGTCGAGAACGCCCTGCTGTTTCACTGCAGCGTCTGCTTGAGCGAAATCGCTCTCGGCATCGGCAATGCTGACCCTCGGCACCAGACGTGGACGGCCACGCGCGACCACTATGCCGAACTCTTCGCGAGCATCCCGGCATCGCGCCTGCTGACCCCGGACGATGGGATCTGGACAGAGGCCGGGCTGATTGCCGGCACCCTGGCCCGGACGCAGGGCCTGCAACCATTCCAGCGCAAGGACCTTCTGAACGACGCGCTCATCTACCTGACCGCCAGCAAGGCCGGGGTTCCCGTGCTCACGCAGAATCGCGTCGAGTTCGATTTCATCCAGCAGTTGGCTCCGGAGGGGAGCTTCATTCACTACTGAACTGCGGATGGCCACGTAAGGGGTCCTTCCGCCGCTACCCGAACGAAACGGGCCCGCCGAAGCGGGCCCGACACAATCAGCATTGTCTTAGGCGCACCCCCTCACGAGCAGCCGGTCGTCCCGCCGCAGGTGTCGCACTTCAGGCAGGTCCCGTTGCGGACGAGGGTGAAGTTGCCGCATTCGCCGCAGGCGTCACCCTGGTAGCCGCGCATCAGGGCTTCCGCGCGGCGGGAGCCGGAGGTCGGGGCCGGGGCGGTGGCTTCCTCGCGCTTGGCCGCGGGCGGCTGGAAGGCGAGGTTGGCGATGCCGGTCTCGTCGAGCGCCCGCTCCACCTGCTGGGCGACGTCGGTCTTGAGCGCCGTGGCGCCGGCGGTGGCGAAGCCCGCCGAGGCCGGGGTGGCACGCAGCTCGCCGCGGGCCTCCACGGCGGCGGCGCCGCCGTCGATGGCCAGGAAGCTCGTGGGCTTGCCGCGCACGAGGCCCTTGGACACGACCCGCGCCGCGGTCGGGGTGCCGGCCGGAGCCTTGCCCTCGTTCTCGCCCTTGCCCAGCGCGTCGAAGCCGATCGACTCCGGCGAGACATGGGCGAGGTCGTTGCGGCCCAGATAGGAGATCGCCAGCTCGCGGAACACGTAGTCGAGCACCGAGGTGGCGTTCTTGATCGCGTCGTTGCCCTGCACGAAGCCCGCCGGCTCGAAGCGGGTGAAGGTGAAGGCATCGACATACTCGTCGAGCGGCACGCCGTACTGGAGGCCGAGCGAGATGGCGATGGCGAAGTTGTTCATCAGGCTGCGGAAGGCGGCGCCTTCCTTGTGCATGTCGATGAAGATCTCGCCGATGCGCCCGTCCTCGTACTCGCCGGTGCGCAGGTACACCTTGTGGCCGCCCACGATCGCCTTCTGGGTGTAGCCCTTGCGGCGATCGGGGAGCTTCTCGCGCTCGCGCAGGCGCTCGATGCGCTCCACCACGCGCTCGACGATCTTCTCGGCCACCGCGGCGGCGCGGGCCGAGGCCGGCTGCGCCACGAGGGCGGCAAGCGCCTCGTCGTTCTCGTCCTCGTCGTCGTTGTCGGCGATGAGCTGCGAGTTGAGGGGCTGCGACAGCTTGGAGCCGTCGCGGTAGAGGGCGTTCGCCTTCAGCGCCAGGCGCCAGGAGAGCAGGTAGGCCTGCTTGCAGTCATCGACCGTGGCGTCGTTGGGCATGTTGATGGTTTTGGAGATCGCCCCCGAGATGAAGGGCTGCGCTGCGGCCATCATGCGGATGTGGCTCTCGACCGAGAGGTAGCGCTTGCCGATCCGTCCGCACGGATTGGCACAGTCGAAGACCGCGTAGTGGGCGAGCTTCAGGTGCGGCGCGCCTTCGAGCGTCATGGCGCCGCACACGTGCACGTTCGCCGCCTCGATGTCCGCCTTGCTGAAGCCGAGGAACGAGAGGAGCTCGAAGGAGGGGTCCGCCAACTTCTCCGCCGGAACCTTGAGGGTCCCGGTGAGGAAGTCCTCCCCGAGCGTCCACTTGTTGAACACGAACTTGATGTCGAAGGCCGACCCCAGTCCGCGTTCCACGGCCGCGATCTTCTCGTCCGTGAAGCCACGGGCGCGAAGGGTGGTGTGGTTGATGCCGGGCGCCTGGGCGAGGGAGGCATGTCCCACCGCGTAGGCGACGATCTCGGCGATCTCGGCTTCACCGTAGCCCAGGCTGCGCAGGGCCTCCGGCACCGCCTGGTTGATGATCTTGAAGTACCCGCCGCCGGCGAGCTTCTTGAACTTCACCAGGGCGAAGTCGGGCTCGATGCCGGTGGTGTCGCAGTCCATCACCAGGCCGATCGTGCCGGTGGGCGCGATCACCGTGGCCTGCGCGTTGCGGAAGCCGTGCTCCTCGCCCAGCGCCAGCGCCTTGTCCCAGGCGGCCTGGGCATGGGCGACCAGCGCCTTGTCGGCGCAGGAGGCATGGTCGAGCGGCACCGGGTTCACCGACAGGCCCTCGTAGCCCGAGGACAGGCCGTGGGCGGCGCGGCGGTGATTGCGGATCACGCGCAGCATGTGCGTCGCGTTCTCCTTGTAGCCCGGGAAGGGCCCAAGCTCGCGCGCCATCTCGGCCGAGGTGGCATAGGCCACGCCGGTCATGATCGCGGTCAGCGCGCCGCAGATCGCCCGGCCCTCGGCCGAGTCATAGGGGATGCCGGCCGTCATCAGCAGGCCGCCGATGTTGGCGTAGCCCAGCCCCAGCGTGCGGTACTTGTAGGAGAGCTCGGCGATGGCCTTGGACGGGAACTGCGCCATCAGCACCGAGACCTCGAGCACCACCGTCCACAGGCGGCAGGCGTGCTCGTAGTTCTCGATCTCGATCTTGCCGTCGGCGCCACGGAACTGCAGCAGGTTCAGCGAGGCGAGGTTGCAGGCCGTGTCGTCGAGGAACATGTACTCGGAGCACGGGTTCGAGGCCCGGATCCGGCCGGCGGTGGCACAAGTGTGCCAGTCGTTCATGGTGGTGTTGAAGTGCAGGCCCGGATCCGCCGACGCCCAGGCGGCGTGGCCGATCTTCTCCCACAGGTCGCGCGCCTTCAGCGTCTTGGAGATCTTGCCGTCGGTGCGGCGCACGAGGTTCCAGTCGGCGTCGCTCTCGACGGCGCGCAGGAAGTCGTCGGTCAGCGACACTGAGTTGTTGGAGTTCTGGCCGGAGACCGTGAGGTACGCCTCGCTGTCCCAGTCCGTGTCGTAGGTGTCGAACTGGATGTCGGTGTAGCCCTGCTTGGCGAACTGGATGACGCGCTTGATGTAGCTGTCGGGCACCAGCGAGCGGCGCGCGATCTTGATCTCGCGCTTCAGGGCCGGGTTCTTCTCCGGGTCGAAGCAGGCGTCATCGGGCCCGTCGCAGTTGACGCAGGCCTTCATCACCGCCTTGAGGTGCTTCTGGCAGAGTTTGGAGCCGGTCACGAGCGCGGCGACCTTCTGCTCCTCGCGCACCTTCCAGTCGATATAGGCCTCGATGTCCGGATGGTCGGCATCGACGACGACCATCTTGGCGGCGCGGCGCGTGGTGCCGCCCGACTTGATGGCGCCGGCGGCGCGGTCGCCGATCTTCAGGAACGACATCAGGCCCGAGGAGCGGCCGCCACCGGCCAGGCGCTCGCCTTCGCCGCGCAGCTTGGAGAAGTTGGAGCCGGTGCCCGAGCCGTACTTGAAGAGACGGGCCTCGCGGACCCACAGGTCCATGATGCCGCCCTCGTTGACGAGGTCGTCCTCGACCGACTGGATGAAGCAGGCATGCGGCTGGGGATGCTCGTAGGCCGTCTTCGACTTCACGAGCTTGCCGGTCTTGTAGTCGACGTAGAAGTGGCCCTGCGAAGGCCCGTCGATGCCATAAGCCCAGTGCAGGCCGGTGTTGAACCACTGCGGCGAGTTCGGCGCCACCATCTGGCGGGCGAGCATGAAGCGCAGCTCGTCGTGAAACGCGCGGGCATCCTCCTCGGAGGAGAAATAGCCGCCCTTCCAGCCCCAGTAGGTCCAGCAGCCCGCCAGCCGGTCGAAGACCTGCTTGGCGCTCATCTCGGAGCCGGTGCGCTCCTTCTCGGGCAGGGCTGCGAGCGCGGCCTCGTCGGGGACCGAGCGCCACAGCCACGACGGAACGTCGTTCTCCTCGACGCGCTTCAGGCGCGCCGGTACGCCGGCCTTACGGAAATACTTCTGCGCGAGGACGTCCGACGCGACCTGGCTCCAGACCTCCGGAACCTCGATATTCTCGAGCCGGAACACCACCGAGCCGTCCGGATTGCGGATCTCGCTCGTGGCGGCCCGGAACGCGATCGACGCATAAGGTGACTGTCCGCTGGTCGTGTATCGGCGATCGATCCGCATCTTCATTCCCCAGATTCGGGCGGCAAACGCCCGCAGAGCCGGCGTCCCGCCGTGCCCCATGCCCCTGATGTCAGTCCTTTGGTAACGCCACACGGCAGCCGGGCCGCCGAGATCAACACCTGCCCTGACCCGGTGTTCCGGGTCGTCCTCCGGTTCTGGCACCGGCACCCGTGTTGCCTCGTCGGGCGGGTGCCATAGCCGGCGGACAGGGAGCTTCAGCCCCGGGAGACCCGGGTCCGCAGCACCGTGCGACATGGGGGGCACACTAGGCTTCAGCCCCCCGAACCGTCAAGAACTTGTGTCCGCGAAGGCAGTGGACACCATATCTAGTGAACGAAAGGTTAAGAATGGGTTTTTTCCGCCACACGCATTCTAAGCATCGGATTCAACGAGCGGATTCGCAACGGGGGCTGGCGCCTCCGTCCCCGTCATCCCCGTGATGCACCGATCGATGCTGGGGATGAGGAGAACCGCGCTTGACAGGAGGCCCCGCTTTCCGATCGCGCGCCGCCGGCTGATGGGGCGTCTGCGCCGGATCCGGCAACGCTAGGCATCACAAGCATAAAGGGCTCCCGCTTCACCACCACTCCGCGAATCTCGGTCCACCGACTCGCCTGTGAATCACGTCGGCACCGTCATCCCACTGCCGTGGTTCAGCCACGAATCGCGGTCAGGTCCCGAGACTGGCCGGCTGCCATGCAAGCGAGGCTCCGGTGCAGAGCCTGTGAACCCTCGTCCTTCGACGCACTGGACAGCACGCGCCCCTCTCGCCATAGTCCGCGCGATTTCGGCGGGGGCCCAACTGGGTCCCGCGCACCTCACCGGCGGATCGCGCATGAAGAAACTCCTGCTTCAGATCTTCACCTGGTGGCACGGCCAGACGCTGGGCACCCAGTTCTACACCTCGCGCAACGGCGAGCTTGTGGGCGAGGATCAGTTCGGCAACCGCTACTACCAGACGCGCGGCGGCAAGAAGGACCCCACCATCGGCGTCGTGCGGCGCTGGGTCGTGTTCAAAGGCGAGATCGAGGCCACCTCCGTCCCGCCGGGCTGGCATGCCTGGTTGCGCAACACCACCGACGTGCCGCCCAGCCAGGACGGCTACAAGCCGCGCGAGTGGCAGAAGGACTGGCAGCCCAACATGACGGGCACGCCGCTGGCCTACCGGCCCAAGGGCTCGACGCTCGCTTCCGGCCAGCGCCCCCCCGCGACCGGCGACTACGAAGCCTGGTCCCCCGGCGCCTGAGCGCCGGCGGGCCCTGGAGGACACCATGGCCCGCACGCACACCTACACGGCCACCGTCACCTGGACCGGCAACACCGGAGCGGGCACCGCCTCCTACCGGGGCTATTCGCGCGACCACGTGATCGCGCTGCCCGGCAAGGCGCCCATCGCGGGCTCGTCCGATCCCGCCTTCCGTGGCGATCCCTCCCGGGTGAATCCCGAGGAGATGCTGGTTTGCTCCCTCTCCACCTGCCACATGCTCTGGTTTCTTCACCTGGCCTGTGAAGCCGGCATCGTCGTCGAGAGCTACGAGGACGAGCCCCACGGCGAGATGGCCGAGGCGGCCGACGGGGGAGGGCAGTTCACCAGGGTGACGCTGCGCCCGAAGGTGAGCCTCTCCAAGGGCGATGCCCAAGCGCTTCACGCGATCCACGAGCGCGCCCATGCGCTGTGCTTCATCGCGCGGTCGGTCAATTTCCCGGTCGCGTGCGAGGCGCGGGACTGATCGGCGCCGTCCCGGCGCGCCGCGGCCCTTGCCCTTTCTCCGCCTTGTTCCGCGTGTTAATCGTCCGCCGCGCCAGGGGCCGGCGACTCAGGCCCCCGACACGACGAAGCGAACGATCTCCCATGCGCCTTGCCCGTGCCCTCGCCGGAGCCGCCTTCGCCACTGCCGTGGCGCTGCCCGGCGCGGCTTTCGCCGACAAGATCAAGAACCCCACCGCGATCTTCGCCGGTCTCGACAAGATCACCGGGCGCATCATCAATTTCGAGGCGCAGGTCGACGAGACCGTGCAGTTCGGCGCGCTGCAGATCACCACCCGCGTCTGCTACACGCGTCCGCCGACGGAGCCGGTCAACACCACCGCCTTCGTCGAGGTCGACGAGGTGACGTTCACCAACGAGGCGCGCCGCATCTTCGGCGGCTGGATCTTCGCCTCCAGCCCGGGCCTCCACGGCATCGAGCACCCCATCTACGACGTCTGGCTCACGGGCTGCAAAGGCGGCACGGTGGTCATCCCCGACGCGCCGGATCCGGACAAGGTGCCGCCCAACGCGCAGCCCCAGGTCAGCGATCGCCGCCAGCGCCAGCAGCAGCAGCAGCCCGGCCTGCCGGCGGGCACGCCGCCGGTCGTCGAGGGCGGCCGCATCGGCGTGGCCGGTCCCGCGGGCGTCCCGGTGGAACCGCGCCGCCCGAGCCAGAGCTTCTTCCCGGCGCGCAGCAACACCCCGGTCCCCAACTACGACCCGCTGCAGAACAACCCGAACCGGTAGGCGGTCCTTACCGCAGCGCGGCCAGCGCCTCTTCGCCGCTCACGGGCACGCCGCGCGGCCAGGCGTAGAACTCGGCGGGCTGGGTCACGGCGTCGTCCAGCAGCAGCCGGTAGCGCTCGCGCGGCACCTCGACCGCGCCGAAGCGGGCCAGGTGATCGGTGACGAACTGGGTGTCCAGCAGCACGAAGCCACCGGCGCGCAGCCGCCCGACCAGATGCACCAGCGCGACCTTGGACGCGTCGCGCGCGGTGTGGAACATGCTCTCGCCGAAGAAGGCCGCGCCGAGCCGCACCCCATAGAGCCCGCCGACCAGCTGGCCCCCTTGCCACGCCTCGACCGTGTGGGCGTGGCCGAGGTCGAACAGCGCGCCGTAGAGAGCGCGGATGCGGGTGTTGATCCAGGTCTGCCGGCGCCCGGGCGCCACGGCGGCGCAGCCCGCGATCACGCCCTCGAAGTCGGTGTCGACTCGGATCTCGAACGCGTCGGAGCGCACCGTGCGCGCCAGCCGGGACGAGACGTGGAAACCGTCGAGCGGGATCACGCCCCGTTCGCGCGGCTCCACCCAGTAGAGCGCCGGATCGTCGGCGCTCTCGGCCATGGGGAAGATGCCTGCCGCATAGGCGCGCAGCAGCAGTTCGGGGGTGATGTCGAGGCCGCTGTCGCGCTGTCGCCCCATGCTCGCTCCGCTCACGCCCCCGAGGGGTCGTCCATGCCTCCGGTCGCGAGAAACTTCTCGAGCCAGTGGATGTCGTAGGCGCCGTTCTGGATGTCCGGATTGCGCACCAGTGTGCGGAACAGCGGAAGCGTCGTTTCGATCCCGTCCACGACGAATTCGTCGAGCGCACGGCGCAGGCGCATCAGGCACTCGGTCCGGGTGCGGCCGTGCACGATGAGCTTGCCGACGAGGGAATCGTAGTTCGGCGGGATCGTGTAGCCCTGGTAGACGGCCGAATCCACGCGCACGCCCAGGCCACCGGGCGGGTGGAAATAGGCGATGCGGCCGGGCGACGGCCGGAAGGTCGCCGGATGCTCGGCGTTGATGCGGCACTCGATGGCGTGGCCGGAGAGCTGCAGGTCCTCCTGCGAGAACGACAGCGGCGCTCCCGCGGCGAGGCGGATCTGCTCGTTCACGAGGTCGATCCCGGTGATCATCTCCGTGACGGGATGCTCGACCTGGATGCGGGTGTTCATCTCGATGAAATAGAACTGCCCGTCCTCGTAGAGGAACTCGATGGTGCCGGCACCCACATACTGGAGCTCCTGCATCGCCTTGGCGACGGTGTCGCCGATCTTGGCGCGCATGTCGGCGTTGAGCGCCGGGGAGGGGCCTTCCTCCCACACCTTCTGGTGGCGGCGCTGCAGCGAGCAGTCGCGCTCGAACAGGTGCACCGCGCCGCCGCGCCCGTCGCCGAGCACCTGCAGCTCGATGTGCCTGGGCTTCTCGAGATACTTCTCCAGGTAGACCGCGTCGTCGCCGAAAGCCGCCTTGGCCTCGGTGCGCGCCGTCTGCAGCGCGTTGACGAGATCGTCCTCGCTGCGCGCCACCTTCATGCCGCGCCCGCCGCCGCCGGCGGCGGCCTTCACCAGCACCGGGTAGCCGATGTCGGCCGCGACCCGCATGGCCTCGTCGTCGTCGGTGATCCCGCCTTCCGAGCCCGGCACGCAGGGAATGCCGAGGCGCCGCGCCGTGCGCTTGGCCTCGATCTTGTCGCCCATGATGCGGATGTGCTCGGCCTTGGGGCCGATGAAGTGGATGTTGTGGCTCTCCAGGATCTCGGCGAAGCGGGCGTTCTCGGAGAGGAAGCCGTAGCCGGGATGGATCGCGTCCGCGCCGGTGATCTCGCAGGCGGCGAGCAGCGCGGGAATGTTGAGATAGCTGTCGCGGGCCGGCGGCGGGCCGATGCACACGCTCTCGTCGGCGAGGCGCACGTGCATGGCGTCGGCGTCCGCCGTGGAGTGCACGGCGACCGTCGCGATGCCGAGCTCCTTGGCGGCGCGCAGGACCCGCAGCGCGATTTCGCCCCGGTTTGCGATCAGGATCTTGTCGAACATCCGGTGCTCACTCGATGATCATCAGCGGCTCGCCGTATTCCACCGGCTGCCCGTCCTCGACGAGGACGGCGGTCACGGTGCCGGCGCGGTTCGCGACGATCTCGTTGAAGGTCTTCATGGCCTCGACCAGGAGCACCCGGTCGCCCACCTTCACCACCGAACCCACCTCGACGAAGGCCTTGGCCTCGGGGGAAGGGCGGCGATAGGCGGTGCCCACCATCGGCGATGTCAGCGCGCCGGCATGGGGCGGCGCCTCGGTCTTGCCGCTGCCCGGAGCCGCCGCCGGGGCGGCCACGGCCGCAGGCATCGGCGCGGCCACGGGGGCGGGAACATGCATCACGGCGGCCGGCGCAGCGGTGAGCTGGCGGGCCACGCGGATGCGCAGGTCACCCTTTTCGACCTCGATCTCGCTCAAGTCGGTCTCGGCGAGGAGGCGCGCCAGTTCACGCACCAGCTTGGGGTCGATCGCTTCGTCTTTGCTCATCGTCTTCGTGGTCGCCCTGGTTGCGGGTCCCGCCATGGTCGTTGCTCCGGGCCGCTCAGCCCGACTCAAGCGGGCACCCACGCGCCTGTCGCGCGCGAGCGTCGTCATATCTGCTTGCGGGCGCGAGGGGAAGCGTGGCTGGTGCGTCCTTCGACACGGCCGCTGCGCGGCCTGCTCATCCTGGAGACCTTTGCACGAGCGGGACGGTTCTGATTCACTGACGACGTGA